>CVSY01000126.1:0-684 GCA_001180285.1 Prochlorococcus marinus | reverse complement strand
TAAAAATTCAATAAATATTTATTAATCATATAAATGTATTGAAACAACAACAATTTACGGGTCTTTAAAAACAATGATTAGTGACAAAAATATTATTTACTTGTCAAGTGAAATAATGATATAGCTGCAGCCACCGAGGCATTTAAACTTGAAGTTTTACCTTTAAGAGGAATGCTTAAAAGAAAATCACACTTTTTTTGAGTAAGCAAAGAAATACCTCTATCTTCAGAGCCAACTATAACTACCAAGGGGGCTTTTTCTAGAAAACTTGAGATAGATAATTGACCATCTCCAGACAAGCCAACAACAAGAAAACCATTTTTCTTAAGCTCCTCAAGTGCTCTATTTAAATTAACAACCCTACTTACTTGTAAGTGTTCTAGGGCTCCTGCTGCAACCTTGGCTACTGTTCCCGTCAATCCAGCAGATCTTCTCTGAGGAATGATGATACCCTTGCAATCAAATGCTTCTGCTGATCTTATAATTGCACCAACATTATGTGGATCAGTTATACCGTCTAATGCAAGTATTATAGGATTAGCACAGTTGCGTTTAGAAAAATCAATTAATTTTTCTAGGGATATTGTGTTAGAGCATGCTAACTGCAATGCGACACCTTGATGTGAAGCACCATTAGTCATTTGCGAAAGCCTGTTCCAAGAAACTTCTTCAATCAGGACTCCT
>CVSY01000125.1:0-223 GCA_001180285.1 Prochlorococcus marinus | reverse complement strand
CAGTCTACGAATCAAAGGATGCTTTCCTTTACTACCCAATTCAGTATGAAGCTCAAGAATGTTCTAACAACATTTTCTATACAGGAGCCACACCAAACCAACAGTCAGAACCCGCTACAGATTTCATGTATAAGCGTTCTCCTGCAGCTGGTGGGGATTTCTTCCTTGTAGGTTCTGATTATGTTTTCCCAAGAACTTCAAACACAATTACAAAAGCTCAGGT
>CVSY01000124.1:0-593 GCA_001180285.1 Prochlorococcus marinus | reverse complement strand
TTAAAAATAAAACAGATTTTTCTAGAACCTCAACCATAATTGAAACCGCAGTACTTGCTCCCGGAGAGGCTCCCAACAAAGCAGATAATGATCCATCAGATGAATTTACAATCTCAGTTCCAAATTTCAAAGAACCACCACCTTCAGTTTTTTTAATTATTTGGACTCTTTGACCAGCATTCTTTAAATACCAATCAGAAGGATTAGCTGATGGCATCATATTCTTTAAATTATCAACTCTTGAGTTATGGTTCTTTAATGATTGTGATATTAGGTAATTAATTAAATCGTTGTTCTTGAAACCAACGTCTAACATAGAAAAAATATTATTCTTTTTAATTGAACTAAATAAGTCAAAGTATGAACTTTGTTTTAGAAATTTCGTAGTAAATCCAGCAAAAGGTCCATATAAAAGAAGTTTTTTATTATCAATCCATCTCGTGTCTAAATGTGGCACAGACATTGGGGGCGATCCAATATCAGCTTTTCCATAAACTTTTGAGTTATGTTTTTCTGTTAGATCTTTTTTCTCGCAAATAAGCCATTTCCCACTAACAGGAAATCCACCATAACTTTTTGCTTCTGGAATTTTC
>CVSY01000123.1:0-29734 GCA_001180285.1 Prochlorococcus marinus | reverse complement strand
TTTATAAAGTTATATATAAAAATAAAAAAAATACACTTTCATTCAAAAATACATATGGTGCTGCCAAGATAAGTTTGGAAGGAGTCGAGAAAATTAATAAAAAAATTAACAATAAAGTAAAAGCTGAATTGTTAAATTACCAAAAAAATAAACTAGAGTCCCAATTAAAAACAGGAGACTATAAAGTTACTCTTTTTGGAGCAGGTTCCTCAGGAAAAACTTCTATAGCAAGATCATTATTGAAAAATATTGTCGGGGAAACCTCCGCAAAAATAGGAACAACAAAGCAAATTAATAGCTATAAAATTAGTATTCCAATTTTAAAAAGAAATATTAAAATAGTTGATACTCCGGGTTTATTCGAACCATCTAAATTAGGAGAAGAAAGAGAAAAAGCAACAATTATACAAGCATCAAATTCTGACTTAGTTCTTTTTGTGTTAGATCAGGACATAAATAAATACGAAAACTATTTGATTGAAGAATTATTAAAATTAAGGAAAAAAATAATAATAGTTCTAAATAAATGTGATTTGAGGTCTAGAGATGAAAATAACCTTATCAAAGATAATATAACTTCTATAACTTCTGCTAGAAAAAATAAAATTTCAGTCGTTCAAACAATTGCAGTCCCTCAAAAATCTACCTATACAAAATCAGATGCTTTAAATTTAGTTCCAGAGGTTGGAAGTTTATTTAGAGAAATAATTGAAACCCTCGATAATAATGGTGAAGAGTTATTGGCAGATAATATTCTTTTTCGCTCAAAAAAGTTAGGTATTAAAAGCAAAAATTTCATACAAGAACAAAGATATTTAATGTCAAATAAAGTGATTAATAAATATATGTGGATAACAGGAGGAGTAATACTAGTTAATCCACTACCAGCTGTTGATTTTCTTACTACGACCTCTGTAAACCTTCAAATGATAATGGAGTTATCAAAGATATATGAAATAAAGCTTACAAAAAAAGATGCAAAAGATTTGGCGACTTCATTGCTAAGCGCATTGGCTAAACAAGGAGTACTAAAAGGTGGTCTCGCCATTCTTTCTTCTACTTTAGCTACAAGCTTTACTAAAATAATTTTATCTAAATCTATACAATCATTTACAGCAGGCTGGTTGATAAGAATAGTAGGACTAAGTTTGATTGAATATTTTAAAAATGGTCAAGATTGGGGAGATGGAGGAATTCAAGAAGTAGTTGATAAGATCTATAGAATAAGTAAAAGAGAGGATATTTTAAATAATTTCGTAAAAGAAGCGATTTCAAAAATTGAAATGAAAAAAACTTTTAAATCAAATAAAAGTTTGCCTCCATTTACTAATTAATATTGGATAATTGATCATTTAGATAAGTTCTGAAATCAAAGATAGTTATTAATAGTAAATAAGCAATGCAAATAGCTATAGAGATAAACCCTGTTACTATTGCAATAATTTTTGGTCTACCCATATTCATTAGTTAAGCATCTAGAAGTCTTAATAGTTCTTCAATATGAGAATCCTTTGTATTGTAATTTCCCATGACAACACGTAAAAAATATTTACCTTTAAATTTTGGTCTAGAAAGCATAAAATTATTGTTAATTAGTTCATCTACTTTAGTTTGAGTCCATGCATCAGAGTCTTTTGGCTCAAGTTTATTTGGTAAGAATGAAACAATATGAAGAGGACCTGAATATATATCAAATTTATTTTTACTAATATTTTTTACAAAAAAATCTTTTCTTTTGATTGATGATCTTAAAATATTTTCTATTCCTTTGAGACCTAAAAAACGTAACCCAAGCCATAGTTTGATAACTTCTGCAGGTCTAGAACCTTGTATGCCTATTTCTCCTCTATTTATAATATTTTCTTTAGATGATATATAGGGAAGTCCAGTATTAAAAGTATTTTCTAAAGTACTCATATTTGAAACCAATAACAAAGATGAAGTCTTTGTAATTCCAATAATTTTTTGTGGATTTATTGTTATCGAATTAGCCTGATTAATATTATTTAGACCTTCTATTGGAATTGAAGTTATAGCAAAAATCCCTCCAATTGAACCATCAATATGTAACCATATGTTTCTTTGTTTACAGATTTCACTTATTTCTTTAATAGGATCAATGGCTCCTCTTACAGTTGTCCCAAGTGTGGCAACAATAGCAAATATTTTTTTATTTTTTATTGAACATTTATCTAAAGAGTATCTCAGATCGTTTATATCCATTCGACCTTGATTATCAGTTTTAATCCTGACAAGATTCCTAGTATCAAGACCCATTACTCTTATACATTTAACGAAAGAAGAATGAGCATCTTCACTAACAAGTAATACAGAATTAGGATTTGTACCTAATCCAGCATTATTTCTAGCTGCAATAAGTGCATTCAGATTACTTAATGTACCTCCGCTAGCAGCTATACCTCCTGAGAAATCATTAAACCCTATTTTCTTGGCAAACCATTTGCATAATGATTCCTCAAGCAAGGTTACACTTGGTGATAACTCATAAGCGAGAAGATTATTATTTAAACCAGCAGCAATTAAATCTCCCAAAATAGAGAAAATTAAAGGTGGGGGATCAAGGTGAGCTAGTGAGCCAGGATGAACGGGATTAAATGAATTATTCAAAAGAGATTCAATCTCAGAAAACAAATCATCCTCAGAGTTACCATCTTCCTCAGGCATAATACAATCGAAACTCTCATCAAAAGGCAAAGGACCATTTTTATCAGCTTTAGAGAACCAGTCACAAAGAATTTGACTTGCTCTATTCAGAAGAGTAATCAATTTGTCATTAGTCCCTAAATTTGAGGGGAAATAAATATCTTTATTATTAATTAAATCTTCAGCCATCAGATAAGATATCTATTAATAATTCTATTCTCAATATTGTTAAATGAGATATATTTTTGAAAATGGAAATAGTAATGAAGAACAACAAATAAAAACAAATAATTCAAAATATACTTTGTGGATGAATTCGATATTGAGAAGATCTAAAGAAATTGGAAAAGTTGAGCTTCCAATCTGTTCAATAATTTTAGATGAGAGAGGAAGATGTATCGGGAGAGGGGTTAACAGAAGGAATATAAATAAAGACCCATTAGGTCATGCTGAGATAATGGCACTTAGGCAGGCGTCTCTAATAAAAAATGATTGGAGATTTAATGAATGTACTATTATCACAAATTTGGAACCATGTACTATGTGTTCCTCTGCACTTATTCAAGCACGGATGGGTAAAGTTATTTTTGGGGCCCACGATAAGAAAAGAGGTGGATTGGGTGGGTCAATTGACCTATCAAAACATGAAAGTGCTCATCACAAAATGGAAATAATTGGAGGTATCCTAGAAGATGAATGCAGTCAAATTTTACAGATTTGGTTCAAAAAGTTGAGGACTCAAAAATAGAAAATTTTTTTAGTTCAGTATCAAATATGTTTAATAATCTATCAACATTCTCCTCACATGAATTAAAACCCATTAGCCCTACACGCCAAACCTTCCCGGATAATTCTCCAAGTCCATTTCCTATCTCAATTCCAAAGTTCCTTAAGAGATGATTTCTAAAACCATCCCCATCAACTGCTGGAGGTATTTTAACTGTGGTTAAAGTTGGCAATCTATAATTCTCTGATACATGTAATTCCATTCCAAGACTTTCTAGACCATTCCACAATTTCTTTGCATTAGTATTATGTCTATTCCAAACATTTTCTAAACCCTCATTCGCAATTAATCGTAAACCTTCACGAATCGCAAAATTCATGTTTACTGGAGCAGTATGATGGTAAACACGATCAGAACCCCAATATTTATTTAATAGAGATAAATCTAAATACCAGTTTGGTACTTTTGTTTTTCTCGAACCTAGTTTTTCTTCAGCTCTTTTATTCATTGTAAAAGGGCTTAATCCAGGGGGACAACTTAATCCCTTTTGACTACAACTGTATGCTAGATCAATTTTCCATTCGTCTATCAATAATTCTAAAGCACCAAGTGAAGTAACAGCATCAACTAAAAACAAGCAATTATTTTTTCTACAAATATCCCCAATACCTTCAAGAGGTTGTAAAACACCACTTGATGTTTCAGCATGGACTATTGCAAAAATAGCGGGTTTTTTAGTCTCTATTTCATACTTGATTTCATCATAAGTGAAAGCTTCACCCCATGGTTTTTCAATAAAGGAAACTTGAGCTTTATATCTAGTTGCCATATCAACTAATCTTTCTCCAAAATATCCTTTTTTAGCAATAAGAATTTTTTCGCCTTCTTCAATAAAATTGGCAATTGAAGCTTCCATCGCTGCACTACCAGTGCCGCTCATTGGGAGTGTAAGACGATTATTGCACTGCCAGGTATACCTTAAAAGTTGCTGAACGTCTGACATCAATGAGATATATGCCTCATCTAAATGACCAATGGGATTTAAAGAAAGAGCGCTTAAGACTTCTGGATGTGCGTTTGAAGGTCCAGGTCCTAATAAAAGTCTAGAGGGAACATAAGTCTTTGAAAAATGAGATAAATTCTCTTTGTTTAAAGCGGGAATAAGTTTTGCTTCTGTCAAAGCATTACATTCAATTACTTTTAAATTAGACTAATATCGTCGCTTAAGCGATATTTTTTTATAGAAATTAATTCAATTTAAATAATTAAGTAAATAATTATTAAAGTTATGACTTGAAACACTCAAAGAAGACATCTAGTGTTGAAAAAAGTTACGGTTGATACATAATAAGAATCATCAAGTTATTAATTTCATATAAGGTATCTCAAAAGTTATGTCTAAGTCTCCACAAGATGTTTTAAGTCAAATTAAAGATGAAGGAATTGAACTCATCGATTTAAAATTCACAGACATCCATGGTAAATGGCAACATTTAACTCTTACATCAGACATGATAGAAGAGGATTCATTTACAGAAGGTCTAGCATTTGATGGTTCATCAATAAGAGGTTGGAAAGCAATTAATGCCTCCGATATGTCAATGGTCCCCGACGCAAGTACAGCATGGATAGATCCTTTTTACAAACATAAAACTCTAAGTATGATTTGCTCTATCCAAGAGCCTAGAAGTGGAGAGCCCTATGATAGATGCCCAAGATCATTAGCTCAAAAGGCTTTAAAGTACTTAGAATCTACTGGTATTGCTGATACAGCATTTTTTGGACCGGAACCAGAATTCTTCTTATTTGATGACGTGAGATACGACTCAAAAGAAGGTTCTTGTTTTTACAGTGTAGATACAATTGAAGCTCCATGGAACACAGGAAGAATTGAAGAAGGTGGAAATTTAGGATACAAGATCCAATACAAAGAAGGTTATTTCCCAGTTTCTCCAAATGATACTGCGCAAGACATCAGATCTGAAATGCTACTTTTAATGGGTGAATTAGGCATACCCACAGAAAAGCATCACCATGAAGTTGCTGGTGCCGGTCAACACGAGCTTGGAATGAAATTCGATTCATTAATAAATTCTGCTGATAACGTAATGACTTACAAATACGTTGTGAGGAATGTTGCTAAAAAATATGGGAAAACTGCAACGTTTATGCCCAAGCCTGTATTTAACGATAATGGTACGGGAATGCATGTTCACCAAAGTTTATGGAAGAGTGGTCAGCCACTATTTTTTGGTGAAGGAGCATATGCAAATTTATCTCAAACTGCAAGATGGTATATCGGAGGCATACTTAAACATGCTCCATCATTCTTAGCATTTACTAACCCAACAACGAATAGTTATAAAAGATTAGTTCCAGGATTCGAAGCACCTGTAAATCTAGTTTATTCTGAGGGTAATAGATCAGCTGCAGTAAGAATACCTTTAACAGGTCCAAGCCCTAAAGCTAAAAGATTAGAATTTAGATCAGGAGACGCACTTGCAAATCCTTACTTAGCATTTTCTGTAATGATGCTTGCTGGTATTGATGGAATTAAAAATCAAATTGATCCTGGTGATGGAGTGGACGTAGATTTATTTGAACTTCCAGCTGATGAACTTGCAAAAATTGATACAGTACCTTCATCTCTAAATGACTCACTTAATGCACTAAAAGCAGATAAAGATTATTTATTAGCTGGTGGAGTATTTACTGAAGATTTTATTGATAACTTTATCGATATAAAATACGAAGAGGTACAACAACTAAGACAAAGACCTCATCCACATGAATTCTTCATGTATTATGATGCATAATTAAAAAAACTTTTTAGTTTAAATTAATCAATTTGAGAAATATCACAAAATATTCTCAAATTGATTTTTTTTTTGTTGGAATATATATATATAAATTGAAAAATGGCTAGGGAATCTATTTCAAAAATTGCATATAAAACGCTACAGCAAAGTAAAAGCATTGCAGGTTTCGCTCACAAGCAGATTAGTTCAAGATTAATGAATTTTATTCTTCCAGATTCAAGGCTTGAAAATTTTGATATAGATAAGGATCTACTAATGCAAATCCAAACTTCAATGGATATTTTAAGAGAAGAAGATTGGAATGATGCAGAAAAAAATATATATCCAAAAAAATTATTATTTGATGAGCCATGGCTTAGATATCTAACTCAATATCCTAAAGTTTGGCTAGATATGCCTAATACATGGGATAGACGCAGAAAACAAAACTTTGATGATCTGCCAAAATCAATTGATAAAGATAATTATCCTCAATATTACTTGAGAAATTTTCATCACCAAACAGATGGTTATTTATCAGATTTTTCAGCTAGCATTTATGACCTACAAGTAGAGATACTTTTCAATGGAAGTGCTGACTCAATGAGGAGAAGAATAATTAAGCCAATAAAAGAAGGACTTAAAAATTTTAGTGAAAGAAAAAAAAGCTCTATAAAAATACTTGATGTAGCTACAGGATCAGGAAGAACATTAAAACAATTAAGAGCCGCATTTCCTAAAGAAAAAATTACAGGAATTGATTTATCTGATTCTTATTTAAAAGAGGCAAGTAGGTATATTTCAGATTTAGATGGAGATTTAATTCAGTTAATAAAAGGTAATGCTGAAGAATTACCTTTTGAAAATGATAGTTTTCAATGCATTTCTTGTGTTTACTTATTTCATGAATTACCTAGAACAATTAGAGCAAAAGTATTAAATGAATTTTTTAGAGTGCTTGAGCCAGGGGGAATATTGGTATTAGCCGATTCAATTCAAATAAGTGATTCGCCTGATTTTATATCTATAATGGAAAACTTCTATAAATCTTTTCATGAGCCTTTTTATTGTGATTACATAAAAGAGGACATAGATTCTAAAATAGAAGAAGTAGGGTTTAAAGATGTAAAATCAAATTCATTTTTTATGACCAAAGTATGGTCTGCTGTAAAGTAAATAAAAAATTCTATGACCTATTGGGATAAAGACACTATTCAGATTGTTCAAAGTCTTAATGACAAATTAAAAATTGACCATTCTAATTGGCATAAAGATAAAGGAAATAAATATAAAAGATCTGCAGAACTAATTTCGGCGGGATTATGCCATTTAATTATTTCTTGTAATGAAAAGCAAACTATTGAGTATATAGAAGAAAGTATTAAATGGTTAAAAGAAATTTACGTAGATCAACCATGCCCTAGTAAAAATCATCTTTTTAAAGCCAATTGAAGCCTATTACCTTTACTACTCCATCTAATGTCATCAAAACATTCATTAATAATGTAAAGGCCACGTCCATTTACACTACTTATTTTTTTTGGTAATTTATAATCTCTTTTTTTTATTTCTAGACCATTACCTTGGTCTTGAATTTGCCAAACACACCAATTAGGAGTAATTATTCTTCTTACTCTAATATTTTTATTAGGATCTAATTTATTTCCATGTTTTACTGCGTTGACTAAAGCTTCATGTAAACCAAGTTTTATAAGATAGGTTGATTCAGAATTTTCAATAGGTTCTAATAATTTATCTACAAAGTCATTTAACTGTAATGATGATTCGAATTCGTAGTTTGACCAGTTAATATTTGGTCTTTTAAATAATCTTTTTAAAATATTTTTGCCCCGAAATAAGGACATAATAATATTTTGATACTATCTTAATTTTAACTTATTAAATGCCTCAATTTAAAGAATATTATTATGTCTCTTTGCAATAGCAGGATGCCGTAGGATAGAGTCCATTAGTCTTACTCCTCTTAGTTGATTTATTAAAGGCATATGTCCATCAGGAGCATCCAATGACCAGCGAAAAGATCCAGGATATCTAGTCCATAATCCTTCTTTTTTCCAACCTATTTTCGGCCACATTAGTTCATATTTTTTCCCTACTGATTTTAATATCTTTGCTTGAATTGAGAATCCAAATCTACCAGTAGAATAAACAGTCCATAATCTATCAATTGTTTCTAGATCTTTACCTGACATATATTTAACTTCACTATAGAAAACATATCCACGTTTCTCAGCTAATTTTCCAGCTAATTTTCGTAAGTAGGAACTTGTTAATCTATCTGCCTCTTCAAATTTTTGCTCAACCAACATCAATTGCAAATCTTCATAATTAATATCAATATCGGAATATGTATTAAACCAATTATTGAATTTTGAGTTTTCAAAGAATTCAGGTTTAAATTTTTTTAAAACTTGCAATATCCAACCAGCAGCCCAGTCATCTCCATCCCTATCAAAGATATCAAACAGTGAAGGGCCAAGATTATAAATATTTTCGACTTCAAATTCTATTTGAGTTAATGAATTTATTCTTTTTCTTTGATTGGAATCTACAAATTTTTTTATCAGATCTAATGTAACATTACTATAGTTATCTTGTTCTTTGTTATTCATTTTAAAAATCAATCAAAACAATAAAAAAAATCCATGTATTTCAATAGAAAAGAACTAGAGAAATTTAGAAGTTTTAATGGACCACTTATAGATGTTAGGAGCCCGAGTGAATATTATAAAGGACACCTGCCTAATTCTATTAACATTCCACTATTTGATAATGATGAGAGATCTATTGTTGGCACGATTTATAAAAAAGAAGGAAGAAAAAAAGCAGTCATTGAGGGATTAAAATTTTTTGAAAAAAAAATGGAATTACTTCTTGATAATTTATTCAAAAGTATTGAGTCTTATAAAAATATTCCTAAAAAAAATAGTGAATTTTTTATCAGAATATATTGCTCTAGAGGAGGAATGCGTTCACAAAGTATTGCATGGTTATTAGATAAATTCAAATTAAATCCTGTTACACTCCAAGGAGGATACAAAATATATAGAAGATGGGTATTAGATAGTTTCTCTAAAAATTTGAATATAGTAGTTATTGGTGGAAAAACAGGCACAGGAAAGACAAGATTATTATCATTATTAGAGAAATACAAATATCAAACTATTGATCTTGAAGGATTTGCTTGTCATAGAGGTAGTACGTTTGGAGGTTTAGGAATGAAAGAACAACCTTCAAATGAACAATTTGAAAATATAATTGCAGAAAAATTAAATTCTTTTAAAACTTCTAATTCTATTTTTGTAGAAGCTGAAAGTGCAAATATAGGTAAATGCAAAATTCCTCATGAATTCTTCAATCAGATGAAAAATTCTAGGAGAATTGAAATAATAAGAAGCGAATCTAACCGGTTAGATGAGTTGATAGATACTTATAGTGTTTTTAAAAAAGAGGAACTCCAAGAATCTGTATTAAGGATAAAAAAAAGATTAGGACCTCAAAGAACAAAAATAGCTCTTGAATCAATAAATAATGAGAAATGGGAATTAGTTTGCAAATCCGTTCTAGATTATTACGATAAGTGTTATGAATTTGAAAAGGTTGGCAAAACAAATATAAAGTTATTAGATTTAACTGACAAAAAATATGATGAAAGAATCCTAGAGTTAATAAATAATGTTTTATAAAATATTTATAAACGAATGTGAAAAATATTTCCTAAAATAGACAATTATTAATCGAATATTATGACATCAAATAAAATTGCAAAAATACAGTTTTATGAGGGAACTGATGAACCAGTAGTGCCTGAAATAAGACTTACTAGGAGTAAAGATGGTACCACTGGCCAAGCATTATTTTTGTTCGAAAAACCTCAGGCATTATCTTCAATTACAGAAGGTGAAATCACAGGTATGCGTATGATTGATTCCGAAGGTGAAATACTGACAAGGGAAGTTAAAGTAAAGTTTGTTGATGGAGACCCCATATTTTTAGAAGCAGTTTATATTTGGAAGAAAACATCAGACTTTGATAGATTTATGAGATTTGCGAATAGTTATGCCAAATCAAATGGATTAGGATATTCTGAAAAGAAGTAGAATATTTTGAAAATTGAGTAGCTCATCATATTTCAAGTTAGTAGTAATTCTAATCACTTCGTTAATAATATGGACTTTAAGGGATTTTCTCCTTCTAATAATTTGTTCTTTAGTAATTTCAAATATTGTATGTAATTTATGTAATCAAATACAAAAGGGATTGAAAATTCCACGATCACTTTCTTTATTTATTGTATTAACTGTTATATCAGTAATAGTATTTACTATTTTTATTCTTGTATTGCCTCCATTTATAAAAGAATTCAATGAAATACTAGTTGATATTCCAAATGGTTTATCAAAAATAAATATTTTGATTAATACAAATCTAAACAAATTTAATAACTTGTTTTATGGAGAAAAATCAGAAAACGTTTTAGACATATTCAATCTTATAAATAATGTAGTTACCATTCCAGATGTCTCAACTATTGCAAAAGCTATTCAAGAAAGTTTTAAGAATTTGATAAATATAGCGGGAAATCTGGGTTCAGGTCTTTTGAAATTAATTTTTGTATTAGCTGTTAGTTTGATGATTTCTATTGAACCAAAACAATATAAAGAAAACATACTTCTATTAATACCAAAAAATTACCGTAACAAATTTAGAAATATTCTGGAAAAATGCAATATTGCATTAGCAAATTGGACCTTTTCTATGGTCATAAGCTCATTATCAGTAGGTTTATTATCATTAATAGTTTTATCTATATTAGATGTCAAATATGTTGTCTCAAATGCCTTAATAGCAATGGTTCTTAATGTAATTCCAAATATAGGTCCTGTTATTAGTGGTATATTCCCTATCTCAATTGCCCTACTAGATAATTTTTGGAAGCCACTGGCTGTATTAGGAGCATATATAATCATTCAAAATATTGAAAGTTATATAATAATGCCATCTATAATGAAAAAGAAAGCAAACTTACTTCCTGGCCTAACATTAATTTCACAATTTGGTTTCACATTCATTTTTGGTCCACTAGGATTAATTCTATCTCTTCCATTAGCTGTAGTAATACAGGTTTTAATCAAAGAATCATTTAATGATTTTTAAAACCTATTTAATTAATTTTTTATATAAATATGGATAGGAGAAAAGTATAAAGATAGCTAAAGGATGTTTACCAATAGCAAAATATAATGAACTAAAAGTAAAATGATCAAATAATATTCTTAACTCAGTTGAAAGATCAATAAAAACTAAAGAAAATAAAATTATCAAATAGTAATTTAATTTCATAAAATTTAGAAGGCAAATCTCATTCTTTGAGCAACAAAGATGGAGCCAATAAAATACTTGAATAACTTCCAACTATAATTCCTAAAGATAAGGACAAAGAAAACCAAAATAGTGAGTAAGAACCAAATAATATAATGCTTAATAAAGGGAAAAGGGTTGTAATACTGGTAAACGTTGTTCTCCTAAATGATTCGTTAACTGATAATTGAATATTTTCGTTATAGCCTCCTTTCTTTGATTTTAAATTCTCACGTATCCTATCAAATATAACAACAGTATCATTTACAGAATAACCGGCAATAGTTAACAAGGACACAGCAAATAAACTATTTACCTCGACAGATAATATAATTCCCAACCAGGAAAATATACCGAAAACAATTACTAAATCATGAAATAAAGCTAATAGTGCAAATAATGCATATTTTTTGTCAAATCTAATTGTTATATATAAAGATATTGCAAATAAAGAAACTAACAACGAAGTAACACAATTAGTAAGTAATCTTTTCCCAAGCTTTGGACCTATTAATCTTGAATCCTTACTCTCATAATTTAGAGGCCCAACAATATTATCAAGATTATTAATAAGATTATTTGATTCTTCGATACTCAAATAAGGGGTTCTTATTGAAATTAATTTATTATTATTTTGGAATTGCAATTTAATATTATTTAAAACGTTTTTATTTTTAGAAATCTCTTTTAACTTTTCTAAAACTGAATCAGGGGAAAAATTAGAACATTCTTCATCACAAACTCTCTCTATTCTTAGTTCATTTCCTCCAACAAAATCCATGCCTAAATTTATAGGTTTCTTATAAGAAGTATTAAAAGTAGAATATAAAATCCCTAAAAGACTCAACAAAATAAGAACAGTCGAAAACCCAACTATCTTTCTTTTATTTTTTATTAGTTCAAGATTGTATTTCATGGGAAAATAAGAAATAAAAAATTTAATTTGAAAAATTATTCCTTGGAAGATAGAGATTTTTTTGTCTTAAAGATTGATATGTTATAAAAAATCGCAAAATAGTTTTAGAACAATTTAAGGAGGTAAACAAGCTTATTAAGACTCCAATACCTAATGTTGCCGCAAAACCTTTAACAAAATTTGTTCCTAATAAAAACAATACAAGACAACTTAGAAGAGTTGTAATATGGCCATCAACTATGGATGAATTAGCTCTTTGAAAACCACTATCAATAGATCTTGTAAGTGTATTACCATCATATAATTCTTCTCTAATTCTCTCAAATATTAGAATATTTGCATCAACAGCCATACCAATGCTAAGTATAAGCCCTGATATTCCAGGTAAAGTCAAAGTCACAGGAATTAAAGAATATAGAGCTAAGTTAAAGAAACCATAAAGTACTAGAGAAAGAACTGAAACAAAACCTAAAATTCTATAATTAAAAATCATAAATATACCAACAAAAATTAATCCACTAATAGCTGCATAAAGACTTTTTAAAATATTTTTTGATCCCAACAAAGCCCCTATAGTGTTAGTTTCTACTATTTCAATTGGCAATGGCAATGAACCTCCTTTAAGTTGAACTTCTAATTCTCTAGCATTTTCAGAACTAAAATTACCGCTTATTGTTGCTGATCCACCTGTAATACCAGTATTAGCAAATTGATTACCAACACTAGCTTCACTTATTGATTCGCCATCTAGGATGATGGCCAATAGTTGATTAGTACCAGCAATTGACTTTGTAATTTCTGCAAACTTTTCACCTCCTGAATTACTAAAAGTTAATAAAACTTCCCAGTTACTATTTGTTTGTTCTTGTCTCCTACCTGCGTTAATAAGATCCTTACCAGATAAATCTGTTTTAATAAATAAATTTGCAATTTCTTTATCAACATACTTTTTAATTTCAATTAACTTCCCATATAAATCATTACTAGTAGATAAATAATTTAATTCTTGTTCTATTTCTTTAAGATCATCTTGAATAAGATTTGAAAAATTATCATCATATTGACTTTTTTCTGCAGAGGAATATTGTTCAATTAATTCTTTAATCATCACTCTCTGTAGTTGCAGGGTTTTTAACTCTGTAGATGTTCCTTCTTTTTGGGTTCTAAATTCTAATAAAGCAGTCTTTCCTAAAACCCTTGAAGCAACTAATGGATTTTGTTCTCCAGGTAATTCTAAAATCAATTGATCACCACCTAGGGTTTGCAAATTAGACTCAGAAACCCCTAAATTGTTAACGCGCTTATCTATAACCGAATTAACTGCTTCAAGTTCATCCCTTGTTACCTTTCCTTCCTCTTTAATAATTTGTAGTGTAAGTTGAGAACCCCCTTGTAAATCCAATCCCAACTGTAAGGGATAATTTATTAATAGATAAACAGATAAAGTAAGAAGAAATATAATAAAAAAAAGCCAACCTTGCCTTCTTTTCATTTTCTATATACTCCCACTAATTAAGTGTTCAACTTTTTCAACTATTTGATGTGGTTGGATTATTGTCAAATTCTCAAGATTTCCATTATATGGAGTTGGAATATCCTGACTAGATAATCTAATTGGTCGGGCATCTAGATCATCAAAACACTCTTCTGTTATCAAGGCAATTAATTCTGCACCAATACCTCCAGTCTTCATACATTCTTCAACAATAATTACTTTATTTGTTTTTCTTATTGATTTTGAGATGGTTTCCATATCAAATGGTTTTAAACTAATTAAATCTATTAACTCGACATCTATTCCTTTTTTTTCTAATTCTTCAACAGCTTTAAGGCAGTGATGTCTCATTCTTGAATAAGTCAATAAAGTAATATCTCTCCCTTCTTTTACAACATCAGCCTGATCTAAAGCGCAAGTATAATCACCCTCAGGTAATTCTTCAGACAAATTGTATAGAAGAACATGTTCGAAAAATAGAACCGGATTATCATCTCTTATAGCTGCTTTCATTAAACCTTTAGCATTTGTGGGTGTACTACATGCCACAATCTTTATGCCAGGAACTGCATGAAAATATGCTTCAAGTCTTTGACTGTGCTCAGCACCAAGTTGACGACCAACTCCTCCAGGTCCTCTAACTACTGCTGGTATTTTATAATTTCCGCCACTTGTATATCTAAGCATACCCATATTATTTGATATCTGATTAAAAGCTAGAAGCAAAAAACCCATATTCATTCCTTCTACTATTGGTCTTAAACCAGTCATTGCTGCACCCACAGCCATACCTGTAAAACTATTCTCGGCTATTGGAGTATCTAAGACTCTTAACTCTCCATATTTTTCATATAAATCCTTAGTTACCTTATATGATCCTCCATATTGACCAACATCTTCCCCCATAACGCAAACATTTACATCATTTGCCATTTCTTCATCAATTGCCTCTTTCAAAGCATTAAATAATAATGTTCCAGCCACAATTAATTACCTATTAATCACATATATAATCCTACCACTTTGAATAATTCACCCTCCTTCAGCGAAGGTTATGAGTAGTAATATTGATAAAATCATTCCAGGTGAAAGCAAAAGGACTAAAAGGCCTAAGTCATGTAAAGACATTTAAAAATAGTGTTTTCTTAATAATATTGGCAATTCAATTTTTCTTCAGAAAAAAACTGCGAATAAATACAATAAAAAGTCCTATACCTATAAAAGCAAAAGAGAAAGTTAACAAAAAAGATAATCCAATTATTAAGGTATTAATACTAGAAGAAATATTTTGGACTATTTCAGAAGAATTAGATGGTTTATGTATTGAAAAATAAATTACAATTTTATTACTTAAAAAATAAAAAAATATAAATAATAAGAAACTGGTTAATGATCCTACAATAAAATTTAATGGTCCTTTTTCGGGAATGTTTTTTTCAATATTCTCATTACTATTATCAGCCACAATAAAATTTTGTATAAAAAATTTAAATGAATGTTATTCCCTTTTCAAGGAAAGTGCAAACCCATGAATCGTAACCTTTATTTCTAAACAATTTATAATTTGCAGTTAATTCTTTTTTAGCAGTCTTTATATCTTTAAAGAGTGCAAAGCATGTAGGGCCTGATCCACTCATTGAAAAAGTGAGACAATTTTTTAATTTAGAAAGTAAATATAATGCTTGCTTTACAGAATCATTTTCATTTTCAAGAACTAACTGCAAATCATTTTTAATAGATGAATGTTGATTATGAAAATATAAGTTATTTAAACCATTATCTCTTAAATTTTTTCTTATGTTCTCAATCATTTCTCTATCAGTAAGATATTGATCACAAAATTTATTACTATATTTTTTATAAGTTTCAGCAGTTGATACTGATACATTCGGATTTTTTAAAAGAATTACTCCATATTCAAGGGTTGAATCTAATTTCTCCAAAATTTCGCCTCTTCCAAAACATAATTGAATACCACCATTTATAAAAAAGGGAATATCAGATCCTAAAGTTGATGCTAATGCACATAAAGTTTCTTGATCTAATTTCAAATCCCATAAATTATTAAGACCAATTAATGTTGCTGCTGCATTACTGGATCCACCAGCTAATCCTGCACCAATTGGGATATTTTTTCTTAAAAATATATTCGCACCGTAATCTATATTTGATTTTTTCCTTAATAGGTTTGCCGATTTAACAATTAAGTTATCATCAGATAAGCTTAAATCATTACAATCAGATTCAAGTTTAATTAAACCTTCATTATTAATTTCAAATTCTAAATAATCAGCAAGATCGATATTTTGCATAATCATTGCTAACTCATGAAATCCATCCTCTCTTTTACCAATAACTTCAAGGTGCAAATTTATTTTGGCAGGAGATTTTATATTAATTTTCTTTTTAGCTAAATTTTGCATATTCCTGAATTTTTATCTTTTAATTTTAATACAATTTTCTGCAAGCTTAATCCATTGGTCAATTGAAATATCTTGTGGTCTTAAATTAAAACAAACTTTTGAAGATTCAGATAATTCATTTATCTCTTCATTCGAAAGTATTGAATTAAGAGTATTTCTAAGCATTTTTCTTCTTGAATTAAATGAAATTCGAAGAAGTTTATCTATATATTTTTCTAGACTAATGTCTAATCTTAAATCATTTTTAATTGGTTCGAAAACTACTAAAGAAGAAAAAACTTTTGGAGGCGGACTAAATGATGAAGGCGGCACATCACATATTCTTTTTATTTTTGATAGAAGTTGCATTCTTATACTAAGCGCACCAGCATTGGGACTACCTTCTTTTGACAAAATCCTATCTACAACGTCTTTCTGCATTAAAAATATTATTTTTTCGTAATTATAGTTTCTTATAATGCCCAATCGACCTATGAAAATATCCAATATTGGGCCAGTTATATTATAAGGAATATTTGCAATCACTTTTGTAATCTTCTTATTAATCGAATCTAAATTTACAGAAAGAATATCTCCCTGCTCCAGTGAAAACTTATCATTATTGTTGAATTTATCATTTAATAAATTTATTAAATCTTTATCTAATTCAATTGCATGTAATTTTTTAATTTCTGAATCTAACAACTTAGATGTTAAAGCTCCTTTTCCAGGACCAATTTCTAAAATAAAGTCATTTTCATTAAGAACAGCAATTTCTTTTATTTTTTCTAATATTTTTTTATTTACCAACCAGTGTTGTCCAAATCTTTTTTTTTGATGATAGTTTTTAGAATTCATCTAAAAGATAAATAATATGTTTAAATTAAATATGAATTTATTTAATCCTTTATATCATGAGCTTATCAAAAAAAAATTTAGATAAACTCAATAAATTTAAAAAAAAGAAAAATTTAAATAACGAAAGTAAAAATATATACAATTACACAAATATTACTAATAATGATAATTTATTCACCAATCCACTTCATTCAGAAGATCCCAATAAAATTTTTTATTCATTAATTGATAATTCAGAATCTTTAGAAGAGACCTCTAACGTTAATAATTCACTAAGAAAAAGTGAGATTAATCAAATTAATATGAATTCTAAAAAAGATAATTTTTCCACGAAATTAACAACCGAAGAGGAACTATATGATGAATTTAATTATCTTCTTGATGAATAATTATTTTTGATATTTACTTATGATTCAGAGTAATAGATTAGCAATTTATGCTATCGGCAAAATAAAGAAACTTTGGATTAGAGATGGAATTAATCAATATAAAAAAAGAATGCCTGAACTTATCATTAATGAGTTAAAGACTTTTAATTTAAATAATCTTAGATCCAATAACAATATTATTATATGCCTAAGTGAAGAAGGGAAACAGTTTAATTCAGTTGAACTATGTTCCTTACTCTTGAATTTTAAAAATAAAAAAATTAATTTCTTAATCGGTGATACTGATGGAGTTAGTTCAGATATAAAAGAAAAATCAGATCTTTTACTAAGCCTGTCTCCTTTAACTTTTCCTCATGAATTAGCTAGATTAATCCTAATCGAGCAAATCTATAGAGCTATTTCTATATCTAACAACTCCCCTTACCATCGTTCTTAAAAAGATTAGATTTAATCTAAAATTAATCTATAAAACTTTAATAACTAACTATTTTTTGATTTTTTATTATATAGTACATATATACTATTAATTTAACCTTGGATTCTTTTGATTCAACTACTAAAAAATTTAAAATCCCCTTATTAACTGATTCGGTATCAGCAGGGTTTCCTTCTCCTGCAGATGACTATACGGAAGAAAATATTGATTTAAACGAACATTTAATATCTAATCCGTTTAGCACTTTTTTTCTTAGAGTTAAAGGTGACTCAATGATAAATGCAGGAATTAAAGATAAAGATTTAATAATAGTAGATAAGAGCTTAACAGCCAGGCCAGGGAATATCATCATTGCGATGATAGACGGAGAATTTACAATAAAAAGATTATCTATAAAAAATAATGAATTATATTTAAAAGCAGAAAATCATAATTATCCTGATTTTACATTTAAAAACCATATTGATGTACAGATATGGGGAGTTGTTATTTATTCAATACATAGCTATTTATGAGAATTTCAAATATTGATGCAATAGCTCTTATAGATGCTAATAACTTTTACGCGTCATGTGAACAAAATATTAATCCTCATTTGAGAAATAAACCAGTAGTAATTTTATCCAATAATGACGGATGTATCATTGCAAGAAGCCCTGAAGCACGAGCTTTAAAAATTAAAATGGGAACTCCGTATTTTAAGGTCAAAGAAAGACTAAATAAATTAGATGTAGCAGTCTTAAGCTCAAACTACTCGCTTTATGGGGATATGAGCAGAAGACTAATGAATTTACTGAAAAACTACTGTGAACAGATAGAAATTTATTCTATTGACGAAGCATTCGTCTCGATTTCTAGACCTAATGATGAAAATCTATATCCTTGGGCAAGAAGCATAAGATCATTAATATATCAGAATTTAGGGATTACCATAACAGTAGGAATAGGAGAAAATAAAGTAAGAGCGAAAATTGCTAGTAAACTAGCTAAAAATATTGATTATTCAGCTGGAATATTTGATTTAGCTAGAACCGAAAATGAGAATAATTATTTGAAAAGAATTAGTATAGATAAGATATGGGGAGTCGGGAAACAAACCTCTAATTGGTTGCAAAGTAAAGGTATTAAAAATGCGAGAGAACTAAGAGATATGGAAGAAAATGAAATCATTAAGAAATTAGGCATCGTAGGGAAAAGACTGCAATTAGAACTGAAAGGCCATAGATGCCTGCCCATAGAAAAAAACAAGAAATCAAAAAAAGAGATTCAGGTGAGCAGGAGTTTCGGCACGCCTATCACAAAATTAGAAGACTTAACTCAAGCACTGGCAACTCACGCAATAAAAGCCTCTGAAAAAATGAGAAGTCAGAATTTGCAATCATCAAATATTAGAGTATTTGCTAGAACCAGTAAATATTCAAGTCAAAATTATCAAAGAAGTGCTCATAGAAAACTTACAAATGCAACAGATGACACAAACAGCATTTTAAAAATAGTAGTTGAATTATCTAAAGAAATTTATAATCCTGAATATAAATTCTCAAAAGCTGGTGTTTTAATGCAGGATTTAACAAATAGCGAATATTTACAGCAATCAGTTATCAATTACAAATCTCAGAAAGTCTTAAAAAAATCAACAAATCTTATGAAAACGATTGATTTATTAAATAAAAGATTTAATAACAATGCAATTACATGGGCCATTACAAAAAATCCACAAAGTTGGAAGATGAATAAGAATTTCTTAAGTCGCTCATCTACAACTGATATAGAACAAATCCCGACTATAGTGAAGTAAACAAAATAGAATGGAATTTATATTATTTTTGAGCAAATTAGATGAAGAGATTCTTAACTTATTAATAAAAGCAAACTACATAGTTGAAGAAAATAAAATTGAATGTTTATTAAACAAAGAAATAAAAGGGCTACATAATTTTAAAGAAAATAAAATAATAATATGTACTGAAAATGCAAAAAGGAAAACAAATTATAGAAATAAGAATCAACAACCAAATAAAGATAACTTCAAAACAGAAAGAGCAATAAGAAAAGCATTAAGACACGAAGCAACTCATGCGATACAAAAATGTAATGAAAATAAAACAATAGGGGATATAAAAAAATTAGAAAGCAAATTGCATCAAAGTAAAAGAAAAGCATTAGAGTTCTCTAGTTCAAATTTTGCTGGGACTTATGCGAAAGAAGTAGAAGCTTATGTTCTTGAAGATAAACCCAAAAAAGTTAAAAACTTGATTAAAAAATACTGCCTATAAATTAAAATTTTTTATATTAACTAGCTATGAAATTGCCACAACGTTGTTTATCTAAAAAATTAATATGTTGCCTTTCTAAGTAATATAATTCCTGAAATTTTATCGCATCTGAGTTTAAATCCTTAAAAAGATCATCTATCTCTTTATTTGTATTTGAAGAACCTGAAGAAGGATTATCAATTAAAATAGATATACAATTTTCTAAAGTTTTTAATCTTTGAGATCCCCAAGATTCTATTAAGTGTCTACATCTTTTAAGAGAATTATATTTCTCAAGAAGTGATAATGTTCCTAGTAAATTATCTTTAGGATTACTCAGCAATGTTAAAAACAACTCATTTGGATTAATAAAAATATTAATTTTATTTGATGATTCAGGATTATTGAGAGCTAAGTAATCAGGCAGAAGTGAAATTAAGTTAATAGAAGAAAAATCTTTTTGAAGCTTTTGACTATTGGATTCTTTTAATTCATTTAAATAATTTAAACCCAAATTATTTTGTTCAATTTTTGAAATAGCTTCCCATAAACTTTGAATATAACTAGTATTAAAACCATTAATTTCTCTTTTAAGAAATTCATCACGAATAAATTGTCTAAGATCTGAACAATGTAAATAATAAAAAATTATTTCCGATTCATTTTTCTCCCGTCGGGAAATTTCATTTGGTTGTTCAAATTTTTTTGATCTACCATGCCAACGAAATCCCTTTACTTGATTTCTTAAATCTTGTTCGAACTGTATTGCTAACCTAGCTTGTCCCTTACTTAATTGTTCAGAAACTTTTTGTAGATAATGAGTTCTGGTTGATGATTGAGGTAATTTACTCAACAATTTTACCAATGACGAAATAACACTCTGGAAAATTTCAGACTTAGTTAAATCTTTATCTTTAAAGATCTGATCAATCTCCCAATCAATCCAAAAGGATGAATTATCAATTAAATTAGAATAATCTTCAGGAGTATGACTATTCAAATATTCGTCAGGATCTTTAAAATCACTTAGTTGAAGTATCTTAAGATTAATTTGATCATGAAGGGATAAACTCTCAACTTCTTTAATTACTCTTTTTGTAGCTAAAATCCCAGCATTATCAGAATCAAAATTCAAAATTATATTTTTATTATCTGTACATCTACATAGTTGAGAAATTTGATACTTATTTAATGCGGTACCGAGAGAAGCCACAGAATTAGTAATACCCTTTGAATGCAGAGAAATCACATCAAAGTAGCCTTCAACAATAATAGCTTTATCTCTTTTCCTAATATTGCTAGAAGCTTTTTCGAATGCAAACAACATTTTGCCCTTTTCAAATATCTCTGATTCAGGAGAATTAAGATATTTTGGTTCCTGTCCATCAAGAGACCGTCCGCCAAAAGCAACTACTCTTCCCTGCATATCATGTATTGGAACAATTAATCTATTTCTAAAGCGATCATAAATCTTGTCAGAATTTTCTTTAGAAATTGCAAGTCCTGAAGCTAATATTAAATTAATAGGAAATTTTTCTACCTTAGATAGATAGTTGAATAAATCATTCCATGAATTTGGGGCAAAACCTAATTCAAAGTTATCAATAATTTTGTTACTCAAGTTTCTATTTGATGTTAAATAATTCATAGCTTCAATACCAAGAGAATTATTTAATTGAGACTTAAACCAATTTTTAGTGACTCTTAATATTTTATAAAGTTCTTCTTTTCTAGATAATTGTTTTTTATAAGCTTCTACTTGGGGACCCTCGAGATTTTCAACATTAATATTATTTTTTTTGGCGAGAGAAAGTACAACATCTGAAAAATTTGCACGAGTAAATTCCATTAAAAATTTAATAGAATTACCACCGGCACCACAAGAAAAACAATAATAGAATTGTTTACTAGGTGATACTGTCATAGATGGCTTAGTATCATCATGAAAAGGGCAAATCCCAACAAATTCTTTGCCTTTCTTCTTAAGAACAATATGTTCAGATATAACGTCCACAATATCCGCCTTTTCCTTAACCTCTTGAATAGTTCTTGGGTGTATAGAATGAACCATTGAGATTTTTATCAAAGTTAGATAATGATTTATTTGTTATAGGTCAAAATCAAATAAGAATCTACTTAATTTCACAATAAAACTATTTTTTAAATGATAAATATCGCCTTATTAGAAAAAAAATTTAATTCTTTGAATAAATTTAATTTGGTATTAGCTTCATTCTTCTTTAGTTTGATGACTTTGTGCGTAAAAAATGTTGATAAAAGGATACCTATTTATGAATTAGTTTTTTTTAGATCATTGTTAAGTTTAATGATTACTTTGTTCATAATTAATCTAAAAAATATAAATCCTTGGGGCAATAATAGACCATTACTTATCTTAAGAGGTGTTTTAGGAACATTAGCTTTAGTTTGTATTTTTTTTGCAATAAGAAATATGCCTCTTAGTATCTCTACAGTTATTCAGTATACATATCCTATATTTATATCTATATTTGCTGGCATATTTATAAAAGAGAAATTAACTCTCAATAAAATTTTTGCATTAATTATTGGATGGATTGGAATATTTGTAATATTAAATCCAAGCCAATTATCAAATATAAGCGTTGAAATTGAAAGAATATCGATTTCGATAGCATTTCTTGGAGCAATCTTCACTGCATTGGCTTACGTTACAGTTAAAAAACTTTCATTCACTGAAGATGTTTATGTAATCATTGAATATTTTCCACTTGTTTCTTTTATAACACTATTGCCAATTGTTTTAATCAACTGGGTTACCCCAAATTGGAGTGAATTAGTTTGGATAATTGGCATTGGCTTATTTACTCAGTTAGGTCAAACTTTCTTGACTATAGGATTAAAAAATTTAACTGCTTCTGAAGCTTCAATAATTAATTATTTACAAGTTATATTCGGTTCAATTTGGGGGATTGTGTTTTTTAGAGAAATAATAAACATAAATTTTTTATTAGGGGCCTCACTAGTTTTATTAGGAACTATTATTTCTGCAACCAAAATACGTAAAAGGATATAAAATAAAAAAAAACCTTTCTTAGTGATGAAATTATTTTTGTTTGCAATATTTATCCTTTCTCCTCTTCTCCCAGCAAAAGCATCGACCCCAAAGGCAGCCACATGCACCAGAAAGGAATACAGAGAAGAATATATTCCTGGAACACAATCAAGTCCAGGTTACGTAAAAAATTATGTAGTTGATATAGAAATACCTTGTGGAGGTGAGCAAGCACAAAAAGTTGATGATAATGATTGCAGTGAAGGTTCTGTTATCGGAGGTCTTCTAGGTGCCGGATTAGCTCTTTCATCCACGAGAGGAAAAGATAGATTTTGGGCAGTACCAGCAGGGGGAACCGCAGGGGCTCTAATTGGCTGTCAAGTGGATGGTGGTTAATTGATTAGTTGGATTAGTGGAGACCTAGTTGATTTTTGGCAAACTAATCAAAAGTTTTTTGTATTATTAAATTGTCAAGGATTAGGATACGAAATCCAAATACTGGAATCATTCTTTCTCAAATTAAAAAAAAATCAGGTATTAAATAAAAACATAACTCTTTGGATAAAACATATTAAGAAAGAAGATTCAGATCTATTATTTGGTTTTACATCAAAAGAACAAAAGAATTTTTTTAATGAAATTTTAAGTACTAGAGGTGTTGGATCTCAAATTAGTATGGGGATATTAAATAAATTTTCTATTAATGAATTAGTCAATGCAATAAAAACACAAAACAAAAAATTAATTTGTTCCGTACCTGGCATAGGTCAAAAAATGAGTGAACGATTAATTTTAGAATTAAAAAATAAATTTAAAAGTAAAATTCTTTTTGAAGAAGAAAAAAAGAAAGATGAAACAGAGAGTAAGGATCCTGAAATTAATAAAATGATCGAGGACCTTCAGTTAACCCTTCAATCATTAAATTACAAAGATAAAGAAATAAAAGCTATCATGCCAATTCTTATTAAAGAATTAGATCTTCTTACTAAAAAAGAAAATAATTTATCATTTGAAAATTTATTGAAATTAGCTATGAATTATCTGGATAATGATAGTAGTAATATAGCCAGATGACGTAGTATCATATAGTTAAAGAAAATAAATTTATGTCTTTAGATACAGCCGAAAAACAGAAGCTGATTGAAACTCATCAACTTCATCCAACAGATACAGGTTCAGTTGAAGTACAGGTTGCAATGCTCTCTAAAAGGATTTCGAAATTAAGTGACCACCTCCAAGGAAACATTCATGATTTCGCTTCAAGGCAAGGATTATTAAAAATGATTGGTAAAAGGAAAAGATTACTATCTTACATAAAAGACAAAAACGTTAATAAATATCAGGATTTAGTTAAGAAAATTGGAATCAGAGGTTGATTTCAATTAATGAAAAAAAAACAATCTAAAAAAAAGACACTAAATAAAAAGAAAAGAAATATTCCTGAGAAATCTGCGTTTACTAATCTAGAAAAAAAATCTAATACAGTAACCACCCCAAAGCGATCATCAAGTGGGATACCAAAATATGTTGCTGATAGAATGGCAAGAAGAATATTTTTTACAGCAGGAATACCGACAATACTAGGAATGTCAGTTTTTGTTGTTAGCTACATTATCGTCACAAGAAATATTGCTGAAATACCTCCTTCCTCAACTATTGCAATTTCAGCATTGTTTTTTTTATTAGGTCTTGCAGGATTAAGTTTTGGAATATTATCAGCTAGTTGGGATAAGGAGCCTGGATCATTTTTTGGTATTGAAAATATTCCAATGAATATACAACGAGCAAAAGCAGCCTTTAAACCCGCAACTCAAAATTTTGATGAGAATGGTTAACTAGGAAACTAAAGATTTCAAATTTACTTGGAATGATTTATCTTCTAATAATTTGCATGCACCCTGTATATCACCAATACAAAATTGTTCCCCAAATTTAACGTAAGTAACATTATTTTTATTTCTTACTGCAGCTAAAACTGGAATCTTGATTCCACATCTACCTTTATCTGGTTTAAATTTGATTAAACAGTCTCTCAAAGTGTTTTGTACTCTTACATCTGAGGCTTGTGAACTTTCAAGATTAATAATAAGTAATTTAAGGTTATCTATTTCTCTACAATCATCAATAATTAATTGAGTCTTATCACTTTTTTTATCAATTGTTCCCCAAACCAATAATCTTGTATCAGTCAATAGAAATTCTGATAATCTGACATAGGTTTTTGGAAAAACTATTGCTTCGCAACTTCCAGAAAGATCTTCTAGCTGAACTATAGCCATCCTATCTCCTTTTCTTGTTGTGATTTGCTTCAAATCAGGGATCATTCCAACTAAAGAAACTTTAGTTCTATCTTTTGTTTCTTCTAGCTGCGAAATGCTTATAGGTGAAATAAGTTTTGCTGGCTTAGTTAAATGCTTTAGAGGATGATCAGATAAATAAAATCCTAATAGTTGCTTCTCTAACTTTAACTTCTCAATAAGTGAATAATCTTCAACCTTAGCTAATTGTGAATCTGAAAAAGCAACATTAGAAAATTCTTCTTTAGAATCAAATAGATTTCCTTGCCCAGATAATCTATCACGATTTCTTGAAGATGCCCACTCAATAACATGTTCTAGATCTGACAATAACTGAGCTCTATTATTATCATTTGAAAACTCATCTAATGCTCCACAATGAATTAGAGATTCAAGACTTCTTTTGTTAAGAACATTAGAAGGTAAACGATCGCACAAATCTGATAATGACTTAAAGATACCAAAACTATTTCGGTTTTCAATTATATTTCTTATTGCAGAATCTCCTAAATTCTTAATTGCAGATAACCCGAATAAAATCTGATTATTCTTAATAGTGAAATCAACCCCAGAAAAATTAATACTTGGTGAAATAACTTCTATTCCCATCGAATAACAATTGGAAATATATCTTTGCATCTTGTCGCTAGATCCAGAATTAACGCTTAAAAGGGCTGCCATATATGCAACAGGAAAATGGGCTTTTAAAAATGCAGTTTGATAAGTTACAGCACCATAAGCCGTTGAGTGACTTTTGTTAAAACAATATTCTGCAAATAAAACCATTTGGTCAAAAAGATCATTTGCTAATTTTTCATTTACACCTTTCTTCATAGAACCTTCCACAAAAATATTCCTATGTTTAACCATCTCAGATACTTTCTTTTTTCCCATTGCTCTTCGAAGTAAATCAGCTTCTCCTAAAGAATAACCGGCTAGGTCTTGAGCAATTTTCATGATTTGTTCTTGGTAAACCATAATTCCATAAGTTTCAGTGAGAATTGACTTAATAAAAGGATGAGGGAAATCAATCTTTTCTTTCCCATTTTTACGATTTATGAATTTAGGAATGAGGCCTGCATCAAGAGGGCCAGGTCTATAAAGAGCCAGTATGGAAGATATATCCTCTAGAGAATTAGGTTTGAAATCCTTAACGATCTGCTTCATCCCAGAAGATTCAAGCTGAAAAATGCCTTCAAGATCTCCTCTCCCAATAAGCTCAAAAGTTTTAAAATCATTTTGAGGTAATTCATCAACATTTATTTTCTTTCCAGTAGATTGATTAATAAGAAAAACTGTCTTTTCAATCATCGTAAGGTTCTTTAGACCCAAGAAATCCATTTTCAATAATCCAAGTGATTCGATATCATCCATAGAATATTGGGTTATTATTTGACCTTCATTATTCCTTTGAAGAGGTACAAGTTCGTCAAGAGGTTCTGATGCGATAACGACTCCAGCGGCATGAACTCCATATGTTTTATTAGTACCTTCAATTCTTAAGGCTAAATCAACCCATTTTTTCACACTAGAATCATTAATGTATTTGTCTCTAAACTCTTTGCTAGGAGAATTCTTATCAATCATTTCACTAAGTTTAAAAGGTTTCCCCCTTACAACTGGTATTAACTTAGCTAATTTATCCGCCTCTCCATATGGTATGTCTAGAACCCTTGCAACATCTTTTAAAACAGCCTTAGAAGTCATTTTATTGAAAGTAATTATTTGCGCAACTTTTTCCTCTCCATAACGATTAGTAACATAATCAATAACTTCATTTCTTCTATCAATACAAAAGTCGGTATCAATATCTGGCATAGACTTTCTTGCTGGATTTAAAAATCTCTCAAACAACAATCCGTGCTCAACAGGATCTATATTTGTGATTTGAAGGGCATAAGCTACTAATGAGCCTGCGGCAGAACCTCTACCTGGTCCTACTGGGATAGAGTTATCTCTAGCAAATTTGATGTAGTCCCAAACAACCAAAAAATAATCTGGGAAACCCATATCTTTTATAATTTGCAATTCGGAAGTAAGTCTTCTTTTATAAATTTCATCAACTTCTGTAAGATCATTTTTTTTAAGTCTTTCTAAAAGACCTTTGTTAGATAATTTAGTTAAGTAAGAAAATGAATCTGTATCTTCGTTGAGAGGGAATTTTGGCATTCTATAATTACCAAACAAATCAAATACTTCAACTTTTTGAGAAATTTCTACTGTATTATTTACTGCCTCATTGATTGATTTATCATCAATGTGATCTTTAAAAAGTTCAAGCATTTCATTTTCACTTTTTATATATTCAGTTCCGGTATATCTCAATCTTTTTTCATCACTTATTAGTTTTCCTGTTAATACACAAAGCAAAGCATCATGTGCTTCAACATCCATATTTGATAAATAATGAGCGTCATTTGTAGCGATGACTTTTATCTGGTGCTTCTTCCCAATTCTTATAATTTCAACGTTAACAATTCTATCTTCAATAGAGCCGTGATCTTGTATTTCTAGATAAAAATCATCTGCAAATAAATTTTTATACCAAAGAGCTATATCTTCTGCCACGTCTAATCTACCTTTTAAGATAGCCTGAGGGATCTCTCCACCAAGACAAGCAGTAGAAACTATAAGTCCATCACTATATTTACTTAAAAGAGATTTATCAATACATGGCCTAGAAAAAATACCTCGACCTCTCATACCATGAAGGTGACTAATTGTTGTTAATTTCACTAGATTCTTATAACCATTATAATTTTTTGCCAAAACGACTAAATGATATCTTTTTTCTTTTTTAGGTTGCGGATCATCAATAGAACCATTAATAACGTACATTTCATTACCAATAATTGGTTTTATATCTTTCTCCTTACACTTCTTGACCAAATCAAGAACACCATACATAACTCCATGATCAGTAAGAGCTATAGATTCCATTCCAAGCTCAGAAGCTCTATCAACAATTTTTGAAATTTGACTGGCCCCATCAAGTAAGCTGTAGTCACTATGGTTATGAAGCGGAACGAAACCCATATTCAAATAATTTATATATATAAGATAAAGAAAATTCCTAAAAGATCTATACTTTGTAATTACAAATTAATTATTAATACAAATTTAGAATAAAGGTCTATTTTTAATAACCTGAGCATCAACTTCGAAAATATTTGAAGCATTTAATATTCTATCCTCTTCTAAAACATTACCTATTAATTGCAATCCTATAGGTAATCCTTTAGTATCAAAACCACAAGGGATACTGATTGCTGGGAGGCCTGCTAAATTAACAGGAACGGTTAATAAATCAGACAAATACATTGAAAGGGGATCATTGACAAAATCACCCTTCAAAAAAGCAGTCGTTGGGCAAGTTGGAGTCAATAAAACATCAACTTTCTTAAAAGCATTATCAAAATCGTTTCTTATGAGTGTCCTAACTTTTTGAGCTTTCTTATAATAGGCATCACTGTATCCTGCTGATAAAGCATAAGTTCCTATCAAAATTCTTCTTTGTACTTCATCTCCAAAACCTTCAGCTCTACTTTTAGAAGTCATATCTATAAGATTTGAACCTTCACTCGATCTGTAGCCATATTTAACTCCATCATATCTAGCCAAATTTGCAGAGGCTTCTGATGGTGCGATGACATAATAAGTCGCAATTCCATCGTTAAATCTGGGACATTCAACTTCAATAATTTCAGCTCCCAAAGTTTTGAATCTATCAACTCCAGAAAGAACAGATTCCTTAACTTCTGGATTAAGGCCTGGGTGTTCAAAACATTCTTTAATGATTCCAATCTTTAAACCCTTTATAGATTTATTTAAATCAGTCAAATAATTTGGGACTGGTTTATCAAGACACGTTGAATCAAAGGGGTCTTTACCAGATATTGAATACAGAATTTCAGCCGCATCTGAGACAGTATTAGTAATTGGGCCAATTTGATCAAGTGAGCTAGCAAATGCTACGAGTCCCCATCTGCTAACTCTGCCATAAGTTGGTTTAAGGCCCACGACACCACAAAAAGAAGCTGGTTGCCTAATTGATCCTCCCGTATCAGATCCTATCGCCGCT
>CVSY01000122.1:0-261 GCA_001180285.1 Prochlorococcus marinus | reverse complement strand
ATGAAGGACATCAGGAAGTGGTTTTGGTGGACTATGATTCCCAATTGGTAACTTTACCCGAGATTCTTAGGCTCTATTTTAGAAATATTGATCCTCTAGACGGCAAGGGTCAATTTTGTGATCGTGGAGATTCTTATAGGCCAGTGATCTTTTTCAAAGATGAAACGGAGGAAAGTGATGCAAAAAATGCAATTCTTTCGGCCTCTAATGAATTGCGAGTGCCATTAGAAAAAATATCTGTAGAACTAAAATCAAAAAGTA
>CVSY01000121.1:0-306 GCA_001180285.1 Prochlorococcus marinus | reverse complement strand
CTTGGGGAACTAAAAATTACTAAAATAGGTTTTTTACTCTCGTGATAAAGTTTCCTTAATGCATAACTGCCTTTTTGCCATTCAGAATTTGGATCGAAAGTATCTTCATTAACTTCTTCTTCATTAAAGTCTGAAGAATTAAGTTTTTTTTCTGGTTCGGGCGTTTCTCTGACTATAGTTTTTGCTAAGTTTTTCTCTGCTAGCCACCTTTCGGTAGCTAATGCTGCCATGCATCCAGTTCCTGCAGCTGTAACCCCTTGTCTCCACTCAGAATCCACAACATCACCTGCAGCAAAAATTCCTTCA
>CVSY01000120.1:0-291 GCA_001180285.1 Prochlorococcus marinus | reverse complement strand
ATCAATTCTCATTTGATTAAATTCCTTAGGTTCTAAAAATCTTGTATAAGAATCATCTAAATTAGAAAGCATATCTCTAATCGCATCATATGCTTCATTGCTGTCTGAATATGTTTTTGATAAAACTTCTTTTCTTAGATTAATCCAATTGGACTTTTGAAATTTGCCGTTTGAATCAAGAAAATCTCTATATACAATTTGCCAAACATGATCAATTACTTCTTTATAACTATTATTTAAAACTGTTGCCTCTGCAAAATTATTTAAAAATAACCCAGAAAAGGATGTCGC
>CVSY01000119.1:0-471 GCA_001180285.1 Prochlorococcus marinus | reverse complement strand
TCTAAAATTAAAATATCAAAATCCAGGATCAAAAGTAATTGCTCATCCTGAATGTAGTCAAAATTTACTAATTCTCTCAGACTTTATTGGATCAACAAGTAAGCTGCTTGATTTCGTAAGTAAAGATCCATCTAAAACTTACATGGTACTAACTGAACCTGGAATAATTCATCAAATGAAAAAGAAAGAACCTAATAAAATTTTTATTGAAGTCCCAGATGTAGAAGGTTGTAAATGTAACGAGTGTCCATATATGAAATTAAATACTTTAGAAAAAATTCTTGATTGTTTGAAAAATAATTCCCCGTCTATCGAACTAGACCCAGAAATAATTAGAAGAGCGTATGTGCCAATAAAGAGAATGCTGGATATGAGTAATTAATTTAATGAAAATACTTTATCTTCCTTATTAATTTTTAGGAATGCATTAAGGTTTGTGGTATCGGGGTTAAATTCGCTTATCTGATTCTT
>CVSY01000118.1:0-267 GCA_001180285.1 Prochlorococcus marinus | reverse complement strand
AAATTAAATTTATAACTAGTAAAGATTAAATAAATTATTTGATTTGGCTAAACAAAGTTTTAAAGCTTTCTTCAATTAAATTAAGAAAAGTTATAGGACATAACTAATACATAAATGTAACACTTTTATCCTTAAAAGTGTTAAATCCAAAGAAAAAGTAAGAATTCATACTAATTTTTTTTAAATATGTTACATTCATTAATAATTAAAGTTTTAGTTTCCTCTGTTAATAAAGCAGGAATAAGGAAATGTAAGATACATGCAAAT
>CVSY01000117.1:0-290 GCA_001180285.1 Prochlorococcus marinus | reverse complement strand
ACGCATTTTGTATACAAGAATTTTCTTATCTCTTTTATGGGAGACTACCTCTAATTCAATTTTTGCATCCTTAACGTAAGGTTTTCCAACAGTAATAGAATCTTTGTCTTTTAAAAGTAGAACTTTTTCTAGTGTTATCTTATCTTTCTCTTTTGCATTTAACCTGTCAATGTCATAGTACCTGTTAACTTCGAACCAAAATTGTTGACCTGAAGTTTCTGCTATTGCATACAATTCATTACTTTCAGAAGAATTGTTGGAGGAGTTTTTAGAATTAGTCATATCTTAAA
>CVSY01000116.1:0-260 GCA_001180285.1 Prochlorococcus marinus | reverse complement strand
TGCAGTGGTCGATGAGGCAATGGAAGGGGAGATACAAGTTACTGTAATTGCTACTGGATTTGAAACAACCCAACCATTAAACCAGCAAAGAATAAAGAACAGATTATCTAATCAACCCTTATATAATTATTCCGAAAATAAGGAATCAGGAGCCAGTATTCCTGAGTTTTTGAGATTAAGGCAAAATAAAAAAGATATAGGTTAAAAGGTAAAATAGAGTGACTCGGTTATCTCGCCTGCCTCAAGCATCCCTTGTGGCT
>CVSY01000115.1:0-215 GCA_001180285.1 Prochlorococcus marinus | reverse complement strand
AGAAAGGTTAGATAGATTAAGTTTCTTGAAATATAAAAAAATTAAATTTCAAAATATTAGAAACAAAAGAGTTATTAGCTTAGTTACGGAAAAGTTAGAGCCTTTCAATAAAAATATTTGTAATCCTTCATTTATTTATTGGGGAAGACTCGCACCTGAGAAGAATATAGACATTGCAATAGAACTTTTTTATAAAATTTTTTGGATTGACAAAA
>CVSY01000114.1:0-249 GCA_001180285.1 Prochlorococcus marinus | reverse complement strand
TAAGGGCTAAAGAAGGATTTCCTGACACTCTTAGCTTCTGCGCATTTCAAATACTTAATTCAACACTTAACCAATATGAGTCTAAAAAGAGTCTTTCTAAGCTAGGCTTCACGATCCCTCAAGATATTTCATGCAACTTTACGAGTCAAGTTGAAGTATTTAGAAAACAATGGCTAGAAGGGAAGCTTTTTAGTAAATATCCAACAGATGGAATAGTAGTAAAAATAAATTCTAGAAAATTACAATTAA
>CVSY01000113.1:0-232 GCA_001180285.1 Prochlorococcus marinus | reverse complement strand
CTCCAGCTCTATGTAAAACTTTGAAAACTTTCACAAATAGTATCAACTTTCAAGCAGTTCAGGAAGATATTCTTTCTTTATATTCTCCGAATTATAATTCTGAAATGTTTAAAAAATGTTCTATTTTTCATCTTAAAAGTAGTAATAGCGAAGATACTAAAGAAAGAAGAATAAATAGACTTTTGGATTATGGAATTAATCTTCAATTATCTAAAAAAAATAAATTAAATTT
>CVSY01000112.1:0-499 GCA_001180285.1 Prochlorococcus marinus | reverse complement strand
TGTGTAGTTTGCAATAACTAATAAAAGCAAAAGGAATGTATTAATAGACATTTAAAAAGAGGGTTGTTATAACCTTTAATTTAGATCTAATGTCAATAGATAAATTTTTGTTTAAAAATTTATTTTTTGCAAATTTCAAAAGATATTTGAGACTATATTCCTTTGATTAATAAATTGATTTTGAAAAACTCTATTTCGCTTATTCCTTTTCTTTCGATGATAATTCTTACTTTGGGATGTTCAAATAAACCAGCAGAAAAAGAAATGAAAATGCCAATGTTTTTTGATACCAAAGAACAGGCAGAAAAAGAAGCCTATAAATTTGGTTGCAAAGGAGCTCATCAAATGGGTAATAAATGGATGCCATGTAGTATGCACAAACATAACAATTAAAACGTGTGTTTAATCTCTCCAATTTTTATTAATTTAGAATTATTTTTTTGCTGAGATTTGCTTCACCTTTTGTTAAAGAAGTTTTGCTGATTTGGTGGTAAGACCT
>CVSY01000111.1:0-220 GCA_001180285.1 Prochlorococcus marinus | reverse complement strand
TGGTCATTCAGAAGTTGTAAGAGTTATATGGGATAAAAGGGAAATAGATGTAAGTGATTTATTAAAAATGTTTTGGGAATGTCATGACCCTACTCAAAAAAACAGACAAGGTAATGATATAGGAACACAATACAGATCAGTAATATATTACAAAAATGAAAATAATATTAAAGCCATATTAGCTAGTAAGGAACAATATCAAACGGAACTAAGCAAAAAA
>CVSY01000110.1:0-2578 GCA_001180285.1 Prochlorococcus marinus | reverse complement strand
TTATGTTTTTGAAGAAGGAAACCTTTCCATGGAAAAATTAGAGGAAGAATTAAAGTTTTACCCAAATATTAATAAATCAAAAGATTCTTCTAATTATGGGAATGTAATTGAAATAAATAATCAATCTAATTTCGAATCAAACAACGAGACTGAAGAGACTCTTGTAAAAGAAGAAAAATTTAAAAAAGCTATTGTTCCATTACCGAAAAGTGAACTTCAAATTGAAACCAAAAAACAAGTTGGAAAAGATGAAACTGTTCTATCAATTTATGGAAAAGATTTAACAGGATCAGCTAAAAAAGGCTTACTGGATCCTGTTTTAGGAAGAGAAAATGAGCTCAATAATTTAATGAGGGTACTCTGCAGAAGAAACAAAAATAACCCTATACTTATTGGCAATCCTGGAGTTGGTAAAACCTCAATTGCAAAATTACTTGCTCAATTAATTGTAGACAAAAAAGTTCCTGATACTTTAAAGGACTTAAAAATTATTTCACTTGACTTAGGTGCATTAGTTTCTGGGACCAAATTTAGAGGTCAACTAGAGGAAAGACTAAGCTTAATAATGCAGGAACTAAATAATCCAAACCAAGGAATGATTCTTTTTATTGATGAAATTCACTCAATATTAAGTTCTGACAGATCTTCTACCGACATCAGTAATATCTTAAAACCTTTACTAGCTGAAGGAGAACTTAGATGTATCGGTACAACAACACCTGAGAAATTTCGTGAAACTATTGAAAAAGATCAGGCATTAAATAATTGCTTTCAAAAGATAGCTGTTAATGAACCTTCAGTAGAATTAAGCGTAAAAATATTACAAGGGATCAAAAAGAAATATGAATTACATCATGGCATAAAAATTTCTGAAGAGGCTGTAAACTACTCTGCAAAATTGGCCAATAGATACATCAGCGATAAATGTCTCCCTGATAGTGCAATAGATTTAATTGATGAAGCAGCTGCACAGTTGAAAATCGAGTCTAATAATATGCCTCAAATCATTCTCCAACAAGAAAACAAACTTAATACTATTGATGAAAAATTGAATAATTTGCAAGGAGAAAATGTCGAAGCTCAAGAAAAACTATTGAATAATAGAAAACAATCAGAGGCAAAATTGAACGTTCTTTTGGAAAATTGGAACAATTTACGTGAAGAAATGGAGGAATTATCTATTTTAATGAAAGAAGAAGATAAGCTAACCAAACAAATTAAAGATAAATCAAATCGAGAAATTGAAAATGATCTAGATTATTTAGAAAAGCTTGAAGAAGAGTTAAGTGAAATAGTGAATGACATACAAAAAGTTGAAGAGAACTTTAATAAAATAAAGAAAAATAGAAATTTCCCTTTTAAATATCAAGTTGAACCTGATGATATTGCAGATGTTATATCAAAAATCACAGGAATTCCAATTTCTAAAGTAGTTTCAAATGAACGTAAAAAATTAGTCAATCTAGAAAAAGAACTAAGTGAAAAAGTTATTGGACAAGAAAAAGCTATAGAAGCTGTTTCTGCTGCAATTAGAAGAGCTCGAGTTGGCATGAAAAGTCCCAAAAGACCTATTGGATCTTTTTTATTTATGGGTCCTACTGGTGTTGGTAAAACAGAATTAGCAAAATCTCTTGCAACAGCTTTATTTGATGAAGAAGACGCACTTTTAAGATTAGACATGAGTGAATATATGGAGAAAAATGCCGTAGCAAGACTTTTAGGAGCTCCCCCAGGTTATGTTGGTTATGAAGAGGGAGGTCAATTAACTGAAGCTGTAAGACGTAAACCCTATTCAGTAATACTTCTTGATGAGATAGAAAAAGCACATGCAGAAGTATTTAATATCCTTTTGCAAGTCTTAGATGAAGGAAGATTAACGGACTCCCAAGGAAGGACCGTAGATTTCAAAAATACGGTAATCATTATGACAAGTAACCTAGCTGGTAAATCTATACTGGAGTATTCGCAAAAGATTTCTAAAAGTGAGGGAAAGTTAGAAAAAGATCAACAAATTCTAGATGATTCAATTAGTAATGCATTGTCTTCAATTTTTAGACCTGAATTTTTAAATAGAATTGACGAAGTAGTAAAGTTTGATCCATTATCTATTGATGAACTTCAAAAAATAATCATTCTACAAACAGAAGATTTAAAGAACCTGCTACTTGAGCAGAAAATAAATATCGCTATAGACAAAAAAGTTATCGACAAAATTGCAAACGATTCTTACGAACCTGAATATGGTGCTAGGCCACTTAGCAGGGAACTTAGAAGACAAATAGAAAATCCCTTGGCTGCAAAACTTTTAGAGGATAACTTCAAAAATAAAAAAAATATAACAATTAAACTTAATCCTGCTAAAAAAGATGAGATCGTTTTCAAACCTAGCTGAGGAGTAAATCAATAAGCTAAAATAAAAACTAAAGCATAATGCTTAATTCCAAACAAATTTTGTGACAAGTCCTACTACTAATAAAGAACCTCTTAAAAAGGATTCTCTTGAAGTTGAAGAGCCTAAAAAAAAGAATAATTTTTTTAGATCTACCTACGATGAGCTTAAACTTGTCGTGTGGCCTAA
>CVSY01000109.1:0-256 GCA_001180285.1 Prochlorococcus marinus | reverse complement strand
TGATTTGGAAGAACCAATTAACCAAATTTGATCTTCAATATTTTTCCATTCACTACTTATAGCTTTTTCAACATTATCTATCTTTCCAATCATTCCAATAACAGGAGTAGGATTGATAGGAGTAATTAGATTATCTTTATTTTTAGATTCATTGTATAAAGAAACATTACCCCCTGTAACAGGAGTTTCTAAAGCTTTACAGGCTTCAGCAATTCCATTACATGAAGATGAGAGTTGCCAATATCCTATTTCATTC
>CVSY01000108.1:0-356 GCA_001180285.1 Prochlorococcus marinus | reverse complement strand
ATCAACCCCAAAAATAACGAGATTACCTTTTAAAGCTAAATCTATGCTACTTTGAATTGCTAAAGTAAAATTCTCTTCATCCGTTATTTGATGATCAGATGAAAGAATTAAAAGTATGGGATCAATATGAGTGTCTCTAAATAAATCCAGAGCTTTTAGCGCAGCTATCGTGATGGCGGATGTAGTATTCCTTCCCTCAGGTTCTAACATTATAGAAAGGGGCTCAATTTTAATCTCTTTCAACTGATGGCCAACAATAAACCTATGCTCCTCATTGCAAATAACTATCGGACTAGATATATTTTCTAGATTTTCAATTCTTTTATATGTTTTTTGCAACATAGTGAATTCATTAT
>CVSY01000107.1:0-202 GCA_001180285.1 Prochlorococcus marinus | reverse complement strand
CTGACTGAAAATTAAAACTTTTTGCCTTAACAATATCTTTTTTTAAAAAAGGTGATTTATTGAAAACAATATTTAGAAAAGCATAGATATGTGATGGATTATGAGCTTCTAGTTCTTTAATGAGGAGCTTTAGTTCTTTTTTATTAAATAATAAATATCGTTTACTTAAATTTAAATGGGAACAAAATGAATCAGGTAGATG
>CVSY01000106.1:0-509 GCA_001180285.1 Prochlorococcus marinus | reverse complement strand
TGATATTCAATATTTCTTAGATTATTGTGCCAATTTATTATTGTTGATTTATTTATTGTTTGTGAGATTTTATCTAACTCATCTCGAAATTCATCAGACGTATAATAAAGATCCGAATATTTATTATTTGTAGTGTGTAATAGTAGATCTCTTGATATATTCAATAATCCGATAATTATTTGAAGAGGCTCGATTCCGGCATCATATAATCTGTTGCAGGTGATAATTAATGATTCTGGATTATTATCAACTAATGATTTAATCAGATTTGTTAATTCACTTTCTGATATTTCTCCTAGAAGGTTTTGGATATTATTAATTGTTATCCCTTCTGGTAAAAGATTCAATTGTTCAAGGAGGCTTTGTGCATCTCTCATGCCTCCATTAGATCTTTTTGCAATTATTTTTAACGCCTCAACTTCATACCTAATGGATTCTTTTTCGGCGATTTCTGATAAATGTTGAAAAATGTCATTGGGGCTTATTCTTCTAAAATCAAACTTTTGGCA
>CVSY01000105.1:0-232 GCA_001180285.1 Prochlorococcus marinus | reverse complement strand
TTCCTTTGTTAACAGAGTGGGAGGAACTTAATTAACTATGATCAATCTACTTAAAACACTCAATTCATTAAACAAAAACTAAATCATGAAAAACAAAAAATCTTTAATCAAAAAACTTATCTTTACATTAACTTTTCTCGGAACCATATCTTTTTCTCAAAATAAAGTAAATGCTGAGGAATCACCTGTATGTCCAGATCCTTCTACCACAACTGTAACAAGTATCGCAGAT
>CVSY01000104.1:0-251 GCA_001180285.1 Prochlorococcus marinus | reverse complement strand
TCTGGCTTAGCAGGAGTTGCTGGGGTAGCAGTATCTCTTTTAGGTTCTGTAGGACCAAATGTTGGGGGAAACTATATAGTTGGTTGTTTTATGGTTGTAGTGCTGGGAGGAGTAGGAAATTTATTAGGAACAGTACTTGCTTCATTTGGAATAGGAATAATGACTGATTTAATTGGAGCTGGAAGGCTCTTATCAATATGGCCAGATATGCCTTTACCTTTATCAAACACAATTAACTTTTTTGCAACCAC
>CVSY01000103.1:0-352 GCA_001180285.1 Prochlorococcus marinus | reverse complement strand
TGATAAGGAAAATAGATTGAAAAAGAGACCTCATGCAGTTGTCCAATTAAGGAAAGAAGATTTAGAAGGGAAATTACTGAATATGGTAGGTTTCCAAACTAATCTAAAATGGTCAGAGCAAAAAAGAATATTTAGGATGATTCCTGGTTTAGAAAAGGCTGAGTTTATACGTTTTGGAGTAATGCATAGAAATACTTTTTTAGAATCTCCAAAATTACTTTTACCCACATTGCAATTTATGAAAAGAGAAAATCTTTTTGCTGCGGGTCAAATAACGGGGACGGAAGGTTATGCAGCAGCAGCTGCAGGGGGTTTGCTTGCAGGAATAAATGCATCCTTATTAGCCAAGGGT
>CVSY01000102.1:0-220 GCA_001180285.1 Prochlorococcus marinus | reverse complement strand
TAAGTAAATCTTAAATATGAAGATTCTTTTAGTAGGAGCAACAGGGACACTTGGGAGGCAAATAGCTAAGCAAGCTATAGAAGATGGACATGAAGTTAGATGCTTTGTAAGAAACCCAAGAAAAGCTTCCTTTCTACAAGAGTGGGGTTGTGAATTGACAAAAGGGAATTTGTTGAATTCTTCTGATATTGAATATGCATTGCAAGATATTGAAGTTGTT
>CVSY01000101.1:0-351 GCA_001180285.1 Prochlorococcus marinus | reverse complement strand
AGGACCGTCAGCGCCTACAATTCCAGCTCTATCTAGTACAAATGATACAGGTAAATTTTGTATTCCTACATCATGAATTAATTGGTCGAAAGCACGTTGAAGAAAAGTACTATAAATAGCTACAACAGGTTTAAGACCATCGCAAGACATTCCTGCAGCAAGAGTAACTGCATGTTGTTCTGCTATTCCTACATCGATGTATTGATCAGGGATATTTTTTTGCAATATATCTAAACCAGTACCTGTAGCCATTGCAGCTGTAATACCAACTACTTTGCTATCTTGCTCACATATTTTTAATAAGGTTTGACCAAATATTTTGCTATAACTAACAGGTTTAGGTTTCTTTGA
>CVSY01000100.1:0-43605 GCA_001180285.1 Prochlorococcus marinus | reverse complement strand
AAAGGCAAATAGGAAATTCAACACTTCTTCCTACAAGACAAAGTTATTTACCTTTGAAATTAAATGCAGGAGGAGTAATGCCTATTATATTTGCATCTGCTTTAATCTTTTTACCTATAACTATTGCAAATGTTACGGGCAATCCAGTCTTAATCAAGTTAGCTAGTAGTTTAAATCCAGGATCTTCTAATCCATGGCCTTATGCTCTTACTTTCTTTTCTTTGATTTTGGGGTTTTCCTATTTTTACGCATCACTTACTATCAACCCAGTTGATGTAGCCTCAAATTTAAAGAAAGGAGGGGTAGCGATACCAGGTGTCAGACCAGGAACTAATACGGCAAACTATCTATCAGGCATACAAAATAGATTGACATTATTGGGAGGATTATTTCTTGGTTCAGTAGCTATAATCCCAGCTGCAGTAGAGAGAGCCACAAATGTGCAGACTTTTCAAGGATTAGGAGCGACCTCATTACTTATTTTAGTGGGTGTTGCTATTGATACTGCCAAGCAAATTCAAACATATGTTATTTCTCAAAGATATGAGGGACTAATTAACAATTAATGAAGAAACATTTACTATTTTTAGGAGCTCCTGGTGCAGGTAAAGGGACTCAAGCGGAATTGCTAAGCCAAGCTAATTCTTATTTACACCTTTCTACTGGTGAATTATTAAGAAAAGAAATCGAAATGAATACTATTCTTGGTATCCAGGTAAAAGATATTATGAATCGAGGGGAACTTGTTAGTGATGAACTAGTATTAAAGATAGTAAGACAAAATTTAGTTAAAGATAATAAAGGTTGGATTCTAGATGGTTACCCAAGAAATTTATCTCAAGCAAATTCATTGAATGAGGTTTTAATAGAAATAAATCAACCTTTGGAAGTTGTTTTTTATTTAGATATTCCAGAAGAAGTACTAATCAAGCGTTTGCTTTTAAGAGGGAGAAAAGATGATACGGAAGAGATAATTAGAACAAGAGTTGACATTTATAAAAAAACTACAGAACCATTGATTCAATATTTTAAGGAACTTTCATTATTAGAGTATATTGATGCTGATAGAGATTTAAAAACCATTTCCTCTGATATAGAACAAAAAATGGCTTGATGATGATGTAGAATATAATATTAACGTTTTATTTGTTAATCCCCTATGAAGGTCAGATCTTCAGTCAAAAAAATTAGTCCTGACGATCAGATCGTGAGGAGAAGAGGTAAAATCTATGTTATTAACAAGAAAAGACCTCGCAATAAACAGCGTCAGGGTTAAATTTCAACCCTTAAATTCAAACTTTTACTTATTCAAAACACGTGGCCAGGATTGCAGGAATTGACATACCTCGCGAAAAGCGAGTTGAAATTGCACTAACATACGTTTATGGAATTGGTTTAACGAGATCAAAGCTAATTCTTGCTAATACGGGTGTAAACCCAGATACTCGTGTCAAAGACCTTTCAGATTCTGATGTTCAAAAGCTAAGAGGTGCCACAGAAGAATTCACTTTAGAAGGGGATTTGAGAAGAAAAGAGGGAATGGCTTTAAAACGTCTACAAGATATAGGGTGTATAAGAGGTAGAAGACATAGAATGAGCCTTCCAGTAAGAGGTCAAAGAACTAGAACCAATGCAAGAACTAGAAGGGGTTCTAGGAAAACAGTTGCTGGAAGAAAAAAATAATTAAATAAACTATCCACAAACTGAAGTATTAAATTAAAACATCATGCCAGCTACAGTAAAAAAAACAGGTTCAAAGAAATCTAAACGTAATGTACCAAATGGTGTGGTACATATCCAAAGCACTTTTAATAATACTATCGTCTCAATAACTGACACCTCTGGCCATGTCATTTCTTGGTCTTCTGCAGGCGCAAGTGGATTTAAAGGCGCTCGGAAAGGTACTCCATTTGCTGCTCAAACAGCTGCTGAAGCTGCAGCTAGAAGAGCGCTTGATCAAGGTATGAGACAAATAGAAGTATTAGTTAGAGGTCCTGGCGCAGGTAGGGAAACGGCCATAAGAGCTTTACAAGTGGCCGGATTAGAAATAACTCTAATAAGAGATGTAACTCCATTACCTCATAATGGATGTAGAAGACCTAAACGTAGACGCGTTTAGGTCTGAACCATTCTCAACCCCCCCCCAAAAAAAACTCTTAATCTCATTATTTTCCGTGTTGCAATACCAGATTGACAGAATCGACCATCAAATAGCAGATGATCGCTCCCAAACAGGAACTTTTTTAATTGGCCCTCTTGAAAGGGGACAAGCTACAACTTTGGGTAATTCCCTTAGGAGAGTCCTTATGGGAGGACTTGAAGGGAGTGCAGTTACTGCAGTAAGAATCGCAGGAATTAATCATGAATATGCCACTATTCCTGGAGTTAGAGAAGACGTTTTAGATATTCTTCTTAATTGCAAGCAACTATCAATAAATAGTTCTAATCCAGAGCTCGAAATCGGCAGGTTAGTAGCGAGTGGTCCAATGGAGGTGAAAGCGAATGATATCCAATTCTCCTCTCAAGTTGAAATTGTTGATGGCGAAAAACCGATCGCGACTATTCAGGAGGGTCATAACTTAGAGTTGGAAATCCATGTTGAAAGAGGCGTTGGATATAGACCTGTAGATCGTAAGAGTGAAGAGACAACTGCTATTGATTTACTTCAAATAGATGCTGTATTTATGCCAGTAAAGAGAGTGAATTTTACGATTGATGAAACTGCTGTGGCAGAAGGTGGAACAGGAAGAGAAAGATTAAAAATGGAAGTCGTAACAGATGGTTCAACAAGTCCTGACGATGCTATTGCTGAAGCTGCAAATCAGTTAATAGAACTTTTTCAACCCCTTGCTACTGTTACAATGGTTGAGGAAATTCCTGAAGAACCTGAACCATCACCTGAAGCTCAAATTCCTCTAGAGGAACTAAACTTGTCCGTTAGAGCATATAATTGTTTGAAGAGGGCGCAAGTTAATTCTGTTTCAGATTTAATGGGCTTCAGTTATGAAGATCTTCTTGAAATTAAGAATTTTGGCTCTAAATCTGCAGATGAGGTTATTGAGGCTCTTGAGCGCATCGGAATTTCTATTCCACAAAGCAGAACATCTGTTTAACCATTTTTAAGCTTATGAGACATCAACTTAGAATTCCATTATTAAGTAAACCTGCTGACCAGAGGAAAGCACTTCTTAGAGGTTTAACTACACAATTAATTAAGGAAGGTAGAGTAACGACAACAAAAGCTAGGGCAAAAGCTTTAAGAAATGAAGCTGAAAGAATGATTTCACTCGCCAAAGAGGGAAGTTTGGCTTCTAGGAGAAGGGCTATTGGATATATTTATGATAAAAAATTAGTTCATTCATTATTTGAAAAAGCAAAGGAAAGATATGGAGACAGAAACGGTGGTTATACACGCATAGTCAGAACTGTATCTAGAAAAGGTGACAACGCTCAGATGGCCATAATCGAGCTTGTTTAAGTTAATTAATAAAGGGGCTTTTACCAAAAAATAACTTTTGAAAAGAGTAGCTTTACTAGTCCAATATGATGGATCTCATTATTCAGGTTGGCAAAAACAAAAAAATGCAAGTACTGTTCAAGAAATTTTAGATAAAGCTCTCTTAAAGATTACAAATCATAAAGTAAAGACTTTTGCAGCAGGCAGGACAGATGCAGGAGTTCATGCATCAGGTCAAGTGGTACACTTTGATGTCGATTGTGTTGTTCCTGGAAGTAGTTATTCTGATGTCTTGAATAGTCTTTTACCCTCATCAATAAGGATCTTGGAATCAGTTGAGGTTAAAGATAGTTGGCATGCATGCTATTCAGCAATGTATAGACATTATCGATATGTCATTAATAATGGTAAATTCCCTAACTTGTTCATAAATAATTGGTCATGGCATAGATATCAAAAAGTATTAGATGAAGTTTTAATGTTAAATGCATCCAAGAAAATGGAAGGAGAACATGATTTTTTTGCTTTTCAGAAAAGTGGTAGTAATAGAACAAACTCAATTACAAAAATCAAAAATATAGATATTAAAAGAGTAGAAGATTTGATTTTTGTTGATATTAAAGCTACTGGTTTTTTATATGGAATGGTCCGCTTAATTATTGGTCAACTAGTTTTAGTTGGAGAAAAAAAAATATCGCCAGAAATTTTTACAGATAGATGGGTAAACAAAAAGAAAAATGATGTTAAAGAATCTGCTCCAGCTAAGGGGTTATGTTTTATAAATGCTGTTTATGAGGAAAATGTTTTTAAAAAGATTAATAACAATGATTTTTTCCCTGTATTTTTAATTAAGGGTTTTTCTTAAGTAAAGTTTAATTAAGCGAATTTTTTATTGTAAATCATTCAAAACTGTTGTTTAATATTCCTTCAATAAGGTAGAATTTAAGACTAACTTTAAATTTATTTGCAGAAATTCGGTAAATGAATAAAACAATTACTCCATCTTTAGAAACCATTGAAAGAAATTGGTTTTTAGTTGACGCAAAAGATAAGACGCTTGGTAGACTTGCTACAGAAATTGCAACTGTATTGAGAGGTAAGAATAAACCAACATTTACTCCTCATCTAGATACTGGAGATTTTGTCATTGTAGTAAATGCCGAAAAAGTTGAGGTAACAGGTAAAAAATCATCACAAAAATTGTACAGGAGACATTCTGGAAGACCAGGAGGAATGAAAATTGAAAAATTTGAGTCTTTACAAGAAAGAATTCCTGAAAGAATCATTGAGCAAGCTGTTAAGGGCATGCTGCCTCATAACTCTTTAGGAAGACAGCAATTTAAAAAACTAAAAGTTTATAAAGGCGCTGATCATCCTCATGCTGCTCAGAATCCTGTATTATTAAATAGTTAATTTATCAAAATGAATAGTCAAATAAAAAACAAAGCTGTATATTGGGGAACTGGAAGAAGAAAAACTTCAGTTGCTAGAGTTCGCTTGATTCCAGGAAATGGACTAATAAAAATTAATGGTCGTGCTGGAGATGATTACTTAAATTTTAATCCTCTGCACTTAAATTCAATAAAAGCACCTTTGCAAACATTAGGCCTTGAAAATTCTTATGATATTTTGGTAAATGTTTTTGGTGGCGGATTGACTGGTCAAGCAGATGCTATTAAGCAAGGAGCAGCACGAGCACTTTGCGAATTATCTCCTGACAACAGAAAACCTCTAAAAACTGAAGGCCATCTTAGTAGAGACCCTAGAGCTAAAGAAAGAAGAAAATATGGTCTTAAAAAAGCAAGAAAAGCTCCTCAATTCTCTAAACGTTAAAGGAATTTAAATTATGCCAAAATCAGAAATACACCCAAAATGGTATCCAGATGCAAAAGTTATTTGTAATGGAGAAGTTGTCATGACTACTGGCTCCACGCAGCCTGAATTACATGTTGATGTTTGGAGTGGTAATCATCCCTTCTTCACTGGAACTCAAAAGATTCTTGATACAGAAGGTAGGGTTGATAGGTTTATGAAAAAATATGGAATGGGTTCAGCTAATTCCGCCACATCAAAAGATCAAAAAGAAGAAAAAGATTCTAAAAAATAGAATTTTCAAAAATTAAGCACAATTTCAATTGGAATACTCAACATTAATTGCAAGGTTGAAAACTGCTTCAGAAAGTTTTGAAAATTTGGAAGTGCAGCTTGCAGATCCGGATATAGCTAATGATCCAAAGAAATTAGAATCAATAGCAAGAGAAAGGTCAAAATTGGAACCTTTGGTGATTGATTTTAATAAGTTGCTTAATACTGCTAAAGAAATCGAAGATTCAAAAAATCTATTAAAAGAAAATAGAAACGATAAAGAAATGGAATCTTTAATAAATGAGGAGTTAATAACTCTAGAGGAATATAAGAATGAATTGATTCAAAAAACGACAATTGCTTTATTACCGAAAGATCCAAGAGATGAGAGAAGTGTAATGTTAGAAATCAGAGCTGGTGCTGGAGGAAATGAGGCTTGTATTTGGGCTGGTGATTTAGCAAGAATGTATGAAAGATATGGACAAAAAATCGGATGGTCTGTAAAACCTGTTAGTGCTTCCGAGTCAGATATGGGAGGATTTAAGGAGTTAGTTATTTCCGTTAAGGGAGATTCTGTATATAGTCAACTTAAATTTGAGGCCGGTGTACATAGAGTACAAAGAGTTCCAGCTACTGAATCTCAAGGGAGAGTTCATACTTCTACTGCCACAGTAGCCGTCATGCCTGAGGCTGATCCTGTTGAGGTTAAAATTGATCCAACTGATCTAGAGGTTGGTACAGCAAGATCAGGAGGTGCAGGGGGACAAAATGTTAATAAGGTAGAGACAGCTATTGATCTTCTCCATAAGCCTACAGGAATAAGAGTTTTTTGTACTCAAGAGAGATCACAATTGCAAAATCGCGAACGAGCGATGGAAATTTTAAGAGCTAAATTATATGAGATTCAATTAAAAGAAGCTAATGCAAAAGAAAGATCTCAAAGGCTTTCCCAGGTTGGAACAGGTGACAGGAGTGAAAAAATTAGAACTTATAATTTTAAAGATAACAGAACTACTGACCATAGATTAGGTTCCAATTTTTCATTAGAACCAATTCTTGCTGGTCAATTGGACGAAGTGATTGATGCATGCATAGCGCAAGAACAAAAAAGAATGATGGAGGATTTTAATAATGAAGTAAATTAAGATTATATTTTTTTAGATTGCAATTCCTATTACGTATTTACTCCATTCTTTATGTCTGCCAGCGTCTATTTGTCTTGTTGCCTCAAAATTGAGATTACTAAGTGGACGATAAGGCTTGCGTTTTAAAGGCATGCTTGCCTCTTCTGGTGTTCGGTTACCTTTTTGTACATTGCATCTGAGACATGCTGTAGTAACATTTTCCCAGTTATCTGTTCCACCTCTACTTCTCGGTAAAACATGATCTATTGAAAGGTCACTACCTCTATAATTACAGTACTGGCAGGCATTATTATCTCTTAGAAGAATATTTTTTCTTGTTAAAGAAACTTCTCTAAAAGGAACTTTGACGTAATAACGAAGTCTTATAACTGTCGGCAACTTTTTCCCGCTGTGAATTGAATATGTTTTATCTTCCTCTAAGCTTTCTGCTTTACCTTTAATCATCAAAATCACTGCTCTTCGCCAGGAAGTGATGTTTAAAGGTTCATAAGATGCATTTAAAACTAGAGTCTGGCCCATGCCAAAATACAATTTACATGTCATGCTAACTGTATATTTCAATAAGCGCATATATTTGTGCAAAGTTAATGCAAAATAGGCAAACAAATCAGGTATTTAATTTTGACAAATTTCCAAATTTTGAAAAAGATATAGATCTAAAACAAAGAGCATGGATTGAAGTTAAAGGTAAAGCAATAGAAACAAACGTTAGACAACTAAGATCAAAATTAAGTAAAAATTGTCAATTTATGGCAGTCGTTAAAGCTGATGGATATGGACATGATGCGCAATTAGTATCAGAGTATGCTATTAAAGGTGGAGCATCTCAATTAGGTGTTGCCACATTAAATGAAGGCATTAAGCTTCGTTCTTCTGGAGTTAAAAAACCAATACTTATCCTCGGAAATCTTTATACGAAAAGGGATCTTAAAATATGTTTTAAAAATGATCTTATGCCAACTATCAGTAGTATAAGAGAATGTTTAATTTGCAATAACATTGGTAAGCAATTTGGATTGAAATTTCTCTTACATCTTAAAATTGATACGGGAATGTCAAGATTAGGATTTGAATACAATAAATTTGTTCAGCAATTTGAAAAAATAAAATCTTTTGAGAACATTTTAATAGTAGGAATTTATAGTCATTTATCTTCTGCAGATGAAGCTAACGCATTAAATCCTACAAGTATGACACAATTACAAAGACTGAAGTTTAATGAATTATTAAAGCAAATTAATCTTGATCGAAATAATCAAATTAAGATTCATTTGGCTAATTCTGCGGGAATGCTTCTTAACAAAGATTTTCATTTTCAGATGGTACGTGTTGGCCTCTCTATGTATGGATACAGTCCTTTACACAAAATAGATAAAAATTTATCACTTAAACCAGCTTTATTTTTGAAAGCTAAAGTAGCTTTTATTAGAACTATTGAGCCAGGCGTTGGTGTAAGTTATGGAGGCAAATTTGTAAGTCATAGAAAAACTAATTTAGCTGTATTAAGTATTGGTTACGCAGATGGAGTACCAAGAAATCTTTCGGGAAAGATAAAAGTTATTCACAATGATAAACTTTATCCCCAAGTTGGATCCATAACTATGGATCAAATGATGGTGGACATAACAGGTTCAAGTGAAATTAAAGTTGGTAGTACTATGGTATTACTAGGATCTGATGGAGATAAAACAATTTCTCCTCTTGAATGGGCAAAAAAATCTAATACTATACCTTGGGAAATTCTTTGTTCTTTTAAAAATAGATTACCGAGAGTTCAAGTTGATTAGACATTTCGATTAAATAAAAAATTTTGAATGTTTGCAAAAAAATTGATAATGTATAAGAACTGGAGAGGTGGCTGAGTGGTTGAAAGCGGCTCCCTGCTAAGGAGTTACAGGAGGTAACTTTTGTCGAGGGTTCGAATCCCTCCCTCTCCGTACTTAATCGAAGTCAGAGAAGTTCATGTACAGTCCTAATACCATGCTATGACTACCATGTGGTAGTTTTGAAGAAGTCAGGATCATTCATAAGATACCACGAAGTTTCAGGTAATTGGGGGACAATCCAAATTAAGTTGGGGGACAATTCTATAAATGCCAAAAATACCATGTGGTAATGGTTTCATATTCCTAGAAAATCAAATGTTATAGTTCTTTTATTGCCAGTTTTTTGATGTGAAGAAATTAATTCGCAATATTCTGAATAAATGTTTATCTATACCTATTCCGATTCGTATTTTTTCTTTAATCGACTTATATAGTTCATTTGCTCAAGGGTTAGGTTGGGGTTCGGGAACAATTAAACAAGAAATAAATGCTTGTTTATCTTTGCTAAGAACTAAACCTAATATCTTTATTGATATTGGAGCAAATAAAGGTTTATATACCCAAGGTGTTCTTAATGAAATAGGATCGATTGAGGCGCATGTTTTTGAACCATCAGAACTTAACTACAAGATACTAAAAGATAAATTTTCATTTTCAAATAAAATTAAGATTAATAAAATCGCACTATCTAACTCTACTTCTAAAGCAAAGTTATTTTCGGATATTCCTGGATCAGGACTGGGTTCCTTGACAAAAAGAAGATTAGATCATTTTGATATAGAGATGGATAACGAAGAAGAAGTAGATTTAATTAGATTTGATGAATACTGGAATAAAAATAGTACAATTATTGATTATGTGAAAATTGACGTAGAAGGACATGAATTAGATGTATTAGAGGGATTTGGTCAATTAATCTTGAAAACCAAACTAATACAATTTGAATTTGGTGGTTGCAACATAGACACAAGAACCTATTTCCAGGATTTTTGGTACTTCTTTCGTGAAAGAAATTTTATAATTTATAGGATTACACCTAGAGGATTCCTTCCAATCCCTATTTATAAAGAAAAATACGAATTTTTCCAAACTACAAATTATATTGCTTTGAATAAATCTTTTCTTTAATTCTAGTTTCATAAATCACATTAAATAGTAATTTTGCACTACACAATTGCTTTTGTAATTTAAGTTTTAAGTCATGAGGGGACAATCGAGGGGATAATTATCCCGACTTCTCTCCAAAAGTTCTTTCAGGAGCAATCATAGCCAGTTATTAGGATTCAAGTCCTTCGACTCCATCTCCGTGATTTATTTAGAAAAAATTTAATTAATATTTGTTTTAAAACAAGTTAAGATTAATATCTTTAAGTTCATAAATAGAATTTAAAATCAAGTCAGCGCCTGCATCTCTAAGATTTTTTTCGTAAGAATTGCGTTCTTTTAATCGAGAATTTAAATGTAAATGAGGGGGAGCTATTCCGATACTTATGAATTTCTGAGATGGTATTTCCTTTCTAGCGTTTATAACCGTATTTATATCTGCAATAGTATCTCCTACATATGCAATAGGAATATTTGATTCGCCAAGTTTATCTCCAATAAGCTTTTTTGATAAGTTAATAAAACCTTTAGGATCAGGCTTGTCAGGGGCATCTCCCATAGATATTAATGGTGGTGATTTTAGTCCAAGCCTTTTTTCTAAAACAAATTTTGCAGAAGCAGACTCCGCACCACTAACAAAACCCCAGATTATTCCATTACCTTGAATTAAATCAAAAAACTTTTTATCAACTAATAACTCTTCATTTGTTATGTAACCAGACCAGTATTTACTATCTTTATGTGGATCTCCACCAAAGTAAAACTCTTCAAAACATTTTACTATTTCCTCTTTTGGAGGAATTTTAAGGTTTAAGTTCTCTTTATTTATAAATCTTTTTATAAGTTCTAAACTTAAATCCCAGTCATTATTCCAGATCCCCTCATTTTTTGCATTATCAATATCTATATAACTTGGCTCCCATCCGGAAAATTTATAGACTGTTTTTTTTAAAGAAAGTCTATAACTATTTTCTACGCTGCGGATTACCCCATCAATGTCAAACAAAATTAAACCAATATTTTTCAATTAATTTTCTTAAATCATTATTATAAAAGATTAGTATTCTTATAAAGAAAAAGCAAAGAAAAATGTTCTATTTATAAATCATGGATTATCTAAACCTAATTTTATAGATATCCTCTGGGAGTTAGAAATATTTCGTCAACTAAGGTTGTTTGAGAATTGCCAATAATAATGATTGATAACATATCAATTTCTTTAAAAGGAATGGTGTTTAAAGTAAAAAATTTTTTGGTTTGATTTTCTCTTCCTACTTGTCTAGCTATTAAAACTGGAGTATCACCATGCCTAGATTGTAAACATATATCTATTACACTTTTTAGCTGCCAATTTCTTTCAATGGATTGAGGATTAAATAAAGCTATTACAAAGTCACCCAAAAGAGCTCCTTCAATTCTTTTTTCTATTAAAGACCATGGAGTTAATTTATCGCTTAAGCTTACTGAACAAAAGTCATTCATTAGTGGTGCACCGCTAATCGCAGCAGCTAATTGAACACTACTTATACCTGGATGAACTTCAAAGTAAGGCCTATATTCTTTTTTTATTTTTTGAAGTAACTCCAAAAGTAAACCAGCCATTCCATAGAATCCAGATTCCCCTGAAGAAATTAAAGCTACTTTAATTCCTTCCTCGGCTAGTTGAATTGCTTTATTGCATCTGCCTTTTTCTTCAGTAAGTTTACTTTCAATTAAAATCTGATCATTCCTTTTTAAGGGTTTTATTAAATCTAAATACATTTTGTATCCTACCCAAACAGTACATCTTGAAAGTGCTTTCCTTGCATTATTGGTTAGAAAGGAGATATCACCAGGCCCACTTCCAATAATATGGATTTCGCCATGGGTTGGATTATATTGATTTTTTGATTCTGCTACAGCGATAGTTACTGCACCAGATTGATTTTTAAAAATTCTTTTTTCTTCTAATAATATTGATTCTTCTCCTGCTGCAAGTAAGCAAGAGGCTTCTGCTACTGAAGGGGTGCCAATTTCATCTTGCACAACATTTGATGGATTTGGAACAATTATTTTTGAAAGATCTTCTTTACTAAAAAACTTTATGGGCAAGTTTTTTTCTTTAGCAAGTTCTAAAATTCCTTTCTCATCTTTTTTAATATCAATAGTTGCAAATCCTGCAATTGATTGCTGTGATAAATTTCCTAACTCAAAAAAATTACTTAAAGAATTTGTTATTAATTCTTTGCTTGTATTTCTTTCACATCCAATCCCAACCCATAATACGGGCGGGTGCCAAGTTGTTTCATGATTTCTGAATATACTCACATAAAATGTTGAATCTGTTTTTTCAGTTTCTTTTTTATCAATTTGATTAATAAGCTCAGCTGATTCTGAAGTTTTCCATAAGCTATTACCAGATAATTGTTTGCAAAATATTTCTTCGTTCCTAGCTTGTTTAATTACCAGTTTTGACCAATCGTTTATTTTGCCAGATCTTTTCCATCCCCATTGATTCCCAAATGCATCAAGATTTAAGAGGCTTTGATCATTCGAATTATTAGTTTCTATAATTTCGCCGCCAAGTAAATTTGCAATTTGACACGCAATATTTTGAGTATTTGACTGATGTAAGCCAATTAAAGGAACTATCTTGGAACATTTGTTATCTATAACTATTACTCCTGGATCTTGATCTTTAGAGGTTAAAAATGTATTTATTATGCGTATTGATGCAGCAATTGAGCCTATAAAAATTATTAAATCTATCTCCGGCCATTTCTTTAATAAGATTTCTCTAGGTTTTATTACTTGAATAAGTTGATTTTCCTTTCCATTCTCTTTTGAAGAACCTGCAATATAAATATCTTTGACAAATTCGGTTTTTTTAAGCCTTTTTAAAATTTCTTTTGAATTATTAGATAGACCTATCGCAATGCCTTTCAATTTAGAAAATATTGATAGTAACTTTGAAATTATATCCTGTCGCTGGATTTAAAAATTTTTCTTTGAAATATAAAAAAAAATTTAAGAAATTTATATAAATTTTGAGTAAAAATACTTATAATACAGTCATAGACTAGAATTTAACAAAATATTCATATAGTAACAATCATTAGAACATTTGTTACGTTAATGCATAACGAAAGAATCTTTGCCTTATTATTTTTGAAACGAATATCTAAAGTTCCGAAGGATTCGTTTTCTTGAACACTATTATTAAAATTAGGTTCAAGATCCGATCAATCGGCTTTAATGTCAATTATTTTCGAGGTGCTAGATGACCATCAGCCCACCAGAAAGTGGAGAAAAAAACAAAAAAGTTTTGGAAGATCCTGTAAAGGCCGATCCAAGACCTATTGATTTTGCCAAATTAGATAAGCCAGGATTCTGGTCAAGTAAATTATCTAAAGGTCCAAAAACTACAACTTGGATCTGGAATTTGCATGCTGATGCACATGATTTTGACGTGCATACAGGCGATGCTGAAGAAGCAACAAGAAAAATCTTTTCAGCTCATTTTGGACATCTTGCAGTCATTTTTATATGGATGAGTGCAGCATTTTTCCATGGAGCAAGATTTTCTAATTACTCAGGTTGGTTAGCTGACCCAACTCATGTCAAACCCGGAGCTCAGCAAGTATGGGCAATCGTTGGTCAAGAAATGCTTAATGCTGACCTTGGTGCTAACTACAACGGTATTCAAATTAGTTCAGGAATATTCCACATGTGGCGAGCATGGGGAATCACTAATGAGAGTGAACTTATGGCTTTAGCAATAGGTGCTGTAGTAATGGCGGCACTTATGCTTCATGCTGGAATTTTTCATTATCACAAAGCAGCTCCAAAAATGGAGTGGTTTCAAGATATTGAGTCTATGCTTAACCACCACATAGCTGGTTTAGTAGGTTTAGGATCTTTAGCATGGGCTGGCCATTGTATTCATATCGGAGCTCCTACTGCAGCTCTCTTAGATGCAATTGATGCAGGCTCTCCTTTAGTTATTAATGGAAAAGAAATAGCAACTATTGCAGATATGCCTATGCCTCATCAACTCTGCGATCCACAAATTATCGGTCAGATATTTCCAGGATTAGCAAGTGGTACAGGTAATTTCTTTAGTTTAAATTGGTTAGCTTTCTCAGACTTCCTTACTTTCAAAGGTGGACTTAACCCTGTGACAGGAAGCTTGTGGATGACTGATGTTTCACATCATCATTTGGCTTTTGGTGTAATAGCGATAATCGGTGGTCATATGTACAGAACCAATTACGGTATTGGTCATAGTATGAAAGAAATATTAGATTCACAACAAGGAGACCCAATATTATTTCCTGCGCCTAAAGGTCATCAAGGTCTTTTTGAGTTCATGGCAGAAAGTAGACATGCTCAGCTATCAGTAAATCTAGCGATGCTTGGATCAATAAGTATACTTGTATCTCATCACATGTATGCGATGCCTCCATATCCTTACATAGCTACAGACTATATGACAGTTCTTGGATTATTTACCCATCACATGTGGATAGGTGGATTATTCATAGTAGGTGCTGGTGCGCATGCTGGAATTGCAATGGTTAGAGATTACGATCCAGCAAAACATATTGATAATGTATTAGACAGAATTCTTAAGGCAAGAGATGCTTTAATCAGTCACTTGAACTGGGTTTGTATGTGGTTAGGATTCCATAGTTTTGGACTCTATATTCACAACGATACTATGAGAGCTTTGGGTAGACCCCAAGATATGTTTAGTGATTCTGCTATCCAACTTCAGCCAATCTTTGCTCAATGGGTACAGAGTATTCAAGCATCTGCCGTTGGAACTTCCCTTTTAGCAGGTACTGCAGAAGCTTTACCTCACAAAGCTTTAAGTGAAGTCTTTAATGGAAGTCTAGTAGAAGTCGGTGGAAAGGTAGCTATAGCGCCCATCCCATTAGGAACAGCTGATTTAATGATTCATCATATTCATGCTTTCCAAATCCATGTAACTGTTTTGATACTTCTTAAAGGAGTTCTTTATGCAAGAAGTTCAAGGTTGATTCCTGACAAAGCTTCTTTAGGATTTAGATTTCCTTGTGACGGTCCTGGAAGAGGTGGTACATGTCAAGTTTCTTCTTGGGATCACGTTTTCTTGGCTCTCTTCTGGATGTATAACTGTTTATCAATAGTTATTTTCCACTTCTCTTGGAAAATGCAGAGTGATGTTTGGGGACTTACTGGTGGTAATTTCGCACAAAGTTCAATTACTATCAATGGTTGGTTAAGAGATTTCCTCTGGGCTCAAGCTTCTCAAGTATTAACAAGCTATGGTCAATCAATAAGCATGTACGGTTTGATGTTCTTGGGAGCTCACTTTATATGGGCGTTCAGTTTAATGTTCCTCTTCAGCGGAAGAGGATATTGGCAAGAATTGTTCGAATCAATTGTTTGGGCACACAATAAACTAAAGGTTGCACCAACCATTCAACCTCGAGCTCTATCTATTACTCAAGGACGTGCAGTAGGTGTTACACACTTCCTTGTAGGTGGTATTGCTACCACATGGGCCTTCTTCCATGCTCGCCTTTTCGGGCTGGGCTAATAACCTGAACTTCACCTTTTTAATTCAATGGCAACAAAATTTCCATCATTTAACCAGGGTCTAGCTCAGGACCCCACAACCCGAAGAATATGGTACGGAATAGCTACCGCTCATGACTTTGAAAGTCATGATGGTATGACCGAAGAAAAACTTTATCAGAAGCTATTCTCTACACATTTTGGACATCTAGCAATAATCGCTCTCTGGGTAGCTGGCAACTTGTTTCATATTGCTTGGCAAGGTAATTTTGAGCAATTTGTGCTCGATCCAACTCATGTCCGCCCTATAGCTCATGCTATTTGGGATCCTCATTTTGGATCTGGCATCACAGAAGCAATGACACAAGCTGGAGCAAGCGGTCCAGTAAACATTGCTTATTCAGGCCTCTACCATTGGTGGTACACAATTGGAATGAGAACTAACGAGCAACTCTTCCAAGCTTCAATATTTATGAGTATTTTGGCTTGTTGGACTCTATTTGCTGGTTGGTTACACTTACAGCCAAAATTCAGACCTTCTTTAGCTTGGTTTAAAAATGCAGAGTCAAGATTAAATCATCATTTAGCTGTATTATTTGGTTTTAGTAGTATCGCTTGGACAGGACATTTGGTTCATGTTGCTATACCTGAATCAAGAGGTCAGCATGTTGGCTGGGATAACTGGTTAACAGTGCTTCCACACCCTGCAGGATTAGCTCCTTTCTTTACTTTAAACTGGGGAGCTTATGCCCAAAATCCTGATTCTTTAGATCAAGTATTTGGAACAGCTGAAGGAGCTGGAACAGCAATCTTTACTTTCTTAGGTGGTCTCCATCCTCAAAGTGAAGCATTATGGCTTACCGATATTGCGCATCACCATATCGCGATTGGAACAGTTTTTGTAATTGCTGGTCATATGTATAGAAATACTTTTGGTATTGGTCATAGCCTCAAAGAAATTACAGAAGCCCATAATACAAGACACCCTAATGATCCCCATAAAGGTAGTTTTGGAATCAACCACGATGGAATATATGAAACTGTAAATAATTCATTACATTTCCAACTTGGATTAGCATTAGCATCCCTAGGTGTAGCAACTTCTCTTGTAGCTCAACACATGGGCGCACTTCCTTCTTACGCTTTTATTGCTAGGGACTACACTACACAATCTGCTTTATATAGTCATCATCAGTACATAGCAATGTTCTTGATGGTTGGTGCATTTGCACACGGAGCTATTTTCTTTGTAAGAGATTATGATCCAGAATTAAATAAAGATAATGTATTGGCAAGAGTTCTTGGAACAAAGGAAGCTTTAATAAGCCATCTTAGTTGGGTAACAATGCTTCTTGGATTCCATACTCTAGGAATTTATGTTCATAACGACGTTGTTGTAGCTTTTGGTAATCCTGAAAAGCAAATTCTAATTGAGCCAGTATTTGCTCAATTTGTGCAAGCTGCTCAAGGTAAAATGATGTACGGCTTTAATGCTTTATTATCTGATCCAACAAGTTCAGCAAGTCTCGCTGCTAATTCATTGCCAGGTAATCACTACTGGATGGATTTGATCAATAGACAAGATGCATTAAGTGCTTTCTTACCTATCGGTCCTGCAGATTTCTTAGTTCACCATGCTATTGCTTTAGGTCTTCATACAACCGCTTTAATACTTATCAAAGGAGCACTTGATGCTAGAGGAACAAAATTAATTCCTGATAAGAAAGATTTAGGTTATGCATTCCCTTGCGATGGTCCTGGACGTGGAGGTACTTGTGATAGTTCATCTTGGGACGCTATGTACTTAGCTATGTTCTGGGCATTAAATTTACTAGCATGGGTAACTTTCTATTGGCATTGGAAACACCTAGCAATTTGGCAGGGTAACGTAGCTCAATTTAACGAATCAGGAACTTATCTAATGGGTTGGTTCAGAGATTATCTTTGGTTAAACTCTGCTCAACTTATTAATGGATATAATCCATTTGGAGTAAATTCCCTATCTCCTTGGGCTTGGATGTTCCTATTCGGTCACTTGGTTTGGGCTACTGGTTTCATGTTCCTAATATCATGGCGTGGTTACTGGCAAGAATTAATTGAAACATTAGTTTGGGCACATCAGCGTACTCCAATTGCTAACCTCGTTGGTTGGAGAGATAAGCCAGTTGCACTTTCAATTGTTCAAGCTAGATTAGTTGGCCTAGCACATTTCACGATTGGAAACATACTTACATTTGGGGCATTTGTTATAGCATCCACTTCAGGTAAGTTTGGTTAAATTTCCCTTAAATAATTTAAATCACCACGTTTGTGGTGATTTTTTTTGTTTAATTTTAATGTTCTAAATTAAGTTAAAATTGTGTAATTATTATTAGATATAAATGTCAGATATAAAACAATTAATTTCTATTATCGTCCCTGTTTTCAATGAAAGCGAGAGTATTGGTCTTTTATTGGATGAAGTTATAAATGTAATGTCATCTTATAAATTTAATTTTGAATTGATTGTTGTAAATGATGGTTCTAAAGATAATACTCATCAAGTATTAAAGCAACTAACTCTCAAAATTAAAGAATTGTCAGTAATTTCCCTTCGCAAAAATTATGGTCAAACTGCAGCAATGGCAGCTGGCTTTGATAATTCTAAGGGCGACATTGTTATTACTTTGGATGGTGATTTACAGAATGATCCAAATGATATTCCATTATTAATTTCAGAAATTAATAATGGTTTTGATTTGGTTTGTGGTTGGAGGGTTGATAGAAAAGATAAATTAATTAATAGAAAGATACCATCAAAAATAGCGAATAATTTAATAGCTCACGTAACAGGTTTGAAGTTGCATGACTATGGTTGCTCATTAAAAGCGTTTAAAAAAGAAATAATAGAAGATATAAAGTTATATGGGGAACTTCACAGGTTTTTGCCCGTTTTAGCAAATATTGAAGGTGCAAGAATCAAAGAAATTAAAGTAAATCATAGGAGCAGGCAATATGGATCCAGTAAATATGGAATTGATAGAACTTTTAGAGTTTTAATGGATTTACTAACTGTTTGGTTTATGACTAAATTTTTAACAAGACCGATGTATGGATTTGGTTTTCTTGGAATTATAAGTATTTTCTTTAGCCTTGCGATAAGTTCTTATTTGATAGTTTTAAAAATAATGGGTGAGGATATTGGAAATCGTCCGTTGCTGATGTTTGCATTAATACTAGGAATTGCTGGTGTTCAATTATTTAGCTTTGGATTGTTGAGTGAACTTTTAATTAGGACATATCATGAAAGTCAAAGTCGTCCAATTTATAGAATTAGATCAATAAACAGTGCTAAGCAAAAATGATTGTTTACTTGAACTGTCTTATTAATAAAGCTGAAATTTCAACGACTTCAGGAGAAATATCTCTTAAGCCTTTTTTTAAAATTGGTAATGTTGATTTATCAGCCAATTCTTCCGCAATTTTTAATGCCTTTAATTTATTTTCTGTATCACCCTGAAAAAGACTAATCATTTTATTTCTTTGAGAATTTTTATAAAATATTGAGTACTTTTTTTCTTCGTGATTGTATAAATAACTATTTTTTTTAGATAGTAATTTATTATTACTTTTTTTATTTTTCTTTAATTTAATATAATTTAAATTGCTTTGATTTATAAACTTTTTAATGCTTCTTTTCTTAAAAATTAGAAGTAATATTCCTATAAAAATAATAAGTAAAATTGCGAAAAAATTTAACATGTAAAAAGTTAATAATTTTTATATCATCCAGTAATAAAATTAACATTATTTCGCTGATCAATACTAAAGTGTTTAAAGATGTTTAAAGAACTATGCCATCTGATTTACCAAGTCTTTTACCCTCAATTTTTGTTCCATTAATTGGTATAGCAATGCCTGCTGTTTTTATCGTATTGATTGGAAGATTAATTACAGCAACTGAATAAATTATCAAAAACTAAACTATTAAAAAAATGAGCGACTTTCAAAAATCATTCTCTGAATCAACAAGTTCTATTAAGTTTGATGAGAAATACATAGATACTTCTGTACAACCAAATGATATTGGCGTAGCAGAACAATGGGCAGTAAAAACAGTTGCTGATCCTTGTGTTGGTAATTTAGCTACTCCAGTTAATAGTGGTTATTTTACAAAAGCCTTTATAAATAATTTACCTTTTTACAGAGAAGGTATTTCCCCTAATTTTAGAGGTTTAGAAACTGGAGCAGCTTTTGGATATCTTCTATACGGACCTTTTACCATGACTGGCCCATTAAGAAATTCTGAATTTGCTCTAACAGCTGGACTTCTCGCTACTATTGGAGCTGTTCATATTTTGACAGCACTTTTTGTGCTATACAATGCACCTGGTAAAGCACCTAATGTTCAACCTCCAGATGCGACTGTTAATAATCCTCCAAAAGACTTATTTACAAGAGCTGGTTGGGCTGATTTTACAAGTGGATTTTGGTTAGGAGGATGTGGAGGAGCTGTTTTCGCTTGGTTACTTGTTGGCACATTACACTTAGATACCATAATGCCAATCATTAAAAATATTTGGACTGCTGGTTAATTTCGAAATAAAAGAATAAGTAATATTTTAATTTAATTCAAAATTTAAAGTTTAGCTATATTAATTAACGTATAGTACGGTCCCATCCATAATTTCTAACTACTCTTCCTGCCGAAATTAGTTTAGATTTATAATGCAATGAGATTTTATCATTAGACTTTTCTAGGGTATCTAATCCTATTCCATTTCTGCCAAAATCCATGCCAGAGCTATGGTAATAAAATCCGTCTCCTTTGTAGATTCCAATATGATCACATTTTTTTTCATTTCCAAAAAATAAAAGATCACCAGGTCGTAAAGCCGCATACGATTCTTTGTAATAAAAAAGGTGCTTACAAAAACTTTTTATTTGAAAAGAGTCTCGAGGTATATAAATTTGATGCTTTAAAAAAGCAGTCTGAATTAATCCAGAACAATCAAAATTGGGTCCTAATGTACCTCCCCATAGATATTCATTATTTAACTCAGATTGATCCTTGATCCATTTTAAAATTGAGTTAACTTTATCTTTTATAAAGAAGTGTTCATTTTCTAAATTGTTATTTTTTTTGAATTCGTATTTCTCAATAATTAATCCTTCTAAATTTATCCAACAGACGTAACCATCTTCATATAATTGAACTAATATTCTTGAAAATTTATGGTTTTTTTGATAAATATTTGGATAAATAAGCCTAAAAATTCTATTTTTAAATATTTCAGTAACTAATTTATCTCCTGTTTCATTTTGATATCCCGAAATATTAACTTTTAATTGCCACCAAATAGTTTTTGAAAAATTAGTTTGTTTAAATAGTGAGATAGGATTTTTATAAATTTCCATTCAATGTCTTTTTACTATTTAAGTCAGGAGATGGGTCTAGCCTTAAATGATATTTTAAGGAGAGTATGCTCTCATGATAAAGATTTTTCAAGAGAAGATATTTCGATAACTTGGATTAATTATAAAACTGAAAATAAAAGTGTATTTAAAGGTTTTGGAACTGGCATTAATAACAAAAAAATGGTTTACCCTGCCAGCATAGTCAAGTTAGTTTATGGCCTTGCTGCATTTTATTGGATTAAAAAAGGAAGTTTATTATTATCAGATGAAATTATTGATGCTGTGGGGAAAATGTTGTCTTTCTCAAGTAATAATGCAACAAGCTTTTTAATTGATTTACTTACTGGAACAACAAGTGGACCTCGTATTGAAGGCGAATTATGGGAAAGTTGGAAATACCAAAGAAGTATAATAAATGATTGGCTACATGATTTAAATTGGGAAGAATTGGTTGGTATAAATTGTTGTCAGAAGACTTGGGATGATGGACCATTTGGTCGTGAGAAAGAATTTTATGGATATGATAATAAAAATAGAAACACTATGAACTCTGATTCAGCTGCAAGGGTTTTGGAGGAAATTATGATTCATATTGATTATCAAGAAAATAATTTAAATTTGCGAAGTTTTTTAAAAAGAAATTTAAATAAAGTTGTTCTTAAAAAGGATCCTCTTAATCAAATAGATGGTTTTTTGGGTGAAGGATTACCAGAAAGCATTAATCTTTGGAGTAAAGCAGGCTTAATGTCTGAAGTTAGACATGATTCAGCTTGGTGGATTAATAATCAATCTCTACAAACTTTATTAGTAGTTTTTTGTAATGGAGAAAAATATTCCAAAGATTCTTCCCTTTTACCGTTTATAGCAAAAGAAGTATACGATTTTAATAAGAGATATACTATTGAGGATTAAAGTGAATCTTCTAAGAAATTAGAATCTAATTTGTCAGTATAGGCTTCATAAGGTAGCATCAATACTTCTTCAAAATCTAAATCATTCATAATCCATTCTCTATATTCTGCTAACAAACTTTTTCTATCTTCATCATCTAATTCATAAATACGCAATGCGGTATCTTTAAAATTTTCTTTTATTAAATTTTCAATTTCTTTCTTGTTCATTTTATGTTAATTCTCCCTCCAAAATCACTCTCCTAATTGTTGATAATGCAATTCCAGTTTGTGTTCTGATTGATCGATATGAATATCCTTCATTACGCAATCTGATTACTAAAGATTCTTTTAAAGGACTTATTTTGGGCCTACCTCCCAAATTATTTCCTGATAATTTTCTGCGTAATAGTTGTTCTTTTTTTCTTTCACCTAAACTTTTGTCTTCTAAATTATCTAATTCATATAAAATCTTAAAAATTGAAGAATTTACATTAGAAGATTCACTAGCAGCAAAAAAACCAGTCAAAGTTCGCAATTGAATATCCTTATTAATAAGTTTATTTATTGTTATCAAACATTCTTTTTTATTTTTAAATGCTCGATCAAGCTGAGTTATTATTAATTGATCGCCTTTTGATAAGGAATTTATAGCTTTATTGAGTTGGGGTTTGATTTCTTCATCTAAACTTATAAATTCAGAGAACACTAAACTGCAACCCTCTTCCTTCAAAATTTTTATTTGCTCTTCTAAATATTCATATTCGTTACGAGTAGCTCTTGCATAACCTATTGCTTTAGAGTTTTTATTTTTTTCCGATAATAAAATACGTTTTCTTTTAAATTTAAAAGTCAATGTTTTATTACATATATTTTTTACTGTATCAAAAAAAAAATAAAAAAACACTTTTTAGTACAAAATAGTAAAACTATTGTCTTTATTTTAGGTATATTTTAAAAATTTGTACGTTCTGATATCTGTATTAAAAATAACGTTATTAAATCTGATTCAATTTTAGTTAATGAAACAAGAACGTTGTGTAACGAATAAATTTAATTAAGATTTTCTAAATTGCAGAAGGATTGGTTGAATTCATTTATTTATTTACTTCTGTTAAATGAGATTCGTCTTTGAAATTATTAATAGTTAATTCAAAATGTTTTTAGTAAAATAAGAATACGGGTTAGAAAAAATTAATTTGACTAATAATTCCAATAGTTTAATTTCAAAACCTGATTGGTTAAGAGTAAAAGCTCCGCAAGTTGAGAGAATTGGCAATACTGCAAATTTGTTAAATGATTTAAATCTCAATACTGTATGTCAAGAGGCAAGTTGTCCAAATATTGGAGAATGTTTTGCAAGTGGCACTGCCACTTTCCTTATAATGGGGCCTGGCTGTACTAGGGCATGTCCATATTGCGATATTGATTTTGATAGATCTAAAAGAGAATTAGATCCAACAGAACCATATCGTTTGGCCGAAGCTGTTTATAGAATGCAACTTAAACATGTTGTAATTACTTCAGTTAATAGAGACGATCTTGAAGATGGTGGCGCATCTCAATTTTTTGAATGTGTTTATCAAATAAGAAAAAAATCGCCTGAAACTACTATTGAGCTTTTAATACCTGATCTTTGTGGCAACTGGAAAGCGCTTGAAAAAGTTCTTGATTCAAATCCAAACGTTTTAAACCATAATATTGAGACTGTGTCTTCGCTATATAAAAAAGTAAGACCGCAGGGTAAATATGAGAGAACTCTTGAGTTGCTTAAAAGGACTAGAGAATATTCTCCTAAAGTTTATACAAAGTCAGGTTTTATGCTTGGTTTAGGGGAAAAAGATGAGGATGTCTTAAGTCTTCTTAAGGATTTAAAAAGTAATTTCGTTGATATTGTTACTATTGGCCAATACTTATCTCCTGGACCAAATCATTTACCTGTACAAAGATTTGTGAGTCCCTCAAAATTTAATTATTTTAAAGTTTTTGGGGAAAAAGATTTGGAATTTATGCAAGTAGTTAGTTCTCCTTTAACTCGTAGCAGTTACCATGCTGAAGAAATTCAAAAACTTATGAAAAAATATCCAAGATAGTCATTTTTGTTTATTTGAATCTATCCACTCATTTAATTTCCATTCAACTAGATCATTTTTAATCATTGGATCATTCTTAATTATTTTTAGTGCATTTTTATAATTATTCATCTCAAGAATGAGTAATCCGCCGTCACCTGGCCTCTTTAACTCATCTACTAAAAAACCACTTTTTATATTAATTCCCTCTTTTTTCAATTTTTTTATCCAATCAATATGTTCGTTAATTACTTTTTGTTTTAAATCATGATTAATTAAGTATTCTTTTTTTATGATTTCAGTTTTTATAAAGAAAGGCATTTACATTTTCTTTATGCCAAGCATTTCTTCTTCGCTTGGGGGAACTATTAATTTGAAAGTACTCTTATAATAGGACCAATTTTCAATTATTTTGGCAGCCTTTAAGCTATTTGTTTTTGCTCGATATTCTCTAATAATTTCTAATAAGATATTTTCCTGCTTTGATGAAGTTATTTTATGAATGCTAACTATTTCCTTGTTAACTTTATTACTTAAATCGTTCTTCTCATCGATTATAAAAGCTATTCCACCAGTCATGCCCGCACCAATATTCCTTCCTGTGGAACCGAGAATAACTACTGTCCCACCAGTCATGTATTCACAACAATGATCACCTGCTCCTTCTGTTACCGCTGTAGCACCACTATTTCTTACTGCAAATCTTTCTCCCGATTTTCCTAATGCAAATAATTTCCCACCTGTTGCTCCATAAAGACAGGTGTTTCCTAAAATAACCTGTTCGGAGGAAGTTTTTTCTATTTTTGGTGGAATTATTGTGAGTATTCCACCATTCATCCCTTTACAAACATAATCATTTGCTTCTCCGATTAATTGAACATTCATTCCCTTCAATAAAAAGGCACCAAAGCTTTGACCTGCATATCCTTTGAAATTTAAGTTGAGTTCGCCATTGAAGCCAGTGTTGCCGTGTAGTTCTGCGATTTCGCCTGATATTTTCGCACAAACACTTCTATCTGTATTTTTTATCTCAATTTCTTTGGTTAAAATTTTGTGATTTTTAATTGAATCTATAAATTTAGTATCAGACAAAAACTCGTCCTCTAATACAGAGCCATTACTATGGGCAGTTTTTGAATGTTTTAACCATGATCTATCAGGGGTTGAGTGTTGATTTATTAAAGAGGAAAGATCAATATTAGAAGTTTTTGGAAGATCGATATTTCTTGCAGAAAGAAATTCTTGATTACCAATCAGTTCCTCCATATTAGAAACACCGATACTACTCATTATCTGTCTTACTTCCTCAGCAATATACAAGAAAAAATTGACAACATTTTCTGGAATACCTTTAAATCTTTTTCTTAATTCTTCTTTTTGAGTGGCAACTCCAACAGGACACTTGTTTGTATGACAAACCCGAGCCATTATGCATCCTTCAGCAATCATCGCTACAGAGCCGAAACCGTATTCTTCAGCACCTAGTAAAGCTGCAATAACTACATCCCAGCCTGTTTTAAGACCTCCATCAGTTCTCAAAATTACTCTTTCGCGTAAGTTATTCTCTAAGAGAGATTTATGAACCTCAGTAACACCTAGTTCCCATGGTAAACCTGCATGTTTAATAGAACTCAGGGGTGAAGCACCTGTACCTCCGTCATGACCTGATATTTGAATTACATCTGCATTAGCTTTGCTTACTCCAGCAGCAATAGTGCCTATACCAATTTCAGAAACAAGTTTAACGCTTACTTTCGCTTTTGGATGAACTTGGTGTAAGTCGTGGATAAGTTGAGCTAAATCTTCAATTGAATAAATATCATGATGCGGGGGAGGAGATATTAAAGCTACTCCAGGTTTACTATTTCTTAGTTTTGCGATGTAAGAATCAACTTTTGGACCAGGTAATTGTCCCCCCTCTCCTGGTTTTGCACCTTGAGCCATTTTAATTTCGAGTTGTTTACCACTTCTTAAATACTCAGGTGTAACTCCAAATCTTCCTGATGCTATTTGTTTAATAGCTGAGCATGCGGTGTCTCCATTCTCTAATCCTTTAATAAATGGCAACGTCGATGACTGAGTATTTTCATCGATATCATTTAAAACATTAAAACGAGCTGGATCTTCTCCCCCTTCTCCACTATTACTTTTCCCACCAATTCTATTCATTGCAACTGCTAAAACTTCATGAGCTTCTCTGGATAAAGCACCTAAACTCATTCCTCCAGTACAGAACCTTTTACAAATTGATTCAACACTTTCAACTTCCTCTAATGGGATACTTTTTCTTGTGGAATTAATTGTCAGTAAATCTCTAAGAGATGTTGTCGGTCTATTACTAATAAGTTTTTTATAAGTTTCAAAATGATCATATCCTGGCCCTTGTTTTACCGCTGAATGTAAAACTTTGGACATCTCTGGGTTATTTGAATGATATTCTCCATTATTTCTAAATTGTACAAATCCTAAAAATTCTAATTTCTTTAAATCGATCTCTGGATAGGCTTTAGTATGTATGGATAGTGTTTCATTGGTTAATTCTTTTAATGTTATGCCAGCGATACGACTTGTTGTTCCATTAAAAGCAATTTTTATTAAGTCAGATCCAAGGCCTACAGCTTCAAAAATTTGTGCTCCATGGTAACTAGATAAAAGAGAAATACCTATTTTTGAGAGAATTTTTCTTAGACCGTCTTCTAAAGCTTTTTTAATATTTTCTTGAACATCAACTATTGATAATGGATTTATTTTTTTGCTATCAATGAGTTTTTGCGTTTTTGGATGTTTTAACCAGTGTCTACCTGCTTCGAAGGTCAACCATGGGCAAACTGCACTTGCTCCATATCCAATTAAACAAGCCAAGTGATGTGTGCTCCAGCATTGACCAGTCTCAATTATTAGTGAAGCTTTAAGTCTGATTTCTTTTTTAAGAAGATAATGATGAATTGCTCCAATAGCAAGTAAAGGAGGTATAAAAGTCTTTTTAGGATTAATTCCCTTATCTGAAATGATAATTAAAGAGCAACCGTCTTTTATAGCCAGCTCACTCTGTGTACAGATTGCTTTTAATTGTTTCTCTAAGCCTTGAATACCTTCCTCTAAATCAAACAAACTTGAAATTATCTGAGATTTAATTTTTGATTTTTTGATGGAAATGAGTTCTTCTTCATTAAGAATAGGACTTTGTAAATGAACAAAGGGTTTAGCATCTTTAATTTCAAATGGTGTACATCTTTCTCCTAGATGCATCTCTAAACTCATTACAAGTTTTTCTCTCAAAGGGTCAATAGGAGGATTAGTAACTTGCGCAAATCTTTGCTTAAAGTAGTCGTATAAAATGTGTGGCTTAGATGAAAGAACTGCTAATGGAATGTCGTCGCCCATGCAATAAGTAGGCTCTTTAGCTAATGAAGCCATTGAATCTAAGATAAGGTCATTATCTTCCGCTGAAAAACCGTATGCAGTTTGTTGTTGCAACAACTCAAGGTCTTTTAGTTTGCAGTCTTTAACCCATTCATTATTTTCAATTTTAATAGTTCTATTACTGAGAAGATTTGTATAATCATGCCTTTTAGCAGCTTCAGATTTTACTTCCCAATTTCTGAGGATTCTATTCTGATGAAAATCAACTGCCAGCATTTGTCCCGGTCCTAATCGACCCTTTTCTATTACTCTTTCTTCTTCAAGATCTACTACTCCTGTTTCAGAACCCATTATTACAAAACCATCATTTGTGATTGAATATCTTGCGGGTCTTAGGCCATTTCTATCAAGCGTTGCCCCGACAAAATTTCCATCAGCAAATACAAGGAGTGCTGGACCATCCCAAGCTTCTTGTAGGCTTGCAGAATATTCATAAAAGGCTTTTATATCTTCTCTTTGATCAAGTTCTGGTTGATCCCTAAATGCTTCAGGAACTAGTTTTAATAATGAGTCAGTAATGGGCTGACCTGAACGAATATTGATTTCAAGGGTTGCATCAAGATTTGATGAATCACTTTTGTTTACATCTACAATGGGCTTGATTTCATTAGATAAATCTCCCCAAAAATCATCTATATGTGTTTCTGAAGCTTTAGCCCAGTTGATATTACCTAAGAGAGTATTTATTTCGCCATTATGTCCCAAAAATCTCATGGGTTGAGCTAGCGGCCATTTTGGAAGTGTATTAGTACTAAATCTACGATGATAAACAGAAAATGAAACTTTAAAACTTTCTTCTTTTAGATCTTGATAAAACTCGGATAATATTTCAGAGCGAACCATACCTTTATAAACAACTGTTTGAGAACTTAGTGAGGCAAAATAAAATTCACAATGCCCAACATCGTTTTTGAAAGTTTCTCTTATTTTTTTCTCAATTCTCTTCCTTAATTGAAATAGAAGCCTTTCAACATCCTGATGATCTTTTTTATCTATATATAAAATCCACTGACAGATGAAAGGGGCATTGGCTTTAGCTAAAGGACCTAAGATTTCATTGTTAACAGGTACTTTTCTCCAAGATGTATTGTTGACTTTTAATTTTTCTGCTTCTTTATCACATATCGATTTACATACTTCAATTTTTTCTTTTTTATTAGGCATAAAAACCATACCTAATCCTCTATTTAATTCTTGATTATTTTCTAAATTAATTTCCTTTTCTAGATATTCCCATGGAATTGAACATAAAATGCCCGCTCCATCTCCTGAATCACTATCTCCTCCACAACCTCCTCTATGTTCCATGCAGTTAAGGCCTTTGAGGGACTGTTTAAGGATCCAATTGCTTTCTACTCCTTCAATATTTGCTATGAAACCGACTCCACATGCATCTTTCTCCCCAATTATTCCATTTGGGGAATAACTATCTTGATATGGGCCAACGATTCTTTTGATACTCTCTCCCATTGATTATTTAATTATGTTTAGTTATTTATATATTTCTATTATAAAAATAAATATGAAAATAAATCTAAAGATAATGAATATTTACCAAAGAATTTTAATTTGCCAAATTTTGAAAAAATATTAATTAAAAACTTTTAGTTGGTGCTCCTAAAAGGTTATGATAGTTAAATATTTATTTTTTATCTAAGTTTTAATAGATGCCCACCATCTCGCAATTAGTAGGTTCAGAAAGAAAACGTCTGACAAAGAAAACAAAATCTCCTGCATTAAAAGCTTGCCCTGAGAGAAGAGGAGTATGCACAAGAGTTTATACATCAACACCAAAGAAGCCGAATTCAGCTTTGAGAAAAGTTGCTAGGGTTAGATTAACTTCTGGTTTTGAAGTAACGGCTTATATTCCTGGAATTGGACATAATTTGCAAGAACATTCTGTTGTACTACTTAGGGGAGGAAGAGTCAAGGATTTGCCTGGAGTTAGATATCATATAATAAGAGGAACTTTAGATACGGCTGGAGTCAAAGATAGACGTCAATCCAGATCTAAGTATGGAGCAAAAGCTCCAAAAGATTAATTTGTAAACATCACTTTTTTTAAATATGTCACGTCGTAATGCAGCAGTAAAAAGACCAGTTCTTCCTGATCCTCAATTTAATAGTCGTCTTGCTTCAATGATGATTTCTAGATTGATGAAACATGGAAAAAAATCTACAGCTCAAAGAATATTGTCTGATGCGTTTTCTTTAATAAGCGAGAGAACAGGTGGGAATGCTGTGGAATTATTTGAAACAGCTGTAAAAAATGCTACTCCTCTTGTCGAGGTACGAGCTAGAAGAGTTGGAGGTGCTACATATCAAGTACCCATGGAAGTTCGTCAAGAGAGGGGTACGGCTATGGCATTGAGATGGCTTGTTACATTCTCACGCGCGAGAAATGGTAAAAGTATGTCCCAAAAACTTGCAGGCGAGTTGATGGATGCAGCAAATGAAACTGGTAGTGCCGTTAAAAAAAGAGAAGATACTCATAAAATGGCAGAAGCTAATAAGGCTTTTGCACATTACAGATACTAATTTCATCAAAAGGTACTTAAGTAGTTTATTATTATTAAAGTTTGCTTTTAGTGTGAACTGAATTTTTCAAAAATTATTTTATTTGGAGCTTTAAAATTGGCACGCGACTTTCCCCTAGAACGAGTAAGGAACATAGGTATAGCCGCTCATATTGATGCAGGTAAGACAACAACAACTGAAAGAATTTTGTTTTATTCAGGTGTAGTTCATAAGATTGGAGAGGTCCATGATGGTGCTGCTGTAACAGATTGGATGGCTCAAGAAAGAGAAAGAGGAATAACTATTACTGCTGCTGCAATATCTACTAGTTGGCAAGATCATAGGATTAATATTATTGATACTCCTGGACACGTTGACTTTACTATTGAAGTTGAAAGATCAATGCGTGTGTTGGATGGAGTTATAGCTGTATTTTGCGCAGTTGGTGGCGTTCAGCCTCAATCGGAAACGGTTTGGCGTCAAGCAGATAGATACTCTGTTCCCAGAATGGTTTTTGTCAATAAAATGGACAGAACTGGTGCAGATTTTTTAAAGGTTAATAAGCAAATTAAAGATCGACTAAAGGCAAATGCACTTCCAATCCAGTTACCTATTGGGGCTGAAGGTGATTTAACAGGCATTATTGATTTAGTAGCTAATAAAGCATACCTTTACAAAAACGATTTAGGTACTGATATTGAAGAAGCACCAATTCCATCTGACATGGAGGACGAAGCTGCTGAGTGGAGATTAAAATTAATGGAAAGTGTTGCAGAAAATGATGAAGAGTTAATAGAAATATTTCTCGAAACAGGAGAATTATCAGAAGAACAACTTAAAAAAGGTATTAGGGAAGGGGTTTTAAGACATGGATTGGTTCCAGTATTATGTGGTTCTGCTTTTAAGAATAAAGGTGTCCAACTTGTATTAGACGCTGTAGTTGATTACTTGCCAGCTCCAGTTGATGTGAAACCAATACAAGGTGTTTTGCCAAGTGGTAAAGAAGATGTTAGACCTTCAGACGATAATGCTCCTTTCAGCGCATTAGCATTCAAAGTGATGTCTGATCCCTACGGAAAATTAACTTTTGTAAGAATGTATTCAGGTGTTCTTTCAAAGGGAAGTTATGTAATGAATTCTACTAAGGATGCTAAAGAGAGAATTTCTAGACTAGTGATTCTTAAGGCTGATGAAAGAGAGGAAGTTGATGAATTGAGGGCTGGTGATTTAGGAGCTGTATTAGGTCTTAAGAACACAACAACTGGTGATACTTTGTGTAACACAGAAGATCCAATTGTTTTGGAGACATTATTTATCCCTGAACCAGTTATCTCAGTAGCTGTTGAGCCAAAAACTAAAGGTGATATGGAAAAATTATCCAAAGCTTTAACTGCTTTGTCTGAAGAGGATCCAACCTTTAGGGTAAGTACAGATCCTGAGACAAATCAAACTGTTATTGCAGGTATGGGTGAGTTGCACTTAGAAATCCTTGTTGACAGAATGTTAAGGGAATTTAAAGTTGAAGCAAATATAGGAGCGCCACAGGTTTCATATAGAGAAACTATTAGGTCTAGTTCTAAAGGTGAAGGTAAATATGCAAGACAGACTGGAGGTAAAGGTCAATATGGTCATGTAATTATTGAAATGGAACCTGCTGAAGTTGGTAAAGGTTTTGAATTTGTAAACAAAATTGTTGGCGGAGCTGTACCAAAAGAGTATATTGGTCCTGCATCTAATGGAATGAAAGAGACCTGTGAATCTGGTGTTCTTGCCGGTTATCCACTCATTGATGTAAAAGTAACACTAGTCGATGGTTCATTCCACGATGTAGACTCATCAGAAATGGCCTTCAAAATTGCAGGTTCCATGGCTTTTAAAGACGGGGTTAAAAAATGCAATCCTGTTCTATTAGAGCCTATGATGAAGGTTGAGGTCGAAAGTCCTGAAGACTTTCTTGGATCTGTAATTGGTGATCTCTCTTCTAGAAGAGGTCAAGTAGAAGGACAATCTGTTGATGATGGATTGTCTAAGGTACAGGCCAAAGTGCCCTTAGCCGAAATGTTCGGTTATGCCACTCAACTCCGATCAATGACTCAAGGTCGGGGTATATTTTCAATGGAGTTCGCAAATTATGAGGAAGTTCCTCGTAATGTTGCTGAAGCTATCATTTCCAAGAATCAGGGCAACTCCTGATCTCTAAACTAAAACACTCTTAAACCCTCGATTCTTTAATTCAAAATGGCTCGCGAGAAGTTCGAAAGAAACAAACCACATGTCAACATAGGTACTATTGGCCATGTTGATCATGGAAAAACAACACTAACAGCTGCTATTACAAATGTATTAGCTAAAAAAGGTCAAGCTCAAGCTCAAGACTATGGAGACATTGATGGTGCTCCTGAAGAAAGAGAGCGTGGCATTACCATTAATACAGCTCATGTTGAATATGAAACTGAAGGCAGACATTATGCGCATGTCGATTGCCCAGGACATGCTGATTATGTGAAAAACATGATCACAGGGGCCGCCCAAATGGATGGAGCTATCCTAGTTTGCGCAGCTACAGATGGTCCTATGGCTCAAACAAAAGAGCATATTCTATTAGCTAAACAGGTTGGAGTTCCTGCTCTTGTAGTTGCTCTCAATAAGTGCGACATGGTCGATGACGAAGAAATTATTGAACTTGTCGAAATGGAAATTAGGGAACTTTTAGATAGTTATGACTTCCCGGGAGATGACATTCCTATAGTTCAAGTTTCAGGTTTAAAAGCTCTCGAAGGTGATTCTACTTGGGAATCAAAGATTGAAGAGTTAATGAAAGCAGTTGATGCTAGCATTCCCGAACCCGAAAGAGAAGTTGATAAACCCTTCTTAATGGCAGTTGAAGATGTTTTTTCTATTACTGGTAGAGGAACTGTTGCTACTGGAAGAATTGAGAGAGGTAAAGTTAAGGTTGGAGAAGAAGTAGAAATAGTTGGAATTAGAGATACAAGAGTAACAACTGTTACTGGAGTTGAAATGTTCCGAAAACTTCTTGATGAAGGTATGGCTGGCGATAATGTTGGTTTACTTTTACGTGGTGTCCAGAAAGAAGATATTGAGAGAGGAATGGTTCTTGTGAAGAAAGGATCTATTACCCCTCATACTCAATTTGAAGGAGAAGTTTATGTTCTCAAAAAAGAGGAGGGTGGCAGACATACGCCTTTCTTTGCAGGATATAGACCTCAGTTCTACATCAGAACAACTGATGTGACAGGTCAAATAACCGCATTCACCTCAGATGATGGTTCTAATGTTGAAATGGTTATGCCAGGAGACAGAATTAAGATGACTGGAGAATTAATTTGTCCAGTAGCAATTGAACAAGGTATGCGATTCGCCATACGTGAAGGTGGACGTACTATCGGTGCTGGAGTTGTTTCTAAAATTCTCAAATAATAAATTTGAATTTTAAAAATTTAACCTCAATCATTTAATATAGGTTTATGGATAAGGGTCATTTCAATCAATGGCCCTTTATTAGAAGTTATTTGAAACTATGACTGCATCTATTGCACAACAAAAAATAAGAATAAGGCTCAAAGCATTTGATAGAAGAATGCTTGATTTATCTTGCGATAAAATTATCCAAACTGCTGATACTACTTCTGCCTCAGCAATAGGTCCAATACCTTTACCTACAAAAAGGAAGATTTATTGTGTCCTAAGATCACCACATGTTGATAAAGATTCTAGAGAACATTTTGAAACAAGAACTCATCGAAGAATAATAGATATCTACAGTCCTTCTGCAAAAACTATTGATGCTTTAATGAAGTTAGATCTCCCTAGTGGTGTAGATATAGAAGTTAAACTTTAAGAAATCCCGAAACTGCCCTAAATTGTTTAGTATTAATATAATTTTGTGAGGTTTAAATGGGAGAACTCTCTGTAAGGGAATTACCTTTATTTCCTTTGCCAGAGGTAGTCCTTTTTCCTCAAGAAGTATTACCTTTACATATTTTTGAATCAAGATATAGAATCATGCTTCAATCTGTGCTTGAGAGTGATTCAATGTTTGGGGTTATAAAGTGGGATCCAACTACTAAAAGTATGGCTAACATAGGATGTTGTGCACAAATTATAAAACATCAAACTGCAGAGGATGGGAGAAGTAATATTATCACTCTCGGACAACAAAGATTTCAAGTCTTGGAAATAACGCGTTCGACTCCATTTTGTTCGGCGATGGTTAGTTGGATTAGTGATGATAATATTGATGACCTTCAAAAATTAGATTCTCTAAAAGACTCAGTAAAAGAAGCACTTTGTGATGTTATTAAACTAACAAGTAAATTGACTAATACTAAGAAAAATCTGCCAGATAAATTACCTGACAACCCAATGGATTTATCATTTTGGATAGGGGCTCATTTGGGTGGTCCTGTTTCAGAGGAACAGCAAAGACTTCTTGAGGAAAGAAATACTTTTACTCGTTTGCAAAGAGAATATGAAATGCTTGATCATACAAGAAAACAACTAGCAGCAAGAACTGTATTGAAAGAAAGTTTGCCTGATACAAAAGAAAATTAAATGTTTGAATTCTTATTACCTTTTTTTTTACTTGTTTTATTCTTTTTTGTCCTATTTATAATTTGGAGAGTTAAAGCAAGAAAATATATTTCTTCCAGTACGGTAGCTTCTGCATATGATGCTTGGACTCAGGATAAATTACTTGAGAGATTGTGGGGAGAACATATACATTTGGGCTTTTATCCCTTAGGAAAAAATAATATTGATTTTAGAAAGGCTAAAATTAAGTTTGTACATGAATTAGTCAAGTGGAGTGGTTTAGATAAATTGCCAAAAGGATCAAGAATACTCGATATAGGTTGCGGAATAGGGGGAAGTTCAAGGATTCTTGCAGAATATTATGGGTTTAATGTTATTGGAATTACAATTAGTCCTGCTCAAGTAAAAAGAGCAAGAGAACTTACCCCTTCAGGACTTAATTGCAGTTTCCAAGTTATGGATGCTTTGGATTTGAAATTTGAAGACGGATCATTTGATGCGGTCTGGAGTGTTGAAGCTGGTGCACACATGAATGATAAAACTAAATTTGCAGATGAGATGCTCAGAACTTTGAGACCTGGCGGGTATTTGGCATTGGCTGATTGGAATTCCAGAGATCTTAGAGCTTACCCCCCATCTATTTTTGAAAAATTTGTTCTTAAGCAATTACTTGAACAATGGGTTCATCCTAATTTTATTAGCATTAACGAATTCGGTAATATTCTTAGTACAAATAAAAATAGTGCGGGAAGAGTTATTTCTGAAAATTGGAATTTTCATACAAATCCTTCATGGTACGACTCCATTATTGAAGGAATTCGAAGGCCGTTTGCAATTTTGTCACTTGGCCCAATTGCGATAGTGAAGTCGATTAGGGAGATTCCAACAATACTTCTCATGAATTGGGCATTTAATAAAGGTTTAATGGAGTTTGGAGTTTTTAAATGTAGAGGATAAATTAATATAGTTCAACATTTTCAGAAAAATAATTTCCAAAATCTACAAATTTTGTGCAGAGTGGTTTTATCTTTTTTTTCAATTCAAGAAAATTTTTAATATTATTTTTATTATTTATTTCTAAATCAATATAAATTATGTATTCGCCTAATTCTCTTTTTGAAGGCCTAGATTCAATTTTACTCATATTAAATCCAAAATCTGCAATATTCTTGATTGCTTCAAGCAAAGCACCAGGTTTATTAGATATTAATGAGAAAGCAAAACTGACAATATTAGCTAAATTTGAATTTGATTCTTTGCTTAATAAAACAAATCTAGTGCAATTGCCAGGAACATCATTAATAGGAAATGCTAATTCTTTAAGTCCTCCGATTTGAATTAATGATTTTGAACCAATAGCAGCTCTGAATTTACTCCCCTTAACCATATTGACAGCTTCTGATGTTGAATTTGTCGGGAGAGGTATTGCATTTGGAAGATTTTCAGATAACCATTCTGAACATTGAGCTAATGCTTGAGGATGAGATAATACTTCTGAAATGTTTGAAAGTTCTCCATCACTAATTAGTGCATGTTTTATAGGTAAAACAATTGCTTTATTTATAAAAATTTCAGGATATTTCCAGAGGGCATCTAGAGTGGCCGTAACGCCACCTTCTACAGAATTTTCTATAGGGACTACTGCAGCATCACAATTGTTGTACGCTAAGGATTTAATGACCGAATGTAACCCATTACATGGTACAAATATAGGTGTCTGCAAATTGGCAAGCTTTGATAATATATGAGCTGCTTTTTCTGCGTATGTTCCTTTTGGACCTAAAAATGCAACTTGTTTGCGCATGAGTAATCGTAAAAAAAAAAGAGATCAAATAAGCATTGGAGGAATATAGAAAATGTTATTGTCTTTTGATGCTAAACAGAAATTAAAGCTCTCTGTAACACGTAATAAAGATTATCTTTCTAAATATCTTTTAGAAGAAGAAAGAGTTGTTGGAGCAATGCTTGACTCCAAAAAATTAGTCCCAGAAGGAGTAGGTAGATATAAGTATACAGTAACAAGTTTTAAGGTTTTTCAATTAGATATTAATCCTGTTGTCTCAATTGCGGTAGAAAATAAAGATGGAATTTTAAAAATGAGTGCTCTTGAAAGTACATTGGATGGCTTAGGGATGATAGATGATTTCAATCTTATTTTGAAAGCGAATTTGGAAGCAACTGATATTGGGTTAGAAGGTGAGGCGCTTCTCGGGGTATCTGTAAGCCAACCCCCTCTACTGAAGTTGGTACCAAAGAAGATTTTAGAATCTACTGGTCATTCGGTATTAAATGGGATTTTGTTGGGTATAAAGTCTAGGGTTCAACAGCAACTGGTAAAAGATTTTTTAGATTGGTGTGAATTAAATAAGATTTGATTTTTTTAAAAAACTTTTCCTATGAAGTTTAGTTATTCCATTTTTTTTTATTAGTGAGAGATGCTCTCTCGTACCATATCCTTTATTTTTAAAAATCAAGTATCCTGAGTATTTTTTTTCTAACCTTACCATTAGATTGTCTCGAGAAACTTTGGCAACTATGCTTGCACAAGCTATCGAAATAAACTTTGAGTCTCCTGATACTATGTTTTTCTGAGTTCCGCTCCATGGCCTCAATAATAAGGGGCCATCGATTATTAATTCAGATGGCTTCTCTTTTAATTTTTTTAAAGCTCTTATCATTGAAAGTTCTGTGGCAACTCTGATACCTAACTTATCTATTTCTCTAGCCGAAGATTGCCCAATTCCATAACCTGAAGAGAGTAATAAAATTTTTGGTAAAAGCAATTCTCTTTTTTTGGGAGTAAGTTTTTTACTATCTCTTACTCCCAATTGTTTTAGAGTAGATTTATTTTTTTCAGTTAATAATACAACTGCTGAAAAAACTGGACCAAAAATTGCTCCCCTTCCAACTTCATCTACTCCAACTTCGGATACTTTATTCAATGGTTGCTGAAGATCTTCTTCTTTTTTTTCTTGCATTGGTTAGCTGATCTGCAATTTCAATTTCATCTTTTTTATCTTCAAATACAAGTTCATTATTTTCATCAGTTTTATTTGTTGACTTATCTTTAACATCTTCTTTAGGATTTGTATCTGTTTCAATTTTTATTTGAATCTTTTCTTCTTCCAATTTTGAGATTTTTTTAATTTGTTTTGCTTTCGTTTTTTTATTTTCTAAGGGTTTTTCCGATCCTTTATTACTGTCTTTTAAATGCACAAAATTATTGCTGGTGAGATATTCTTTACCTAACTTTATCAGCGGATTAATACCTAATTGACTGAAAACAATTTTTTCTTCATTAGTAAGATCAACTGTTATTATATTTTTTTCCTTTGAATTTGATTGGTTTAAATTTTCATTATTATTTTCTTTTTTATTAGAAATATTCTCCTTACTTGGTTCTTTGGAGTTAAGTAAATCCTTGTCAATTATTTTTTCCTGCTTATCAGTTGATTGAGAAGTATCCATATCAAAAGATTTTAGATTGTTTGAATGATTAGATTTATCTTCAACATTTTTAATTTCTAATTTAGTAATTTCAGTATTTAGTATGTTTTCTACATGTCCTGTCCCATCGCATGTAGAACATCTTTTACCAAATAATTCATATATATTTTGACCTTGCCTTTTTCTGGTTAACTCTACTAAACCTAATTCAGTAAGCTGAGCTATCTGAGGCCTAGCAGAATCATCTTTTATTGCTGAGGTAAAATGCTCAAGTAACTGAAATTGATCTCTTCTAGATTCCATATCAATAAAATCCACTACTATAACTCCACCAATATTCCTTAATTTCATCTGTCTTGAAATTTCAACTGCTGCTTCGCAGTTCGTCCACAAAACGGTTTGTCTTGAGTTGGCGGATCTTGTAAATGATCCAGAGTTTACATCGATTACTGTTAAAGCTTCAGTAGGTTCGATAATGATATAACCACCCGAAGGAAGATCTACTCTTGGTTGGAGGGCTTTTTGAATTGTTTTCTTTATTTCGTACTTTTCGAAAATATGTTGGTTTAAACTATTATCGTGAAATTCAATATTAATATCAGATTCATAATTTATTAAAAAATCTTTTGCCCTTGCAACTGAAAATTTACTATCGATAATTATGCTTTTAGTTGATTCTTTAATATGATCTCTCAAGATTTTAAGAGAGAAATCATCATCTCTTTTTACTAAATTTGGCGGATTGGAAGTCTCAGAAACTTTTAGTACATTTTCCCATTCTTGAATTAATTGTTCTAAATCTTCAATTAGAAGTTCTTCTTTTATCTTTTCAGCCTCTGTTCTAAATAACAATCCTGTGCTGGGTGGTTTTATTAAAACCCCAAGAGCTTTCAAACGGCTTCGCTCTGTTTCTGTATTGATTTTTCTTGAAATATTTACTCCTTGGCCATATGGCTGTAATATCAAATATTTTCCTGGTATTGAAATACTTCCCGTTAGTCTGGGACCTTTAGATCCTGTCGGTTCCTTTATTACCTGTACTAGAACTTTTTGTTTTGGTTCTAGTAATTCAGTAATTCCAAATATCCCTTTTTTAAGTCTTAGTGGACCTAAATCTGAAACATGGATGAATCCATTTTTCTCACTTTCTCCAATATTTATAAAAGCGGCATCAATACCAGGAAGAACATTTTCAACTGTTCCTAAAAAAATATCGCCAATTTGATATTGACCTTGTGCGACGATTAATTCATCAACTCGATCATCTGTGAGTAGTGCTGCTATTCGAGCCTGCTCAGCGATGATAATTTGCTGAGACATATAATTGATTCTGAATGATTTGGATTTTGAAAATCGTCTAGATTAAAGAATTAGATTTTATCTTTTAATAAAGCAATTTTTTTTGCTATTATTTTTTACTTTTTAAAATTAATAAAGTTAATAGTGATTGAATTCTGCTATTTATAAAGATTTAAACGATTTTCAAACTAATTGAAATTGAATTCACAGCTATGATTATCTCTTAAATTAACCATAACTAAAATAATCTTAACATCTAATCACCACTAAAGCACGTTGATACATTATTCTAATATTGGTGAAATTTTTTATCTAAAGTGGTTCAAGTAAACGAAAATTATTTAAAACTCAAAGCAGGCTATTTATTTCCTGAAATTGCTAAAAGGGTAAAAATTTATTCTCAATCAAATAGGAGTGCTGAAATTATTAAGCTTGGCATAGGAGATGTTACAGAACCATTACCTAAAGCATGCATAGAAGCTATGGGTAAAGCTTTAGATGACATGGGAACAATGAACGGTTTCAGAGGTTATGGACCAGAACAAGGTTATTCTTGGCTGAGAGAAAAAATATCTGAGCATGATTTTATTGCTCGAGGCTGTAAAATTTCACCTGAAGAAATCTTTGTTTCAGATGGTTCTAAATGCGATAGCAGCAATATTTTAGATATTCTTGGCAAAGATAATTCAATTGCTGTAACAGATCCTGTTTATCCTGTTTATGTAGATAGTAACGTCATGACAGGCAGAACTGGAGAAGCTCTCGAAAATGGTACTTATCAAGGATTAACATATCTAGCAATAAACGAGGGGAACAACTTTTTGCCAAAACTACCTGAAAAAAAAGTTGATATTTTATATCTTTGTTTTCCAAATAATCCGACTGGAGCAACTATCACAAAAAAAGAATTGAAAAAATGGGTTGACTATGCCCTCCAAAATAAATCTCTTATACTTTTTGATGCAGCTTATGAAGCATTTATCCAAGATAATGATATTCCACATTCAATATATGAGATTGAGGGGGCAAAGGATTGTGCTATTGAATTTAGATCTTTTTCAAAGAACGCAGGATTCACTGGAGTTAGATGTGCTTTTACAGTAATACCTAAGGATCTCAAAGGTTTGAGCTCAACAAATGAGGAAATAGAGTTATGGCCTCTTTGGAATAGGCGACAATCTACAAAGTTCAATGGAGTGAGTTATGTGGTTCAGAAAGGTGCAGAGGCTGTTTATTCTCCTGAAGGGCAAAAACAGGTGAAAGGTTTAATTGATTTTTATATGGAAAATGCAAAAATCATGAAAAATAAACTTCAGAATTCAGGATATAAAGTTTACGGTGGGGACAATGCTCCTTATATCTGGATTAAAGTTCCAGATCAAATGACATCTTGGGACTTTTTTGATTTCCTTCTCCAAAAAGTTAGTGTAGTGGGAACTCCTGGGAGTGGATTTGGATTGGCAGGAGAGGGTTATTTTCGCTTGTCAGCATTTAATTCACGATCAAACGTCCTTGATGCAATGGAAAGAATAATTAATATATAATTACTAGTACATTTAAACTCTAAAAAATTTAATGCTATCTATAAAGTTAGAACAAAGTGCAAATAATAATTCAGCAGTGATTGAAAAGAAACCTGCTGAATTAAAAAATAAGTCTCCAAAATATAAGGTTTTACTTCATAATGACCCAGTTAATTCTATGGAGTATGTCACTATTTCATTGCGAGAAGTTGTTCCGCAATTAAGTGAACAAGATGCTATTTCTATAATGCTTGAAGCACACAATACGGGCGTGGGTTTAGTAATCGTTTGTGATTTAGAGCCAGCAGAATTCTACTCAGAATCATTAAAATCTAAAGGAATTTCTAGTTCAATTGAGAAAGAGGATTAATAACGGTGTTAATTTATTATTTAGAGTGAGTTAATTTCCTTTCTGATAAGGGACGGACTTTTAAGGATTCTTTTAAGGAAGACTTTCCATATTCTCTCTCAAGAATGTCGATAACTGTTTTGCCAAATTCGTCTTCTGGATTATCAAAAGCTTCTAAGCAAACCTGACCAAGTTTTTTCCCTAGTGACCCTGGATTCCAGAGAAGTTTTCTTGCTGTCCATGGCATCATGCTCATTGGATTGTAATTTGGCTTTAAAATTTTATGCTCCAAAGCGTACTTTTCAAGGAGAGTGTGAGGTTGCAAACCTATAAAGAATATAGCTGGATCAACTAAGCCTTTACCAAAAATATTTTCTAATTCTCTATGGTAAGCAATTGTTTGTCTTATGGTACTGGGCGTTTCATCAAAAACATTAAATGAATAATTGACTGAAACATGATTTTTGAAACCTGATTTGACTAGCATTCTGCAATTATTTAATACAGTTTCAAGGTCATACGCTAATCTCATTTTTCTAACAAGTTCTTGAGATCCCGAGGTGATACCTATCTCAAAATAGCTCATACCTGTATCAACCATAAGCTGAGCTAGCTCAGCATCAATATTATCTGCTCTGATATATGCAGCCCAATTAATATCGTCCCAGCCTTGGTCCTTAATTGCTTGCAAAAGTGTTTTTGCATCTTCAATATGTTTTTTGGCTGGAATAAACTGTGCATCTGTGAACCAAAATCCCCTTACTCCAAGATCATATAATTGCTTCATTTCTTTGATTACTTCCTTAACAGGATTAACGCGAACCTGCTTTCCCTCCACAACTGTGTAAACACAGAAACAACAATTATGAGGACATCCTCTTTTTGTTTGTACCCCTACGTAATAATCGCCACCTTCTATATACCAATCGAATTCAGGCCATATTGATTTAATATATTTATAGTTGCAGGCTGTTTTAACAGTGCCTGAAGGTTGTTCATGTATTAATTTATTCCGAGGTTTTTGTCCAGCAATATAACATCTTTCTTCTTCTATTGAATCTCCGCTAATGATTTTTTCTATGAGATTTTCTCCCTCTCCAACTGAAATTACAGTTCCTTTTGGGAGTAGATTGCCTAATTGTTCATAGAAGACACTAACAGCTCCACCTCCTAAAATTACTTTTACATTTTTATTGTATTTTTGTGCTCTTTTTAGTCCCATCTTGACTAAAGAAGTATTTCTATATATTTCTCCATAATGAGATGAAATTAATTTTAATCCTCCCCAGGAACCTCTAATTTTTTTAAGGATATTTTTTGAGTAGAAAACTTCAAAAGAGTTTTGTAGAGGATTTCCACTTCTACCATCAACTGGTGCATAAATTTGTATATCTCTCCATGAAAAAATGATTAGATGTGGTCTAAATTGATCAATTTTTCTAGCTAAATATTTGGAAACTTTATTTGATGGAATTATTGCTAGATCAATGAATTGCTGCTCTAAATTAGGAAAACATTTATGAATATGGTCTGCTAAATAAATAGGTCCTATTGGAAATATTGGATTACATGGCAATCTTACAGTTAATATTTTTCCATAATACGCTGTTTGGTAATTTTTTTTATTTAATTTTTCAAACTTCAAATTAAAATTCATGTTATGAAATTTAATGAATTTATTTCTTTTAAGAATCTAACTACTTTATTACTAATTTGGAGAAATTAAAAATCCTAAGAAAACATTCACTCAAATTTTATTTAAATCAGATATCAGAAATCATATAAATCCAGCATACTTTGAGAAGTTTTAATCCATCTATCCATCTAGATATATTTGGCGCACCAGATTTTCTAGCGTAATATCTAACGGGGTAATTTAGTATTTTGATGTTATTGTTCGCTGCTTCAAATATTATTGTAAAGTCTCCAAATGGGTCAGACTTAGAATCCCAACTTCCGTTTTGTTTCATAAGATTAAAGAATTTTCTTGAAAAAACTTTTGTTCCACATAGTGAATCTGATACAGGCTTATTTATTAGAATTGATAGAAAAATTGCGAAGAGTCTATTTCCAATATAATTTGCCCATCTCATCGCATCTTTTTCCATTGGAAAAGTTGTCCGGGCGCAATTAATAAGGATATTTTTATTTTTGGTTGATTCCATAATTGCTGCAATACTGTCATCAATATCTACAGTAAAATCACTATCAATTATTGCGAGAGTCTCACCTGAAGAAATATTAAATCCCTCTACGACTGCATTTTTCTTCCCTTTAGAAGTTTGTTTTAAAAGAGATATATTGAAGAAATTTGAGAAATTTTCTTTTATTTCTTTCAAAATTTCATATGTATTATCGTTACTATTTCCTTCAACAAATATAATTTCTAATTTATTGGGAATATTTTTGAATTTATTTAGAGCATTAATTAAAAGTTCTTTATTACCAGCCTCATTTCTTGCAGGAATTACTATTGATATTAAATGTTCAGAAATATTTTCACTATATTGATAAAAAACTATTTCGAGTTCATAGGCGAGTTGTTTTATGATTGGTATTTTCCGAAAAATATTTTTAATAGATTGTGGAATTACCTTAGTAGGCATAGGAGTTAGTTTTTTTGCTTTCCATCTAATTGATCTGTAGTTATAAATTTCTGCTAGAGATTCGATATCGCATAAAGTTATTCTTGCTTTGCTAGTAGTTTCTCTAAAAATTCTTGAATCTAATCTTAGCCATCTAGTGATTGGCTCCCAAGTATTACCACGGACTTTAATAGAAATAAATTCGTTATTGTCTTTGAATAATTGATGAAGTTTATTATTAGTTAAATTCCAACTATTAACAGATCTCATAATTAAAGATTACAAAGACAATCTATTATATATGGATTATTTACTTTTTATATATTAATTTCCATGGATTTAAAACGGAAGTTGGGATTCTAAGTCTGACCCATTTGGAGACTTTACAATAATA
>CVSY01000099.1:0-318 GCA_001180285.1 Prochlorococcus marinus | reverse complement strand
GGCCATATTTCACTAAGTCATCTAATTCTAAATTTTTCAGGGAATCTCTTGGGTCTACTATTTTTTTTGTATCAACTTTGTTTTGGTCTGAATTGGTGGTAAATCCTATAGAGTGTTTACCCATACGCTTTTGAACGATATCCTCTAAACCTATAAAAGCTCCACCGCAAATAAATAATATTTGACTCGTATCAATTTGGATGCAGTCATGATAAGGATGTTTTCTTCCTCCTTGAGGTGGCACATTAGCAATTGTTCCTTCAAGCATTTTTAACAATGCTTGCTGTACTCCTTCACCAGAGACATCTCTTGTAATTG
>CVSY01000098.1:0-338 GCA_001180285.1 Prochlorococcus marinus | reverse complement strand
AAATTTAATAGAAGTATTATTGATAAACGCTTGGATGTAGGTGTTTTTCAAACTAATTCTTTTGAAGAAGATCAATATTTAAGAGGCATTCCCACATTAGAAACTCAAGTAAAAAGTGATCAGCCTAATTTCGATATATGCCTTGCTTTATCTCTAGTTGAAGAAGGGAATGAAAAGGTGAATCAATTTTCAACCGGATTCTTAAGGGTTAAAAACTCCAAAATAAGTGAAGAATGCATTTATCAAATAACAATGCAACCAACAAATATTTGTTTGATTAAAGATAGCAAGCTTCGCTTATCTATATCTGCATCAGCTTATCCCGCCATTGGAGTCAA
>CVSY01000097.1:0-689 GCA_001180285.1 Prochlorococcus marinus | reverse complement strand
GTAAGATTGGATATCATTTTTTAATGCTATTTCCACTTTTATTACTTATTAAACCTATAGAACGTTTAAAACGTAGCAAATAATGATTATTAATATAAAAACAAAATTATATTTTGTATCTTTAAGTATTTTTATTGTTCTGATAGATCAATTTACGAAATATTTAATGTTTTATAATAAAAAATTATTTATAAATAAAGATTTTCTTTTATTCAAATTAGACTTTGTAAAAAATTACGGAGCAGCATTTAACATATTTAGTGGTAGTAGAGTATTTTTATCTTTAATAAGTATTTTTTTTTCTATATTACTTATTTATTTGATATTTAGGAAGAATACTTTAAACTCATTAGATTTATGTTCTTATAGCTTTATTCTTGGGGGAACTATTGGTAATGGTATAGATAGGATATATAGGGGTTTTGTAGTTGATTTTATAAATTTAAATATTATAAATTTTCCAGTATTTAATATTGCTGATATATCTATTAATATTGGTTTCATTATTATATTGTATAACATTTTTAAAAATAATCGATAAAATGAATTACTTGAAATTAAAGTATATTAAGTATGTAGTATCGATCTTATTTATTTATATTTTATTTTCCATATTTATAAGAATAATAAATATTTATACTCTTTTATTTTTAATTATAATTATTTATACTTTTTATAATATTGATAAA
>CVSY01000096.1:0-257 GCA_001180285.1 Prochlorococcus marinus | reverse complement strand
TAAAACGTCACAACCATGAGATACAAGTCTATTTAGAATTGAATTTTTAATTCCAAAATCAATTGCTACTATTTTTAATTTTTTAGAAGATTCAGCATATCTTCTTCTTACATCAAAATTTGTTTGTGTATGATCTTGCCATAAATAGTTTTGCTTTGTTGAAACTACTTTTGATAAATTTAACCCCTCCATTTTTGGGGTATATTGAAGTGTTTTTAAACAACTTTCTACACTTTTATCTTCAGATGTACTAATTC
>CVSY01000095.1:0-643 GCA_001180285.1 Prochlorococcus marinus | reverse complement strand
AGAAAGTAATTTTTCGTATTTCAAACCTTGGTTTTTTTGATGCCGGCGATAAATCAACAATGGCAGCAGAAACAATATCATTTATTTCTACCAAATCCATCCCAAAAATTGGGATGTCAAACTTTGGATCAGGAAAAAAAACGCAGTGTAATATTTTAAGATTCTTTGAAAATTCTGCTACTTCAATATGTAACTTTCTAAAACCTTTTGCTTTATGAAATTCGTTTTCAATACAAAGTTCTCTGCCTATTTCTTTAGATATTATGTTAGTTAGTTTTGGATCAATTTTTATACTCTCAAGGTCCTCAAGCATGGATCTATGCTCTCTAATATTTTGTAATAAATCCAAAATAAGAGGGTCAGTTAATTTTGTTTTAGTTAAAGATTCAGACAACAAGGCTAAAAAGTACCAAAATAGATTAGAGAGAGAACCTAAATGAACGTAGGAGATGTTAACTACTACACCCATTCAAGCAAAACTAGATGTGTGTTTGTGGATAATAAAGAATTGCCGCTTATAAGCATTGATATTTGGTGCAAAGCAGGTTCTTCATTTGAGGATGTTGATAAAAACGGCACTGCTCATTTTCTAGAACATATGATTTTTAAAGGCTCTAACAAAATTATGCCAGGTGAGTTTGAC
>CVSY01000094.1:0-278 GCA_001180285.1 Prochlorococcus marinus | reverse complement strand
GAACAATTCAAAAAAAAATAAGTAAGTATAAATTTGATTAGTTATTATTTACTTCTTGTTTTAATTTGATAGGGATATTTACTAAAAACATTTTCTGAAGTAACATCTATTGATTATTTGAATATTTAAGAAAACTAAAACTGTGCCTACAACAAAGAAAAGAAGAGTTTTTCCTTTTACAGCAGTAATTGGTCAAGAAGAAATGAAATTAGCTCTCTTGTTAAATGTTATTGATCCAAGAATTGGAGGAGTGATGATAATGGGTGATAGAGGGACTG
>CVSY01000093.1:0-41831 GCA_001180285.1 Prochlorococcus marinus | reverse complement strand
TGGAATAGTCCTGTCCAAGGAGCTTGGTCAAGAAGATTAACTATTGATGAGGCAAAAAATCTTGATTTTAGAGTAGAGATTTTGAATTAATATTTAATAAATTTTTTACTAAGAAAATATTTAGTGCATTTTACAAGGCATCCATTTATTACCCATTTTATGTGCTCCAACACATCCGTATTTTGAGGCAGCTTCTTCAGCCTCTTTTTTAGTGTTAAATAGATCTGAAATCATATTTTCCTTATTTGAATTTGAAATTTGTTTGGAATGATTATGTTGATTGTTATGAGAATTAGGTGAATACTCCCATATTCCCATAGTAGTAACGCCGGCAGAGATAATTCCCATTCCAACTACTGATAAATTGACTATTCCCATTGCTACTGCACCAAAAGAAAATACACCCATTGGTACTACCCCAATACTTATTACTCCCATTGGCACTATGCCTATTGAAACTATACCAAGAGGTGCTATTCCAAAAGCAATTTTTTTTGGCTTTGTACCGCAATGCTGATTCTCTTTACTTTTATTAATTCCCAATAGTTTTTCTAAATGTTAAATTAAAATTGTCTCACAGAATAACTAATCAAAGATTAATTTCTAGAGGAATTAAAAATTTTGAATTATTTTTTAGAACTTTGAATAACTTAAAAAATCTTAGAGGAACAGTAGACTTATTGCCTGATCAATTAATAAAGTGGCAAAACGTTGAGAAAATTGTATTGGAACAGCTTTCAAGAGCCTCCATCAAAGAAATAAGAACACCAATACTTGAAATGACCGATTTATTTATAAGAGGAATTGGTGAAGGAACAGATGTTGTCAGTAAGGAAATGTATACATTTTTTGATAGGGGGGAGAGATCCTGTACTCTCAGACCCGAAGGGACAGCCTCAGTCGCACGAGCATTAATACAAAATGGAATATCGTCTAATCCATTTCAAAAACTTTGGTATATGGGACCTATGTTTCGATACGAAAGACCTCAAGCAGGCAGACAAAGACAGTTTCATCAGTTAGGCGTTGAGTTTATAGGGCATGATTCAGTTAGAAGTGATGTTGAAATTATTGCTTTAGCTTGGGATATTTTAGGAAAATTAGGAATAAAAGAACTCAATCTTGAAATAAATACTTTAGGTGATACAAATGACAGATCAAATTTTCAAAAATCCTTTTTAAAGTGGCTAGAAATAAATAAAGATTTTCTAGATTTAGATTCTCAGAATAGGATTACTAAAAACCCTTTGAGGATTTTGGACTCAAAGAATATTCAAACAAAAAAAGCTCTTGAAAATGCACCAAAATTATTTAACTTTTTGTCTGAAAAAAGTCATAAAAGATATTCAGACTTAAAAAAACAATTGGAGGTTTTAAAAATACCTTACGTAGAAAATCTTAATTTAGTAAGAGGTTTAGATTATTACACTCATACTGCTTTTGAAATCACAAGTGGTGCTTTAGGTTCCCAAGCTACAGTTTGTGGGGGAGGAAGATACGATGATTTAATAAAACAAATGGGAGGGCCAAGCACCCCGGCAATTGGATTTGCTATTGGTCTAGAAAGATTAATTCTACTAGCAGGAAAAGATCTTGAAGTTCCAAGAAATACTGATATTTATATTATTAATCAAGGCTTAATTGCTGAATCATTAGCTTTGGATTTATCTAGAAAATTAAGAAATTATGATTTGATAGTTGAGTTGGATTTAAGTGGAGCCTCATTTTCTAAACAATTTAAAAAGGCAAATAAACTAAAATCTAAAAGTATTATTGTAATTGGTGATGATGAGGCGGTTAAAGGTGAATTCATCATAAGGCTCTTTGATCAATCAGGTAATGGGAATGAAGAAGAGATTATATCTTTTGAGAATGATATTGAATTGGAAAAATGGATAAATAACAATTTACTTGCAAAGTGATGCTCTTACAGTTTGTGATAATTTTTCTTTTTATATTTATTTTCTTTTATTTAAAGAATTTTCTTAAATTGAATAAAAAACAAAAAGTTTTGAAGGCTAAAAAATTAACAACTTTCAATAAAAAGAATCTTAATAACTGGATGAATTTAACTAAAAAAGAAAGATATAACTTATCTAAACAAGATTCTATTAACTATATGGATAGAAGAAAACTTTTATTAGACGAAATTAGAACTGAATATAAGAAAATATCTAGAAAAAATTCTGAGAGGAAAATTAAGAAAAAATAATTATGGAAAATTTCTGGACTTCTAATAAAACCATAAATGGATTGAGACATTTTGTTTTAGTAAATGAGACTAAAGAAAAAGGAAATATTAGTTTTTTAATGGTTTCTGTCCTTGATTCTGAAATTAACTTAACAACTACTTACGAAGAATTAATAAATAGTGGAAATTGGCACAAGGGTTGGATCAATCTTGCAAAGCATCAATCGATTACAGAAGAATACTGTAAATATAAATCCATTAATAAAAGAGAGGGTATCGATGAGATTTTCATTAATGAAGATTCTTTATTTAATATTTCTTAATTTGATATAAATTTTTCAAATCTCTTTTCTTTGTAAATTCTAGGTTTTTTGTTACTTAATAATTATTTAAAAGTTTTACCCCTTTCAAAAAAATAAAATTAACGTTATCAAGGATTAATAATATTTACTTAATTCAATGTTAGGGGTTGAATGGAGCTCATCTGAGTTGACCGCTGAAAAATTAGGAATAACTGAAATTAAACTCTCTTTTTTACGTGAAAATGGAATTCTCAAGCCTGGTATTCATTGGAAAAGCTCTCCACTAGGTCAGAAAAAACCTTGGAACCCCAAAGCGCTTTATAACATAAAAATATGTAGAAAAATAATTAATAAACTTTATTATGAAGAAAACTATGATGTTGCGGCCTGAAAAATAATGTAATTTTTGAAGATTAATTTGAAAAAATATATAAAATCTTTATTCGATTAGATTCTCATCCTGACACTCAATTAGAGTGTTTTGTAAAGTTGGATACAAATTAAGATTTTTTGCCTCATCAATAGTTAATCTTCTTGACCAAGCTCCTTGGACAGGACTATTCCATCTGAACCCAGCATTTTTAGCTAAAGACCTATCTTCGTAACTAATCAGTGCCTTGTATAAATGCCTAGGTTCTGTAGCTTTAAGTAAAATTTCCTCTAAATTATCACATTTTTTGAAGACTTCCGATATGTAAAAGCAATCAGATAAAGCTCTATGTAAATTCCAAACTGGTATTGAAAAAGATAAAGCTAGATCAGTTACTGAAGGTCTATTTTTTAGTGATTTTTGAAAAGACCAATTAATATCTTCTAAACTGCATATCCATTGTTTATTAAGTTTAGGTAATCTTCCTTTCCCAAACCATTTCTTATCAAACTCTACATTATGCGCGACAATGAAATCCGAACAATCAACAAGTTTTAAAAAGAAATTCAATCCATCTTCCCATGGTTGAGAGATATTAGTTACTTCTGCAGATATGCCATTAACATATTCTGCTTCATTATTATTAACCGGTAATAAAAATGAGATCTGAGAAAGTACACATTTAAAAGATACATCAAACAAAATACAACCTATCTCGATCACTTCATCCTTATTTTCATCTAAACCTGTTGTTTCAGTATCAAGAATTAAAATTTTTTCAATTTTTTTGTTCTGATTTGCAACACTATCTTCAGATGGATAATTAATATCTTGATCCTGAAGAATATCCAATTGATTTAATTCTTTTTTGTTAGATAGTTCCAATTAGCTGAAAACACTTTCATTTATCTTGACGCATTTAATAAAAATTTCTCTTAAATTAATATAAATTAAGAAACATGATCTGAAAATAATTTTTGAAACATTTTTAGTTTATGAAAGATGACTTTTACAAAATATCAATTTAATAATTTTTGTTATTGGCCTTCAAATCCTAAAAAAATTGTGGAATTTATTGGTGGAAGTTATTTAGCTTCTAAACCAGATTTAACTTATAGAAGATTCATCGAGAGTTTAATTAATAAAAACTATGCAGTACATGCATATAAATACACTCCACAATTTGATCACCAACAACTTGCTATTAAAGCATGGAGGGATTTCAAGAATTGCCGAATATCTTTATCAAAGAGAATAGGGACATCAATTCCATCCATAAGAATTGGTCATAGTCTAGGCTGCAAACTTCATCTAATTTCCCCTGATGGTGGAAGAAATTGCGAAAAATTCATATCAATAAGTTTTAATAATTTCAGTGCTAACAAATCTATTCCATTATTGAAACAAATTTCTAAAAAATTAGAATTCAATAGTGAATTCAGCCCAAGCCCTGAAAGAACTTTGCGATTAATTGAAAAAACATATAATCAAAAAAATAACTTCCTAATAAAATTCAACTCAGACGAATTAGATCAAACAGATAAATTATTTTCTTGTCTGAAAGCAAGAAAAGAAGATAATTCTAAGGGGGTAATGTTAAAAGGTACACACACCATAATTGCAAGCGCAGGACTAAGAGAAAATTTTTTGGGAGACTGGGCCGATGATGAATTCAAAAGAAATACTATAAATAAAATTTCCAATTTAATTGATGAATCTGATTAGGATAATTCTTTCAGCTTTTCCAAAACAGAACTATCTTCAAGAGTGCTTATATCGCCGCTAATTTTTTCTCCAGCAGCCAAAGATCTTAAAATTCGCCTCATAATTTTTCCACTACGTGTTTTCGGAAGAGAGTCAGAAATTATAATTTTTTCAGGCTTTGCGATAATTCCAATTTCATTAACAACATGTTTCTTTAGATCCTCTACTAATTCTGAAGAACCGTTCACGTCTTTCTCTAGAGATACAAAAGCAACTATAACTTCACCTTTTAAATCATCTTTTTTGCCAACAACTGCAGACTCTGCAACTGATTTGTGACTTACCAACGCAGATTCTATTTCCATTGTTCCTAACCGATGTCCTGAAACACTTATAACATCATCAACTCTTCCCATAATCCATATATATCTATCTTCATCAATGCGTGCTCCATCTCCAGCAAAATAAACATTTTTTTCTCCTTTAAAGGAAATATATTCCCAATAACTCTCCAAATATCTCTCTGAGTTTCCATGAATTGTTCTCATCATTCCTGGCCAAGGTTTCTTAATAATTAAATATCCACCCTCGTTCTCCTTAACCTTATCTCCATTCTTATCGACAATTTCAACTTCGATTCCTGGCAGAGGGAAAGTAGCTGAACCTGGCTTTGTAGGAACTACTCCAGGCAAGGGACTTATCATCACACCACCAGTCTCAGTTTGCCACCAAGTATCTACAATAGGGCATTTATCTTTACCAATAACATCCTTGTACCACATCCATGCTTCAGGATTAATTGGTTCTCCAACTGTGCCCAAAAGTCTAAGACTCTCCAAATTATACTTATCAGGTATTTCACGTCCAGACTTCATAAATGCTCTTATTGCAGTTGGTGCAGTATAAAAAATAGAAACCTTATATTTTTGAACAATTTCCCAAAAAGCCCCTAAATTAGAGGGTCTTGGCACTCCCTCATACATTAAGGTTGTAGCAGCATTAGATAAAGGCCCATAAACTATGTAACTATGACCTGTAATCCAACCAACATCAGCAGTACACCAGTAAATATCCTCATCTTTTAAGTCAAAAATCCATTTAAATGTCAAATGGGACCAAAGATTGTAACCACCTGTAGTGTGAACTACACCTTTAGGCTTTCCAGTAGAGCCTGAAGTATAAAGGATAAAAAGTCTATCTTCGCTATTCATTATTTCTGGTTCACAATGATCTTTTTGATCTTTTAATAATTCGTGCCACCAAAAATCTCTATCATCAACCATTGAAATATTTTTTTGGGATCGTTTTACAACAACTACTTTTTCAACAACTTTATCTGCCCCACTTTCAATGGCCGCATCAACTGCTTTCTTAAGTTCAATCACCTTATCTTTTCTAAAGCCACCATCAGCAGTAATAACAAATCTGGCATTTCCATCAATTAACCTATCTTTTAAAGCTTCTGAAGAAAATCCTCCGAAGACAACTGAATGAGGCGCTCCAATTCTTGCGCAAGCTAACATCGCAAACATCGCTTCAGGAATCATCGGCATATAAATACATACCAAATCTCCTTTTTTTACACCAATTGCTTTTAATGCATTAGCTGCTTTACATACCTCTTTTAGAAGTTCTTCGTAAGTATATTTTTTGCTATCTCCGGGTTCGCCTTCCCATATAAGTGCAGTCTTACCTCCAAGCCCTCTCTTAATGTGTCTATCTAAGCAGTTATATGTAATATTGAGTGTCCCCTCTTTGAACCATTTAAAAAAGGGCGCATTTTCTTTATCTAATACAGTTTGAAATGGCTCAAACCAATCTAATTCAGATTTTGCAAAAGATTCCCAAAATTGAGTAGGATTATCTGATGCTTGTTTTTTTAGACTTAGTAATTCTTCTTGAGTACTAATATTTGAGTTTTCTGCGAATTTTTTTGATGGAGGGAAAATTCTCTTTTCTTCAAGTATGTTATTGATTGAATTTTTTTTATCTAATGACATTAAATAAATCTATGCTTAATAAATTTAGTCGAAAAAATTAAGGTTTTCAAAAATTTTAATATTATTTTAGCTCAAAGATTTATTTATAATAGATCTAATAAATACGGCTTATAACAAATTCTGGAAGAGCCATTAAAGCTCTTTTATGTTCTGAATCAGGAAGCCAGACTATAGCTTCTTTAGAAAGCATTGCAAAATCTTCAGCTAGTTTCCTGGATCTTTCAATAGCTTTAGAGTTCATGATGATATTAAGAGCATCATCTAAATCTTCTTTTTCAGCAAGTTCTCTGTTTATAAGAACTGACAATTTTTTATTTTCTTCTAAGGCATATAAAACTGGGGCGGTAAGATAACCACTAGCAAGATCACTTACAGCAGGTTTTCCAAGTTGTTTATCATTTCCAGTAAAGTCAAGAATGTCATCTACAACTTGGAATGCTAAACCAATATTTTTGCCAAAATCGTACAACGAGGTTAAGTTTTCGTCATTAATCCCACTCAAAACTCCAGCTGCTTTACAACTATTGGCTATTAATGATGCTGTTTTACAATAACTTTTGTTGATGTATTTGGAAAAAGATTGAGCCGAATCAAATCTATTTAAATTTTGTTTGATTTCACCCTCTGCTAAATCCATTATTACTCTACTAAGTAATTTAACTACATTTACATTGTCAAGATTTGCTAGGTGCCAACTTGCTTGAGCGAATAAAAAGTCACCCGCCAAAACAGCTACTCTGGTATTAAATCTGCTATGGACTGTATCTACTCCTCTTCTTGTAGACGCCTCATCAACTACATCATCATGAACTAATGAGGCTGTATGAATCATCTCAGTAATTTCAGCAAGCCTTTTATGTTTGCTTGTCAAGCAAAATTCGGGAGATATAGCTTTTGAAATTAATAAAACTATACCAGGTCTCAACCTTTTCCCCCCAGCACTAAAAAGGTGTTCTGCTGCGGCTTGAAGAATTGGATGACCAGCTCCTATTAGATTTTTCAGTTCTAAAATAAGATCATCAAGATCATTTTCAACTGGTTGTAGTAGCTCTGTTACTGTATTCATGATTGACCTCTTTTATATCTTAAGGAATCAAACATTACTTCGGAGGTTAACCAACCTAATTTCTTTATTTATTCCAAGCCAAAATTTTACTTTTTTGGAAAACTCATCTCTTTCTGAAGTAACAAAAAATTTTATATTTTCGAAAGAAATACTCTCATAGCGGTCAGTTTTTGGAATAGCAAAAGATTCATTAAATTTTTTTATTAATGCTACCGATGGATCAATAATTTTTATATTTGAATCTAATTTTTTTCTTAGAAAGTTATAAATTAAGGGATAATGACTACATCCAAGTATTAATTCTTCAATATTTTTGTTTATTAGTGGTCTTAAGTATAAGTCTGAAAGACTGTTTAACTTATCAAGATTTAATTTTTCTCTTTCAATTTCTAATACAAATTCTGGACATTCTTGCTGAAATATAAACTTATTCTCTTTTTTAGAATTTATAGCTTTCTTGTAATACGATGATCGAACAGTTGTTTGTGTTGCTAGGACACCAATTATTTGTTTATCAACTATTTCCGATACTGAATTTATAAGGTCAAAACAAGGGACCTTTAAATTACCTTCCAGGATATCAAGCGCACACGCATTTGTAGTGTTACAAGCAACTAAAAGTGCATCTAAATTCTTATCAATAAAAAAAGTACAAATCTCCTTTGCAATTAATCTGATCTCTTTAGAATTTTTACCCCCAAAAGGTATTCTTTTTGTATCCGCCAAATAAAAAACTTCTACATCTTTACGTGTTTTTAGTAAAGAATTAAGGATAGTAAAACCACCTATTCCGCTATCAAATATACCTACTTTAAGTTTCACCCTACTTTATCTAGATATTCGAGAATGCCTTTTGTAATTGCATAAGCTAATCTTTTTCGATGGGTTATTTTCTCTAATCTTCTTGCATCTAATCTTCCCGTTAAAAATCCAATTTCTACCAGGACTGCAGGCATTCTAGTATTTTTAATTACATAAAATCGACCTTGTTTAACCCCTCGATCAGGACTCCCAGGGGAAACTCTTAAAATTTGTTTTTGAATTCCTTTCGCGAGTAATCTTCCTCTCCACCCTCTGTAATAAAAGGTTTCCAATCCATTTATATCTCTTCTTTTACCTCTTGAGGCATTTGCATGAATGCTTACAAAAATATCTGCATCCGTATTATTAGCAATAGAAACTCTTGGAGGCAAATCCAAATCAACTTCATTTGTTCTAGTCAACCTTACTTTGACACCTTTTTCAGAAAGTAAATTTTTAACTATTTTTGAAACCTCTAGGACAACATCTGTTTCTCTAATACCACCAATACCTATCGCTCCTGGATCAGGTCCTCCATGCCCTGGATCGATTACAACCGCAAACTTGTTTCGTTTTACCTCTGGTAATTTCAAGTAACCATAATTGTTTTTCTTCTTATGAATTACATTTTGATTTACATTTTGATTTACTTTGATATTTCCTCTTTTCTTTTCAACTAAACCTTCACCAATCTTTTTAAATGAATGTTTTGAGTTAAATAGTTTAATTCTCCATCTATTTTGATTTAAGCCAACCATTTTCCAAGTCAAAGGTTTCAAATAAGTCTCTTCCTTAAATTCAATTACTAGTCTTGTTTTACCCTTTTCTGGTTTACCTAATCTAATTTCTTTTATTGGGCCATTACCTTTTATTGTTCTGGGATTTTTTAATTCTCCTGGAAAATCTACCCAGAATCTATCTCCCGATATTTGGTTAGCCTTCTGAAAGTATGCTTTTAAATTTGTATTTGATTTAGTTCTTAATTCTAAAACCCCATTAGTATTTATAGCCCATGCCGCAAGAGCACTTGAAGATTTAACTGGAAGGATTGAAGAATTTAAAAATAAAAAAACGGATAAATAACGAAAAAGTTTATTATCTAAAAACTTTATCATTAGTTTGAAAACAATTTGTTTTTTCTATGTTTAAGGCTTGGCATCTGCTCCCTAATTTTCTTTACTCTTTCTTTATCAGCAGGTGCTATTGCAGCTCCCTGAGTTTTTCCGGCATCAGATAAAACTGTGCCCCAAGGGTCAATTACCATTGCATGGCCATGACTTTGCCTTCTTCCATAATGAATACCAGTTTGAGCTGGAGCGACTACATATGCTGTATTCTCAATTGCTCTTGCTTGTAATAGGATTTGCCAATGATCTTTTCCAGTGAATGCTGTAAAAGCTGCGGGAATCATAATTAGCTCAGCACCATTGGAAGACAAATATCTATAGAGTTCAGGAAACCTAACGTCGTAACAAATCGATAATCCTATTTTGCATAAACCTGGGACATCTACAACAGGTGGATACTCTGCTCCAGATAAAATAGTGGATGATTCCTTGTATAGATTTCCATCTGGCAAATCAACATCAAACAAATGAATCTTGTCGTATTTCGCCAAAATCTGTCCATCTTTCCCAAATAATGCTGACCTATTAAAAGTATGACTATCATCACCAGCAGGAACAGGATACCCTCCTCCCAAAAGAAATACTTGATATCTTTGCGACATAGTTTTTAGAAAATTTGTACACTTCTCTGACAATTCAGAAGCTAATCTAAGTTTTTCATCATCTCCTCCTAAAAAAGCAAAATTTTCAGGCAATCCTATTAACTCAGCACCTCTTCTAGCAGCTAATTCAATCTGTTCTTCTGCTTCAGTAAAATTTTCTTCAACATTTGAAGTACTCGTAATTTGCAATGCAGCTACCAAAAAATCAGTCAAGACTTTACTCCCAATGAACCAATTCGTAAATCATGAGGCACGAATCACACCTCTTTCAACTTGAGCTGGAACAATATCTAAGCAATCAAGTTCAGAGCAACATTTAAAATCATCCTCATAATCTCCAAGACTTGTCAATCTTTTGCCATGGGTTGCTGTTTTTAAACATTTCAAAATATCATTTTTCCAGACATCCCAAAGTGCCAAAGCCGATTGTAATTCGTCATTTATAATATTAATTTCGAAATCACAGTACTGTTTTAGGTATGAAGCCAAAGCACCAGCAGCTAAAGAATCCTCAAGTGAATAAGAACCTTCCCAACCACTACCAAGTATTAAAACATTTTCACTTTTTAATGAAATGATTTTTTCGGCAACTGCTTTCCTATTTGGGAGACCCATAGCAAATAAATGCTTAGCATTTTGAACTTTTTGCAATGATTTAGTCCCATTAGTCGTACTCATAAATAGTCTTTTACCATTAACAACTTTTTTTGTAACTGATAAAGGAGAATTTCCAAGATCAAAGCCCTCAATCTTCTTTCCGCCTCTCTCTCCAAGCATTAGTCTTTTTTCAGCTTGCCACTTAGTTGCAGATTCTTTTAATAAATCTAAATCTGCAAAAACTTGTATTGAATCAGCTCCATTTTTTAAAGCCCAAGAAATTGTGGTTGTAGCTCTTAAAACATCAATGACCACTGCAATGTCAGGACTATTTTCAGTTACATCCTTTGCAACGTGATAATAAGTAAGATTAATAATCAAATCCCTTTTCTGAGTTTATTATAGAAAACAGTTACTTAATTTGATTATTTTTTTTAAAAAAACAAACTTATTGATAATATGTAACTAATTTATTTTATAGAAATTTTATCAAGTTTTTAATTTGAAAATGAATAATATCCGCACAATAAAAGGTGGAGTAAATTTAAAAGGAAAAGTAAAAGTACCTGGAGATAAATCTATTTCTCATAGAGCTTTAATAATAGGAAGTATTGCTAAGGGTGAGACGACTATTGAGGGTTTCTTACATTCTGAAGATCCACTTTCAACTGCTGATTGTCTAAGAAAGTTAGGTGTAAAAATACCAGAAATAAAAAAAAATGAGCCTTTTACGATTTCAGGATTGGGTCTTGATGGATTTAAAGAGCCCAAAGAAATTCTAAATTGCGGGAATTCGGGAACCACCATGAGATTATTAATGGGGTTACTTGCCGGTCAAGAAGGCAAGAATTTCATCTTAAATGGTGACATTTCTCTTAATGAAAGGCCAATGAGGAGAGTGGGCAAACCATTATCTTTGATGGGTGGCAAAATTTTTGGTAGAGAAAAAGGAAACAAAGCTCCAATCTCAATTGATGGGAATAAATTAAAAGGGTGTGTTATCGGAACCCCTGTAGCGAGTGCTCAAGTAAAATCTGCAATCTTATTAGCAGGCCTCAAAGCTTCTGGAACAACTTCTGTTATTGAACCAGCTTCTTCAAGAGACCATACTGAAAGAATGTTAAAAGCATTTGGAGCAGACATCAGTATCAGAGGAGAATTAGGAAGGAATGTCGTTATCAAGTCAGGGGGTAACTTAATTGGCCAGAGAATATTGATTCCTGGAGACATAAGCTCTGCTTCTTTTTGGATGATTGCTGCATCTATTGTTCCAAATTCAGAGATTTTAATTCAGAATGTAGGGTTAAATCCCACTAGAACCGGGATTTTAAATGTAATGGATTCAATGGGGTGTGATTATGAGATTTTAGATAAATCGACTATTGCTGGTGAACCTATTGGATCTATTAAAGTAAAGACTTCAAATAATTTAAGATCATTCACTATTGAAGGAGATATTCTCCCAAAACTTATAGATGAAATTCCTATCCTTACTGTGGCTGCCTGTTTTTGTAATGGAGTTTCTGAAATTAAGGATGCACAAGAATTAAGAGTTAAAGAGACAGATCGATTAAAAGTCATGGCACGACAGTTACAAAAATTCGGTGCTGAAATAACAGAAAAAGAGGATGGGTTAATTATTAATGGGCAATCAAAATTTCATTCTGCGGAGGTAGATAGTGAGACAGATCATCGAGTAGCAATGAGTCTTGCTATTGCTTCACTTCTTGCAAAGGGTACCTCAAAAATCATGAGATCTGATGCTGCTAGCGTCTCGTATCCAACTTTTTGGGAAGAGCTAGCCAAACTAACTAACTAGCCTAAAAAAGTTTTTGTCTGAATTAATAGAAGTTTTAACTAAAGATGGTAGTTACTCTTTAAGAAGTGTTTTTTTTCAAGAGAACTTCCATAGTTTATTGGGCGCATTGGAGGAAACAAAGTCAAAATTTACAGCTACTTCTAATTTGCAAAGATTTAAGGGCAAATCTCTTAATGTTTTGGATATATGTTTTGGTTTGGGATACAATTCCGCTTCTTTATTAGATGTATTAATTAAACAAAAATCATATTTAAATTTGTATGCATTGGAGATTGATAAAAATCCTCTTGAATATTCGCTTAGAAATAGATCTTTCCTTAAATTATGGGATCCAAAAGTCAAAAAAATATTTGATTCACTTTATCGAAAAGATTACTTTGAGGATCAATTTTTTAAATGCAGTATTTTGTGGGGTGATGCTAGACAGAAAATCAACATTATTCCTTCCTCTATTAAATTCGATCTGATTTATTTAGATGGTTTTTCTCCCCAAAAATGCCCACAAGTATGGACGATTGAATTTTTATCCAAAGTCACAGAAAATCTCAATCCTTATGGTTATTTAATAACTTATTCTTCATCAGCGGCAGTAAGAAAAACCCTAAGAAATCTTGGATTAGAAATTTTTACTATTAAGCCAAGTTTTAAAAACAGACCTTTTTGGAGTCAGGGGACTGTCGCAATATCAAAATTTGATAAGAATAAATTGAAACCTAAATTCAATTTTGAGAAGTTATCTTTAATGGAAGAAGAACATCTCTTAACTAAAGCTAGTATTCCATATAGAGATCAAGATTTGAACTCAAGTAAAGACGATATAATTAGGAGAAGATTAGATGAGCAATTATTCTCAAATCTATTATCTACAAATAAATGGAGAGAGAAGTGGGGAATGACGAAGTTATCCTTTAGGAGTTAGATTTAAATTAGGATTTCAAATAAACATGTTAAGTGTTGCGATATTAGCGGCAGGCAAGGGCACTAGGATGGAAAGCTCATTGCCAAAAGTTTTACATAAAATTTCTGGCAAAAGTCTCCTACAAAGAGTAATTGATTCATGTGTCGCATTAAACCCCGATAAGATTTTCGTAATTACTGGACACAAATCAAAAGAAGTGCAAAAGTCTATCCCCAACGATAAAAAAATCCATGTTGTTGTTCAAGAACCTCAATCAGGAACCGGTCATGCTATCCAGGTACTTTGTAAAGAGGTAAAAAAACATGAAGGAAAACTTTTGATACTAAACGGCGATGTGCCACTCATTAGGCCTAGTACTCTAAAAAGACTTTTGTATTTACACGATTCAAAAAATGCTGATGTTTCTTTAATTACCACAAAGAAAACAAATCCTCATGGATATGGCAGAGTTTTTTTGAAGGGGAGTTTTATAGAGAGAATTGTTGAAGAAAAAGATTGCAATGATCTAGAAAGAGAAAATACATTAATCAATGCAGGTGTTTACTGTTTTAACTGGGGTAACTTATCAGAAATAATTAATACCTTGCAAAGCAATAATAATCAAAAAGAGATTTACTTAACAGATACAATATCTTTGCTAAAAAATTCCTCAAGTCTCGAGGTAGAGGATAATGGAGAGCTTCAAGGAATTAATAACAGAATTCAACTATCAGAGTGCGAGGAATTTATTCAGAATTCAATTAAAGAAAAACATATGCTTAATGGTGTAACTTTTATAAATAAAGCAAGTTGTTCAATTAGTGAAGAAGCTGAAATTGGCAAGGATGTAATCATAGAAGCTAATACACATATAAGAGGAAATACGAAAATAAATAGTCATTGCATTATCGGTCCTAATACTTTTATTGTGAATTCTAATGTTGGATTAAATTGTGAAATTTTAAACTCTACTGTTTATGATTCTCAGATAATGGATCATATAAAAATTGGCCCTTATAGCCATATAAGACCTAATTCCAAAATATATTCCCATAGCAAAATAGGTAATTTTGTTGAGATCAAAAATAGTCAACTAGAGGAAGAATCTAAAGTAAACCATCTAAGTTATATTGGTGATTCTATTATTGGAAGATCTACAAATATTGGAGCAGGAACTATTACTGCAAATTTTGATGGACAGAAAAAACATCAAACAAAAATTGGCAAAAATTCCAGTATTGGAGCAAACACAGTTTTTGTAGCACCAATAAATCTAGGGGAATCAGTAACAACAGGTGCTGGTTCAGTGATCACAAAAGACTCTAAAGATAATTCATTAGCGATCTCAAGAACTAAGCAAATAAATGTAGAGAATTGGAAGAAAAGAAATCCTGATTTAGTTAATTAATTCAATAATTTTTTCAAGTTGCCAACATCTACTCCCTTTTATAAGAATAGAATCACCCTTTTTTGTAGATTTGTTTATCTCTTGAGGTACATCTTTAATATTATTTAAAACTAAGAATTTATTCTTATCTTTTAGATAATTGGAGTAAATTTTTTCATTTTCTTTATCACAAATAAATAAACACTTTTTTATATCTGAATTATTTATTAAGTTGAATATTTCTTTGTGATACTTTTCAGATTCTTTTCCTAATTCTTGCATACTTCCAAATATAAAAAATTTATTTCTCGGTTTTTCAAGCAGGTTTTTAATACATGCTTTTACTGACTCCGGCGAAGCATTATATGATTCATCGTATATTGTTGTTTTTACTGATTTAAGAATTTTATTTCTTCCACCTAAACTTACAAAATCAAATTTATTAAATCTTCCAAAATTAATGCCTAGCTCTTTAGCAACTGCATAAGCAAATAAGAAATTCGAAGCATTGTGAAATCCCTCAAATGAAATTTCAAACGTATTTCCTTCAATTAAAATTGTTCTATTCGAAGGATTATAAAATCCTCGCAAATTATCATCTTTCTTAAAACTATCCTTTTGATTTTCTATATTTAATAGTTTTACTTTTATCACTCTACCTTTCCAAAATTCTTTTAAAGTTTTTTCTAGGAATGGATCATTTGCTGGAATTATCACAACCCCCTTTGGATTTAAGAACTTACTAATTTCACACTTTGCATGAGTAATATTTTTTTTTGAGCCCAACAATCCAATATGAGCTGTCCCAATGTTAGTAATAACTGCAATATCGGGTTCACTATATTTAGATAAATTCTCGATCTGTCCAAGACCTCTCATCCCCATCTCAAGAACTAAAACTTTATCTTCTATATCTGTAGCAAGAATAGTAAGACCAACTCCAATCTCATTATTGAAATTTGCATGAGATAATTTAATTCTTCCAAGTTTATTTAAAACTCCACCAATTATTTCTTTTGTTGTAGTTTTACCCACTGAGCCAGTTATTGCAACAATAGGGATATTTAATTTTTTTCTTTTTAGCAATGCTAATTTTTGAAAAGCCTCTGTTGTGTCATTTACAATCCAATAAGGAAAATTACTAGGCAGTAATCTCTGCATCCCTTTTTTAATTACAACAGATTTAACCCCTTTATTTAAAACCTCTGGAAGAAAACTATGTCCGTCAAAATTTTTACCCTTGATAGCTATAAAAAGTTCATTCTTTAATAAAGTTCTACTATCAATACTTATATTCTTAAAATTCAAAAAATCTCTTTTCCCCTCTCTCAGATTTCTAATATCCCCCAAAACATCGTTTAATTCTGATAAAGAGAATTCCATTAAAAAATTAAGTCATACTTTTTTTTAAAGATGGATCAGCTGATTGTCCGTAAGAAAATTTTTCAACTTCAGCTACATCTGGCGATGGTTCCTTTATTCCGCAAACATCCTTATACATAACTTCGTATTCAAGAGCTGATCTTTGCCAACTAAACTCTTGGCTCATGGCTCTTTTTTGAAGTAATTCCCAACTATCTTTATGCCTAAAGGCTTCCCAGGACCTTACTAAAGAAGTATAGAAATCTATAGGTTCAAAGCGATCAAAGCAAAATCCAGTACCATTATTATTTTCTGGGTCATGAGGTAAAACTGTATCAACTAAACCTCCAACTCGCCGTACTATAGGGATAGAGCCATATCTCATAGCAAGGAGTTGACTAATTCCACAAGGTTCAAATCTACTTGGCATTAAAAATGCATCAGAGCCACCGTAGATAAGCCTTGATAAAGAATCATCATAGGTTAGAAATACTGAGAATCTTCCTGGGTAATCTAATGCCAGTTGCCATAATCCAGACTCTAAATATCTATCTCCAGTCCCTAAAACAGCAATTTGAGAATCTGTATAGGCTAATAGTCTTCTTGAAACTTGTAAAAGTAAGTCAACTCCTTTCTGATCAACTAACCTACTGACCATACCTAAAAGATATTTTTTAGGATTAACTTCGAGACCCATTTCTCTCTGCAGAATTTTTTTATTTTCTATCCTATTTTCTAAATTCTTAATACTGAATTGTGCAGGCAAAACTGGATCTTTGGCTGGATTCCATTCATCAAGATCTATGCCATTAAGAATTCCCCTCAATTTACCTGAAATGTAATTAAGTAATCCTTCAAGGCTTTCCCCGTATTCATGGGTTTTAATCTCATCTGCATAAGTCGGAGAAACAGCATTGACTCTATCTGCGTACAACATTGCCGCAGCCATCGTGTGGTCACCATGCATATACCAAGGACACCAAGTCATTTTTTCAAGTTTCCACCTCCAAGGGCCTTGGTATTTTAAATTATGAATTGTGAAGACAGTACTAATTTCGGGATCCTGATGCATCCACACAGGAATCATTCCAGTATGCCAATCATGGCAATGGAGAACTTGAGGTTTCCAACAATTCCAGGAAAATTCTGCAGTGGCACTAGCAAAAAATGTAAAGCGCCAGTCCTCATTTTCGCCTCCGTATATTTGGTCAGAGTCAAATGTTGGATGACCCACTAGGTAAATCACATAATTATGAATGGGATGTTTTGCTTCATATACAGCAAAATCAGTGCCCATTGTATTTGCTCTAAAGACTGGTTCATTCGATACCTCTAACAAACTCCACAATTTTCCATATCCTGGAATTATTACCCTTACATCGTGACCAAGTTTTATCAAAGATGGAGGCAACGAACCAACCACATCTCCCATACCTCCAACTTTGATCATTGGAGCACATTCAGCAGCGGCAAGAAGAATTCTCATTGATAATTACTAAAAAAGTTCTTTTGAAAGATAAACTAGGGTGTCCACTTATAGTCAGAAAAGTCTGGTGGACGCTTTTCAAGAAAGGCATCTCTACCTTCTTGAGCTTCTTCAGTCGAATAGAATAATTGAGTTGTGTATCCAGATAATTCTTGAATACCTGCAATCCCATCATTCTCTGCATTGAATGAAGCTTTAAGAATACGAATAGCAGTTGGACTATTTCGTAAAATCTCTCTTGCCCAGATTACACCCTCAGCTTCTAATTCTTCAATCTTTGTAATTGCATTTATCAAGCCCATCTTCAGAGCTTCCTTGGAATTATATTTTCTACACAAAAACCAAATTTCTTTTGCTTTTCTTTGACCAACAAGTCTTGCTAAATAACTAGATCCAAAACCCGCATCAAAACTACCAACTCTTGGACCTGTTTGACCAAATATTGCATTTTCAGAGGCGATACTTAGATCACAAATTAGATGAAGCACCTGCCCTCCTCCAATTGCGAAACCAGGAACTAAAGCAATAACCACTTTAGGCAAACTTCTTATTAATCTTTGAAGTTCAAGTACATTTAATCTCTGCTTCCCATCATCATTTTTATATCCATTTTTACCCCTTACACTCTGATCACCTCCTGAACAAAAAGAATAAATGCCTTTCTTATCAGGTCCCGCACCTGTAAAGAGAACTACGCCAATAGTTTCATCATTTCTTACAATATCAAACGCGTCAATGAGTTCATCTACAGTTTGCGGCCTAAATGCATTTCTTTTTTCAGGCCGATTAATTGCAATTCTCGCGATTCCCTCATCTGATACGTGAAACAATATATCCTCATAAGATTTGCATTCTGACCAATTTAAAGTTGTTCTTCCAGGTAATACTTTCATGAAATCTAATTATTCAAAAATAGAAAATGATAAATTTAACTGCCAATTATTTTTTCTAGCAAGGCATTTTTTTCACAAATTTCATTTTCTGGATCAACATCAACTTTAATTATTACAGATTTCTGGGTAGAAATGCTCCAATCTAATGCCTCTCGTAATTTTTTAAAATTTGCCACACTTTTAAAGTTTACTTGATAGCCCTCTGCGAGTTTTGGCCAGTCTATTTCTTTTGGCATAAGAAATAGTTTTTTTAATTCATCTTCTTTTAAATTTTTTTTATAAATACGATTAAATATATTTCCGCCATTATTATTTATTAGAAGAATTGTTAAATTCATGTCAATTGAATTTTCAATCAGCCAACCGTTTATATCATGAATAAAAGCCAAATCTCCAGTCACAAGTAGTAGAGGATTTTTAATTCTAGAAATACCTAATGCAAGAGATAAAGTACCGTCTATGCCAGAAGCGCCCCTAAAGCTGAAGCAATTTCTTGTTAAAGTACCATTTTCTGAAAATGTGAGCCAATCTCTAATCGGGCTACTCGCGGAGAGCATTATAGGATTTTCAGTTGGCCAAAGTTTTGGAACAAGATTTGCAAGCTTATACTCAGTAATTTGATTATCTTGAGTAATTTTCTCTTTAAAAATTTCTTTAATCTGCTCGCCTTCCTCCATTAGATTTAAAGCCATCGGGGTAAGAGACTTTTTGTTTTTTTCGTTGATTGATAATTCTTCTAACAATAGATTAGTGAAATTCGATAGCCCAAAATCATATTCAAATGATTTTTTTATAGGGTCCAATTTTCTATAGTTTTTTTCTTTTATAAGAATTTGTATCCCTTTGAAGTTTATTAAAAACTTCTCCAAATCAATTGAGGATGACATTGGGCCAAGCCTCAAAAGTTGATGACAATTTATTGAATTTTTATTTTTTCTTAAGACTAATTCCCAATTCACGACTAGTCCTCTCAAACCAGAATAAACACCTGAAACTGGATCAGCAAATACTGGCCAACCAGTAATCTCTTGTAATCGTTCTAAAGATTTATTGAAAGAAGTTAAATCATTTATGGAGCCTTGATAGGGACCTACCAAAATAATGCCGGATTCATCTAAATTTAAATTTTCTGAAATTTCGAAGAATTTGTTTTTATCAGACTTTATTTCAACTTCCTGAAATATATATTTTTTCTTTAAATAAATTCTCTCAAAAACCTCTAAAACATTTTTTTTATTTAACAATGAAATATCTAAAGGCTTATCAATAGGAATATTTAAATGAATAGGACCAGGGAAGGTTGATATTTGTTTCTCAATAGTTCGAATTAAATTCAAGATTTCATTTTCTTCTGTTTCATGAAGTCCATTTAGATTTGTACTTAAAACTCTTCTGCAGACTGAACTCAAAAAATCTTCTTGATTAACTGTTTGATTAGCGCCACAATCTTTTAACCTTAAGGGTCTATCTGCAGTAAGAAATATAATACCTTTACAAGATCGGTCTGCCTCAACTGCTGCTGGCAATAAGTTACTTACAGCAGTCCCAGAAGTCGTAATAACTAAAGAGAGATTACCTGATGCAGCAGAAATCCCAAGAGAGTGGAATCCCGCAGATCTCTCATCTATTGAATTAAAAATATTTACCAGTCCTAATTTGTTTAATTCTCCAGCAGCTATTGCTAAAGGTGCTGATCTACTTCCAGGACATATTATTAAATTTTTAACTCCTATTCTTATCAGAAGATTCAAAAGTTGTAAACTTCTAAGAAAATTTTTGCATTCAATAGATGATGTCATAATTTATATAAATGCTTTGGGATTTTCCTTATAACTGAATTAAATAAAACATGTCTACAACTCAAGAAAAAAGAAATTCAATAATAAAGGATTTAAAAAATCTTTTAATCTGGATATCTATAGCTTTAATTATACGATGGCAGGTTATAGAGCCAAGATGGATCCCATCAGGTTCAATGCTTCCAACTCTTCAAATACAAGATAAAATTCTTGTTGAGAAACTAACCCCCAAAATCACATCCAAATCAAATCTTTCAAAATTAAAAAATAAAATAGTTGTTTTTAACGTTCCGGAACAATTAATTAATGCTGGTTATGAAGCAGATACTGCACTAATAAAAAGAGTAATTGGAATACCTGGAGACAAGGTAGAAGTAAGAAATGGTAACCTTTACTTAAATGATATAGCTCAAAACAATTACGTTTTTGACAAAAATATTAATTATTCAATGGGTCCTTTTATTGTCCCAGAAGAATCATTATGGGTGATGGGAGATAATAGAAATAATAGTATGGACTCACATATTTGGGGATTTTTACCCTATGAAAAGGTTATTGGCAAAGCTATTTTTAGATATTGGCCGTTCAATAAAATTGGGCCTATTCGGTTCCCTGCCCTTAATAATTTAGATTAATGGGTACTTGATGTTGTAGGGTTTTTATATCTTGAAGTTGTAGAAATGTTTAATCCAGAATTTCTTGCTACTGAAAATAATGATCCAAACGATGAGAATGATTTAATCCAATATTTACAAAAACAATCTCCAGAAGTTTTGCAAAGAGTAGCAAAATCAGCTAGTGAAGATATTCAAGAAATTATTAGACATAATGTTCAAGGTCTTCTTGGAATGCTTCCTTCAGATCAATTTGATGTAAAAATAACATCTTCAAAAGACAACATTGCTAATTTATTATCTTCTGCAATGATGACAGGATATTTCTTAAGACAAATGGAGCAAAGAAAAGAGCTGGAACAAACTCTTAAAAATGATGAAAACATGTCTATTGAAGAATAAAAGTTTTAAAGATTTACTTCTTCAGGAATTATTCCTAGTTCAAACAACTTTTTATATAAACCCATTAAAAATTTATTATCCTCAGGAAGTTTGTCCCACTTTTGGGAATTTATTTCGTTAATTAATTTTTGACAATCTTCTTTTGTAAATTTTATAGGGGCCGTAAAATGAGCTGGAATTAAATATTCCATATCTCTAAAAGACTTTATATTTTCTAGCCATTTAAGTAACACTTCTTTTGAACGGGGGAAAATCAGTTTTTGTAAAACTGGTGCCACTTGAATCTTAGGAGTATCTTCACCCATTATTTCAACAAGAGAGGATTCCCAATCTTCGTCCCATAAAAAGGGATAAATACCGAAATGAGATCTCCAATTTCTAAGTTCTTTTTTGAATGAATACTTAAATATGTTTTTTAAAGATGGAATATTTAATTTACCAGGTTTCAAAAAAGATGAAAATAAGACTAACCTTTTCCATCCTTTTTTTCTTTGTTCGATTGTGTCAATCAAAGGTTCATCTCCTCTCTCTCTAGAATGAAAAAGAAGTGGAGTTGGATCAAAATTAAATATCTCAGGTGGTGTGGAGTCTATTCCAACTATTGCGTCTGTTACATGAAGAGTTTTCGTAGGGTAATGGAAACAGCTTATCTCCTGGTATCTTCCAAGTCCTAAATTCAGTGGGCCTAATGAAGACCATTTAAAGGAGTTTGTATACGGAGTACCTTCCTCAAACAGTATTCTTGATCTTTTTGATGGAATTCCTAAAAAATCTAGTGGTAGATTTATAGGGAAACTCCATTGTCCAGGACAAAGCCAAATTTCTGCATCTTTAAAAATTCTTGAAAGAGCTGGCAGTCCAATTTTATGTTCTAGTCCAGAGGCACTCGGTAAAATTATTGTTTTTACTTTGCCGTGAATCGCAATTAATTTTTCTAACTCTTTTATTAATTCTTTTGTCGGAGGCAGTGGATTTATTAGCATCAATCCATTATCAACCTTAATTACAGTCATTCTTATTGGAACAGCAACATAATAAAGTCCCTGTATTTGTTCCAAGGACCATATTTGATCAGGGATTAATTCTCTAAAAATTGTTTTCTTTTTTCCATAAGGATATAAGGGGAATAATGGCCACCAACTCCATTTTTTATTTAAAGTTTCTTCCACCGCTATCATTTGTACCCAGCAAATAATTTCTTTAACTTAAATATTCCATATCTTGGAGCGAATAAAAAAGCAAATAAAAAAATAAAAGTTTGTGCCAATACAATTGATCCACCTGTTTCAAGATCAAACCAAAAACTAACATAGATTCCTATAAGGCTTGAGATAATTGCACTAAATACTGAAATTACTGTCATATTATCAAACTTATCCGTAAGTAAATATGCTGTAGCCCCTGGTGTAATCAACATTGCAACTACCAAAATAATTCCAACAGACTGCAAGCCAACAACAGCTGCCAAAGATAAGCATGTGAGGAGTAAATAATGAAGAAAAAATACATTAATCCCAACTGTTTTTGCATGCCTAGGGTCAAAACAATAAAGCATTAAATCTTTTCTAAAAATTGATAAAAGGATTACTACCAATAAACAAATAAATATAGTTTGTTTTACATCTGAAAGTGATATTCCTAATGGACTACCAAATAGAATTGAGTGCAGATCAATATTACTTTTAATCTTAGAAACCAATACGATTCCAAGAGCAAAAAATCCAGTAAATACTAACCCAATAACAGTATCTTCCTTGACTCTAGATTTCTGCTTAATAAACCCTATCAATGCTACAGACCCAACTCCAAAAATAAATGCCCCTAATGAAAAAGGAAGACCTAATGCATAAGCAACCACGACACCAGGCATTACTGAATGTGACACTGCATCTCCCATTAAAGCCCATCCTTTTAGAGTCAAATAACTTGAAAGGAAACCACAAACAGCTGCAACTAGCGAACTCATAAGAAGTGCTTTTCTCATAAATTCATGAGTTAAAGGATCTGTTATAAATGAATCTAAAGTTAAAAAAGAACAGAGCTCCATACAATTTAAAATTTAGGATTCAGGTCCAAACAAGAAATCAGGTGAGATCCCTCCAAAAGTGGTTGTAATATTTTCAGGGGTAAACACTTCAGAGGTCTCTCCGTAAGCTACAACAGTTTTATTTATTAGAAGAACCAAATCACAAAATTCACGGACATGAATCATATCGTGAGTTGATAATAATATAGTTTTCCCCTCATTTTTAAATTGAATAAATAATTCCGAGATGAGTTTCTCTGTTCTTATATCAACACCTGAAAAAGGCTCATCAAGAAGTAATATTGAAGCTCTTTGCGCAATTGCTCTAGCTAAAAAGGTTCGTTTTCTCTGACCTCCAGATAAGTTTCCAATAGGTGTAGATAAATGATCATTAAGATCAACTCTCTCAATAGCATCTTTAACCGCCTGAACATCAGACTCTCTCGGACACCTGAAAATATTCATAGAACCATATCTTCCCATCATCACTACATCCCAAACACTTATTGGAAATTGACTATCAATTCCCTCATTTTGAGGAACATAAGCAATTGTCTGATCTTTTTGAGCAGATCTTACAGACTCTCCATTTATTCTAATTTTTCCCTTTGAAATATTTACAAAGCCAGTTAAAGCATTAAAAAAAGTTGTTTTACCAGCCCCGTTCATCCCCACTAACCCACAAATCTGGCCAGGTTTCAATCTTAAATTGGCATCATACAAAGCCACCTTGCCGTTGTAATCTACGCAAATATTCTCTGCTTCAATCCTAAAGTTTTGATAATTGATTGTTTCCATAATTCAAAAAAGCCCTTTTTTTATTAATTCCAAATTATGCTCAAGCATTTTGATATAGGAACTAGCAGGCCCATTATCATCAGATAATGAATCAACAAAAAGATTTCCTCCAAAATTAGCCCCAGTTTCGTTTGCTACAACCATTTGAGATTCGTTACTTACAGTACTTTCGCAAAATACAGATGGAACATTTTTTTCTTTAACTATCGAGATTGTTCTTGCCATTCTTTTAGGAGTAATTTGACTCTCAGCATTAACTGGCCATAAATAAACTTCCTCTAATCCATAATCATTTGTTAAATATGAAAAAGCACCTTCACAACTTACTAGATACCTCCTTTCTTTATTTAAGTTATTAATAAAAAGTGAGAATTCTTTATCTATTTTAGATAGTTTATCTTTATAAATTCTTCCATTTTCTTCAAATAATAACCTTTTAGATGGCCTCAATTCTGATAAAGAATCCACGAGAATATCTACGTATAGGATCCCTCTTTTTGGAGAAATCCAGGCATGAGGATTGGGTTTCCCTTTATAAAAATCTTCACTGATAAAAATAGGATCCAAATCTTCCGCGACAGTAATTCTTTTAACTTTTAAATTAGAAACAAATTTTTCAGCCCATAATTCAAATCCAAATCCATTATCAATAAAAACAAAAGCTTTAGAGGCATTTACCAAATCGCTTGGAGTTGGTTGGTAGCCATGAACTTCAACTCCCGGTTTCGTTATTGATCTAACAATAAAATCATCTTTAGCGACATTGCTAATTATATCCGCCAAAACAGTAAAACTTGCCAGTATTACTTCTTTAGTTTCATTTTTATTTGAAATTCTCTTACATGAGCCTGAAGCAATAGAAAGCAGAAGTATCAAACTTAAAAAAAAAATATTTTTTTTCATATTTAAATTTCACCCCAAGATTATGAATTAAAAGATAGTTTCATAAGTGGTTTTCTAAGATCAGAAATAAATCCTTTCCAATTTATTTTTTCTTTTTCAAAAGCCTCTTCAACAATTTTCTCAGAGTTTTTCTTTATAAAATCCAAATCAGGTTCTTCTACTCCTTTTGTTATTGCCATAAAATCAGCCAAAGAACTTGATACTACTCTTGTTAAATAAGCAGCACTCACAGCCTGAAATGTTCCAGAGACAAGCCAATTTGGGCCATGTAATTTTGTTATGCCAATCAGAGTCTGTCCACTCCATTCAATAACTCCCTGAGCTATCGCAGTCTTTAAAATCTCTTTGGATACTTTATCTAAAATTTCAGGAGACCAACTACATCCCCATATAGACTTAATTTCTTTAATCATTAAAGAATTTAATACTGTCATTGCCATAACATCAATTGATGGAATAGGAGATAAGAAAACAGTTGTTGCGACAAGAATTTGATTTTTTCTTTGTATAGCTTTTAACTGCATTCTTCTTATACCTTCAATTTCAGATTGCCAGGCTGCATGAAGTTCTTTCAAGAGCCTTTTTTTTGTATTTTCAATATTTTTAGATGAACTTATGAAAAACTTCCTTAAAGAAAAAGGTATATTTGTTATTTCACTCTTATTCACATCAAAAGTAATAATTTTGTTTATAAAGTCACTTGAAATTTGAGACTTTAGTTCTTCTATCTGATTTTTGGCTTCTATTTGGTTGGAAGTTAAAGCCACCAACCAGATTGGCATATTTTTAGGAAACTTTTCCAGCCACAAAAAATCATTTGCCGACAAAGGCAAGTTTATAAAATACAAGATTGCATCACTCTTCAAAGCTTCTTCTGGAATAACTTGAGAAGAATTGTATTTAGGCAGTTTTTCGTATAAATCAAAGTCAAACTTATCTGCTTTGAAATTACTTTTCAAAACAGATTGAAAACTTTGATAATCTTTTTGTCCAATGCAACTTATTTTTTCTTTTTCACATCTATTAAGAATAGATTCAAGTGTTTTTTGTCTTTTTAAAGTCTGTTTTTCTAATTCATTTGTTGCTTCAAGTTCTTCAAAAAAATTTAAATCTTCATTACATAGATTTATCCAACCATCTAAATTATTTGGCTCATTAAATTTAGGCTTATCATTCTTCAAGTAAAAATATCCCCCCAAACACAACGCAAAAAATCCTATTGAGCCTCCTGCAAAATGAATTAAGTCACTGACAAACCATTCCCCAAAACCTAACAGTAATAAAATAATAAGAAGATTTTTTTTTGGAAATTTTATGAAATCCTTTAGAAGGTTGTTTTTACTAATATCAAACACAATACTTTATTTTTTCTAATTATATTTTAATGCAAGTTGTGAATGAGAAAAGCAAACTTTCATAAGTCGTTAATCAAAAGATAAAAATTTAAGCCTTTTAAAAAGACTTTTTGCATAACAAGATGCTAAGTTAATAGACTATTTAAATAACTTAAGAAACATTAAGATGTCTAACTCAAATTTCAGCAATAATCCTGGACAAGAAAATTACAGAGGTCGTTCTAACAATGAAAGATCTAATTTTAGAGATAGATCGGGAGGCAGAAGAGATGGAGGAGGATTCCGCATAAGATTGAGTGATAACGAAATGAAAGCTGTTAAATCAATACAAGAGGCCTTTCAATTAAGATCTACTGTTGCAGTTCTGGGTTTCTCTGTTAGAACACTTAGCGAAATGATCAAAGACGAAAAATTGATTGAATCAATCAAAGAATATGCAAAAAATAATAAAAACTCTTCTCCGAGTAGACCATCACAAAATTCTTATGAAGAAAAGACAAAAACAGCACCTGACCCTTTTGCAAGGCCTGCAAAAAGTATATCAACTGAAGAGATCCAATCTAGCGAAGTAGAAGAGGATGGCAAATAAAAAAAGAATTCTTTCGGGAGTTCAACCAACTGGTGATTTACATATTGGGAATTGGCTTGGGGCAATAAATAATTGGGTAACGCTTCAAGAGCAATATGAAACATTTCTATGTGTAGTTGATTTGCACGCAATAACAGCCTCATATAATCCCAAAGAATTATCTAAAAACACTATCTCTACTGCGGCTTTATACGTCGCTTGTGGGATAGATCCAAATATATGTTCAATTTTTGTCCAAAGTCAGATTTCAGCGCATTCAGAACTTTGTTGGATATTAAATTGCATGACCCCAATAAATTGGATGGAAAGAATGATTCAATTTAAAGAAAAATCCATACAACAAGGTAATAATGTATCTATTGGATTATTTGACTATCCAATACTTATGGCTGCAGACATCCTTCTTTATGATGCTGACTTCGTACCAGTAGGTGAGGATCAAAAACAACATCTTGAACTTGCTAGAGATATTGCACAACAGAGAATTAATGCCAGATTTAGTAAGGATAAAAATATTTTAAAGATCCCTCAACCAATCATCATGAAGAATGGTTCAAAAATAATGAGTTTAATTGATGGTTCAAAAAAGATGAGCAAAAGTGATCCTAATGAGGGCAGTCGCATTAACTTATTAGATCCTCCTGAAATAATCACAAAAAAAATTAAAAGAGCAAAAAGTGATAGTTCTATTGGAATTGAATTTAACAACCCTGAGAGACCAGAATCTAAAAATCTTTTGATGATTTATTCAATATTATCTGGCAAAGAAATTTCTCAATGTGAGAATGAATTCTTAGAGACTGGATGGGGGAAATTTAAAAAATTAATTACCGAACAACTTATTGAATCACTAGAACCTATTCAGAAAAAATATAAATTATTAATTAATGATCCCTATCAACTAAATAAAATCCTTAATGAAGGGAAGGAAAAAGCTGAAGATTTAGCGAATCAGACTTTAAAAAGAGTTAAATCAAAATTGGGATTTTTTGAAATGGAGAAATAAATTATGCCCATAATTACCTTGCCTGATGGTTCAAAAAAGGTTTTCGAAAAATCTGTAACTATTCTAGAAATTGCCCAGAGTATAGGCGCTGGATTAGCTAAAGCAACAATTGCTGGGAAAGTAAATGGTGTTCTTCTTGATGCAACAATTCCTATAAATAAAGATTCCAAAGTTGTAATCATCACATCAAAAGATAAAGAAGGAATTGAAATAATAAGACATTCTTTCGCTCACCTAATTGGTCATGCAGTTAAACAAATTTACTCTGATATTAAAATGGCGATTGGACCTGTAATTGAAGATGGTTTTTATTACGATATTTTCTCTGAATACAGATTTACTCCTGAAGATTTAATAAAAATCGAAAATAGAATTAATAAATTAATAAAAACAAACTATGACGTTGAAATTTTACAAGTTTCTAAGGAAGAGGCAATTAAAACTTTTAAAGAAAGAGATGAGACTTTTAAATTAAGAATAATTGAAGAAATTCCTGAAGAAGGTCTCATCAATTTATACAAGCACGAAGAATACATCGACATGTGTAGAGGGCCTCACGTGCCTAACACTAGACATTTGAGACACTTTAAATTACTTAAATTATCAGGTTCATATTGGAGAGGTAATAGTGAGAATGAATCATTACAGAGAATATATGGAACTGCATGGGCAAAAGAAAAAGAACTCAAAGATTATTTAACAAGAATTGAAGAAGCAGAAAAAAGAGATCATAGAAAACTTGGTAAAAAACATTCACTTTTTCATATTCAAGAAGAATCTCCAGGAATGATTTTTTGGCATCCAAATGGATGGACAATCTACCAAGTACTTGAAAAGTACATAAGAGAAATACTCAAAAAAAATGATTATTTGGAAATCAAAACTCCACAAGCTGTTGATAAATCTCTTTGGGAAAAATCCGGTCATTGGGAGAAATTTAGAGACGATATGTTCACTACTGCATCAGAAAATCGAACATATGCGATTAAACCAATGAATTGTCCATGCCATATTCAAGTATTTAATCAAGGTTTAAAAAGTTATAAAGATTTACCAATTCGTCTTGCTGAATTTGGTTCTTGTCACAGAAACGAGCCCTCAGGCGCACTTCATGGCTTAATGAGGGTAAGAAACTTTACTCAAGATGATGCACACATATTCTGCACAGAAGATCAAATTCAAGAAGAGGTATCTACTTTTATAGATCTTGTTTTCGAAGTTTATAAAACTTTTGGTTTTGATGAAATCATTATCAAATTATCAACTCGTCCTGAAAAAAGGGTAGGTAGTGAAGATATTTGGGATAAATCAGAAGAGGCTCTTACCAAAGCGCTCGATAATAAGAATCTAAAATGGGAACTACAACCTGGAGAAGGTGCTTTTTATGGTCCAAAAATAGAATTCTCGTTAAAGGATTGTCTTAATAGAGTTTGGCAATGCGGAACTATTCAGGTTGATTTCTCAATGCCTATAAGATTGGATGCAACTTATGTAGATATAGACAATGAAAAAAGAAATCCAGTTATGCTGCATAGAGCAATTTTAGGATCCTTTGAAAGATTTATAGGAATCTTAATTGAACAATATGAGGCAAAATTCCCGATTTGGCTCGCTCCTTATCAAATAATCCTGTTGAGTATCACAGACAGAAATAAGGAAAAGTGTTTAAAGTTTAATGAATTAATTAATAATAGTGGTTACCGATCAAAAGTTGATATTAGGAATGAAAAAATAGGATATAAAATACGAGAGGCAACTCTCGGCAGAGTTCCCTTAATTGCAGTTATTGGAGATAAAGAAGAGGAAATTGATTCAGTCGCTTTAAGAGCTTTGAATGGCAAAAATTTAGGAATTTTCAATTTACCTAATCTTTTCAAATTAATGAATGAACTAATAGAAAAAAAAGGGAGAACAGAATAATTTCTGATATATGAATTTTCTCGCTTGTGATTTAGGAGGAACAAAGGTTCTATTAGGAATTTTCGAAAAGGAAATAAATAATAATTCGCCCAAGTTAATATTTAAAAAAAGATATATATCGTCTGATTGGGGTTCTTTTGAACTAATCCTAGAAGATTTTCTCAAAAAAGAATGCAAAAATATTAATCATCCTTCTTCTGCATGTTTCGCTGTAGCTGGACCTTTATCTAACAACAACGCAAAAATCATTAACTTGTCGTGGAATATTTCTGGAAATGCTTTACAGAGGAAATTTAATTTTAAAAGCTGCGAGCTTATAAATGATTTTGCTGTACAGATTTATGGAATACCTTTTCTGAAAAAAAATCAATACTCTACTATCCAAAATGGATCCCACGCTGAAGGAGCTAATAATGATTTGCATGCCATTGTTGGAGCTGGAACTGGCTTAGGCATTGCAAGAGGAATAATATCAGGGAAAAAAGTAAAAGTTTTAGCTAGTGAAGGTGGTCATGTTGAGTACGCCCCAAAGTCAAGATTAGAATGGGAATTAAAAACTTGGCTTAAGAATTACCTAAAAGTTGAAAGGATATCTTGTGAAAGAATTATTAGTGGTACTGGTTTATCAAGAATTGCCGAATGGAGACTAAGCAAACCTGATGCCCAAAACCATCCTCTACAACAATATTTAAAAAAAATTAAAATTTTTGATGCCGCGAGAAAAGAACTACCTGAAAAAATTTGTAACCTTTCTAAAGAAGGGGATCAGCTAATGATTGAAGTTGAGAGGATTTGGTTAGGCGCTTATGCCTCTTTATTGGGAGATGTTGCTCTTCAAGAATTGTGCTTTGGCGGGTTATGGATTTCTGGAGGAACAGCATCAAAACATTTCAAAAACTTTAAATCAGATTTATTTTTAAAACAATTTTTCGACAAGGGAAGATTAAAAGATATTCTTAAAACAATACCTATGAAAGTAATTTTAGATGAAGAGTTTGGACTTTTTAGTGCAGCCTGCAGAGCAAAAATGCTTTTAAAAACTTAAAAACAAAAAATGTCTATTCCTGAAGTAGGTAAAAAAATAAGAGTAACAGTGCCTTCCACAACTGCTAATTTAGGGCCCGGATTCGATTGTCTTGGAGCAGCATTAGATTTGTATAATGAGTTTATTTTTACAAGAATTGAAGGTGGTGGAGATAGATTTGATTTAATAATGGAAAGTACAGATGGTAATCATTTAAGAGGAGGACCTGAAAATTTAGTTTTTAGAGCAGCTCAGAAAGTATGGGAGAGCGCAAATATGGATCCTTTTGCACTTGAAGCAAGAGTTAAGTTGGCAGTGCCACCTGCACGCGGGCTTGGAAGTAGTGCTACAGCAATAGTTGCTGGATTAATCGGAGCAAATGCAATAATGAATTCTCCATTGTCCAAAGAAAAACTCCTTGAACTTGCCATTGATATAGAAGGTCATCCTGATAATGTAGTTCCCTCTCTTCTAGGTGGGCTTTGTTTGACAGCCAAGTCTTCTTCTCAAAGATGGAGAATCATTAGATGTGATTGGCACGATTCAATAAAAGCTGTTGTAGCAATACCTGCAATTCGTCTAAGCACAAGTGAAGCAAGAAAGGTTATGCCCAAGAATGTACCCATATCTGATGCTGTTACAAATATGGGAGCACTTACTTTGTTACTAAATGGCTTAAAAGCAGGTAATACGGAACTTATAAAAGAGGGAATGTTTGATAAGTTACATGAACCCTACAGATGGAAACTCATTAAGGGTGGATTAGAAGTTAAAGATGCCGCACTAAATGCAGGTGCTCTAGGATGCGCAATTAGTGGAGCTGGGCCAAGTATCTTAGCTTTGTGTAAAAAAGAAAATGGCAAAAACGTCAGTCAAGCCATGGTGAAAGCATGGGAGAAGTCAGGTGTAGCTAGCAGAGCCCCGTTCTTAAACGTTCAAACAACGGGCAGCCAATTTAGCACTATCTCTGGTAAGTAGTTTTACTTAGGCATTTTTAATGTTATAGTCTCAAGCTAGTACAACTTCAACTAGAATAAAAAAATTATTCATTACATAAATGAATTTAGAATCTTTTCCTTGGCTATCATCTATTGTTTTACTGCCTTTAATTGGGGCATTAATAATGCCTTTTTTGAGTTCAAAAGAAGGAGAAGATAATTCACTCCCTAGAAATATCTCATTAAGTTTTTTATTTATAGATTTTTTACTAATTATCGGAGTCCTTTTTCAAAAATTCAATACTTCAGATAGCTCTTTACAACTAGTAGAGAGAGTTTCTTGGTTACCATCTATAGGCTTAGAGTGGTCTCTTGGCGTAGATGGGTTATCTGCTCCTTTAGTAGCTTTAAGTGGGTTAATTACATTTTTATCGGCTGCGGCTAGTTGGAAAATTAAGAAAAAATCTAATCTATATTTTGCTCTTTTATTAGTACAAGCATCAGCTCAGGCACTAGTTTTCCTTTCTCAAGATTTCTTATTATTTTTCTTGGCATGGGAACTTGAATTAGTTCCGGTTTATCTTCTTATTGCAATTTGGGGAGGGAAAAAGAAATTATATGCGGCAACTAAATTCATTCTTTATACTGCTTTAGCTTCTTTATTAATTCTTATAAGTGGGTTAGCACTTGCCTTGAGTGGTGATACCTTTACTTTGAATATTACTGATTTAACAAATAAACATGTAACGGGCAGCCTAGCTTTATTATCTTATTTAGGATTTTTAATTGGTTTTGGAGTAAAACTTCCTATCTTTCCCTTACATACTTGGTTACCCGATGCGCATGGAGAGGCTAATGCTCCAGTTTCAATGTTACTAGCTGGAATACTCTTAAAAATGGGAGGTTATGCTCTTTTAAGGTTCAATGTTCAAATACTACCTGAAGTACATCTTCAAATTGCACCTGCTTTAATTATTCTTGGAATCATTAATATAATTTACGGAGCTCTAAATGCATTTGCTCAAGATAATGTCAAAAGGAGAATTGCATGTAGCTCTGTGAGTCATATGGGTTTTGTTCTTTTGGGGATTGGAGCAGTAGATGCTCTAGGGATTAGCGGAGCAATGCTACAAATGATCAGTCACGGGCTTATAGCTGCAGCTATGTTCTTTGTTACAGGCTCATTCTATGAAAGAACAAATACTCTTTCTATACCAAATATGGGAGGCCTAGCAAAGGTCTTGCCAATAACTTTTGCTTTTTTCTTAGCAAGCTCATTGGCCTCTCTAGCACTACCTGGAATGAGCGGTTTTATAAGTGAAATAACTGTATTTTTAGGTATCACTAGTCAAGAAGGATTTAGCTCCATCTTTAGATCAATCACGATTCTAATCGCAGCCATAGGATTAGTGCTTACACCAATATACTTGTTATCAATGTGTAGAAGAGTATTCTTTGGCCCTAGAATTCCAGCACTAGCCACAGTTAAAGAGATGAATGGTAGAGAATTGACTATTGGTTTCAGTTTATTGTTACCTACATTGGTAATAGGTTTTTGGCCCAAAGTCGCCATAAATTTATACGAATCTTCAACCAATGCTCTCAGTCAGCAGCTTACTTTAGCTAAATTAGTTGGATTAATCCCAACTTTAGTTAATTAAACTATCTTAATAAATGGATACCTCAATTTTTAAATATGGAGAGTTACCACAATTTAAAAAATTCACTCCCGAAAGTATAAGTAAACAATTTCCAGTAGTACTAGAAAAGATAAATGAAGAATTTAAAAACATAGAAAAAAATTTATCTAATTATTTGATTCAAAATGATTTAAATTGGGATAAGGTAATAAATCCTTTAAATGAAGTAAATGAAATTCTTAGATGGAGTTGGGGAGTTATAAGTCACCTAAATGCTGTAAATAATTCTGAAAGTTTAAGAGATATTTATTCAAAATTTCTTCCAGAGATTATTAGCTTGAGTAACAAATTCGGGCAAAGCAAAATAATTTACAATTCTCTAGTCAAGCTTAAAGAAACAAATAACTTTGATCAAATTAAAAACAGAATTTTAGATAAAGAAATTATTGAGATGCAGCATAGAGGAATTTCACTACAAAAAAATGATCAAGAAGAATTTAACAAAATTTCAGAAAAACTTGGAAAGCTGTCAACTGAATTCAGTAACAATGTTCTTGATGCCACTAACGAATGGTTTTTAATATTAAATAAAAAATCTGAAGTCGATGGTCTTCCTGAGCGAGTACTGGAAATGATGGCAATTTCTGCACACAATCACTTAAAAAAAGATGAAGAAGTTGATATTAAAAATGGTCCTTGGAAATTAAGTCTAGATATTCCAACATACACTTCGTTCATGACATATGCCACCGAGCGTAATCTTAGAGAAAAACTATACAAGGCATTCGTAAGTAGGGCTTCTCAAGGAGAAAAAAATAATTCTCTAATCATTGAAGATATTTTATCTCTTAGAACTAAACAAGCTAATCTTCTCGGTTATAAAAGTTGGGCAGAGCTAAGTTTGTCAACGAAAATGGCGAAAGATATTAAAAATGTAGAAAACCTTTTAGAAGAATTGAGAGAACCAGCATTCAAAACCGCAAAAATTGAATTAGAAACGCTCGATAAGTTTTCTAAAGCTAATGGGGTTCCAAAATCGCAGAATATTGAGCCATGGGATATTAGTTATTGGTCTGAACTTCTTAGAAAGGAAAAGCTCAATTTGGATCAGGAGTCTTTGAGACCTTGGTTCCCACTAAATGATGTTTTGAAAGGCTTATTTAAATTAAGTGAGAAGCTTTTTGAAATTAAAGTAATTGAGGCGACTAATGAGGCTCCTCGATGGAATGATGACGTCTTATTTTTTAATATCCTTAATAAAGAAGATAAGAAAATAGCATCTTTTTACCTGGATCCATATTCGAGGCCCGAATCAAAGAGAGGAGGAGCTTGGATGGATGAATGTTTGAATAAAAATAATGTTGGCAAAAAGACCCTCCCTGTAGCTTATCTTGTTTGTAATCAGACTCCACCATCAAAAGCTAAACCTAGTTTGATGAGTTTTGAAGAAGTTCAGACACTTTTCCATGAATTTGGTCATGGTCTTCAACACATGCTTACTACTGTAAATCATCCTCAAGCAGCTGGCATCAACAACGTTGAGTGGGATGCAGTCGAACTTCCAAGCCAATTTATGGAAAACTGGTGTTTTCATAAAAATACACTTATGAATATTGCTAAGCACTACAAAACAGGAGAAAAATTATCTGATGAGAATTTTGAGAAGCTCCTAAAAAATAGAACTTTTAATTGTGGTATGGCCACTCTTAGACAACTACATTTTGCAATTACAGACCTCAGGTTGCACAGTAGTATTGATAAAAACAAAGGTAAAACAGCAGATGAAATAAGAAGAGAAATTGCAAAACAAACTACTATTATTGAACCAATTCAAGAAGATCAATTTCTTTGTTGTTTTAGTCATATATTTGCTGGCGGATATTCTGCAGGATATTACTCATATAAATGGGCTGAAGTTCTAAGTGCTGATGCATTTTCAATGTTTGAAGAAGCTGATTTAGAAAACTCCGAAGATTTAAAGTTAATTGGGAAAAAATTCAAAGATACAATACTTAGCTTAGGTGGCAGCTTACCTCCTTTAGAAATATTCAAACTATTCAGGGGAAGAGAGCCACAAACAAATTCCTTAATAAGACACCTAGGCTTATCTGGAGCTACATAATAATTTCATCGATTATTTTATCAACCACAGATTTATTTCTTACAAGATTTCTATGTTTATATACTTTTACTGATATTTTTTTCCCAAAATTTAAATTTGTCCACCAGCCAGGGAAAACCATCAAATCCCAATAAGTAAAGAAATTTATACACTCAATATCATCAAGAAAAAAATCATTATTCGCGAGTCCTCTCAAAAACTTACTATTTATTTTCATTTCTGATATGCCTTTAAAAGGGTATTTAGGTATTAATTGAGCCATCAAAGTTCCTTTGTGAGGGGAACCTATAGATATTAATCTTCTTGTTCTCTTATATCCATTAAATTTTTGAATCCAGTGCCTACCAATTATTCCTCCCATAGAAAATCCCAAAATATCTATTTCTTTTTCTAAACCGTATTTCTCTAAAATTAATTCGTTTAATTTATTAGTCAAATCAAGTATTGAACTCATTCCATATGAATGCTCAAGAGTTGGGGCAAAATATTCAATGCCAATATTATCAAGTTTTGGGGTAATAGAAGAAAAAATACTTGAAGTATTCCAAAGGCCATGAATCAATATGATAGGATTTCTTTTTTCCAATACTTTAATTATTTTCAAGAATTCTTACTATTGACACCTTTCCATCGAAACCAATAATTGGTGGATTGCATTTTGTCAAAATAATTTTAATTTTAGAAATCTTAAATTCCTGATTAATAATTTCTAAAATTGCGTTGGAATATTTTTCGATTGTAAAACAATATATTTCCTTTGATTGATCTTTTAAAATTTTAACTAATTTTGAATAGTCAACTGTTTTTTTTATATCATCATTTACTGTACATTTTTCAAAATCAGTCCACAAAAATATATCTAAAATAAACAGTTGTCCTAATTCCCTTTCTTCATCAAGCACACCTACCCGCGCCCAAAGCTTAATATTCTCAATTTTTAAAAAAGATTCCATCTTTAAGAGTTTTAAAGATCTTTATGTGTATAGATAGCCTTTCCTGATGAGAAATCATCAACTATATTACCATCACCTTTTAGGAAATATTTATAAGTTACCAAACCTTCTAGACCTACAGGTCCCCTTGGTGGAAGAGTTTGAGTAGATATACCAACTTCAGCACCGAATCCATATCTAAAGCCATCGGCGAACCTAGTGGAGCAATTATGAAAAACACCTGCACTATCAACTACATTCATAAATTTATTAGCAGTAATTAAATTTTCAGTAATTATTCCATCTGTATGTTTTGAACTATATTTCTGAATATGTATTATTGCCTCCTCCAGATTATCAACAATTTTTATCGATAAAATTAAATCTAAATATTCAGTTTGCCAATCTTCTGCACTAGCCTCATGCTTTACACCTAATTCAACTGATCTTTCATCTCCAATTAATTTAACATCATTAGAATTAAATAAAGGTATGGCCTTTTCTAGAAAAGCTGGTGCGACATCTTTATGGACTAATAAAGTTTCAATAGCATTACATGCTGCAGGATATTGAATTTTACTATCTAAAGCAACTGATAAAGCCATCTCGAGATTTGCCTCAATATCTATAAACAAATGACAAATTCCATCAGCATGGCCTAGTACAGGAATTCGCGTATTCTCCTGAATAAATTTAACTAATTCATTACTTCCTCTAGGAATTATTAAATTAATATATTTCTCAAGATTTAACATTGACATGCTATCCTTTCTGCTTGTAAGTAAACATATTGCATTTTTATCAAGACCTGATTGATTTAAACCTTCTTGCAATGCCCTGACTATTGCTGTATTTGTTAAGTTGGCTTCACTACCACCTTTTAGCATTACTCCATTACCTGATCTTATTGCAAGAGAACTGATCTGCATAACAGCATCTGGCCTTGATTCAAAAATAACCCCTAAGACTCCGATAGGCACAGTTTTTCTCTCTAAGATCAATCCCTTTGAAAGCTCTCTTTTAATTTGAACTTGATTTACAGGATCAGCTAATTCGCCAACTTTTCTTACTCCTTGAATTCCTGAATTTAATTTTTCTTTTGATAACTTTAATCTAGAGAGTAAAGCACTGGAAATACCTTTTTTTTCTGCACTTGAATAATCCGCGTTATTAGCTTCTAATATTGCTTTAGTATTTTTTTCAAGGTAATCAGCCATAGAATTTAAAGCTTTAATTCTATTGCGATTTTCAGTCTGACTTATTTTTATTGATGCCAAACGCAGTTGATCAGCTTTTTCTAAAAGATCACTTCCTGGTTGAAGAACTTCAAAAATATTGGCCATAATAGTTTTTAGTTAATCTAATATTAATTCAAATAAACGAATCTTTAAACTAACTTTGTTTTAGATTTAATATCTAAAAAATAATTGCACTTGACTTTTCCAATCCCCATTGGAATCATAAGAACCTAATAATTCTAAGTTTGGATTGGCCTGAAAAGTTAAAATCCCCAAAGGTGAAAGGTCATCTCTACTGGGAACTGTTTGAAAGGCAAAATTTATCGAATCAGTAATATCAAGTCCTAGTTCAGCTACCCAAGCTTGAGACGAAAATGCCTCATTAGAAGATGATTGTCCATCAATTTCTAAATCTAAATTTTCATTTGAAAAAATATTATTTAAGGAATCATTGTTTTCTATTAACGCTGGATATAAAGACAACTGAAATCTTTCACTAAAAGCATCCGCATTATTAAGTTGAGAAATAAAAGCTCTATTAATTAAATTTGCAGAGTTACCTCCAATTAGTCCAATTATTTGTGATCTGTTATAACTTGGTGTACTCCTTAATTGGATTCTTCTATTTTCATCTTCAAAAGATAATTGATCCAAAAACCCTTCGTAAGATGCTTCAATTTTAATAAGCCTTGAATTGCCAATTCCAAATGATCCAAAACCACTAGAAGTGGTATTTACATTAAGATCACCTGTGACATTTGAATCCTGATTATTTTCACTTATAGGTATTATAGAGTCTGGCACTTTACTAACCAGCGAAAAATTAATAAATGGAACTACGCCGCTTCTTGATGCGAATAAAATATAATTGTCTTTATTTTTATCAAGTTTAAATGGTGTGGTGTATAGATTAGCTCTTCCTTTTTCAAGATAAATTAGTCCTCTAGCATTTAAGTCTTTTCCTACCCTTCCATTTATATTAAGATCTAATTTGGTATTTAAATAAGCTTGAACTATTTCTGAATATTGAAGTTTAAAATCTGGTCCAAGTTTTAATTTAAGATTATTAAAACTTAAATTATCCAAATAATTTGGCAAAGTTTCTCCTAAAAGAACAGAATTCAAGATTGTTTCATTTGAAATTATTTCAATATTCTTATCATTATTCCAATAGAGTTCTGGCCAATCATTTTTATCTGTATCTCGTTTAATATTTTTATTTAATTTGTTTTTTTGATTATTGCTATTAAAGTTAATAAATCCGTTATTAAGAGATAAATTACCCGCCAAAACAGGATTTTCAAATGATCCACTTAAATCTATATCTGAATCTATTAAAAAATTTGAGTTTTCTGTCTTAAAAGTAAATTTATTTGTTATCAAATTAATCTCTGATTTACCTGAATCATTCTTACTATAAAAAGGCAAAGATCCTTTTATAAAGATATTTCCAGAGTCAGCTGCCTTTGCTTTTAAATTCTTGATTTCTAATGAATCAAAATCAAAAATTATCAAGCTATTAATATCCTTTATTATGTTGCTATATAAATCAATTTCGGAATCTTTAATTACTATAAAACCATTCAATATTGGTTTATTTAGAGTCCCTTTTATTATCATCCGGAGATTCACTTCGCCTTCTTTAAAGGTAAAGTATTCATCAGCAAAAATATCTATTAACTCAATAAATTTTCCATTACCAATTAATCTTAGATCCAATTTGTCTGATGACTTAATAGGTATTGATCCTTCAATATTAATTGGTTCTTTTGAGTCATTTATTAGTAGGGAAAAATCAATATCAAAAATAGAATTATTAAATTCAATTATTCCTTTATCGAATAATATTTTGTTATTTTTTATTGATGAATTATTGGAGTAAATTTCACTCGAGAAAGATTTTGTATCGAGATCATAAAATAATTTCATATCCAAACCTCCAAGAAAATCTCTTGATTGATTTAAAAAGATGTTTGCAGCACTTAATGGTAGTTTCTTAATTCTTAAAGAACCTTTACCTCTTAATAATCCTCCTTCTAAATCAATAGAAAATTCCTCTTTTTTATCTTTATAATCATCTCTTGATACATCAAGATAGCCATTTAATTTTGTATTTAATTTATAGTTGCTTGGAGTATCTCCCTGAATAGATACTTTTGCACTGTATCTACTGGTGAATTTATTTAAATATTTTTGTAAGTTAAACTTTTCATCTTGCTCATTATTATTTTGAATAAAGTTATTTATAAAATCAATCCTCTCTTTAAAAGAATTCTCATCTTTATTTATTTCCAAATCTTTCAATATGTTTGATTTACTTATTGGAGGTACTTTTTTATTATCAAAATTAAAAATATCAATAGCAGTAATTATTGTCCAACTAGTACTTATATTATTGAAGTTTAAATTAATAAAATTATTTTCATTTGAGTTATACTCTGCTTCAATTATTCCTCCATCAATTGGATAAAATGATGAATTAAAATTAAAAGAATTCTCATTGAAATTAAAATCAAATAAGGAATTATCTAGCTCTATATTTCTATATTTACCTAGACTCCAAGCAAGTCTGCCGTCTAGATTGGACTGGTCTGAAGATATTGTTCCAGAACCATTAATAATTCCTTCAATTCTATCGAATTGATTATTTCTTATTGATAATTCAAGTTCATCGAGAGGAAAATTATTAGCTGTCCAAATATAACTATTATTCTCTTTAAATACTTTTATACTTCCTTTATTAGAATTAAAAATTCTACTAAAAGATAGATTATCTAATTTTAAATTAGAATCAAATTCTGTAGAGAGAAATGAAGGAATTGGAGAGTATCTATTTTTCATATTTAACAAAAATTTGTCATTTTTATTTCTAATATCTCCCTCCCATATTTCTCTGATCCGAATCCCTTTGAAGTGCGGATAATCAACATTAAACTTTATTGAAATATTGGGATCACTAATTTTTCCTTTTAATTCACCTTTGGCAGTAACGAAGCCCCTAATATCATTTTTTCGAAAAATATTTAAATTAGATAATTGAGTTCTATTTATTTTGAAACTAGAGTCGATATGACCAAAATTAATCCCTCTTCTATCAAACCAATAGGGAAAATTACCAGAAAATTCAATATCTGGATTCAGACTATTAACATATCCAACGCTTCCCTTTAGATCAATTTTGTTAGAACTTTTATTTAATGGGATATTTAGATTAAAGTTTGAATTCAAAGTTCCGTAATTTAAGTTTTCGGAATTTCCTATTAAATAATTATCTTTACAAAAAAAACTAGTTGAATCTGAATTTATATTCTCTGAGAAATCTTCTGGTTTTATTTTTACATTAGTAAAAGAAAAACTCCCTTTACAAAATGTTTGTTTTGATGATTTATTAAATTTAAAGTTAGATTTAAAGTTACCCTCTTTAAAGCTAATTTTTCTCTTTCCAACATTATAGGAGGAGTTCTCAAGATCTAATCCACTAGAAAATAACTCCAGCTTTAAATAGTCTTTATTTAATATTGTATTAAATTTAAATTTTAGTAGACCTTTACCATCAAAATTTGATTTTATATTTGAAATAATTTCTCTATTAGTTGAACTATAAATAACGCTACCTTTTACTTTTGTTACTAATCCTGATTCTTTAAGATTTAGAATTGAATATTTATTTAATTGAAAATTCAAGTCATATTTAAATTTTGATTTGTTTGTAATTCTGTCTTTTTCATAAAGTTTATCGCTTTTAAAAAAATCTCTATCAATATTAATTTCAGCTTGCTCAGGTCTTATTTTTACTATCCATTTTTGTTTTAAAAAAGATCTAAAAGGCATTAGGCCTACATATACATTTTTAGCTTTAATTTCAGAATCAATATTTTTTTTGTAAAGATAATTATTTAATAGGAAATTCCGAAAACTTA
>CVSY01000092.1:0-297 GCA_001180285.1 Prochlorococcus marinus | reverse complement strand
TTCTGTAGCCATTGTCTACTAATTACTAAATGTGGAATGTTCAATCCGAAGAATGCTTCATTAAGTACTTATAAGTCAAGCGTTTTCGATAAAATCTCCATTAATGTTTTTTCTATCATTCATAAGTTAAACTTATCACCCTTGGTACTATTGATATGTCAATACTTATGCAAATTAGTTAGTGCATCAAAACATACTGTTGTGTTAAGAAAAAATTTACATTAAGTTATTTCCGTACGAGGCAGGCCCTGTCTACACAGGTGTGGAATGTTCAACCTTTCCTGTCTCCGTATCTAG
>CVSY01000091.1:0-253 GCA_001180285.1 Prochlorococcus marinus | reverse complement strand
ATTCTTTTTAATCTGCTTTATTGTTTCTATCATATTACTTTTGTAAGGTTCTGAATAATAATTATATCTACTAAATACTTTCACAAATCGGGAAATTACTATTGGATTTAATTTATCAAATTCAATTATCTTTTTTGCTATATATTTATAACCAGCACCATTAATTTCATGAAAAGTACTATTTCTTGTTACGAATGTATTTAATATAGCTCTTAAAGTGTTTGGTGATTTTGAATCAAAAAACTTATTTTCA
>CVSY01000090.1:0-372 GCA_001180285.1 Prochlorococcus marinus | reverse complement strand
ATACCATCAGCACATTTATATTCAAAATTTTTACCATCACAAAACCTTAATTTGCTAATAGTTCTAAGATTTGTGGTAACAAATTTTTCACTATAAGAGACATAACCATTGGGTACGTAATGCGATATTTCGGGATAATGAATATTATTAACCACAACAGTTCTATCTAAAGAATTGATTTTTATTTCTTTTTTTTTAAATTTTTGTTTTACAAGATTTTGTATTGTTGAATCTAAAGTCTTATTATCAATAATTTCCCAATCGAGTGGAATATTTCTAATATTTTCAATTTTTTGCCATTTCAATGAACTTATTATTTTAGAATTTAAATTCTTCTCAAATGAAATTCTTTTATTTTTAGGTTGATAACTT
>CVSY01000089.1:0-507 GCA_001180285.1 Prochlorococcus marinus | reverse complement strand
TTCGATCTTCTCTGATTTTACCAAGTAGAAGAACTGATATCCAAGCAGGTAATCCATGCTGAGGAACCCATCTTATGACACTAGAATTTGATGATAATTGCATCTTGAATTCATTAATTGCCCACCATTCATAATGGCCAGATGATATTCCTCTAATTGATTCTCCTGTTAAGATTGGTAATAGAAAAACATTTCCAATATACTCAAGTCCTCCCATAAGAAGTAATACCATTAAGAATTCCCAACGTATTCCATATTGTTCAAAAAGAAGAAAGATAAAAACAAATAAACTAATTAAGACAGATATTTCTAATCCTGTTTTAAAAATTAATTCAAAAGGTATACTTATTAAATAAAAACCCAAGTAATAACGCAATGATCCTATTGGAGATTGACTTATCCCATATTCCTTTAAATGATTAAAAATTGAATAATGTTTGTCCCAATCTGAATCTTGATGAATACTAATACCTCCTTTTATGGCAGACAATATTCCTATATTATTCC
>CVSY01000088.1:0-9731 GCA_001180285.1 Prochlorococcus marinus | reverse complement strand
AGTCCGAAATACTCCAGGGTATGAAATAACAATTGGAATTTCTTTGGATTTGTTTTGGGTGTATGAATATCTTTTACAGGGCACCCTTCCATTTTTGAGGTTTCGCCACATTGAACACAGGTCAAATGATGAATGTCTCTATCTACGGGGGTGTAAAGAACCTCTCCTGTTGGGAGATGTCTAGAACGTATTAAACCATGCTTTATAAGAACTTGAAGATTCCTGTAAACAGTTGTCAGTCCCATAGCTTTTCCGCTTTCAATCAATTGTCTATGCAACTCTTGACCGCTCAATTCATCTTCACATTTATTAAGTTCTTCAAGAAGTTGTTCTTGTCTTTTGGTAATGTCAGGCTTAGTTACCATTGTTTCCTAAATCTTTTTTTGTCCCGTATTTTTGATCATACCGAATCAATAGATTAATGTCTTTTATTAATAGCAGTTGGTGGCTTGTTCCTCTAATAATAACTATTTTTTCAGGAATTCTATGTCCAGCTATGGGAACTGTATTAATAACACATAGGAGATTACTTCAAGTAAATTTAATCTCTCACTGCGTTTTGCCAGGACTTGCTTTAGCCTTAGCGCTTGGAATTCATCCTTCAATTGGTGGGGTTATCAGTGGTCTTTTAGGTTCTGTAATTGCGGAAAGTTTAACTAATAAAAAGAGTGAAAACTATGAAGCAATAATGAACACAATATTAGCCGGAATGCTTGGGTTTGGAGTCCTTATAATCCCTTTACTTGGAATAAGGATCGATTTGGAGGCAGTATTATTTGGCGATTTATTGACAGCAAATTTTGGAGATTTACTTAGAACAATAATTGCTTTTTTAGTATTTATATTTTTAATGACTTTTGGATATGAAAAGGTTGTTTATGTGGGAATGGATCCAGAAGGTGCATCAGCGAGTGGTATAAACGTTTCTTTATTAAATCTTGCTTTGAGTTTTACAACGGCATTAGTAATTGTAAGTTCAATGTCAGCAGTGGGAGTAATTCTTGTTATTGCTCTTCTTTCTACCCCAACACTGTTAGGACTTAATAAGGCTCATAGTTTAAGAATTGCAATGATGAGGTCTTCATTTTTTGGATTATGTATCTCACTTCTGGGCTTTATTCTCTCTATAGTCTTTAATTTGTCGCCTGGACCTGCAATTAGTGTTATTTGTGTCGCATCTCTTTTGATTCCTAAACTTCGTAAATAATTAAATCTTAAATGTCCAATCAGAGTTTAATGCTTGAGCTTCTGGATTGTTTTTTAAAGCTAATTTCATAGCCTCTTTTTTATTATTAGCTATGACAACTTCATCAAATTCCTTTCCATTTTTTTTGAGACTTACTTTGAAACGCATAAAAATTTTTTAATTAATCAAAAGTTAACCACTAAGCAACTAGATTTAAATACTTTTAAAAGTTAATTGATGAAATAGAAACTTTAGTTATTTTGAAGTTTTTCTACTACAGATTCTTTCTCAATTTTAGCTACATCTTGTAATCCATTAGCATCAAACCAAGGAGCGTTTTCCCAATTAAATCCTTCACCAAACGTATTGTCGGGAGCAGCTACGTACCAGTGACATGATGAATCGGGAACATCTACAGCACATTTTGACCAGTCAGCTTCCCACTGTGGAACTTGTACCCACATCACAGATGCTAATAAAAAAGAAAAAATAAAATTCATAATTATCGGTTAGCAAAATTTTGAAAGATTTTTTTCACATTCTTTCTTTCTTTTCTTCCAGTAATTCTCAAGTATTTGATATTTATGCTTATTTTTGAATTGACTTAAATGAATATTATTCTGATTAAGAACTGAAGTATTTTTGATTTTCATGACTCAAACTGTCTACGTAGAACATATTTAAGATACTTTATAGATTTTTTTAAGTGAATTTATACTTAATTTTGTCTTACTTTTGTGTAGGTAAGTATTTTTCGGGATTATTTTCAATATAAGTAAGCGAATATTTGACAATACCGACTATTACTGAAAAAAGAGCAATTGCCGAAATAAGAAAAATGATTTTTTTGTAAACGCTTTTCATGAATTTTTTATGTTTTTGATATTTTTTTTCATCAACGCCCAATTTGTCTGAAAGATTTAAATAATTAGTAATTTATACTGTAGCCTTTTAAATTACCTACGGAGTAAATTAAATACATCAGAAACTCCTCACACACTTTTTTCTGATAACTTTAAAAGTACTCGACCGCAATGTTCGAGTACTTTTTGTATTTTTTGCGATGTGACAGTTAACATAGAGGTCTATTAGGCATTACATATTTTGAAATTAAGTGTGATATTAAGTCTGTGTGTAGGAGGAATTGATTTATTTCAGTGGAAACAAGGTAACACTTGATATAAATCAATTTTAAAAGACCTTTCTTTGAGGGGTCTTTTTTTTTGGGATTTTTAGCAATACATATTAAATTCTGAATATAAAAACATATATGCTTTCTTCCAAAATAGTTAGATACGTCATTACAAATTAGTAATTTAATTCGTTAGATTATGATTCGTTAAATACTTTTGTTAATGAAAATACTTTTTTTAGCAATTTTAATTTGTTCAAGCTTATTATTCCCTTCTTCATCATTTGCCTCACATGTAGAACTAAAACCTTGTGTAGAGATCGCTCATTGTGTAAGAGAAGAATGGGAGGTTAACAATATTGAGAAACCTTTTGAAGAGATTAAAACATTTATCGAAAACACTCCAAGAACTGAGATTGTAGAAATTGATGGCGATTATCTTCATGCTGAGGCAACCAGTAAATGGATGAAGTATGTAGACGACTTAGAAGTATCCTTTCTACCTGAATCAAGCATTTTATCAATAAGATCAGAATCAAGAGTTGGAGAAAGTGATTTAGGAGTGAATCAAAAAAGAGTTGATTTACTAAAATCGAAAATGTTTTAAGATAAAAAGTAAAATAAATAATTTGTGTTTATTGTTTTTTGTATAACTTTTCCATTTAAAAAAAAAATTAGCAGATAAAAAAGTGATAATTGTCTTCATGCCTTGATAATGGCAAATTATTAGATTTTCTATGAAAAGATGATCATAAATTTTATATATTTATTTTTATCTAGTTTTGTTTTTTTCTGGTTTTATATAAACATTAAAAAATATGGACTTAAATGGATTATCAAAGGTCTTTTTCAAATTGGAATATTGGTATTATTCATTGGAGGGTTTTTCAAAATATTTTTCACCTTACCCCCTAATTTATTTATAAAAATATTTTTTCTTATTATTTATATATGGTGCACTGTTGGAATAAATGTAAATTTCATGATCCCTTTGATTAGTTTGATTGACCAAAAAATAGTGAAAAAATAAAACTAAAATAAGTCTTTATTGTCAGTACAAAAATAAATCTATTTCCTTATTCTGCAATATTAAAACATATAGGATTTATTTTTTTCCTTTTGAAAGTCTTTTCCTTGTATACCTAGTCTTTAATGCCAAGTCTGTCATTACATATATTCCAAATAAAAGAATGATTATTCCAATAAAGTATTTCATTATTTTTTATGTAATTACTATTTTTGAGATTTATTCATGATGCCACCTAATTTTAATATCTATTTCTTGAGATAAATTTCTTGTAACTGGACATTCTTTGGAAGCTTTTTTCAAAAAATCAATAGTTTCATTAGAAGTGCTCTCTGGTATGAAAATATCTATTATTAGTTCTTTTATCTTCCTCTCGCTATTTTGTGTCATTACTTTTTCAATATTTAAATATATACCTTTCAAATCAAATCCTTTCGATTTGGCTTTGATTGCCATGATGGTTAGCAGGCAAGTACCTAGAGATGTTGCTAATAAATCAGTTGGGGAAAAACTTTCACCTTTACCGCAGTGATCTAAAGGTGCATCAGTTCTAATAAGACTTCCAGATTGTAGATGAATAGCCTCGCAGTTTAAATTTCCTAAATAAGAACATTTAACTTTAGTCATTTTAAAAAAATTAAATTAGGAAAATATTATTAATAAAAAATTATGGAACATAACAAGATTATTGATGAGAAAATTTTTTTGCATATTAGTGGAGTATGAAGGAAATTCATGATCAAGTTTTGAAATCAGTTTCTATATCCATATTCCTCTAAGCAATACTCAATTAATTCAATTGATTTATTAAGAGTTCTTTTATTTTTATTTTCTAGATCGAAACATTCATTTAAAACACGTATAGATTCATTTAAGAATGATTCTTCTTTATTTTTTATATCTTTAACTTGATTTATATAAATTAATTTTTTAATCCCAATTAGGGAAAATATGATTATTGATATTGTAAAAATTGATATTTTGAATTTATTCATACAATTAGTTATTACAAATATTTTAATTTAGTTAATATCTAAAAACTTTAAATAGCTTATAGAACTAAGTAATTACATATGTAGCTGCTGTTATTGCTATGGCAGTAATTGAAATGAAGATGTATGGAACAACCTTTAAAGGTATGTATAGTTTATTTTTAGACATAACTAGAACCTTTATACAAATAATTACATTCCCTTTAAACTTTATAAGTCTTCAAATATACAAATTAATTTTCTTTGTATAAATTCAATCCTTTTAAAGATTAACAAATTTATATTCATTGAATATTCATTAAATAAAGTATCTCTAAATCTTGTCTTGAGTCCGATATTTTTCTTTTTAAAAAGGTTAATTCTTCTTGGCTCATTTTTGATTCTTTTATCATCAATTCTGCTTGTTCAATAGCATGTTCTATATTTTTAATTTTAATTTCTCTTATTGAGGGATCATCTTTACATGCTTTTTTAGTATTTGCATCTAACATATGTACGAAAAAATCACCTTGAATATAATCTAATTTAAAACTTCATTATGCTAAAACCGCAAATTTAATTAAAATAAATTATTATCAAATTAAGAACTTTAATCTTAGCTAACCCTCTCTTCAATTGATCGAGTGGGTTTTTTTTTATGGTGTAATATACTCCTAGCATTTACTATTAATTTGGAAGATTCAAAACTTAATCCTGAGGAAAATAATTCAATCGAATCGTCCCCCAATTTGAATGAAGACAATAAAGATCTTAATGAGGGGAATAAAAAAGAAGAAAATGTTAAGGCATTTACAGAATTTCTAGAGAAAGCAAGTAATCAAGATTCTTCAGAAGAAAAAGTAAAACTTGATTCTGAGCAACAAAAACTAAAAATTGACAAATCGCTTTTTAAGAGATTTCTTAATAATGGATTTGATGGCATTTCAACTAATCCAAACTATAAAATGTTGGCATTATTAATAGTCCTTTTAATTAATCTGTCTCTATTTTTTGTAATTGGCAATATGGGTAAAGCGTTTTTAAGAAATGCAGGAATTATGGGTTAAAAATTATTTATTTCTTTTTGGATATTCGTCTTTACAATTTTGATTCTTCAAATAAAACTATGATATTTTCTTGTCAAATTAATATTTAAAAAAAATTTGGATAATAAAGAGCCAGAAAATCCAGTAGTTTATCTTTCTAATTTAGTCAAGAAATTAGATGTAAAAAACAGAAATGGTTTAGTAGCTTTAGCAATAGTAAACCTTTTAGTGATTCTTTTATTTAAATTTTATTTGAAAGGATCTGGATTATTATCATGAATTAACTGCTGGTATTATTATTCAGCATTCTCAAATTGTTTTGCTAATCTAAATGCCTTCTTAATTATTAGAAAGCCACCATATGCTCCTGCCAGTAAAGGTAATACTATTAAAGGGTTAGGGGAATAATCTGAATAATTTTTCACACCCTCAACATATTCATAACCTGAACATTTAAGAAAGATAAAGCTAAAAAATGTGATACTCCAACCAATGATTGATAAAAAACCACCTTTTTTATCACCTTCGTAGAATCTGTCTAGACCTAAGCCCCAACCTCCTATTAGGAATATTCCTCTAACAACAGAATTCTTTTCTTGATTTCTAAGCATAATAAAAAAATGTTCATTATGAACATAACCTATTTGTATTTAAGATGTGAGATGTTTTTATTAATTAATCTTTAAAATAAGTTTTTAATGGTTTTTTCTATAAATTACAAAATTATTATTCAGTGTTTTTATTAATCATTAGAGATTGTATTTGAATTCAACAAGGAAATTGAAGGCCTTATATAAATAAAAATAGACCCATACATATCCTGCATAATTCTCATTTCATCGTCTAAATATACTATTGAAACCTGGCAATTTGGCGATTCTTTATTCCAAGGTAACTTATTCCATACCTCTTTAACTGGATACCATCTATCCATAAGTAATTCACTAAATAATGGAATCTTATTAAGTCCATCAACTTTGGAAACTTTTGTCTTTTGTAGGTTCATATCAAGAAAATTATTTCTTAAAACTAAATCACTTGCTAGGGTTATTACTCTTCCACCAAAAGTAGGCAATAGTTTGAACCAACCTAAGATAGGAATAGTTGTAAGCCCAAATATTGTAGTGTCAAAAGTAGATATAAATTCTTTTTTTTCAAAATCAATCTTTTGAGCAATTCTCCCAATAGTTGATATGCCAAAGGATCCTACTTGCAATTGATGTAATTTAAAAAAAAGATTACTTTTAAATTCATCATTTAATGCCTTTTCAATAGCAAGGAAGAAAGGAGAACTTCGAAATAATTCAACATTAGAAAAAATCAATTCCCACTCTCCAGACAATAATTTTTCTGATATTTCAAAACTAAAGTCTTTAAGAGCATCAATCAATTCATCCATTTCATTAGCTTTTTCCTCATACATAGGAGAAATTAATTTATTTAATCTTTGCCCTCTATCTGTAACAGCAGCTATTTTATATATATTTGACTTTATGTCTCCAATTTCTTTCATAACTCCAATACAAGAAATACTAATTAATATTAGGAATTTAATTTGATGTTGATGGCAATTTTAATAATGCTGGTAATAAAATCAATTAATATTCTCCCCATCTTTTACCAATATCAAAACCCCATTCAGTGGTTAATTTAATTACTTCATCATGATTCTTGCATTTTGAAAGGGATAACTTTTTACCAGGATTATTTTTTATTAGCTCAGCAATTTGATTAAGTTGCTCTATCTTTTTTAGAAAATTACTTAGATCTTTATCTGACATTTATCTAGGAAGTAAATTTTTGATCATAAGTAAATATGTAATAAAGAACCCAGGCAACACCAATAATAAGAATCGCAATCATTATATTTACTGACCAAACTACTTCTATCATGTAATTTTTTTTATATATTTTTAATATATCCAAAATTTAAATTAAATTAAATTAGCCGTTAATAATTTAAATCTAGAACAATACACTACTACTACTGGGTATATAGAATAGTCATAAATAGTTTAAAAATTATGGGAGAAGCTAAGAGAAGGGAAGAGTTAGGTTTACCACCTAGAGAAAAGAAAAAGGAAAAACAAACATCGAAAAATCAACTAAACAAAATTTTAAATAAATATCCTTATTTACCTTTCATTTTAGGTTTTTCTTTACTAGCAATATTAATTATCGATTTAGTTAATTACTACAAATAGATATATAAAAAGGGGATACTTTTAGCAGAAGAGAAGATTATCTTCGCAATTGCGAAATTATTTTTCCATAATAAAAATAAAACTCATGAAACCGATTAACACCTCATGCGCCTTAATCTTAGGGGTACTAACTTTGTTTTCAATATCTAATGCAAATGCAGGTGGCTGCAGTTCTCATACTGAGAAGAAGGCAGAAATTGAATGCTTGTCTGATGATAAAAAATGTATAGAAGCGAAAGAAAAAGAATCACTATACAAAGTTGAGGTCTAAATGTTTGATAATCTTGGAACTGCTCTAGTACAGGCCTTAGGCTTCTTTGCTGTTTTTGGTTTTTTTGTATATCAAACTTTATTTGCAGATAGCAAACCCAAAAATTCAAAATCAAATCCTAAAAAAACAAAGATTTCCGACAAAAAAGAATCAATTAAAAAACAACCTAAAAAAGGCTTATTTAACAGAAAATCTAAACCTGTTGAAGAGAATTTAACAGTCCAAAAAAAGGGATTATTTGGGAGAAAAAAAGAAGTTATTAAAGAAGAGATTAAACCAAAGAAAAAAGGTTGGTTTAAATAGGTAAAGTTACTTAAACTCTTTTTTGATATCTTTTATACAAAAACTTTTTTTAGTAACTTTATAATTTATAGAAGTTAACATTTAAAATGAATCATAGAGAAATCACAAAAAAATATAGCGAGTTACTTAACAAGGCTGAGTTTGCTACTGGCCGTAAGGAAGTTGTAGGTCTTTTAAAAAAAGCTGCCAAATTGAAATCTCAGATTGAAATCAATTAGTAGATCTTAAAATTAGTTTAATTCTAAATGTAAAAAATTTTTTTAAATAAGTTTTTACATGAGATAATCTGCATAGATTATTTTTCTTATGAATAAAAAAGGTTATACAACCGAAAGCGGTGGTAGACAAAATGGTTTTGCAATTGAACCAGAAATTAACCCCATATCAGAAGGCGAATCAAAGAAATCCATATTTTTATTTATTGGAATATTATTACCTTTTCTAATAGGCGGTTTTTATTATTTAAGGACTCTGAATATATTCTGATATTTTATAAGCCATTTTTAGTAATATATTCTTCTGAACTAACTATATCTTGCATTAAGCTCTCTGATGAAGGATTAAATCCATTTTGCTCTAAAAAAGATTTAACCTTTTCAAATTTTTGCTGAATTTTCTTTGTATATGGAGTTGTCATCAAATAATCATCTTTTTCTGTTGAATAGTTCATTTGATTAACGGATTACTTTTACAATTTAATTTTGCAAAATATGCTATTGCTAGTGAAGTTATAAATATTACATAAATAATTTAATAGTAATAAATACTTATAAGTCTTTTGTGTGAGGTCGATATTGGTTGATTTTTTTAAAGAGTACTTATAGTAACTAGTTCCATTAAATCTCTGGACTGCAGATATTTTTGAAATACTTCAGAATAAAATGCTTTTTTAGCAGCAAATTTTGATTCGAATTCAATTACTAATCCTAGCTGCCCTCCATCCCATTCATTTGAGGTTGATTCTTGTATTAAATCTCTTTTTACTATTACTCCTCCCACAGATTTAATCCAAGGCAATACTGTCCTTATATATTCCAGAAATAAATCAGCATTTGGAATTGAAATTTTCTTAAGCCAATAGCTCTTTGTCATCAAATCAACATATTCTGGGTAGAATATAGCACATGGAGGTAAGTATTTATCCTTAGCTATATACTCCAATGTTTATTAAATGGAAACCGAAAATGATTTATTAAATTTACTTCTTAAATCTCCAAATTCAGAGAGTATACGTAATTTTGCCGAACAACTTGAAATTGATCATAATTTTTCCTTTACCAAAGATAGAAATGATTTGCAGGGTGTTTGGGAGCTTAGGTGGAGTAGTTCTAATAGCCCTTTTTTAAAATATTCTCCTTTTATTGATAACCTTAATTTCTTGATCCCTTAAATTTAAATGGTCTTAATTTACTTAAACCTAGAGGAATAAAATCAATTATTGGTACTGGCATTTTAATAAGACTTAATTACATAAATGAAAAAAAAATTGGGGTCAAATTTACACATGCCGGAGTTATTGGTCCTAAATTTGGAAGAAAAAATATAAAGGCTATGAAAGAAATTAATAATGAACAATTAGGGTGGTTAGAGA
>CVSY01000087.1:0-570 GCA_001180285.1 Prochlorococcus marinus | reverse complement strand
TGGTGAAACTAATTCACATTGAGGGGCTGCATAATTTTTAATACTTGGAGGAAAAGCAGGACAGGAATCTGGCCAAGTATAAGCTCTTATAGTAAGAGCACTGTTTTTTGGACTAAATTTCAATCCATTTCCTAATAAATTATCAAAAACTTGCAAAAGTAAATCAAAATTTCCAAGAATTGGAGGAATAGTTTCCTCTATGTCATGAGCTAATGAAACATTTTTTTCTGAGGCATTAAGTCTATAATTTCTAAGAGTCTGTTCTATTGCTGGTTTGATATCCATTTGCTCTAGCTGAATTATTTTCCCTGACTCCAATCTGGATAAATCTAATACATCATTTACAAGTCTTGTTAGCCTATCAGTCTCTGAATTTGCAATTCCCAAAAATTCTATTTGTTCTTCATCAGACAGCTGATCTTTTAAATCATGTAAGGTCTCTACATAACTTTTGATATTAAAAAGTGGTGTCCTCAATTCATGTGAAACATTGCTTATGAATCTATTTTGTGCTGCGTTAAGTTCAACTTCTCTAGTTAAATCTTGGATTGTCACAGCAATTCCTTTTAA
>CVSY01000086.1:0-340 GCA_001180285.1 Prochlorococcus marinus | reverse complement strand
TTCTACTTAGCCCTTCCACGAAAAAGAATTTAATGACATAGTTTAGTTTTGTGTGAAGGAGTGGTTTTACCAAAAAAAGTGGAAACAAGGAAACACTTGATTTAGTGAAACTAGAAAAGGTCCCGTTAAAGGGGCCTTTTTTTTAACCAAAATTACTTCTTCTATTTATTTTCCTTTATAGTTTCAAGCATTCCCTAAAAAAATTTGCTAGTGGATAAAATTAGTTACTTTCTAAATATTTCCTATTTGGTTCTACAATTTCACTAGTAGGAAAAGATGGTATTTTCTATACTTTTTTGACAATGCTTATTAGTGTTTATCCCATATGAATAAAAAAGAT
>CVSY01000085.1:0-207 GCA_001180285.1 Prochlorococcus marinus | reverse complement strand
TTTCACCTAAGTGCTGTGCTACTTCTAAAACAAGTCTGTTATCTCCATTTTTACATTCTAATGCTGTTAAAATTTCTGGTAACTCTCCTTCAAATTTAACGTCTACTACGGCCCCAATAACCTGTGTAATTATTCCTTTGCTCATAATTATAAACTTTCTGCTCCTGATATGATTTCTATTAGTTCTTTTGTAATTGCTGCTTGACG
>CVSY01000084.1:0-432 GCA_001180285.1 Prochlorococcus marinus | reverse complement strand
GAAAACCATCAATGGATTGGAATCAATCAGTTTTTGTATTTTATCTTTTGTTAGGTTGTCCATAATTCAATTTGGAGTTTCTGTTTTTAATGCCAGTGCATGGATAGCCTCTGAAGCTAATTCTTCCTTTAAAGCAGAATAGACTAGCTGATGTTGTTTTACTAATGATAATCCATTGAATTCAGATGCAATTACTGTTACTTGCAAATGATCATTTCCCTTAAGGTTTTCAACAAAAACTTGGGAACTTGGAATTTTTTTAGTGATTAAATTAATAACTTCTGCTTTCGTAATCATAGTTTATTTTAATTATCCTTTGTATTTTGTCTCAACAAATCCAAGTTGGATCAATCTTTCATAAGCTTCTTTTCCTTCTCTACTGTTAGGTGACATTATTCTAATTGTTTCAACAAGTAAGGGTACTGCAACCTC
>CVSY01000083.1:0-454 GCA_001180285.1 Prochlorococcus marinus | reverse complement strand
TTATGGTGATAAGATTCCTGATGAAAAGCTTTTAAAGGAATTAGTTAGTAATAAGATATATATTTTTGCTACTAATGTTGAAGTTCTAGATAAATATATTGAACCTATCCCTATTGGTATAGAAAATGCTTGTTTGGGAAAAAATGGTAATCTTGATTACTACAACCCGGTAAATATAGCAAATATAAGCACTAAAAAGAAAAATATCTTACTTACTAGTTTTCGAACTCAAACTAATTTTGAAGTGAGAGAAAAATATGAGTTCATTTTGAAAAATTATGGATATAAAAACAAACTTTACAAAAATTTAAAAGAATATAGAGATATTTTATCTAGTTCTTATTTTATAATCTCACCTCCTGGTAATGGCTTAGATTGTCATAGGACCTGGGAGGCTCTTATTCATAAAACTATTCCAATAATAGAAAGGAAATATTATTTATTTCTCGGAAGA
>CVSY01000082.1:0-690 GCA_001180285.1 Prochlorococcus marinus | reverse complement strand
TTAAGGAATTAGACTTTATGTCAAAATTGGGTTTATTAGTTAAGTCTTTCAGATTCTACCCATTCTTTTAATTTGTCCTTAAATAATTTCTTTCCTTGGATAATCGGTTGGCAAAATGGTGGTTGATCATCATTGAGGCCTAACAAATCTGCAGTAACTCTTACTTGTCCATCGCAAAAATTACCTGCACCGATACCTATTATGGGAATTGTTAAAGAATTTTGTATTTCTTTAGCAAGTAGATCAGGAATATGTTCAAGAACTATTGAAAAACATCCTAATTGTTCAAGAATTGCAGCCTCTTTCTTGATTTTTTCTTGGCTTGCTAAGCTTTCTCCTTGTTTTTTAAATCCAATATTTAGATAGCTTTGTGGTGTAAGACCTATATGACCCATAACAGGGATTCCCATTCTTATTAATCTAGAAATAACTTTTTGTATTTCTGGTTCAGCACCTTCTACTTTTACAGCTTTAGCATAAGTGCTCTGAATGATTTTTCCTGCATACTCAACAGCTTTATCCTCACCACATTGGTAAGTTAGAAAAGGCATATCTGAAACGACTAAAGGCTGTTCCTCAATTTTCTTCTTAAATCCCCTTGAAACAGCATTAGTATGATAAATTATGTTTTCTAAAGTTAATGGTAGTGTCGATTTGTACCCTAAGCAGACCATTGCTAATGAATCTCCT
>CVSY01000081.1:0-475 GCA_001180285.1 Prochlorococcus marinus | reverse complement strand
TTCCTTTTTTTGTTTCTTTTAAACCATCTTTACTTACTGTACTTACTATTACTCCTTTGTTAATGAAGTGCCTTGAGATATCAATGCTTGATTCTAATAAACCTCCAGGATTACTTCTCAAGTCAAGAACATATCCTGCGACTTTTTTTGTTTCTAAATCCTTAATAGCATCTCTAGTTTCTTTGGATGCATTTGCATTAAATTGTTTAATTCTTACATAGCCAATTGATAAGCCATTTTTGGTTTGATTGACTTTGCTTGATACAGATTTTATTTCAATTTTTTCTCTTGATAAAGTCTTAAAAAAGGATTGAGAACCTCTAAGAATTTCAAGCTTTACTTTAGTACCTCTTTGTCCTCTTATTAATTTCACGGCATCCTCAATATTCATACCTTCAGTAGAAATATCATCTATGGATAATATTTTATCTCTAGCTTTAATTCCAGCATCAAATGCAGGGGTGCCCTCTATGGG
>CVSY01000080.1:0-811 GCA_001180285.1 Prochlorococcus marinus | reverse complement strand
CGATTTATGAGAGTTTCAAAACCAGTTGCTCTGGAGTATATGGTAGGGTCTGAAGACTTTGGATATCTCTTTGTTTTATTTCTAGCACGCCTAATTAGATCTATTTCATTTGAATTTAATAAATGTTCAATTTGACTTAATGATTTTGATTGAGATTTTGCTTTTACTTCGTTTACTACAGATAAATGTAGATCTTTAGATTTTAAAGGGAAATGAACATGTCTTAGTCTTTGGTGAAGCTCCCATACCGAATCCCCAAGCCAAGCAAGTTGAATAACACCAATATCCTCGGGAGATCCATATGGAACCAAGTTTTGAATCCAATAATTCAATTTTTTAAATAATTTAATGCATCTTCAAGGCTTGACTTCAAGTTAAGAAAATCACCTAAACGAACAAGTTTGATTGTTTGGGCCACTCTTGAATTGCCAACTACAGAGAAACCAAGCTTAGACTTTTTGCATTCTTTAGCAGTCTGAACAAGAGCTCCAAGACCAGAGGAATCTAAAAAATCTATTTTTGAAAGATCAATAACAAATGGAAGCTCATTTTTTAAGTTATTAGTAACAAAAGTCTTAAATTGTTTTTCTGAAAAAGCATCAAGTTGGCCTTTAAAAGTAAAAACAATAATGTTTGTTTTAAACTCAAGGTTTCCTCTTAAAGAAACCGTTAACTTTTGAAAATCTTCTATGATTTAATACCTCCAAAAATTTAATGTATCAAATGTAATTATCAAATCAAAAGAAAACAATATGTCAACATCTTTCTAACATTAGAGAAACAAATTTTTTAAATAAATAATCTGAATCAT
>CVSY01000079.1:0-391 GCA_001180285.1 Prochlorococcus marinus | reverse complement strand
TAAAATAAGATACAGAAAAAATAAGAAAAAGGTTAATTTAATTTTTCAGCCTGCTTTAGAAAAAAGTTTTTTTCTAATATACAAGAATCAAAAAGTTAAATTAAAGGATTTAGGATTAGAATTTGGAATAGATAATCAAGGAACAGGTTATCATTCCCCTAATGGCGTTCTTTTATCACAGGGTAAAAAAAGCCAAAACATTTTTAAAGATTTCAAAAATATTGATACCAAGAATATTCACTTAATGATTTTAGATTTATTTGGAATTAAATAATAAACACTTTAAAATTCTAATAAAAAATTTTCCATTTAAATATGAATTTTTTTTCAGTCTTATTTAAAATTAATTTAAAAGAAATAAAATTAAATTAAATTTATAATTTTCTTCCAA
>CVSY01000078.1:0-618 GCA_001180285.1 Prochlorococcus marinus | reverse complement strand
GAAAATAATGGTAAACCAAGATAAACAATTCGCTCTTTAAGTAAAAGAGAGGGAAGATCAGGGGGCGGAGTCCTCATAACGGTGTTTTCGCCGTAATAAGGAGCAGATACAGTCATTTGTATCACGAGATTAAGATTGAACTGATTCTAGCTAGATTTAGCCCTGTGTCGCTGGTGATTTAAAAGATTTGTTTGACTCAGGATTATTTATTAGTTTTCCAAAGACCATTCTTCCAGTGGGAGTTTGTAATGCTCCTGTTATGACAATATCTAATCTGCTTCCTACAAAATTCTTTGCCTCATCAATAACTACCATTGTTCCGTCATCTAAATATCCAATACCTTGCATTTTTTCTTTGCCTTCTCTGACAATTTTTATATTAAGTGATTCTCCTGGTTGTACTTCTGGCCTTAAAGCAATAACCAAATCACTCAAATTCATAACTTTTAATTCTTTAACTTCAGCAATCTGAGAAAGATTATAATCAGCTGTAATTAAAGTTCCTGTCATATCCTCAGTAATTTTCAAGAGTTTTTCATCTACCCCCTTACCTTCATACTTTGTTGGGTTTATTACAAGTCTTCTGCCATATAAATCTCTTAATTCTTTTAATAACTT
>CVSY01000077.1:0-765 GCA_001180285.1 Prochlorococcus marinus | reverse complement strand
GATTCCAGCTATGGCAACTGCTAGCCTTAATGGTTGCCTAGTCAATAACAACCAAGCTAATGGGATTTTTCTAAATTTTAAAAAAGAAAAACTCATCAGGGAATAAATTTTGCAATCACTTTCATTCCTGCATAGTTTTTAACTATATCTATAGAATCTTGATTTAGTTTTACTAATACCTCGATAATTCGTGAATCAGCATCCCCTGTTGGATCAGTCGATAGAACTTTTCTTTGTTTTACCTGAGGACTAATCCTGATCACTTTTCCCTTAAGATTTTTTTGAAAACCTCCATTCTCACTGCTCAATTCAACATTCTGAGAGATAAAGACTCTATCGATGTCAGATTCATAAACCTCTATCAAAGCTTCCATTTTTTGACTAGAACCAATATCCAAAATCCCTTCATTTTGGGGCCTTTCACCAACTCTCGTGTTTATTCCAAGGATAAAACCATCGATTGGACTCCTCAGTTTCGAATTCAATAGATCTATCTTGATGTTTTTTTGATCTCCGATAAGGTTTATTTTTTGTTTTTGTAATTTTAATAATTCATCTTTTCTCTGTGAAAACTCTACAAAGGAATATACATCTTTGCTCAAAGCTAGTTCATACCTTTGAATTTGATCTTTCTTTAGGGTAATTTCTTCGTTAATAGTCTTAATTAGATTTTCGTTTCTTTCAAGATCAGCAATTAATTTTTCTCCATTCTCAAAGATTGCGAGGATATCACCTTTTTTTACGAAATCTCCTTCATCTACTAAA
>CVSY01000076.1:0-15261 GCA_001180285.1 Prochlorococcus marinus | reverse complement strand
TTAAGAATTATTTACTTTATAAAAATCAGGTCAAAGTGTAATTTAATAAAGAAATGGATATTAATCAAATTAAATTAGATAAGAAGTTTAAGTTAGTAGAAGCAAGTGCAGGAACTGGCAAAAGTTTTACTTTGGCTCACATAGTTTTAAGAAATGTTTTGGAGAAAAAAGTCAAACCAGATGAGATACTCTTGCTAAGTTTTACAAAAAATACTTGTTCTGAATTAAGAGATAAAATACTCTCGAGGTTTCATAATTTAAAATTATATTTGCAAAGTCATAATGAAAGTAAGATAGATAATACTCTTAAGGATTGGTATCTAAATTTTAAGGATAAAGATAAATCTAAGGAAAAAATAATTTCCGAAATTGATAATTTTATAAATCAATTCTATAAGTTAAAAGTAACTACGTTCCATGCTTTTTGTAATAATATTATTGATGAATATAGTATTGAAATAGGTGTAACTCAAGATCCATATATTGAGAACAATATTGATAATTTGTATAATGATGTAATAGATAATTTGTGGATTGATGATTTTCTGAGCCTTAATCATCAGATTATTTCTGCAGTCAACAAAAAAAAAATAAGTTCTAGATTTGGAAGTAAGATCAATAAGAAATTTTTTGTAGAAATTTTAAAAAATATAGATCAAGAAAATATCTGTAAATTTCAAATAAATGATAAATATAAGATTATTGATTTAAATAATTATTTTAATGAATTTTTTTATTTAAATTGGAACGAGTTTTGTTTTGAATGGAATAAGAAAGGTAAGGAATTGTTTATTCAACTCATAGAGTTGGGAAAATTAATTAAGGAGAGTGGTGGAAAAAGTCAAATATATGCTGAAAAACCAAGAAATGATAAGTTTAATCAAATAAATTGTTGGATTGAAGAGATTAACAAAAGGCTAAATTCTAATAATGTTATTGATTTTATATATGATATTTCTAAGGATGATCTTTTATATAAATATTTTTATATTGAAAATATATCTAAAGAAATTAATAAACATAACCTAAAATTAGATTTTACTAAATTTAATTTATTACAAAATAAAATTTATAAAATAAAAGAAGGATTCTTTACTGAATTTGTAAGAATATTTACCCAATTAGCTTATATAAAATTAATAGAATTAAAGAAAAGTTTTTCTATTTTCAACTTCAATGATCTTATAAGGACTGTAGAAAATACATTTCTAGATTCTGAAATTAGTAATAGTAATACTCTATCTAAAATTCAAAAAAGATTTAAATGTGTCTTAGTTGATGAGTTCCAAGATACAGATATTATTCAGTGGAATTTAATAAAAAAGTTCTTTAAAACAAAACACCATTTTTTACTTTGCGTAGGTGATCCAAAACAAGCGATTTACAAATTTAGAGGTGGAGATATTGAAACTTATTTAGATGCAAGATCTAATGCAATCGAAGTTTTTAGTCTTACAGATAACTATAGATCCTCGAAAAAGTTAATCGATGTTCTTAATAATATTTATAAGAGTGGACTTAAACAATCAAAACTAAACTATAGTAAATTAACCTCAAGAATTAATGAAAATATTAATCCTGAATTTAAATTTAAGGATGTATTTGAAATTGTAGAATTTTCAAAAAAAGATACTGATATAGAGGATCTTGTAACTCATTACATAGTTAACTTTATTTTAAATAATAAAGAAATTGATATTAATAAAATTGCGATTCTTACATTAAATAATTCGCAATGCTTAGATTTTAAAAAGAAATTAAATCATTTCAAACTCCCATGCAAAATTCAAAATAAACAAAATATTTTTGATACAGAAGCAAGTTCTCTACTATTTTTATTCATTGAATGTTTATTAAATCCGAGGTCTTTAAAAAATATAACTTTACTTGCTGCTTCAAAGTTTATAGAAATAAAATTAGAAGATTTACTTGATCATGGAATTAGTAATAATTTAGAAATTTTAATTAATAGATGCATTACTTGGTCCCAAGAACTAAGAGAAAAAGGTTTTTTAAACATTGTTAATGAACTACTTATAAAATACAAGTCATCCTCGATTATTCAAGATTCAGATTTAAATTCAAATTTATTTCAAATTTCAGAAATTGTTGAAATAGAATTAATAAATAATGATTTTGATCTCAATATAGTCTTCAACTGGTATAAAAATCAGTTAGATCATGTTTTAAGAATTTCTACTGGAGAAGATTTTTTGACTAAAGACTATAATCTTCAAAATGGAATAAATCTTTCTACCATTCATAGTAGTAAGGGTCTCGAATTTGAAATAGTTCTATGTCCATATCTCTCAATTATTTCAAATAAGTCAAATAAAATTAAAGGACCTCTTTGGAAATCAAATATTGATAGAAATATATACCTTAATATTTCTAATAATTACCCCAAGGTTGAAAAATTTAAATTAATAGAAGAAGAAGATTTATTTAAAGAGAGTGAGAGGTTGATTTATGTAGCACTGACAAGGAGCAAATATAAACTTATTGTTTTTAACGATTTAGAGGATACAAATAATCTTTTAAATAATGATTTACTTAATAATTTGGACAATATCAATATTTATAAGTCTAATTTTGAAGTAAGGATAGAAAAAGAGAAAATAAATGAAATTTTTTCTAAGTTCCAAACCAACCGATTGAATAATAATCTTTGGAAAATCGATAATATTAATAAAAAAATATCTAATGTATTTAATTCTGATCAATTTATTTCTTATTCAAGTTATTCTTCTTGGATACGTAAAGATAAAAATATTGATGTAGTCGTTAATCAATATAAGGATTATGAAGATAATATATCAATTATCAAAGATTCTAATTTTAAGAATTCAAAGAATTATCCTAATTATTTTTCTTATCCAAATCCCTTAAGTGAATTTCCAAAAGGAACTATTGCTGGGACTTGCCTGCACAAAATATTAGAAAGATTTGAATTTAGAAACGATAATAATCAAGAATTAATTGATTTAATTATTGAGGAATTGAGCTTTCATCAAATTGATACTTCTTTGGCTTTTAAAGTAAAAGATGCGATTTTAAGAATCATAAATATTTCTTTAGGAAGAGAATTACAAAATAAGAAACTAGTTGATATTCCAAATGAATACCTAATTAAGGAACTCAAATATGATTTAACCCTGTCTTATGAAGGTAGAAATATTAATTCTAACGATATATCAAATTGCTTTTTTTTAGATCAGGAATATGAATTTGGTGAAGAATATGCAAATAAAATAATTGATCTTCAAATTATGAATAAAGGATTTCATTCAGGATGCATTGATTGTGTTTTCCCTGTAGGAAATACATTAGAAGATAGTAAATGGTGGGTAATTGATTGGAAAAGTAATTTTATTTCTGGAAGTGATAATAGTGATTGTTTACCAAGAAACTATAACTATGAAAACATGAGAAATGAAATGATTAAACATCATTATCCATTGCAATCTCATCTTTATTTATTAGCATTGCATAGATTATTAAAGTGGCGACTTAAAAATTATCAACCATATAAACATCTAGGAGGATATATTTATTTGTTTTTAAAGGGATTGCCAGATTTTGAATTATTTGAAAAATCTAAGTCTGAAGATATATCTCCAGGTATTTTTATTAGCAAAGCACCTTTAAAAAGAATTAATTATTTAGATAACCTTTTTTAGAATGACTAAAAGTACTACAGGTATTGAAAAGTTCCAATACGATCATATATTTAATTTAATCTTAGGAATTTTCAAATTTAGTGAAAAGAAATATGGAAATTTCGTAAAAGATGTAATAAGAGTTTTATTAGAGTTTGAAAAAAATGGTGAAACTATTATTGATGTTGATAATAGTTTAATAATCTTTGAATTATTAGAAGATGGCTGGCCCAATAAACATATAGATGTTCTAAAAAATATAGGTTTGATTGGTTCCCTTCATTCTCCATTCGTATTAGTAAATAGAAAATTATCCTTATCAAAATGGTCAAAAAAGATAGAAAGAGTTATTAATTCATTTCTAAAAAAAATAGATACCAATGATTTAATAAACTCAATAATTTATAAAGATGATAATAAAATTAATCAAATTAAAAATATATTTGAATATTCAAACTTAGTTTTCCTTCAGGGCGGACCAGGTACGGGTAAAACCACTTTAATAATTAAGTTAATAATAGAACTCCTTCAAATTGATAATTTTTTAAATATTGGTTTATCTGCTCCAACTGGTAAAGCTACAGCTCGTTTAAAAGAAGCTCTTAATGATAAAAAAAATATTTCATTTAGAAAATTTCTAGACCAAATAGAATTTCAAACTTTACATAGATGGATTTTAAATTCTCAAAATAAATCTCTTAAATTGAAATTTAAACTAAAAGAGCTTGATATTTTCATAATTGATGAAATGTCAATGGTTAATATCGATTTGATTGAATCAGTTTTAAATTTGCTAGCAAAGGACTGTAAAATTATTTTAGTTGGAGATAAAAATCAATTGTCTCCAGTAAATAACTGTTCTATATGGAATTATTTGTTTGAATATTCCGATAATAGTTCAATTAAATCTTGTGTAGTAAATTTAGAAAAAACTTATAGAAATATTGGAGATATAGCATTAATTAGTAGTTTAATATTTAATAATGATTTTTCTTTACTAAATCAAAAGATAAAAGAATTAGAAAAAGAAAATAATTCAAAAGAAATTACTATTTCAAAGAGTAGAGAAAAAGATATTCCAAAAGATCTATTATTTTCAATTACAAGTTATCTAAAACAGTTAAATATTTCAACTTCAAATTTAAGTAAAAAAAAATATATATTTGATGAGAGTATCGATAATTTATTGCTTAATGAAAAAGAATTAGTAGATAAGATATTTCTGGATTTACAAAGTAACTTGATTTTATGCGAAAAAAATTCAGGAATATGGAGTGTTGAATATTTGAATGAAATTGTTTTTGGTCAAAAAAAACCCTATGACCTTAAAACTCTTAAAGAGGGTGTTCCGATCATGTGTACAAAAAATAATAATGAACTTGGATTGTCAAATGGGGATATCGGAGTACTTATAGGTTTAAAAAATAAAAGAAAATATCTTTTTAGAAAATTTAATGATAGTAATGAAGAAATTGTCGCGTTAATTGATCCATCTAATTTAGAAAATGTTGTACCAGCAATAGCCATTACTATTCATAAATCTCAAGGAAGTGAATCTGAAAAAGTAAACATTTTGTGGTCCCACAATTATAGAAGAAATCAATATGCTATAAAAGAAAAAAAAGATAATCAAAATATCTTTTGCAGAGATAATTTTGAAAGAAGGTTATTTTATACCGCTGTTACAAGAGCGAAAAAATCTTTAAATATATATTATTTAAATTAAATTTTATTTTTGAGAAATTAGTAATATGTTAACCCCGAGATGTTAGATTAATAATTCGGCTCTGCAAGGCTAATCAACAATTTAAGTCAATTTGGATATTTGTTGAATGCCTAATCAGAAGATTATTAGGCATTTAAAATGGCTTTAAAAAAAAATAGTAACTCTCTTAGTAGTGAGCAGGAAAATTCTCAGAATGAAGATTCTTACCTACTAGATTTCAAGAACTTAGATAACAAAAAAGAAATTGAATCTCAACTATTGGAGGTATCCAAAGAAGATGATAATGAGAACGGATTTTTCGAATTTGGGTTTAATCAATCGATAATAAACGCGTTAATAAATAAAGGATATAGAAATCCAACTCCCATTCAAAAAGCTGCAATTCCCGAACTAATGTTAGGCAGGGATTTATTAGGCCAAGCACAAACAGGGACAGGAAAGACTGCAGCATTCGCATTACCATTAATAGAAAAACTTAAAGATAATAAAGAATTAAATGCCAAGGTTTTAGTTATGACTCCTACAAGAGAATTAGCTACTCAAGTGGCAGAATCTTTTAAAAGTTATAGTTCTGAATCTAGTAATTTTAAGACGGTTGCAATATATGGAGGTACCGACTATCGAAATCAAATTTCTGCATTAAAAAGAAAAGTTGACGTAGTAGTTGGGACCCCAGGCCGAATAATGGATCATATTAGGCAGGGTACTTTTAAAATTAAAGATATAAATTGTCTTGTTTTAGATGAAGCAGATGAAATGTTAAATATGGGTTTTCTTGAAGATATTGAATGGATAATAGATCAACTTCCGGAAAATAAACAGATGGTATTGTTTTCAGCAACAATGCCTAATGAGATAAGAAATATAGCAAAAAAATATCTAAATGATCCTGCCGAAATATTAATCAAAAGTGTCAAAAAAGAAACTCAATTAATTTCGCAGAAATTTCTATATGTACAAAGGCATCATAAGTTAGAAGCTTTAAAAAGAATACTAGAACTTAATAACGAGGGAGTAATTATTTTTGTTAGGACAAAACTACTTACTACTTCAATAGCTGAAGCTTTAGAGAATTCAGGTCACACTGTGGCAGTACTTAATGGAGATATACCTCAAAATCAAAGAGAAAATACAGTAGATAGATTGAAAAAAGGATTTATTAATATCCTTGTTGCAACTGATGTCGCAGCTAGAGGATTAGATGTTGAGAGGATAAAACTTGTTGTTAATTACGATTTTCCTTTTGACAAGGAAACATATACTCATAGAATTGGAAGAACTGGAAGGGCAGGCAGATCAGGAGAAGCAATTTTATTTGTTAATCAAAGAGAAAAACATTTTCTAAGAAACTTAGAAAACTCAACAAGAACCAAGATTGAAGAAATTAATATACCAAGTAATAAAATAATAAATGAAAAAAGGATGGAAAAACTTATAGATAATGTTAATGAGAGTTCTTTAGCTAAAGATGAAAATGAAGAAAATAAAGCTTTAATTATTGATGTACTAGATAATTTAAAAGAAAAATACTCTATGGATGACTCAAATATTGCAATGGCGGCGATTAATTTAGTAATAGGTAATAAATCATTTTTTGTTAATGACGATGATTCTTGGATTAATAAACAAAATAATACTGATCGAAATAGATCAAATAGAAATAGTAATAATCGTATGAGAAATTCAAATAGAAGGAATAATTATCAAAATGATTCTTTTGAAACCTATAAATTTAACTTTGGTAAATTTGATGGCGTTAGAGTTGCAAATATTATATCCTCAATCTGTAATTCAACAAATATAAATGGTAGATCCATAGGCAAGATACAGATTTTTAATGATTACAGTTTGGTAGATTTACCCAGAGATCTGCATAGAGAAACTAAAAATAAATTAAAAAAAATTAAAGTCAGAAACTAGTGATAGATAATGAAAGCTAGCAAATATAATTTCTTTATTTTTGTGAATCTAATAATACTATTCAACTCCTTTAATAGTTATTATTTAGCTCAAACGAAACAAAATTCAATCATAAAATTATTTTGTATTCAGAGTGTCAAAGAGGAGATGATGAATGCAGAAATCGTATATAGTGAAGAAATTGCGAATGAAACTTGTGATTGTTACTACGAAGAATTTATGCAAACTGCAAGTCATCAAGATGCAAAAACAAAATGTAAATTAGAAACTAAAGAAAATTTAAATCATAATAGAAAAATTTAATTATTATTTTTATGGCGTCTAAGAACAATCAAAATCCAATAATTAGACTTTATTTAAATCTGATTGAGGAAAGAAGGTTACTATTTTTTGCTTTTATTAGTTCTATAATTAATAAAATATTAGATTTAGCTCCCCCTGTAATAATTGGTCTTGCAGTTGATATTGTTGTTAAGGAACAGAATTCATGGATTGCTGGTTTTGGAATAAAAGAAGTTCCAGCACAATTGATTTTTCTTGCATTTGCTTCAGGAATAGTTTGGTCTGGTGAATCCTCCTTTGAATATTTATATTCGATTTTATGGAGAAATTTGGCTCAGCTATCGCAACATAAATTAAGAATAAAAGCTTATGAGCATATCCAAGAATTAGATATGGATTTTTTTGAAAATGATAATACTGGAAGGCTATTATCTATTTTGAATGATGATATAAATCAACTCGAAAGATTTCTAGACCAAGGGGCAAATCAGATTATTCAGTTATTTATTACTGTCTTAATTATTGGGGGCACCATGATTTTTGTCGCTCCAAAAATCGCTTTATTTGCTTTCTTTCCTATCCCAATTATATTTTTAGGATCAATTAAATTTCAAAGGAAGCTTGCTCCAAAATACAGAGATGTTAGAAATAAAGCTGGACTGTTGGCATCAAGGCTTAATAATAATTTAAGTGGAATTTTAACCATAAAAAGTTTTACTAAAGAAAAATGGGAATTAAATAGATTAAATAAAGAAAGTCTTGATTATCAAAGAAGTAATAAGGCCGCAATTAAATTATCTTCTGCTTTTATCCCGCTTATAAGATTTGCAATTTTATTTGCTTTTATAGCAATTTTATTAATTGGAGGTTTCCAAACTTGGAATAAGACACTTGATGTAGGTACTTATAGTTTTTTAGTGTTTATTACACAAAGACTATTATGGCCTTTAACTACTTTGGGGCATGTTTTAGATGATTTTCAGAGATCTATGGCTTCAATAGATAGAGTAATTGATCTCATAGATACGCCTATAAAAATAAAAGATGGAAAAATAAAAATTGAACCTAAAGATATGGAAGGAGAAATTATTTTTAATAATGTAAATTTTAATTATCCTGGACGAGATTTAACTTTAAAAAATATAAATTTCAAAATTGAAAAAAATTCAACATTAGGAATTGTTGGTTTAACAGGTTCTGGGAAAAGTACAATAATAAAACTACTACTTAGAATTTATGATAGTAATAATGGGTCAATAAGCTTAGATGGGGTTTCTATCAAAGAAATAAATTTGAGGGATTTAAGAAAGTGTATCTCTTTAGTAAGTCAAGAAACTTATTTATTTCATGGTAGTGTACAAGAAAATATTGCTTATGGCTCAATCAACCCAAGTCTTAAAGATATTATTAAAGCTTCAAAGATTGCGGAAGCTCATAAATTTATTGAACAATTACCAGATGGTTATAAAACTATAGTGGGGGAGAGGGGCCAAAGGCTCTCAGGCGGCCAACGTCAAAGAATTGCCTTGGCGAGAGCTGTTTTAAAGGATGCTCCAATATTAATATTAGATGAAGCTACAGCTTCAGTTGATAATGAAACAGAGGCTTTAATTCAAAAATCGTTATCTAAAATCACAAAAGAAAGAACAACTATAGTAATAGCTCATAGATTAAGCACTATAAAAAATGCGGATAATATTGTAGTTATTGATAAAGGTAAAATAGTTGAAAGCGGAAAACATGAAAAACTATTAGATCAGAACAAAATATATGCTGATTTGTGGAATGTTCAAGTAGGAATATAGTATGAATTTCTAAACTATATTAAGAAGTTGAATGATTCAATTACGTTACTAAACATGCCGTCAATTTTATTCCACCTTTCTTCATTTGTTCCTACAGCGAAAGTGTAAAGTGTTCCTCTATCAATTACGACAGTAGCTAATTCATGTCTTGCCTGTTCATTTAAATTTAATTCATACTCTAAATCATAAAAAATATGATTGGATGCCTCCCTCTTATTGGCATTTATAAGTTTTACCTCTCTACCTGAACCTTCGGGAGCAATGACTTTATCAATTAATGTTTGACCTACTTCACTTGGGCTTCCTAATTGCTCTAATTGAACATCTTTATTTACATCAGAAATAACTAAACTTAAGGTCTCATTACTATTTATTAAATCATGATAAATAATTTCAGGTCCTCCATCGACTTTTACTCTAGTCCAACCTGTTGGATACAAAAAGGCATATCTACCATCAGGACTTTGATAAGCTTCTAATCCCGCATTTAGTCCGCCACTACAGGCACTCAGTGTAAAGCACAAAAAAATCAAAAATAGATATTTGAAAGGGTTAAATTTAATATTTTTCATTTTGTTTTAAATTACTAACTAAAAACATAATAAGACATTAAAAGCAAACAATTATGGCAATTCGGAATTTTGCGTCTAAATTATCTCTAGAAATAGTTTAATTTTGATTACTTATACCAAACCACTTTCAAAATTAATCGGTCATTTTGAGAAATTCCCAGGGATTGGTCCAAGAACAGCGCAACGATTAGCCCTGTTTATTTTAAAACAACCTGAAAGTACAATAAGAGATTTTTCAAAGGCTCTGTTAGAAGCACATAGTAATGTTGGTCGTTGCAAAAAATGTTTCAATTTGACTTCAGAAAATGAATGTGAAATTTGTAGAAATACTGAAAGAAATCAAAAACTAATTTGTGTAGTAGCAGAAACTAAAGATTTGCTTGCTTTGGAGCGCGCCAGAGAATTTAAAGGTGTCTACCATGTTATTGGTGGTTTAATATCCCCAATGGATTCTGTTGGTCCCGAACTCCTAGAAATAAGAAGCTTGGTAGAAAGAGTTAGTAAGTCTGAAATAGATGAGATCATATTGGCATTGACGCCCAGTGTTGAGGGAGATACAACAAGTCTTTATATTGGAAAATTATTAGCACCTTTTACTAAAGTTACGAGGATTGCATATGGGCTCCCAATGGGCAGTGAACTTGAATATGTGGATGAAGTTACACTTGCAAGGGCCTTAGAAGGAAGAACAAAACTAAATTAGATAATGAGAGACAATAATCTAATCAAGAAAGAAAAAATCTTAAGACTCCCCTCATGGATTAAATTTCCTATTAGTAAAGCTTCAGAGTTCGAAAAAATACAAACACTCATCAAAAAATCAAATATTCATACTATTTGTGAAGAAGCAAGATGTCCAAATAGAGCAGAATGTTATGCCTCAGGAACGGCCACTTTCTTACTAGGTGGATCGATATGTTCTCGTTCTTGTGCTTTTTGCCAGGTAAATAAAGGTAGACCTAGTTCTATCAATGCTGATGAATGTACTCAAGTTGCTGAAGCAGTGAAAGTACTAAATTTGAAATATGTTGTTTTGACATCTGTAGCTAGAGACGATCTTCCTGATCATGGTGCAAATTTATTTATATCTACAATTGATGAGATTAGAAAAATTGATTCAACAATTAAAATAGAGGTTTTGACCCCTGATTTATGGGGTGGGGGCAAAAATTTTGATGAAACTAATAAGCTTCAGACTGAGAGATTGAAGATGATTTTAGAAAAAGATCCGATATGCTTTAATCATAATCTTGAAACTGTTGAAAGACTGCAAAAAGAAGTTAGGAGAGGTGCAAATTACAAAAAATCCCTTAGTTTATTAAAAAAGTCAAAATATATTGCTCCTCATATTCAAACTAAATCAGGAATTATGTTAGGTCTTGGAGAAACATTGGATGAAATAAAAAATACAATTTATGATCTCAAAAAAATAGATTGTGATCAAATTACAATTGGTCAATATTTAAGGCCATCTTTCAATCATTTGGCAGTTAAGAAATATTGGGATCCATCGGATTTTGAATATTTATATCGCTTCTCTAAGGATTTAGGATTCAAGAAAGTATCTTCTGGCCCCTTAGTTAGAAGTAGTTATCATGCAGGTTAACTTTCTTCAATTAAAGCGAGTTTCTTTTCAAGTTTTTTTAATATGGAAATACATTCCCCATTCATGAGTGTACCTGCACCCCCCCAAACCAATCTTAATAAAAGATCTACTGGGCTAGAACCAACTTCTTTTACAATTTTAAACCCTATTAACTTGAAATATCTTACAAGTTTTTTACTATATCCTTCACTATCAAAAATAGCTAAAAGTCTTGCTTTGTTGCTTGATTTTTTTTCAATTGCCCAAGCCAAAGTTGTTGCCCATATTAATTCTGAAACAAAAGCAGGTGCTTTACTAAGGATTCGTAATGTATCAAGCTGAATACCTTGTTTATTTAAATAAGTCCAACCTTTCATTTCGGCCCAAATCTTAATTAAGTTATCTTTCTGTTCTGCTATAACGATTCTAAAGAAACATAATCCGAGAGTTTCTCTAACTTGAATTTTAATTATTAATCCAATTGTACCTGCTAATTTTTCTAAATCTTCAACTTTCATGATTTTTAAATTTGTCCTTATGGATTTTATGATTTTCCATTTTTAATCTATCAATTTGTTTTTGTCTTTCTTCAAACCTTTTCCTATCATCGTCACTGAATTGGTCTATGCAGAAATGACATTGGATACCCTTTCTATATTCTTTTCTTTCTTGATCTTGAATTGAAACTGGCATTCCACATGCATGACAAATCGAGTAGGAGCCTTTTTTTAAATCTTGATCTAAAGCAACTCTTTTATCAAAAACATAACATTCACCTTTAAATAAGTTTTTTTCTTTTGGAATATCATCAAGGTATTGAAGAATGCCCCCTTGGAGGTGATAAATATTTTTATAACCTTTCTTTTTCAGCAAACTAGTAGCTTTTTCACATCTTATTCCTCCGGTACAAAACATTGCTATATTTTTAGATTCTTTATTTTCTAAATGGGTATCTAAATGATCATCTACCCATTTGGGGAATTCGCTAAAGTTTCTTGTATTTGGATTTATAGAGTTCTGAAATGTACCTAAAGAAACCTCATAATGATTTCTAGTATCAATTACTATTGTATTTTGATTTTTAATTAACTTATTCCAATCAGTTGAGTCGATATAGATCCCTTTATTTTCTGAAGGGTTTATTTCTGAGACACCCATAGTAACTATTTCCTTCTTGATTTTTATTTTTAATTTTTTGAAGACTTTCTCTTTTGAAAAGTTTACCTTAATATTGAAATTCCTATTATCTGTATATGTATTAAGTAAATTAATAACAATATCAATTACATTTTTCTCAGCACAAATAGTTCCATTTATACCCTCACTTGCAAAGATTAATAAACCTGAAAGATCGTTTTCATTTTCGATTTCTAATAATTTATTTTTTAGATCAATAATTAAGTTTTCTTGAAATGGGAAGAAAGAGTAAAGAGAAACTATTTTATAATTTTTGTCTTTCATAAAGAAGATAATGTTTTTTCACGAGTTTCAAAATCTTTGTTAAATGACACTCCCACCTCTTTAAGAAGTTTTCTGTCTGATTGAAAAGATGGATTTGAAGTTGTGAGTAACTCATCTCCATAAAAAATTGAATTTGCCCCACATTGAAAACATAAAATTTGGGCTTCTTTTGTAAGCTTTTCTCGACCTGCACTTAACCTTATTTTACTTTTAGGCATAAGAATTCTTGCTGTAGCTATCATCCTTATCATCTCAATAGAATCAATTTGTTGATTATCTTCTAAACCAGTACCTTCAATAGCTACTAATGAATTAATAGGAACACTTTCAGGGTGAGGATTCATGTTTGAAAGCACTTTCAAAAGAGATGCTCTATCGCCATTAGTTTCACCCAAACCTATTATCCCTCCACAACAAACATTTATTCCTGCATCCCTTACTCTTTTGATAGTATCTAGTCTGTCTTGATAAGTTCTTGTCGTAATAATATTTTTATAATGCTCAGGACTAGTATCAAGATTATGGTTATACGCGGTTAAACCTGCATCAGCCAGTCTAGAAGCTTGTTCTTCTGTCAGCATACCAGCAGTAACACATGCTTCCATTCCTAAAGCTCTTACACCACTAACCATCTCTAACATTGCATTAAAAGATTTCCCGTCTCTAATTTCTCTCCACGCCCAACCCATACAAAACCTATCTGCACCCTCATTTTTTGCTTTTTGAGCTCTTTCTAAAACCTCTTCAACTTGAAATTGTGGATGACTTTTGATTTCGCTAGCACTATAAATTGATTGGCTGCAGTACGAACAATTTTCCTCACATCCACCAGTTTTTACGCTGAATAATGATGCTAATTGAATGTCGTATTTGTTAAATTTCCTGTGAATGGTTTGTGATTCCCACATTAAATCAATAAGAGGCATATTAAGTATTTCCAGTATCTCCTCTTTATTCCAATCGAACCTAATTTCTTTCAATAACTGATTATTAGAATTAGCCATTTTTATTAGGAAAAATTTTGAGAATCTTCAAAAGATTCATTTGGTAATGATTCTATACCGCCGAAACGTCTATTTCTTGATTGGTAATCAATTATTGCTTTAAGAAATTCATGCTCATTGAACTCTGGCCAAAGTACGTCAGATATATAAATTTCTGAATACGCTAATTGCCATAATAAAAAATTACTTATTCTTTTTTCGCCACTAGTTCTTATTAGTAATTCTGGATCCTTAATCCCTCCAGTTAATAGCTCTGAATTAAATAATTCTTCATTAATTTCACTTGGTTTTATTTCCCCAGCAGAAGATTTTAATGCTAGTTCTTTTGCAACTTTTACTATTTCTTGTCTACCTCCGTAATTAACACAAACATTAAATAAAAATTTATTATTGTTTTTAGTAAGTGATTCTGAACTAGAGATTATTTCTTTTAAATTGTTTGGGAAAGGAGTTAAATCTCCAATAAATTTTATTTTTGTTGACTCTTCATGTATCTCTTTAATTTCTTTTTTTAAAACCTCGCTAAAGAGATTTATAAGAAAATCAACTTCTTTTGTTGGTCTTGTCCAATTCTCAGTTGAAAAAGCATAAACAGTAATTACTTTACAACCTAAATTTTTTGCAGCTTTCAGAATTTTTTTTAATACATTTACGCCTTGTTTATGCCCAAATGATCGTGGGAAACCTTTTCTAGTCGCCCATCTCCCATTGCCATCCATAATTATTGCTACATGTTTGGGCAATTTTTGCTTATCTATCTTCATTAATAAGTCACTAATTTTATCGTTTATTACTTTTTCTAAACTCATTAGTTAATCCTTTTTGTTAATAAAAATTTCTGATTTTTCTGACTCTTTTTTATTGATATCACTGATGATATTATCACCTGAGTCTGTCTTTTGGGATAAGACATTTTTACTTAAAGATGCTTTATTTGCTCCCATAGAGTTTTGATTACCAATCAAGTTTGCAAGAAGTTCTTGCAACCTGCTGCTGGTTATTGGCCTTTCGAGTTTGCCTTGGCTCGCTAATGATAACGTACCTGTTTCTTCAGAAACAACAATACAAATACATCTATCAAATCTTTCTGTAATTCCTAATGCTGCTAAATGCCTTGTGCCATATCTACTTATCCCTTGTCTTGAGAGAGGAAGTATTACGCCAGCAGAAATTATTTTATTCCCTTTCACAAGAACTGCTCCATCATGTAAGGGCGTATCTGTTGCAAAAAGATTTATTAAAAGGTC
>CVSY01000075.1:0-226 GCA_001180285.1 Prochlorococcus marinus | reverse complement strand
TTTTTATGAATCTAAAGCTACTTCTATAGCTGCTATTAAGTTTTCGTCAAACGGTTTAACACCTGGCTTGAATCTTGCAATTACTTTACTATCTTTCCCAATCAGAAACTTTTCGAAATTCCATTCAACATCTCCTTCAGGTTCAACTTTGTTTAGGGTTGTGTATGGTTCTGTGGTGTTGCCTTTGGCATGAACTTTTTCATAGATTTCAAACTTAACACCATAT
>CVSY01000074.1:0-167271 GCA_001180285.1 Prochlorococcus marinus | reverse complement strand
TAGCGAATCAGTAGCAGTTATAATTATGGTATCTTTTTCTGCTGCAGCAATTGCTTCTGTTAGCAGATTCTATGGGTGGGCAGCCTCGCAAATTTTTGGTTGAATTATCTCCCGAATATCCATTTATAAAGATCTTAATTAAGCTTCCAGAAAAATGAGTAATGAATTAACTACAAACCTTGCTTCTTCAAAAGCAAATACAAGCATCGCAAGATGGTATGCAGTTCAAGTAGCATCAAGCTGTGAAAAAAAAGTAAAAGCGACTCTTGAGCAGAGATCAGTAACTTTAGGTGTTAATAATAGAATCATTGAAATTGAAATTCCCCAAACTCCAGGAATTAAATTAAAAAAAGATGGAAGCAGACAAACTACTGAAGAAAAAGTTTTCCCAGGTTATGTCCTCGTAAGAATGATTTTGGATGAAGATACAATGATGGCTGTTAAAAGTACTCCAAATGTAATTAACTTTGTCGGTGCTGAAGACGGTAGAGGCAGCGGAAGATCGCGAGGTCATATCAAACCTCGACCATTATCAAGACAAGAAGTTAATAGAATCTTTAAACGCGCATCAGAGAAAAAAGCTGTAATCAAGTTAGATATTGAAGAAAAAGATAGAATCATTGTAACTAGCGGTCCATTCAAGGATTTCCAAGGAGAAGTTATAGAAGTTTCCGGAGAAAGAAATAAATTAAAAGCATTACTTTCAATATTTGGGCGCGAGACTCCTGTAGAATTAGAATTCTCCCAAATCAATAAACAAAATTAATTTCTAATTGTTCTTGTTTATCGAGTAAAATTATGATTTTCTACTCCAGCTTAAATTATCTAATCTAATGGCAAAAAAAATTGTTGCAGTTATCAAGCTTGCTCTACAAGCAGGCAAAGCAAATCCTGCTCCTCCTGTAGGGCCAGCTTTAGGACAACATGGTGTCAATATCATGGCATTTTGCAAAGAATACAACGCAAGAACACAAGATAAAGCAGGTTTTGTAATTCCAGTAGAGATTTCTGTTTTTGAAGATAGAAGCTTTACTTTTATCACAAAAACACCTCCTGCTTCCGTCTTAATAACAAAAGCAGCTGGTATAGAGAAAGGTTCAGGTGAATCCGCAAAAGGCTCTGTTGGGAATATAAGTAAAGCTCAATTAGAAGAAATAGCCAAAACTAAGCTTCCTGATCTAAACTGTTCTAGTGTTGAATCAGCAATGAAAGTAATTGAAGGTACTGCTCGTAATATGGGCGTCTCTATCACTGATTGAGTTCAATACACAATTTCTCACTATTTAGGGGAGGTTAGTTAATAACCGTTTGCACCCAATTTTATTATGAAAAAACTATCTAAAAGAATGGCGGCTCTATCAACAAAGATAGAAGATCGCATTTACGCACCACTTGAAGCTCTTAGTATTATCAAAGAGAATGCTAATGCAAAATTTGATGAAACTATTGAAGCACATATACGTCTAGGTATTGATCCAAAATATACTGATCAACAATTAAGGACCACTGTTGCATTGCCACATGGTACTGGCCAAAGCATCAAAATTGCAGTAATTACAAGCGGTGAGAATGTATCGAAAGCTAAGGCTGCTGGTGCAGATTTATTTGGCGAAGAAGATCTTGTAGAAAGCATCAACAAAGGAAATATGGAGTTTGATTTACTTATTGCAACTCCAGATATGATGCCAAAGGTTGCAAAATTAGGAAGAGTTTTAGGACCTAGAGGTTTAATGCCTAATCCTAAAGCTGGGACAGTAACTAATGACATTGCTAATGCAATAAAAGAATTCAAAGCCGGTAAGCTCGAATTTAGAGCAGATAAGGCTGGAATCGTTCATGTCCGCTTTGGAAAAGCAAGTTTCACAAAAGAGGCTCTATTTGATAACTTAAAAACCTTGCAAGAATCAATTGATAAAAATAAACCAAGTGGAGCTAAGGGAAAGTATTGGAAAACTTTTTATGTAACTTCAACAATGGGACCTTCAGTTCAAGTAGACATAAATGCTGTACAAGATTACCAACCTGAAGGTTAACTCTTTGTAGTATAATTTTAAATGCAATAATACGGCCAAAGAAAGTAGGTTTATTTAGTTATTCTAAATTTTTAATTCCTACCGAGGACTCGTCTTAATTATTTCTTTTTTGGATCTAATAAAAGCGGCCTCTTTTTAAAAGGACTTTGCCGCATTTCCTGCTCTCCCTAAATTACGATCCAAAAAACAACAATGGGCCGAACACTAGAGAATAAGCAACAAATCGTTACTGAGATTAAATCTCTATTAAACGACTCGGAAATGGCTGTGGTTCTTGACTATAAAGGTTTAACTATCAAAGAGATGTCAGATTTGCGATTAAGATTGCAAACAACTAACGGCATCTGCAAAGTTACAAAAAATTCATTAATGCGTAAAGCTATTGATGGAGATAGTAATTGGAACGATCTTGAATCTTTACTGACCGGAACAAATGCTTTTGTCTTAATTAAAGAAGATGTTGGTGGTGCTGTAAAAGCGATCCAATCTTTTCAAAAAGACACCAAAAAATCCGAAACCAAAGGAGCTTTATTTGAAGGCAGACTTCTTAGCGATTCTGAAATAAAAGAAATTGCAAGTCTTCCATCTAAAGAAGTATTGATGGCAAAAATTGCTGGGGCTATAAATGGCGTAGCAACAAAAATTGCAATCTCTATCAATGAAGTGCCTTCTGGACTTGCTAGATCACTTAAACAACATTCTGAAAAATCAGAATCTTAAATTCAAACCCTTATTAATTTTTAAGAAAATGTCCGCAAAAACTGAAGAAATTCTTGAATCATTAAAATCTCTATCACTTTTAGAAGCATCTGAGCTTGTAAAGCAAATTGAAGAGGCTTTTGGTGTATCTGCTGCAGCTTCTGCAGGTGTAGTAATGGCAGCTCCAGGAGCAGCTGGCGGTGACGCAGATGGTGGCGCTGCTGAAGAAAAAACTGAATTTGATGTAGTTCTCGAAAGCTTTGATGCAGCTGCAAAAATCAAAGTCCTTAAGGTTGTAAGAAATGCAACTGGTCTTGGTCTTGGCGATGCAAAAGCACTTGTTGAATCTGCACCAAAAACAGTAAAAGAAGGAATTGCTAAAGCAGATGCTGAATCTTTAAAGAAAGAGATTGAAGAAGCTGGCGGTAAAGTTACACTTAAGTAAGAGTAAATTTTTTCAAGCCGATAACCTTAATATCGGCTTCAAAAATTATGAATAGTGATAGTATTGCGATTGAAGCCGCAACAGATGGAGCCTGCAGTGGTAATCCAGGGCCAGGTGGTTGGGGCGGTTTAATAATTTTTGACGATAACAGCGAATTAGAAATAGGTGGTTCCGAACAAAATACTACTAATAATCGAATGGAACTCACTGCGGCTATAAAAACTCTTGAGAAATTAAAAACCTACAAATTAAAAGAGAACTTTAAACTAAGAACTGATAGTAAATATGTCATAGAGGGTTATACAAAATGGATTATTAATTGGAAAAGAAATGGATGGAAAACAAGTTCAGGAAAACCAGTTCAAAATCTTGATCTATGGCAAAAAATTGATCAATTAAGAATTAATGGCCTAATAATGGAATATGTTAAAGGTCATAGCGGGGATAAACAAAATGATAGGGTTGATAAAATTGCGACTAATTACAGCAAAGGTATATCTATAGACAGTAACTTAAAAAAAGCAGAATCTTCTGTTGATTTTTTTGAAAAAAATGCACCTGCAGAAATTCAGGAATTATTTTCCCGCAATGAATTAATTAAAAAATTTGCAGAAAAAAAGTACCTTTTAAGTTCACCTGAACTAGAAACCTTATTAGGTGAAGAAAACCATTTAAAGATAAAAAAATATTCACTTTTTGAATGGCGTAATTGGAGATTGATTCCTAAAGATAAAAAATATTGGATAATAGAAAAAAAAGAAGCCTAATTTTTTATGAATGATAAGAAGGGGGGATTTAAAAATCTTTATAAAAACTTGATTACCCCTGTATTAAAAAAAGACTCTGGAATTGATGCAGAATACTTAACAAATTTATCTCTTAGTCTCCTTTCATTCAGTTCAAGAAAATATAATTGGCCTATAGTATCTTCTATCTTAAAAAATCTAAATGAAGAATTTTCTGTAGTTGATAAAAGGTTAACTCAGAACATATGTGGAATAAATTTTTGTAATCCAATTGGTTTAGCTGCGGGTTTTGACAAAAATGGAAATGCCGCAAATATATGGAAAGATTTTGGTTTTGGATTTGCTGAGCTTGGTACAGTAACTAAATTTGCTCAGAATGGAAATCCCAAACCAAGGTTATTTAGATTGGCAGAAGAAGAAGCAGCATTAAATAGAATGGGTTTCAATAATAATGGTGCTGAAAATCTAGTTAAAAACTTTGTCGAACAAGGTATTGAGTTTAAAAAAAACAGGGAGAATATTTGTTTAGGGATAAATTTCGGGAAGTCAAAAATTACAGGTTTATCTCAAGCAAAAGATGATTATTTAACTTCTCTAAAATTATTAATTCCATATTGTGATTACGCAGCAATAAACGTTAGTTCTCCAAATACTGAAGGACTAAGAAAATTACAAGATCCAATTCTTCTAAAAGAACTTCTTAGAGAAATTAAAAACTTACCGAATTGTCCACCATTATTTGTAAAAATTGCACCAGATTTAGGCCTTAAAGATATTGAAGATATTTGCCAATTAATAATCGAGGAAAACATCGATGGAATAATTGCTACAAACACCAGCATTGATAGATTAGGTCTTGAAAATAGAAAGATCAGGCAAACTGGATTATTACTCTCTCAAGAGAATGGAGGATTAAGTGGAAGGCCGCTCCAAAAAAAAGCAAATCAAATAATAAAACATATACATAATATTGATAAAAAGATTATTTTAATTGGGGTTGGTGGAATAGATAGTCCTGAGTCAGCTTGGGAAAGAATTTGTTCTGGAGCATCATTAATTCAACTTTATACAGGATGGATATATAAGGGTCCACAATTAGTACCAGATATACTTGAGGGAATTATAAAGCAACTCAATAACCATCAATTATCTAGTATAAAAGATGCAATTGGATCAGATTTAAAATGGGTTGAATAAAATTAGAGAATGAATAATGAACCTCATGATTACTCAACGTTAGCCATGCAAGGATCAAACTTGAAGCACGGTGGAAATGTATATGCAATTGCGAAAAAATTAAATTTATTACCCTCCGAAATCATTGATGCAAGTGCATCATTAGTACCCTTTGATCCACCTCAAATACTCATAGATTCAATAAATGCGGAAATTAAGAATCTTGGCTTTAGATATTACCCAGAAAGAAACTTGAGTGATCTGAAAGAAATAATCGGCAAATTTCATGGGATAAATCCAGATAATATATTGCCTGGGAATGGAGCTTCTGAATTAATAACCTGGGCAGGTTATGAAGCATCCAAATTCGGAATAAGTTGTATTCCTTCTCCATCATTTGTTGATTATGAAAGATCTTTAAATTGTTGGAATAGCAATTTTATACATTGCGAATTACCAAAAAACTGGAGTGATATTTTTCCTCAATCATTTCCGCTTCATCCAAAAGGTGATGTTCTTTGGATAACAAATCCACATAACCCTACCGGCCAATTATGGGAAAAGAATTCATTGGAGGAAGTTGTAAAAAAATATAAATTAGTTATCTGCGATGAAGCTTTTTTATCCATAACACCAAATGGAGACAAAGAATCTTTAATACCATTAACCAAAAGATTTGATAATTTATTAGTCTTGAGAAGCTTGACCAAAATCTTCAATATTCCTGGACTTAGATTAGGTTACGTTATTGGCTCATCGAAAAAACTTAAACAATGGGAAATAAATAGAGATCCTTGGCCTTTAAATTCATTTTCTATTAAAGCCGGGATTGATCTACTAAGTAATAAGAAATTCTATGAACAGTGGACAAAACAGATTCACGGCTGGATAAATATTGAAAAAAAGAGAGTATTTGAAAAATTATTAAAAATAGAAAACCTTAAAATTCATAACTCTTCAACCAACTTTTTTTTAATAGAAAGTGAAACATCCTTGTCGCCAAATATAAAATACTTAGAAAATAAGGGAATATTGCTTAGAGAATGCACTTCATTTAGATTTCTTGACGAAAAGTGGGCAAGAATAAGTCTACAGAATAGAAAAAATAACACTCTTTTATGTGAAGAAATTCAGAATTCCTTTAAAAAATAATCAATATACTTTTTAATCTCATTTTTAGATTTAATTTTATTATTATTTTCCATATTCTTCTTCATGAGATCTAATATTTCATAATGTTTTTTTCCCTTTTTTGATTTTATTTTAAAAATTCTTTCTAGAGTTTCTTCAAAAACTTCTTTAGACATATTTTTCTGATTGATTAAAACTGAGCCTCCACTTGCAGCAAGAATCATGGCATTTTTCTCCTGATGATTATTTTTAGAATATGGATATGGAATTAAAATTGAAGGTTTTTCAGCCTCCATTAATTCATTTATTGTTCCTGCACCAGATCTAGATATTACAAGATCACAGTTTTGAATTAAAGATGCTATTTCATTAGTAAATTTCTTTTGAATATAATTTTTGGAGTTTTTTACATGAAAAGGTTTTAGATGAGATTCGCCAACAATATGAACTATCCGAAATTGTTTTTTTATTAAAAACTCTAGAGATTCATAAATAATTTGATTTATAGCTTTTGCTCCTTGACTACCTCCCATAACAATCAAAAGAGGTCCATTTCCTTTTGGAACCCATTCTGGCAAAAAATTAAATTTATAGAATTGCTCTCTTAAAGGTGTTCCAGTGAAAATAGTTTTACAATTTTTTAAATAAGAATTTGTTTCTTTAAATCCTAAAAGAACATAGTTACATAAAAAACCAAAATATTTCGTGACCATTCCTGGAACTACATTTGATTCATGAATAATGATAGGTATCTTTAGAAGTTTTGAAGCAACAATAGTAGGGGCAGATATATAACCTCCAGTCGTAAAAACCAAGTTAATTTTTTTTTCTTTTAAGATCCTAATTATTTGGTAAGTTGACATTAAAATTTTTATATATTGATAAAACAAAAAAATATTTTTTCTTGGTGTCTTTAAATTCAAAGTCTTCAAATTATATTTTTGGGGAATCAAATTCGCATCAAGTCTTTGCTGAATACCCAACCAATGAATATTCCACTCATCTTCCACCTCTTTAGAAACTGCTAAAGCTGGAAAAATATGGCCTCCTGTTCCACTAGCTGCAACTAATAAATTATTTTTTTTAGACATAAAAACTTAAATTAGTAGAATGAAAATAATAAATAATAAATATGTTGAATTTAAACTTATTCAGAAATATAGGATTCCCCCTCTACTTATTTATTTATCTCATTCTGCCCTATTCAGCAATAACGCAAACTTTAAAAGTTGATTTTATAAGAAATTTAGAAACCTCATTAAATAAGCGAGACTTAGATTTTATTAAAAAAAATTTTAGAAATGATGAAAACCAAAATATTCCAAAACAATTTTCAAAGATTATTAATGATTTCCCTAACAGCAAATGGAAGATCAAAAGATTAAAATCTAATATTCCAGATGAAGATATTTTGCGAATAAAAGTTTCTGGGAAAAAAATAGTTAACGGAGAAATATATATACTCGAATCTAAATTTGATTATTTATTTTCAATCGTAAATGGAAAAATAAGTGAAGGGATTATCAAAAATTTATTCACCACAATAAGAAACGATAATAAAAAAATAGATATTAGTTTTAAAATTCCTGATAGAGTTCTTACTGGTTCAAAATACGATATCGATATAATTCTAAATAAGCCTCTTGAAGAAGTTATTATTGCTGGAGCTATAAAACCTCATCAAGTTAATTCATTGTTTGAACAAGAAATATTATTGGAACCATTGGCGTCTGGAGGGATTTTTAAAATTACAAGAGCCCCTTCAAAACCAGGGATGCAAATTTGGTCAGGAATCATAGCTCATCCTGAGGGAATGATTACTTTCACAAAGAGCATTGATATTGTTGATGAGATATAGCCTAAGCGTCGTTTAACGCAGCCACACCTGGTAAAGTTTTACCTTCTAAAAGTTCCAAACTAGCCCCACCTCCGGTAGATATATGAGACATTTTCTCAGCTAATCCTGCTTTTTCAACTGCTGCAACTGAATCTCCACCACCAATTATTGTACAAACTTCAGAAAAAGCACTTAAGTCCGCAAGAGTCGTAGCTATTGCATTTGTACCATCTGCAAATTTATCAAATTCAAAAACTCCCATTGGACCATTCCAAATAATTGTCTTACATTCTGCAAGAGCATTCTGAAAAACTTTAATGGAATCTGGACCAATATCTAGACCCATCCAATTCCCACTAATTGCATCAATTTGAGATATTTTACTATTGGCGTCAGGAGAAAATTCATCAGCCAAAACAACATCAGTGGGTAATAATAACTCTACTCCTTTTGCTTTTGCTTTTGCTTCTAAATCTTTAGCAAGCTCGAGTTTGTCTTCTTCTACAAGGCTCTTTCCGACATCTAAACCTCTAGCTTTATAAAAAGTGAAAATCATACCTCCACCAATCATGATTTTGTCACACTTATCTAGTAAAGAATCAAGCACTCCTATTTTGCTACTAACCTTTGACCCTCCAACTATTGCTGCCAATGGACGATTTGGGGAATCTACTGCTCCTTGTAGGTATTTCAATTCTTTTTCTAAAAGGAATCCAGCTACTGAGGGACTTAAATAATTTGTAACACCCTGAGTTGAAGCATGCGCTCTATGAGCAGCACCGAAAGCATCATTTACATACATATCTGCATGTGATGCTAATTTTTCAGCAAACTCCAGGTCGTTCTTTTCCTCTTCACCAAAAAAACGAACATTCTCAAGTAAAAGAACATCTCCATCAGATAAGCTATTTGATTGTGCAACTGCTTCATCACCAATACAACTGTTAGTAAGAGCAACATTTTGCCCCAACAATTCACTTAATCTTGATGCCACTGGAGTTAATCTCATTTTTTCATTTACCTGACCCTTCGGTCTACCAAAATGAGCAGCTAAAATGACTTTTGCAGAATGATTAATAAGATATTCAATAGTTGGGATCGCTGCACGAATACGGGTATCGTCGGTTATTTGACCGTCTTCATTTAATGGAACATTAAAATCTACTCTTACAAGAACTTTTTTTCCTTCTAAATGTGTCTTATCAAGACTGGAAAGAGATAATTTTGACATTAAACAAGTTATATTTATAATCCCAAGACCCTAACGTTAATTTGGGCTTATTGGGTTAAAAAGTAGTTACTGTTACCTATGCCTTAATAAATTTTAAGAATTAACGATTATAAAAATTTTTAGTTATTAAATTTATACTAAAATTTAGAAGTAAATACTTTTGAAACTTATAAAAACTAAAAGGAATACAAAATTTTATTTGATTTATTGAAGTGGACATACCCAAAATCCAATGGTACCCAGGCCATATCGCAAAAGCAGAAAAGAAATTATCTGAAGTTATCAATAAAGTAGATTTAGTTATAGAAGTGAGAGATGCACGAATTCCTTTGTCAACAGGACATCCACACTTAAATAAATGGATAAATAATAAAAAACATATTCTTGTCATTAACAGATCAGATATGATCTCCCCGAATACAATCAATAGTTGGAATAAATGGTTTAATTCTAAAGATCAATATCCTCTTTGGTGTGATGCTAAAAGAGGAATAGGGATTAAAGAAATTTGTAAGTCAGCCAAAGATTCTAGGTCGTCAATCGACGATAGAAGACTCTCTAGAGGAATGCGAATTAGGCCAATTAGAGCCCTTACACTTGGTTTTCCAAACGTAGGAAAGTCGGCATTAATTAATAGAATCGCAAAAAAAAGAGTTGTAGATAGCGCTAGGAAAGCAGGCGTGACTCGTAATTTAAGATGGATAAAATTAGAAAGTGGTATAGATCTGCTAGATGCTCCTGGTGTTATACCTCCAAATTTAGAAGATCAAAAATCAGCACTTAATCTTGCACTGTGTGACGATATTGGAGAAGCTGCTTATGAAATAGAGAGTGTCGCAATTGGATTTATCAAAATTATATCCACTCTCAACAAAAATAAGAATGCGAATATCTCAGTTAAACAAATATCTAATAGATATGGAGTTGATATTACTAAAGGCTTTAAGAGTCCTTCTGCTTGGATCGACGAAGCAGCTTCAAAACATACCTCTGGCGATAAAAGGAGAATGTCTCATAAGTTATTGGAAGATTATAGAAATCAAATGCTGGGTAAAATTGCTTTAGAAGTCCCACTATGGAATTAAATAATCAAAATTCTTTCGGCATTGGAGAAGGTGAGCTTATAGAAATTATTTATGAGCTACCTCTTCCTATGAGGCTAGACAGATGGTTGGTAAGTAAAAGGCCAGAACAAAGTAGAGCAAGAATTCAACATTTTATAAATTCAGGTTTAGTACTTGTAAACTACAAGACTGCGAAAGCAAAGACCCCATTAAAAAATGGCGACAATATTCAAATATGGATGCCTCCTCCAGAACCTCTTATTTATTTGAAACCTGAAAAAATGGATTTAAATATCCTTTTTGAAGACGAGCACATCATAGTAATTAATAAACAATCAGGACTAATTGTTCATCCAGCCCCTGGACACAAATCTGGAACTTTAGTGAATGGATTACTTTTTCACTGTAAAGATCTACCTGGAATTAATGGGAAACTAAGACCTGGGATTGTTCACAGATTAGATAAAGATACCTCAGGATGCATGGTTGTTGCAAAAAGCCAAGAGGCATTAGTAAATCTCCAGAAACAAATTAAAGAAAAAATAGCATCACGCGAATATATTGCAGTAATTCATGGAGCACCGAATTCTGAAGAAGGCCAAATAGTGGGAAACATTGGCAGAGATAAATTAAATAGATTGAAATATAAAGTAGTTGAAGAAACTTCAGGAAGGTATGCCTGTACCTATTGGAAATTAGAAGAAAGATTTGGCAATTACTCATTAATGAGTTTCAAACTAGATACGGGGCGAACGCATCAAATAAGAGTACATTGCGCTCACATTAATCATCCAATTGTGGGTGATCCATTATATGGAAGATGTAAAAAACTACCATGTAAATTAGATGGCCAAGCTTTACACGCCATTAAGCTTGGACTTATACATCCAATAAATGGTAAAGAAATGATATTTGAATCAGAATTACCATTAGATTTTCAAAAATTACTAAGTGTTCTTAAAATTAAATAAGATTCAAAGAGGAATTTAGAAGCGATTTTGTATACGTGTTTTGAGTTTTAGTGAATATTGTGGAACTTTCTCCTCCATCAACTATCTTTCCGTGATTCATAACTAGCAACCTATCACAAAATCTTTTAGCAATGCCCAAATCATGAGTAATAAAGATAATCGTTAAATTCATTTTTTGTTGCAAGACTCTAAGTAATTCAAGAATCTCTATTTTTACTGAAGCATCCAACATATTAACGCTCTCATCACAAATCAAAATTTTTGGTTTCAACAATAGCGCTCTGGCTAATGAAATTCTTTGCAATTGACCACCAGATAATTGGCTAGGATAAGAGTTAAAAAAATCATTATTTAAGGGAAGATTCAAATTTCTAAACATTAATTTTATTTCTTTTTCGATTTTTCTTTTATCTGAAATTTTTTGAATAAAAAATATATCTTCCAAAATACTTTTAATTGTCATTTTCGGGTTCAAACTTGAAAAAGGATCTTGAAAAATAATTTGCACTTTATTGTTCTTTTTAAAAGATTTATTTTTTTTCGATGCATGATTTTTATCATAAATTTTGATTTCACCACCTCTTACTTTAAGAAGTCCAATTAAAGCCCTACATAATGTACTTTTACCACTCCCTGAAGAACCAACTATTCCAAGAGTCTCATTCTCATATAACTTGAAACTAACTTCATTTAAAGCCTTATTCCATTTATTAATGAAAATTGAAGAATTTAATTTATACCAATGTCTTAGGTTATTTACCTCTAGAACGACCTGATCTCGAGCATTATTTTTAGTATTTGGTTCTAATACTATTTTTGAAGCATTTACTAACTTTTTCCCGATATCTGATTTTGGTGATTGAAAAATATCTAATATATTCCCTTTTTCAACAATCGATCCCTTTTCAATTATTGCAACTTTTTTACACCACTTTGCTGCAAGATTAATATCATGACTAATTAAAATTAAAGTTGTATCAAATTCATTACATAGATGAATTATTTCTTGCATAATTTCAAAACTTGTTTTGGTATCTAAGCTTGTTGTAGGTTCATCAGCTATTAATAATTTAGGTTTCAAAGCAAGTGCCATTGCTATAGAAACTCTCTGTCTCATTCCGCCGCTAAATTGATGTGGGAAAGAATCAAGTCTACTTTCTTCAATTCCGACTTTTTGAAAAACTTCTCTTACTAATTTTTTAATAGCTAAAGATGATTTAGTTTGATCATGTGTTTTAAATAATTCATATAAATGATCCCCAACTCTCATTAGCGGATTAAGTTTTTTTATAGAGTCTTGATAAATAAATCCAAAATTCTTTCTTCTAAATAATTGTTCATCTTTGTTGTTTATTTTCCTAGGATCTACATTAGAAATCGATAGATACCCTTTAAAAGTGGCCTTTGCAGGCAATATATTTACTAATGTTTTTGCAAAAGTGGTCTTTCCACATCCAGAAGGTCCTATTATGGCCAAATGATCTCCACTATCTATTTCCAAATTAAAATTTTTGATAATAGGTTGCTGTTTTAGACCATATTTAACAGTAAGATTTTTAACTACAATAATTTTTTCTTTATTTTTTTCCATGATTTATAGCAAATTTTTCTAGACATAAATAAAATACATCTAAAGCAATAGAAAATGTCCGAGGCAGCTGCAAATTCAAAAGAAAAAAACGAAATTGAAGTTTCCAAAACTATTTTGCCTGAAAATAAAAAATATGAAAGTGAATCTTTGAATTATCAAATAAACATTCCCGATTGGCTTCTTAAAGATATTCATAATTTTGAAAAATCAAATAAAGAAAATGATGAGAATCAAAACCTTATAGTAAAGGCTTTTAAACTTGCTTATAAAGCTCATGATGGACAATTCCGTGCGAGCGGCGAGCCATACATTATCCACCCGGTTGCTGTTGCAAATCTCCTTAAAGAAATAGGTGCTAGTTCATCTGTTATTGCTGCAGGTCTTTTACATGATGTAGTTGAAGATACTGGCATTGATTTATCTGAAATAGAAACAAATTTTGGATTAGAAGTAAAAATACTTGTAGAGGGTGTAACAAAATTAGGCGGCATTCACTTTAACAACAGGACTGAAGCACAAGCTGAAAATCTTAGGAAAATGTTTTTGGCTATGGCCAGCGATATCAGAGTTGTCTTAGTTAAACTTGCAGATCGACTTCATAACATGAGAACAATTGAATGGCTAAATGATGAGAAAAAACTAAGAATAGCGAGAGAAACAAGAGAGATTTATGCGCCATTAGCTAATCGACTAGGAATAAACAGATTTAAATGGGAATTAGAAGATTTAGCTTTTAAATTCCTAGAGCCTAAAGAATATCTAGATCTTAAAGATCAAATCGCCGTTAAAAGAAGTGATAGAGAAAAAAGATTAAAAGTAACTTTGAATCTTATGAAGGAAAACTTGATTTCAGCGGGTTTGAAAAATTTTGAAATAACAGGAAGGCCAAAACATCTTTATGGCATCTGGAGCAAAATGGAAAGACAACAAAAGCATTTTCACGAGATTTATGATGTTGCTGCCCTAAGAATTATCGTGGACAATTCAGATAGTTGTTATAGAGCTTTAGCAGTTGTTCATGATACTTTCAAACCAATTCCAGGTAGATTTAAAGACTATATAGGATTACCAAAACCCAATGGATATCAGTCCTTACACACTTCTGTGATTGGAAGACATCGACCTATTGAAGTTCAAATTAGAACTACTTCGATGCATCAAATTGCTGAATATGGTATTGCCGCTCATTGGCAATATAAAGAGGGTGGTTCTCCTGCTAAAAGTAATGCTGAGAGATTTAATTGGCTAAGACAATTAGTAGAATGGCAACAAGAAGGAAATGAAAGGGATCATAATGATTATTTAGCTTCAATTAAAGAAGATTTATTTGATGAAGAAGTATTTGTAATCACTCCAAAAGGAGATGTTGTTGGTTTAAGGAAAGGATCTACCGCGATAGATTTCGCCTACAGAATCCATTCTGAAGTTGGAAATCACTGTAATGGAATAAGAATTAATGAAAAGCTTTCTCCATTATCTACAGCACTTCAAAATGGTGACTTCATAGAAATTTTGACAAGTAATAATGCTACTCCAAGCTTGGATTGGCTAAACTTTGTAGTTACGCCAACTGCTAAAAATAGAATTCGCCAATGGTATAAGAAAAGCCATCGTGATGAAACGATTAAAAGAGGTAGAGATTTACTTGAAAAAGAAGTAGGTAGAAACGGTTTTGAAGCATTACTTTCTAGTGAAGCCATGAAAAAAGTTGCAAATCGATGCAATTTAAAAACTACTGAAGACCTTCTTGCATCTCTTGGTTTTGGTGGTTTAACTTTGCATCAAGTATTAAACAGACTAAGAGAAGAAATAAAATTACAGACAGAAGATTTAAAAAATGATTCTGACTCTGAAATAGCAAAATCTCTTAAAAGTAATAATAATTTTTCTACTAATCAATCTAATACAGCAGCTAAATCACCAATTTCCGGGATTGAAGGTCTTGATTACAGAATAGGTAAATGCTGTTCCCCACTCCCAGGAGAGGATATTATCGGAACTGTTTCGCTCGGCAACCATGGGATAACTATACATAGGGAAGATTGTGAAAATGTAATACCAATTCCAATAGAGAGAAGATTACCTGTCGGTTGGAATCAAGATAATAAAAATGGCGATAATAAGTTTCCAATTCAGCTACGAATAGAAGTCATTGATCGAGTTGGAGTTCTTAAAGATATTCTTATGCGGTTATCTGATAAAGGTATAAACGTTAGTGATGCCAATGTTAAAACTGCTTATGGTAAACCAGCTATTATAAATCTTTGTGTAGGTCTTGAAAGTTATAATCAACTTCATAAAACAATTGAACAAATTAAATCAATGGCAGATGTTTTAGATATTGCCAGAGTTGGACAAAGTTAATTTTAAAATCAGATCAATCTATCTTTTACTTTTTATCTTGTAGATAAAGAAAACAATACTGCCGCAAATCAAAGCTAATAAAATACCTACACAAGATGAGCCTAAGAGTAATTTTAAGGAAAAAATTCTACCTTGTTTCCATAAGTCATCAATAACTAAACTTTTTTCAAGAATTTTATTAGAAGGATGATTTAAAAAAATCGAACCAACTTTATAGTTAAAATAATAAAGTGGAATATAAGTAAAAGGGTTGCTTATCCAGGTACCAATTGCAGCTAGAACAATATTTCCCTTAGCTATTTTCGCAAAAAATACTCCCATTAAAGTCTGAAAACCAAAAAATGGAAAGCAACCACTAAATACCCCTATAGCTAAACCTTTAGCATTAAAGAAAGGACTTCCATTCTGACTCCTAAATAATGATAGAATTTTCTTATAGGTAATATCTCTTTTAAATCTCATTCAGAAAGAAAATTTCAAAATTAAATTCTTGATAATCCTACTTAATTATCCATAACAAGCGAGAGATGGATTCGATAGTTACTACAGAAGATACGATAGCCGCAATTGCTTCAGCTATAAGTATTGGGAAGGGAGGAGTTGCGATAATAAGAGTATCAGGGAAAGACGCAATAAATTCTTGCAAAAAGATTGTTCAAACTAAATCTAAATCTGCATGGGAATCACATAGAGTTTTTCGTGGTTTTATTCAGGAAAATAAACAAAATAAATTTATAGATGAAGTTTTAATTTTAGTGATGAAATCCCCAAATAGCTTCACAGGAGAGGATGTAGTTGAACTTCATTGCCATGGCGGAATTATCATAGTAAATAAAGTTTTAAAGATATTATTATCTAGTAATTCTAGAGTTAGACTTGCAAACCCAGGAGAATTTAGTCAAAGAGCTTTTCTTAATGGGAAAATAGACCTTACTCAAGCCGAGTCTATTAATCAATTAATTAATGCAAGCAATACTAGATCAGCAGAGTTAGCCTTTAGCGGGGTTCAAGGAGAAATAAAGAAAAAAATTGATGATATTAAAAATGACCTTATAAATCAACTTTGCGAAATAGAAGCGAGAGTTGATTTTGAAGAAGACTTCACAGATTTTGATTACACCAAATATTTAAAAAACATAAAAAAAGTCAAAGAAAAAATTGAATTACTAATAGAAAATGCAAAAAGAAATTCATATATTCACAATGGAATATCCATTGCTCTTATAGGTAAAACAAATGTTGGCAAAAGCTCTTTATTAAATTTGCTTGCAAAAAAAGAGAAAGCAATCGTAACTAATATTCCTGGAACAACTAGAGATGTTATTGAAGTTAATTTAACTATTAATGATATTCCAATGAAAATAATTGATACTGCAGGCATAAGAGAAACTCATGAACAAATTGAAAGTATTGGAATTAAAAAAAGTTTTGGGAAAATAAAAGAGTCAGATTTTATAATTTATATTTATAGTCTTGAAGAAGGATTTAATGAAGAAGACAAAAAAATAATACAAGAAATTCCCAAAGAAAAATTAATTACTATTTTGGGCAATAAAAAAGATTTAATTGATTGCAAAAATATTAATTCAAATGAGTTAAAAAACACAATTCTTATGAGTATTAAGAATAATGATGGAGAAAGATTATTAATAGACACAATTATAAAAAAATGCGGATTAAAACAAGTAGAAAATATCAATATATTTTTAAACGAAAGACATCTAACAAATTTGTCTGCTTGCTTATCTAATTTAAATGATACTGATGAAATAATTGAAAATCAATTGCCATTTGATTTGTTATCAATTGAGCTGAGAGATGGCATTCAAAACTTATCTAAAATAACTGGTCAAGAATTAACAGAGGAACTTCTAGATAATATTTTTTCTAAGTTTTGTATTGGTAAATAAATTTGAGTTAAATTACATAGTGATATATAGTTGATTCTCTAACTTCAGTTTAATTTTTATTAATTAATTATTTCTTAGTTTAGTGGATTTAAATACTCCAATAACAAGTAAAATCATTGATAATTGGATCGATGAAGATATAGGTAGGGGAGATCTTACAAGTTCCTCTATTACAGAGGAGAATGGTAACGCATATTGGATTGCAAAAGAAGAGGGTATATTCTGCGGGGTTGAAATTATAAAAGAAATTTTTAGAAAAATTGATTTAAAAATCAGTCCAAAATTTAATATCTCTGATGGAGATCAATTTGTTAAAGATCAAAAACTCTTAGAAATATATGGGCCTACAAAAAGTTTACTAGCTAGTGAAAGAATAAGCTTAAATATAGCAATGCATTTATCTGGAATATCAACATACACAAAGAATCTTGTAAATAAGTTAGAAGGTACAAATATAAAATTAGCAGATACTAGGAAAACGACTCCTGGCTTAAGAATATTTGAAAAATATGCATTCAAATGCGGAGGTGGAGTCAATCATAGAATGGGATTATACGATGCAGCTATGATAAAAGAAAATCACATTGCATGGACAGATAATCTTAATAATGCAGTAAAAAAAATTCGACTAAATTCGCCTTTTACAACTCATATCATAATTGAGGCTGAGAATATCGAACAAGCAAAAGAAGCAGTATTAGCAGGAGCAGATAGTATCTTATTGGATGAACTTAGACCTGAAATAATCAAAAAAAACGTTCAAGAATTAAGAGATTTATCAATGAATAGCTTAAAAAAAGAAGTAAATAAAAATTTGATAATAGAAGTTTCTGGAATTAACCCTGAAGAAATTAGTAAATATCTAATAAAAGGTATTGATTTGATTTCAACAAGTTCTTCAATCACCAAAAGTAATTGGATTGATTTGAGTATGCGTTATATTAATTAATTATATAGATAAATAATTGAATAATTAATGCTAATCATTTTTAAAGAATTAACAAAACAATTTGAACAATCTCTTTTAGATAGTCTTGAAAAAAATGATAAAAAAGGAGAATTCGAAATTCTTCGAAAAAATTTAATTACACAATCATCAAAAGAGGAATTTGGTGATTATCAATGTAATGTTTGTTTAAGTTTATCTAAAATATATAAAAAGAACCCAAGAGATATTTCTAATGATTTTATTAACCTTTTACATAAAAATAAAAGCATATCAAAATTATGTAAGAGTCTAGAAATAGCTGGACCTGGATTTATAAATATAAAATTAAAAGATGAGGTTCTAATAAATGAAATTAAGTCAAATATTCAATGCAATAGGGCTGGCATACCTCTAATTAGAAAAGATTTAGATAGTGGTTTGTCCAATAAAGTTATTGTAGATTTTTCTAGCCCTAATATTGCTAAAGAAATGCATGTAGGGCATTTAAGATCAACAATAATAGGTGACTCAATATCTAGAATTTTCGAGTTAAGAGGTTATGAAGTATTAAGACTCAATCATGTTGGTGATTGGGGAACACAATTTGGCATGCTTATTACTCAGCTCAAAGATTTATATTCAAATGATCTAGAAGAAATAGGAAAGATCAAAATAAGTGATTTAGTTGAATTTTATAAAGAATCAAAAAAAAGATTTGATAACGAATCTGAATTCCAAAAAAGATCTAGAGAGGAAGTAGTTAAGTTACAAAGTGGAGATATTAAATCGATTAAAGCTTGGAAATTATTATGTGATCAATCAAGGAAAGAATTTGATGAAATCTATAAAAATTTAAAAATAAAAATAGAAGAAAGAGGTGAATCTTTTTATAATCCCTTCTTAAAATCAGTTATTGATGATTTGAATTTAGAAAAAATATTAGTAGAAGATCAAGGAGCAAAATGTGTATTTTTAGATGGGATGACTAATAAAGAAGGCAAACCTTTACCGCTAATTATTCAAAAAAAAGATGGGGGTTTTAATTATGCCACTACAGATCTTGCTGCTATAAGATACAGATTCAATAAACCTCCTTATGGCGATGATGCTTCAAGAATTATTTATGTAACTGATCATGGGCAAGCAAATCATTTTGCTGGAGTTTTTCAAGTTGCAAAAAAAGCAAAATGGATACCAGAAAATTGTCAAGTAGACCATGTCCCTTTTGGGTTAGTTCAAGGAATTGATGGCAAAAAACTAAAGACAAGAGAAGGTGAAACAATACGCCTAAAAGATTTATTAAATGAAGCAGTTAGAAGAGCAAAAGAAGATTTATTGAAAAGATTAGAAGATGAAGATCGTTATGAGAACGAAGATTTTATAGCAAATACTTCAAGAATTATTGGATTAGGAGCTGTTAAGTATGCAGATTTAAGTCAAAATAGGATTACCAATTATCAATTTAGTTTTGATAAAATGCTTTCCCTAAATGGTAATACTGCTCCTTATTTGTTATATACACTTGTAAGAATTTTAGGAATTAAAAGAAAAAATAATTTTGTTTATGACTCTAAAGATTTTCAGTACGTAAATTATGAACATAAATCTGAGTGGAAACTTATCAGAAAATTACTTAAGTTCGATGAAGTCATAATTTCTATTGAAAAAGACTTAATGCCAAATAGATTATGCAATTATCTGTTCGAGCTATGTCAGACTTTTAATAGATTCTATGATCAACTTCCAATCCTGAAAGAAGAAAAAAATATAAAAATTTCTAGGCTTAATTTATGTGACCTAACTGCAAAAACACTAAAATTAAGCTTAGAGCTTTTAGGAATTGAAACTTTAGAAAGAATGTAATGAATGATTTTGATCCTTTAAATAATCTTTTCCCAAAACCAAGAGAAGAAATAATAAATATGCAGTCTTACTCTGCACCTTTAGAAAATAGAAGAAATTTACTCCGCTTAGACTTTAATGAAAATACTTTAGGTCCAAGTCCTAAGGTTCTAGAGGCATTACAAGCGATAAAATTAGATGAGATTTCAATTTATCCAGAATATAATTTTTTAAAAAAATTTTTATGTGAAAAATATCTTGATTCAAGAAAATTTGGTAATGATGAAATCGGAATTTTCAATGGAGCTGATGCAGCAATAAATGCAATTTTCAATTGCTTTGGAGAAAAAGATCAAATATTTCTAACCACAAATCCAACTTTTGGTTACTATTCTCCTTGTGCAGAAATCCGAGGAATGAAAAAAATAAGTTGTTCTTACATTGGAGAAAATTTTCTATTCCCCATCGAAGAATTTAGGGAAAAAATAATAAAGCATAATCCAAAGTTAATATTTATTTGCAATCCAAATAATCCAACAGGAACTGTTCTAAGCTCTCATGAAATAATTAATTTAGCCAATATCACTAAAGATTCATTAATAGTTGTTGATGAACTATATGAAAAATTTAATGGAGATAGTCTTCTTGAATCGATAGATTTTGAAAAGAGTAAAAATATACTAATAATCCAATCTCTTTCAAAAACTGCAGGTCTAGCTGGTTTAAGAATAGGTTTTACTTTTGGCAATAAAAGTTTAATTCAGTACATTAATAAAGTTACAGGACCATATGATGTAAACAGCTTTGCTATAACAGCTGCATTAGCAGCACTTAAAGACAAATCATATATTGATAATTATGTTTTAGAAGTAAAAAAGGCGAGGGAATGGATTTTAAATAAATTTAAATCAACAAAAATCAGAACTCACTTTAGTGGAGGTAATTATTTCTTAATTTGGCCAAAAAAAGATCCTAAAATCTTAATACAACAGATGAGAGAAAAAGGTATTCTTATTAGAAGTATGGAAAACAAAAAAGATATCAGTAATTCTATAAGGGTTAGTATTGGAACTAAAGAACAAATGATATTTTTTTGGGACAATTACAAGATATTAGATTTCAAAAATTAATTACTGAAAATATAAATTGTATTTTGATCGATTCTTTTAGGTTTTATTTGAAAATCTTTTCCAACATATTTTACTTTAAAATCTTTCATATTTTCGATAAATAAATCAGCATTTGAGAAATCACATTCTTTATTAATTTTTTTGCCGCGTTCAAAGTGAACAGGAATAACTACATTAGGTTTTAGAAGCTTAACTATTTTTGAGGCTTCTTTACCATTGTAAGATTTTATTCCTCCTCCAATTGAAATAAACAATATATCTGGACCAGACAAAATAATTTGACTGTTTATATCAATATCACCAGCAGCTCCTCCCATATGAACAATTTTAAGATCATTCTGCTCCCAACTCCAAACAGTTGCCATCCCAAATCTTCTTCCATCTACTCTGTCATGTGGTACAGAAATTCCATTTAATAAAATATCCTCAAATTGATAGATTCCTGGCTCAACGAACATTAATTGATCATTAGGGTTATATCCTTCATCTGGAAGCCTAGAACTAGCCAAAATAAAATCTACGTTGACTTCTTTTGGCTCCTTTAAATTACTTGCACAATTTATTGCTTTAAAGGGATTTATAAGAATAGATTTATCTCCACTAGTAATTAAGAAACTACTATGTCCCAAACTTTTTATTCCTAAGTTCCTTGCCAATAATGATGTAGGTAAAAAAGAGCTAACTAATATCAAAAATAAAAAGTTTTTAATTTGAGAAATCATAATATTATTTTTTTTTATTTTACTTTTGTTCAGCCATTTTTAGAAAATTACTAATTAATTTATGACCAAATTGCGTCAACACACTTTCAGGATGGAACTGTACCCCATGTAAATGTTTATATTCTTTATGAGAGATAGCCATAATTGTTGAGTCTTCTAAAGTCGCAGTTATGTCGAAACAAGATGGTAAAGAACTTGAATCAACTATAAGACTATGGTATCTAGTAGCCACAAATGGATTCTCGATATCTTTAAACAATCCTTTTTGATTATGAAATATTTTAGATGTCTTACCATGCATAAGTTCTTTACCAACTATAACCTTACCTCCAAAAGCTTGGGCCAAAGCTTGATGACCTAAACAAACTCCCAAGGTCGGAATATTTTTAGATAATTTTTTTAGAATTGGCAGACAAATTCCAGATTGATCTGGATTACCTGGACCTGGAGATAAGAGAATTCCACCAGGATTTAGTTTGATAATTTCTTCTAAAGTAATTTCATCATTTCTTTTAACTATTAATTTTTTAGTTATTTCATGCTCAACTGAAAGTTCTCCTAAATATTGAACAAGGTTATAAGTAAAACTATCGTAATTATCAATAACAAGAAACATATTTATTTGGATTTAAAATAACAACTTTATTTTAGGAACAAAGATATATACAGCAATAATAACAGAATTAATGGAAGCTAATAATACTGCTCCTGCAGAAGTATCTTTTGAAATTTTAGCCAAAATACTAAATTCTTTTTTCACTACTAAATCAACGATTGATTCAATAGATGTGTTCAATATTTCTAATATTAAAACAGACATTATTGTTGCAATCAAAATAACATAATTACTTAGACTAATTTTTAGTAAAAAACCAATTATTAAACTTGTAACTGCAAAAATTAATTGTATTTTAAAATTTCTTGAAGTTTTTAATACATAACTAATACCACTGAAAGCATACTTAAAACTTATAAATACATTACTAGAAGTTTTGTATGATTCTTTTCTATTTTCTAAATACTTTATTTTTTTTTCCATTTATTTTTAATCTAATCGAGTAATTAAATATTCTTGGAAATTTAACATATTTTCTAAATCATGCTCATTATTATGTTCCCATCCCAAAAGATGTAAAAATCCATGACTAGCCAACCAGATCATCTCTCTATAGATTGAATGTTTATATTCATAAGATTGCTCAAGTGCCATCTCTAATGATATAAAAATATCTCCCAACTCTATATGATCTAAATTATTTAGAGATTCATCAGAAATAATTGGAAAAGATAGAACATCAGTTGGACCATTTTTTTGCATCCATTTCTTATTCAAAGAAGCAATTTCTTGATTAGATATTATCTGTAAGCCTAATGAAAAAGATTTTTTTTCAAAAATATAATTTGGTAATTCATAATCCTCTTTTTTTAATATAGTATTTATCCAAGATAAAAAAACTTTCTCCCAAAAAATAGATTCAAAAATAAGATGATTTTTAGTATCTTTTAACTTATTTGAAAATTGAGAGAAATCATTACATTGAAAAACCAAATCTAAATTTATTTCAGAAATAATTTTTTCTTTCATACATTCTTAAACTGGAATATTGGGCTTACCTATTGTGGCCACAAGTATTAATATCCCAATTAAAACTAGAAAGGTTATTGAAAAATGAGAAATACTTTTTGAGCCTTTCCTTACCATATTTCTCATAGCAAGCTTTATAAAGCTTGGAGGAGAAACTTTTTTTTCTAAAATTTCGTTTTTATTTTCCATTAGTTATTCAATAGATTCATTAGAAGAAATATTCATACGTAATAATTCATGAATAAATGGGTCAAGTCCACCATTTAAAACACTATCCAACTCGTTAGTCTCCTGCATAGTCCTAAGATCTTTTACCATTTGATAGGGATGGAAAACATAATTTCTTATTTGATTGCCCCATGCAGCTTCCACAATATCACCTTTAATATCAGCGACTTCAGCAGCTCGTTGTTCTTTAGCAATCACTAATAGTTTAGACTTTAAAAGTAACATAGCTTTTTCTTTATTTTGTAATTGAGATCTTTCTTGAGTACATCTTACTGAAATCCCTGAAGGCAAATGAACAATTCTCACTGCTGTTTCCACTTTATTAACATTTTGTCCTCCAGCTCCACCGGATCTACTCGTTGTAATTTCTAAATCTTTTTCAGGTATATCAAGTGAAATATTATCATCTAATTTTGGCATAACCTCTACCCCAGCAAAGCTGGTTTGTCTTTTGCCATTGGCATTAAAAGGAGAAATTCTTACTAATCTATGAGTTCCTTTTTCATGTTGCAGATAGCCATATGCATATTTTCCATCAATTTCAAACGTTACACTTTTAATACCTGCTTCTTCTCCTTGAGATAATTCATTAATGACAAGGCTCATTTGATTATTATCGGCCCATCTAGAGTACATTCTTAATAATATCTCTACCCAATCCTGCGCATCTGTTCCCCCCGCACCTGCGTTAATAGAAACTACTGCTCCTTCCTTATCGTATTCACCACATAACAATCTTTCAAATTCCCATTTATCCAAATTCTCTCTTAATTTCTTTAATCCCAGCTGCGATTCTAAAATCATTTCCTCTTCGGGTTCTAGAGAATAAAGCTCAAGAGAGGCATTAGCATCAGAAATAAAAGTTTTCCATTTATCTAACAATTCGAGTTGTGCTTTGACATCATCAAGGATTAACATTTGCTTTTTAGCTTCTTCTTGATTATCCCAAAATTCAGGCTGAGCAGAAATTTGCTCTAACTCTTTCCTTTTCGCTTTTAATCTTGGTACGTCAAAGACAATCCTGAGCATTACCCAGGCGCTCTGTTAGTTCCGAAAGATCTTTTTTGAAATCTGTAATATCTATCAAAATAGAATTTAATCGTTATTTATAATCTAACAAGCACTTTTGTTTAATAGTATAAACTAAGTATTATTTTAAAAAAATGTCCAAAGTTGAAATTTATACTTGGCAATATTGCCCATTCTGTATTCGAGCAAAATCACTACTCAAGAAAAAAAATGTAAATTTTACAGAATATAAAATAGATGGCGACGAAGATGCCAGAGCATTGATGATTGAAAGAGCTGATGGTAGAAGAACATTACCACAAATATTTATAGATAATGAGGGTATCGGAGGCTGCGATGATCTTTACGCATTAGAAAATGAAAATAAATTAGAAGCATTATTAAACTAGATCTTATGAAATTTCTATTCGTAATAGATCCAATTAAAAATATAAATCCCTTAAAAGATTCAACTGCTGCTTTAATGCAAGCATCATCAAAAAAAAATATTGAAATCTGGAGTTGTACTCCTCAAGACCTGGAAGCTAGAGGTGATGAAGTATGGGCATCTTCCGTAAAAGTTGAAGTAATTCCATGGATTTCTTTCAAAGAGAATGATTGCATACCTCTCGCCGAATTTAATTGCATTTGGATGAGAAAAGATCCTCCTGTAAATGAGGCTTATTTATATGCAACCCATCTTTTAGAAGTTGCCGAAAGAAAAGGAGTAAAAGTAATAAACAAACCCTCATCGTTAAGAGCGTGGAATGAAAAGCTAGGTGCTTTAAGATACAGCCACTTAATGGCACCTACAATAGTTGCGAGTAAGGTAAAAGATCTTATTAATTTTGCAAATATAAATAATGAAGTAGTTGTAAAACCTCTAGGAGGAAAAGGTGGTCAAGGTGTTATAAGGATAAATAAAAATTCTCCAGGAATTAAATCAATCATTGAATTAATCACTTCTCAAGAAGAATTACCCGTTATGATGCAAAAATTTATTCCTGAAGTCATAGAGGGTGATAAAAGAATAATTATCGTAAACGGAGAAGCAATTGGATCAATAAATAGGATTCCTCAAGGAGGCGATTTTAGGAGTAATTTAGCGATGGGAGGCAAGGCTGAACCCACATTATTAACAGAAAAAGAAAAAAGTATCTGCTCAGAATTATCTCAACACTTCAAAGATGAGGGTTTATTTTTTGTAGGTATTGATGTAATAAATGGAATGCTTAGCGAGATTAATGTAACCAGTCCAACAGGTTTAAGAGAAATAGAAAATTTATCCAATAAAAATGTTTCAGAGGAAGTTATTGAAAAATTAGTAGAAATTATCTAGGGTTTTTAGCGGAAAATATCTGTTTTACTATAGATTCAAATTTTAATTTAATCTCATCTATTTCTTTCTCTAAAACGGAGCCAGAAACTATACCTGAACCTGCAGTAAATTCAATATTTTCTTCAATACATCTTGCGCCTCTTATTGCCAAAAGAAATGAAGCATTGCCTGATGAATCAACCCAACCCATTGGAGAAGCATAATTTCCTCTAGGGAAAGACTCAAGAGTGTTTATCCAATCCAATGCTGCATTTTTTGGGTATCCACAAACAGCTGGAGATGGATGTAAGTTTTTAAGCAATTCAAAAGGACAAATATTTTCAACTTTTGAGAAAATGAGTGTTTGCAAATGAGAAATATCTCCAAATGAATTTACCTTGATATCACTTTTTTTAAAGTTTGTTATTTTTGAAACTTCTAAAGATTTAATCAAATGTTGTATTACATAATTATGTTCCTTTAAGTCTTTAGTACTTTTTAGTAGTTTCTTAAAATTTGAATTAGTAGAGATAGTTCCAGCAAGAGCCTCTAAAGTTAAATTAGGTTTAGAGAAAGAAAATAATTTTTCTGGAGATGCTCCAAACAAAATATCCTCACTATTCCTTTTCCAAACGTATCTACATGTATTCGGTTGCTTCTTTTTAAATCTTTTTAAAATTTCTACTAAATCTAATTTATTTTTAAGTTTTATTTTAATCCTATTCGCTAAAACTATCTTTTCGAGGATATCTTTCTCTACTAATTGAATTCCTCTATTTACTACTTTTTTCATGTTTGTTTTAGAAGTTTCTAAGGAGCGTGAGAAATCATCAATAAAAGGGGAATCAAAACTAGTTTTTAAGCCAGATGATTTTATTAATTCTGAGCCAGAATTAATAACTTGATTTCTAATTGTCCATATTTCTTCAATTAATGTTCTTAATGATGATTTATCTTCAACATGACCATTGATTCTTAACCAGCAATTCTTGCCACTTTTAGTAATTAAAATTTTTGGCAAAATTGCTTCCAAACTAGGGATATCTGAAGGTAAATTCTTATTATTCAAATTTTCAGAGAAAGAAAATAAATAAATTATTTTTGAAAGTGCAGAATTATGCGATTCATTAGTTAAGTTAATTAAATTTTTAAAATTCTCAGAATTAAACTCTTTTGCTACCTCAAATCTTTTTGGGCCATCCAGAGTAACATATTTACACTTCTCGAAAGCTATATATGAAATGCCATCAGATTCCTCCCAAAATGAAGAAAACGGATATTGATTTATTAACAATTCATAAACTTGAAATAAATCAATACAAGGAATCTCAACACAAATACTTACTAATCCAGAATTTTCAACTTTCTTATCGAAAGAGGAAAATACATCTATTAAAAAATCTGTTAAGTTTAAATCATTTTTCATTACTTATTGAAAATAACTAAAAATGATGCAATAAAGTAAAAAATGTAACTCAATTTATAAACTACATCCAATAATTATCTAATTTTGCGTGTTAATTAAAAATGGACGAAGATAAAAAAAAATTATGGAAAAAAGCAATAAAATGGCCTCTTTATTCTGTGGCCATACTTCCAGTTTTAATAACAGGGGCTTACTTGCTCAATCAATATGAAGAGGTAAAAATTTATAATTTGATTTCATTTACTTTAGCTGCAATTTTGATATTAATTTGGGAAAATCTAACTAATGATTTATACGACGCAGAAACAGGAATCGATGAATTTAAATTCCATTCAATTGTAAATCTTGTAAACAATAAAAAAATAATTTCATTTATTGCATATACATCTTTAGTTATTGGTTTATTAATAATTTTAATTATTTCAGTATCAACAAGTATAAACATTTTTATTTTGGTGGCAGCTTGCTGCTTCTTAGGATACTTATATCAAGGTCCTCCTTTTAGATTAGGCTATCAAGGTTTAGGAGAACCATTATGCTGGCTTGCATTTGGACCTTTTGCGTACTCTGCAGTCTTAATTGCGTTAAATCCGTCTAATATTTACTTCGAAGATATTCCATGGAAAGTTTCTTTATTACTTGGTTCAGGACCTTCCTTGGCAACAACTCTTGTGTTATTTTGTTCTCATTTTCATCAAATTTCTGAAGATAAAAAGCATGGGAAAAATTCACCTTTAGTTCGCTTAGGTGCAAAAAAAGGTTCTAAATTTGTGCCTTGGATAATTTTTACAATATATATTTTTCAACTTTTCACAATAGTTTATGGATTTATTCCAGTTTTTTGCATCCTTTATTTGCTTAGTTTCCCTCAAGCAACAAGACTTATAAATTTATTAAAATCTTCGTATGCAAAACCTTCTGCAATAAAAAATTGCAAATTCATCGCAATAAAATTTCAAACTCTTAATGGAATTGGTTTAATCACAGGATTAATATTTAATTACATGCTAAATAAATGAACTTAATATTTCAAAAAAAATCTTATAGCTTTAAATTATCGGCCAAAGTAGAAAATTCTAAAACCAATTACCATACAAAATCGGGTTGGATAATTAAATTAATAAGTAATGATAAAAAAATAGGGTTTGGAGAAGTTTCACCACTACATAAAAAAGACTTAAAAAAGTGTGCGAAACAACTAGATATGATCCCTGAGTATATAGAGGAATTTAATTTATCTGAGCAAATAAATATTTTTCACCCATGCATTCAATCTGCAATAAATTCTGCATTAGCTGAGATTAATGGAAAAATAATTTTTAAAGAAAACTACTACTTTGATGAAATTGGTAAAACAGCCATATTGTTAAATCATGAAAATGTAGTTTCTGATCTAAATGATATTAAAAAAAGACATTGTGATATTGGAAAATCATTAACCTTAAAATGGAAAGTAGCTCTAAAAAATAACCATGAGGAAGAAGCAAAATTAGAAGAAATTTTAAGCAAAATAGGTAACAATATTAAGTTAAGAATAGATGCTAATGGTTCTTGGGGAAGAGAGATAGCTAATAGATGGGCTGATATTTTGAAAGATAATAAAAATATAGATTGGTTAGAACAACCTCTCTGTGTTGATGATATTGATGGACTGACAGAATTAAACAAAAAAATTCCAATAGCTTTAGACGAATCACTTTTAAAATTTCCAACTTTGATTGATGAGTGGAAGGGTTGGCAAATTAGAAGGCCTTCTCAAGAAAAAAATCCAGTTAAGCTTTTAAGAGAATTAGAAAATAAAAAAGCTTTAATATCTATAAGTACCTCATTTGAAACTGGAATAGGAAAGAGATGGCTCCATCATTTATCTTCTCTACAATTACAAGGACCAACACCAAAAGTTCCTGGTTTAGCAATGAATAAATTCCCTAATTCGTTTCTATTTTTAAATGAACCAAAAACGATATGGGATCAACTATGAAAAATAAAATTCATACTATTGAAGTTGAAAATAACGAAACTCAATCTGTAGAAAAAATTATTGAAAAAATTAGAGATAATAAAATTATTTATGTAAAAAACAAATTTTATGAAGACAAAGATGTATTAGATGCAATTACTGAAAATGGGCCAGCAATTATCTTAAACAGTAGTGGGAGTTCTGGAAAACCGAGACAATGTTTTCACCATTTAAATAATCTTAAATTATCTGCAACTACATCAGGTCAATGGCTAATAGAGCAAGGATTTGAATTACAAAACTGCTTAATTGTAAATACTTTACCCCTGAACCATATAAGTGGATTAATGCCAATTTTTAGAAGTCAAACTTGGGGATGTGATTGTATTAATATTTCTCCGAATTTAATAAAAAAAACTCGAGAACTTTTACTTTTCACAATTAAATTTAAAAAAAACAAAAAACACTTGATTACATCATTAGTACCTACCCAATTACAAAGACTTTTAGCTCAAAAAGATGGAATTAGTTGGCTAAAAATTTTTGATCTAATTTGGGTAGGTGGAGCTTCAATTTCAGACGAAACTGCAGAACAATGTATAAAAGAAAAAATAAAATTAGCACCTTGTTACGGCGCAACTGAAACAGCAGCAATGGTTACGAGTTTAAAACCAAAAGAATTCTTAATGGGTTTTAAAAATGTTGGAGAAATACTACCTGATACAAAAATAAGAATTAACGCACAAGGATTAATCGAAATAAAATCAGCCAGAATTGGAATCGAAATAATAGATTCTTTAAAAACTGAAAATTTCAAAAATAAAAATGGGTGGTGGCAAACAAGTGATTTAGGTGAAATTAAGCAAATCAATAATTCTTACTATTTAAAATTTGTTGGAAGAAGTGATAATGCCTTTAATTCAGGAGGAGAAGTTGTTTTCCCTGAAGTAATTGAATCTAGATTAAATGATTTCATTATGAAAGAAAATATCCCAATTAATAAATTCAATATTGCGAAAGTATCTAACAAATTATGGGGAAATAAAATTAAAGTAATAGTTGAATTTAGAGAACTTACAAATGATAAAAATATTGAAATTTCTTTAAATTTATTAAAAAATTTTTCTCAAAGTTGGCCTAAACATGAAAAGCCTGAAAAGTGGATTGTTAAAAACAAAAATAGCATTACAGAAAAAATAAACTATAAATTTAAAAAATAATAATCAGCATTCTTTTAAATTTGTACTCACATTAGAAGCCTCTATCCATCTTTCTAGCTGATCGGGAATTTCTATTTTATTTCTTGAATCAACATCTAAAGAACAGTGTATAATTTTCCCTTCGGCTACTTTATTTCCATTTTTTATAAAAAAGCTATTTACTTGGAACAAATGAGTATTAATTTTATGAGGGGCAATTTTTACTTTTAATAAATCTCCAATTTTTATAGGCGCATGAAAGTTTGCTTCACAATTTACTATTGGAAAAATAATTTGACTTTTACGTATAGAAAAATCTGGAAAAATATCGTTACAAGGGATCCCATAGATTTCAACACTTTCTTCCCAAGCTTCATGCGACCATTTTAATAAGTTATGAAAATGAATTACACCTGCAGAATCACAATCACCAAACCTTACTTTCTTCTGCAATATTAACCAGTCAGAGGGTTTCATTTAAGGAAATTATCTATCAACAGATCCCATAATGACATCAATTGAACCAAGGATTGCCATAATATCAGCGATTTTGGCACCTTTAAGAATATGAGGCAATATTTGCAGATTATTTAAATCAGCTGCTCTGATTTTAAATCTCCATGGGGTAACTTCATTATTTCCTTGAATAAATACACCTATTTCTCCTTTACCGGACTCTAATCTTGTATATAATTCTCCGTTAGGAATTTTAAAAGTTGGAGCAACCTTCTTAGCTACATATTGATAGTCAATACCAAATATTTCACTTTTCTTATCTTCAGTCGACATTCTTTGAGCTTCTAAATTTTCTGTTGGACCTCCTGGAATCATTTTGCAGGCTTGGCGAATGATGCTTAGTGATTGTCTCATCTCTTCAACTCTTACTCGATATCTCGCATAACAATCTCCTTCTTTTTCCGAAGCAATCTGCCAATCAAAATCGTCATAACATTCATAACTATCAACTTTCCTTAAATCCCAGGAAACTCCAGAAGCTCTAAGCATTGGCCCAGACAAAGACCAATTAATTGCCTGGTCTCTTTGTATTGTTCCTAGACCTTCAATTCTTTTTCTAAAAATTGGATTATTTGTAATTAATTTTTCATATTCATCTATCTTAGGACCAAACCAATCGCAAAAGTCTATACATTTTTCTAACCATCCGTATGGGAGATCACATGCAACACCGCCTATCCTAAAGAAATTGTTATTTATTAGCCTTTGTCCAGTAGCAGCTTCCCAGAGATCATAGATCATCTCTCTTTCTCTAAAAATATAGAAAAATGGAGTTTGAGCTCCTACGTCTGCTAAAAAGGGACCAAGCCATAAAAGATGATTAGCAATACGATTCAGTTCGAGCATAAGAACTCTGATGTAACTAGCTCTTTTGGGAACTGGAATATTAGCTAATCTTTCAGGAGCATTTACTACAATAGCTTCATAAAACATTCCTGCTGCATAATCCATTCTGCTTACATAAGGGACATACATTACATTTGTTCTATTTTCAGCTATCTTTTCCATTCCTCTATGTAAATATCCAATTACTGGCTCACAATCAATGACATTCTCACCATCAAGAGTTACAACTAACCTTAAAACCCCATGCATTGAGGGATGGTGAGGGCCAAAATTGACCACCATTGGTTCTGTTCTAGTCTCTAGCTGAGCCATTCAAAATTTAACTTCTAAACAAATCTTAGTCGAAAGTTATGCAAACTGACCTATCTGATTCATCTTTTTTCAATCATAAATCAGTTATGACAGATGAGATTATGGCCTCATTAGAGCATTACCCACTTATACATAACAATCAACTTAAGGGAATAGACGCAACTTTAGGCGGAGGCGGGCACTCTTATCATTTATTGAGAAAATATTCGGATTTAAATATAATTGGACTTGATCAAGATCCATTCGCAAGAAAATCAGCATTAAAAAAACTTGATGAGTTTAAAAGTAGGATTGATATAAGGGATTCAAATTTTGCGGATTTTGTACCAAAAGAAAAAGTTTCTTTTGTGATTGCAGATCTTGGAGTAAATAGTAACCAACTTGATGACCCTAAAAGAGGATTTAGTTTCCAAAAAGATGGTCCGCTTGATATGCGCATGAATCCTTTGCTTGATATTGATGCAGAGAAATTAATTGAGGTTTTAAATGAAAAAGATCTAGCTAACCTAATCTATAAATATGGAGATGAGAGATTATCAAGAAAGATTGCTAGGAAAATAAAATTAGATTTGAAGGAAAATGGAAAATATTCTGGGACAAAAGAGTTAGCTTACTCTATTGCAGGCTGCTTCCCACCAAAACAAAGATATAAAAAAATACATCCAGCAACAAGAACATTTCAAGCACTAAGAATAGCTGTTAATAAAGAAATTGAAGTATTAGAAAAATTTTTGCGAGTTGTACCTGAATGGCTTTTGCCAGGGGGTATTATTTCTGTTATTAGTTTTCATTCTCTTGAGGATAGGTTAGTTAAAAGTTGTTTTAAGAATGATCAAAGACTAAAAAACCTGACAAAAAAGCCAATAACTCCTTCCGAACAAGAAGTCGAACTTAATAAAAGAGCTAGAAGTGGAAAATTAAGAATTGCTCAATTAAATTAAAAGCCAATAATTTCTATCGTAATGATCTGATTGTATTTGTAAGAATATGAATTGCTTGTTTTATATCTTTTGAATTAGTACTTAATCCAATACTTAACCTTATTGAAGATTCTGCTTCTTTAAGAGATCTACCTAAGGCTAGTAAAACATGAGATGGTTCACCACTACTACATGCAGATCCAGTAGAACAAATTATTTTAGATTTTAAAAGTTTATGAAACTTTGCTCCGTTTAAATCCAATACAGTCAAATTTAAATTGTGAGGTAATCTTTTTTCTATTGAGCCATTAATTAATAAACCAGAATTATTTTTTAACAACCCCTCTAAAAGGTTATTTCTATAAAAAAGTAATTTCTCAGCATTATTTTTTTGATTAAGAACTGCTATCTCTATTGCTTTAGCAAAGCCAACTACTAACGGAAGAGGTAATGTGCCAGACCTAAGACCATATTCTTGACCTCCTCCAACAATTAAAGGCTCAAGATTAATTTCTTCATCAATCAAAAGAAGTCCTATTCCTTTAGGGCCGTATATTTTGTGAGAACTCATCGTTATCATGTTTACATCTGATAAAAGATTGTCTAAAGCCATATAACCTAAACATTGCGCAAAATCAGAGTGAAATGTTATTCCTCTCGATTGACATATCTTTGAAATATTTTCTATGGGCTGAATAACTCCTATTTCGTTATTTGCCAACATGACACTAACCAGAAATGTATCTTCTCTTATTTTTTTTTTGAATTGTTCTTCTGAAATTAAGCCATCTTTCTCAGGATTAATTTCTGTAACCATAAAACCCTCTTTTTTTAGTTGGTTTAAGGGCTCCAAAACAGCTTTATGCTCTGTTTTTAAGGTAATAATATGTCCATAATTTCCTGTTTTTTTATAGAAATTTCTAGCAAAACCTAATAAGGCTAAGTTATTAGATTCAGTTGCCCCACTTGTAAAAATAACTTTTTTATTCTTAAGAAATAAACTTTGTTCTATTTTTTCTCTTGAGGCTTCCAATATAGCGCTTGCGTTAATCCCCGCCAAATTAGATTTATTTGCAGGGTTAGAAAATATCTCACTCCAAAAAGGTTTCATAGAATCAACGACATCTTTAGAGCAAGGAGTCGAAGATTGATAGTCTAGTAGTATGGGAGTTGATAGCATTATGTTTAGTATATAAAATTCTGTTTATTACTAGAAAATCAAATTAAAGAATTAAAAAAATGAATGAAATTAATCAAATAAATAGTGAACCGGTAAGAAAATCAAGAATTTTATTAGTTGATGATGAGCCTGGTTTAAGAACAGCTGTTAAAACATTTCTAGAAGATGAAGGCTTTGAAATATTTATTGCAGTTGATGGAGAGGATGGTTGGGAAAAAGCTCAAACAGTCTTCCCCGATTTGATAATTAGCGATGTTATGATGCCTCGAGCCAACGGTTATGCTTTATTAGAAAAAATTAGAGAGGATGAAAAATTAGGAGGAACTCCAGTAATTTTTCTAACTGCAAAAGGAATGACCCTAGACAGAACAGAAGGTTATCTTGCAGGAGTTGATGATTATATTTCTAAACCTTTCGATCCCGATGAATTAGCTGCAAGAGTCAAAAATGTAATCAACAGACAAGAACGATTATTAAAAGAAGCGGCACGATTCGCAGATATTGACGTAAGCAAAATGGCAAAACAAATTACTGAAATAAAATCTATGCTCACAGACCAAAACCAGACTAATCCAGAAAATAAAATAAATCTTCCTAGTTTCACTCCTAGAGAAGCAAGTGTGCTTCAACTAGTAGCAGAGGGACTGATGAACAAAGAAATTGCAAGACAGCTTGAAACATCTATTAGAAATGTTGAGAAATATGTAAGTAGACTTTTTATCAAAACAGGTACATCTAGCAGAACCGAATTAGTTCGTTATGCACTTGAAAATCATTTAGTAAAATAAATTATTTAATTTTTTCGAATTCAATTAGTTTTGAAAAATAAAAAGGAGCTTGATTTAATTTCTTTTTAACAACTTTAAATCCTCTTTCTTTGGCAGCATTAATAATACCCTTTTCTTTCAATGTATATGCTCTTGTAGTTTTACTTGGCCCAGGAAATAATTTTCCAATATTTTTTAGAACAGCAAGAACTGGTGTATAGGGAGCAAAGCTAACGATTAGTTTTTCTTTACTTAAATCGCATAGATGTTGGACCATTTCTTCTGCGACCGGTTGAGGATAATGAATAAATACATCCAAACAAACTACAACATCAAATAAACCTTTTAATTTTTCCAGATCACAGATTTCATATTTTATTTTACCTTGACTCAAACCTAATTCATGAATGCGTTTTTTTGTTTCTTTAATCATTTCAGAAGAAATATCGCTCACCTGTAGTTCTTTTATACCGAGTCTTAATAAAGGTATGGAAAGACTTCCTACACCACAGCCTGCATCACAATAACTTTTTTTTGTTAGTTCAGGATAATTTTTGATGTATGAGACTACATCATCTACAGTTTTTTGATGTCCTTTCCTAATATTTTTCTGAACTGTATTAATCTCATCAGATTTGCTATAAATTTTATTCCATCTTTCAAAGCCAGTACCATTAAAATACTCTCTTACTTCACTTTTTTCGATAATCTTATTTGATGTCATTGTATTCTAAGAAAATTTATTCTTTTTATACTAACTAACTGGCGCCAAATTAATTGCACGCCATTATAGGAAAGAATTGATTTGTTATTTTGTCAGAATTGAATTCTAAAGATATTTATAAAATTGCTGTCGTAATGGGTAGTGATTCAGATCTAAAAACATTGAAACCAGCCATTGATATTTTAAAAGAATTTGGAATAAAAACTGAAGTTTGTATACTTTCTGCTCATCGAACACCTATTGAAATGATGGAATATGCAAAAAATGCAGAATCAGAAAACATAAAAGTAATAATTGCCGGTGCTGGGGGTGCTGCTCATCTTCCAGGAATGCTGGCATCCATAACTTGCATTCCTGTAATTGGAATACCAGTAGAGAGTAAGACACTTAAGGGGATTGACTCTCTTTTATCAATCGTTCAAATGCCCGCTGGAATTCCAGTTGCAACAGTTGCAATTAATGGGGGTCAGAATGCTGGATTATTGGCAATAGAGATGATCAGTTTATTTGATGAATCTATAAAGAAAAATTTGAAAGAATTTAGAGAAAATCTACATACACAGGTAAGAACTAAAAATAGTAAGTTATCAACTATTGGACCTGACAATTATCTTGAAAATAAATGAACTAATATTTTTCTATTAAGCCTTGTTAAGAAAGTTTTCTTTTTTAAGGTAGTTAATAATTTTTTCAACGGAATCATTTAAATCTAAAGAACCTGTATCAACAACAATTTCGGGATTATGAGGAGCTTCATATGGACTAGAGATCCCAGTAAATTCCTTAATTTCACCCAAACGAGCTTTCTTATAAAGACCTTTAGTATCCCTATTTTCGCAAACTGTGATATCAGCAGCACAATAAACTTCAATAAAATCCTTAGATCCAATAATTTTTCTCACCTTATCTCTATCACTAATAAATGGCGAAACGAATGCTGTAATAGTTATTATCCCAGCATTCATAAATAAATTCGCAACTTCGCCAATTCTTCTTATATTTTCTTCTCTATCTTCATCAGAAAAACCAAGATCTTTACATAAACCGTGTCTAATATTATCTCCATCCAAGACATAAGTCGAAAAACCATCTAAGTGTAAAACTTCATTTAAAGCGTTGGCTAAAGTACTTTTACCAGAACCAGATAAACCTGTAAACCAGATAACCATACCTTTATGACCTCTCATTTTCTCTAACTTTTCTCTATCAATAGTTAAATTGTGCCACTTTATATTGGTTGACTTTGTTTGATCTTGTTCTTGCATTTTTTGGATCATCAAAATTAAAAACCTATCCTAACCCTTGCTTCATAAATTATGAAATCCCTCTTTACGAAGAAATTCAATTGATTGCGATACCATATCACCCTGTAATTGGATATTACTATCAATTAATGCTCCTCCAGTCCCACAAAAAACTTTAATTTTTTTTAGTAATTCTTTTAAAAAGGTTTCATCCTCAGTGCCCAATCCTTTAATTAAAGTAATAATTTTGCCCTTTTTACCTTTTTTTTGTTTTGAAATATTTATTTTTGATCTTTTATTAAAAGATCCTTTCTTAGCTGTTTCTTCAGACTTTTTTTCTTGATTATCAAATTCGATCCAATTCTTTTTTTTCATTATTTTCAATATAATCTATAGTAAGTTAATACTTATTCTATAGAAGAAGTGGTAAGTACATTTTCTAGCAAAGATCAAAACTATAAAAATTATGATTTAAATCAACCCTCCAAAGAGGGTAGATTTGGAAAATATGGTGGACAATATGTTCCTGAAACGCTAATGCCTGCTCTTTTTGAGCTTGAAACAGCTGCATCTAATGCATGGAAAGATAAACTTTTTGTAGAAGAATTAAATCATCTACTTAAGACTTATGTAGGAAGAGAAACACCTCTTTATGAAGCCAAAAGACTAACTGAACATTACAAAACTAAACAAGCAACCCCTAAAATATGGCTTAAAAGAGAAGATTTAAATCATACTGGTGCTCACAAAATTAATAATGCCCTTGGACAAGCTTTATTGGCTATAAGAATGGGCAAAAAAAGAATAATTGCAGAAACTGGAGCAGGTCAGCACGGAGTTGCTACGGCTACTGTTTGTGCGCGATTTGGCTTGAAATGTATTATCTATATGGGTGCTGAAGACATAAAAAGGCAATCACTTAACGTTTTCAGAATGAAACTTCTAGGAGCTGAAGTTAAAGTTGTAAATTCTGGAACTGCAACACTTAAGGATGCTACTAGTGAAGCCATTAGAGATTGGGTTTCTAATGTCGAAACCACACACTACATTTTAGGATCTGTTGCAGGCCCACACCCTTTCCCAAAGATTGTGCGAGATTTTCATGCAGTTATAGGTGAAGAAACTAAAAAACAATGTTTGGAATCATTTGGATCTTTGCCCGATATTTTGCTTGCTTGTGTAGGTGGGGGATCAAATGCAATGGGGCTTTTCCATCCTTTTGTTAAAGAAACTTCTGTGCGTCTTATTGGAGTTGAAGCCGCAGGAAGCGGAGTTGATACTGATAAACATGCTGCCACTATCACTAAAGGGTCAGTTGGAATTTTACATGGATCAATGAGTCTTCTTTTGCAAGATGATAATGGTCAAGTACAAGAAGCTCACTCAATAAGTGCAGGTTTAGATTACCCTGGTGTAGGACCTGAACATAGCCATTTAAAAGATATAGGTAGAGCAGAATATGGATCAGTCACCGATCAAGAAGCTTTAGATGCTTTAAGACTTGTTAGTGAACTAGAAGGAATTATACCTGCACTAGAAACTTCCCATGCCTTTGCTTGGTTAGATAAATTATGCCCTACTCTGGAAAAAGATGTTCATATAGTTATCAATTGCTCTGGTAGAGGCGACAAAGATGTTAATACTGTTGCATCTTCATTAGATATTTAATCAATACCTTGGAATTGATGGGTCAATATATCTACTCCATCCATCAATACCCTCCTCCAAATTCCATATTTCTCTCACAATATTATTATCCAAGCACCATTGAGAAAAGTTATAACTTCTTATTCCTGCATGACAGGTAACTACAATTTCTCTGCCTAATAAACCAGCAAATATTTCTTCAACGTATTCAGATGTGACTTTACTAATTGGTATGTGTAAAAATTCTTTTGAGAAACGAGCTAGTTCAAGCTCTGACTCTTCTCTGACATCAATCAAAACAGGATCTTCTTTCTCAGAATTAAACCAATCATTGAGACTAGAAGCATTTATAGATTTTGGATAAGTTCCCAATTTATTGGATAAATTATGTGTTATTTACAATTTAATAAATTAACTTGCAGTAGAAAGTTTATTGTTAAAAATAAAAATAAACATTGATAATGAAACTTAGAGTAGTAACAATAATACTATTATTATCTTTATTACTTTTTTTTGGTTTTAAAAAAGTTTCTGCTAATAAAAATAAGGAGCAAAGTACAAATATTGAGCAACTCAATATCTTAAAATATATACCTGAAAACAATAAATTATTATTTATTTCTAATTTAGATAATTTTAATAATGATAATAATGATGAAAAAGATAAAAATTCAATAAACCAAGATGACTTTGTTTTAATAAAAGACTCTATATTAGATTACTTAGGTATAGATCTAGGCAACAATAAATTACAAGATATCTATAATAATGAACTTATAATCTCATTTTTTGAAAATAATAAAAAGCTTAAAGATGATATTTTGATTATTTTTAAAATTAAGCCTGAAAAAACGATAGACGATTTATTAAATTTGCCTAATAAAATTGATCAAATTGATGAGATAATTTCAATTAATAGAGAAAACAAAATAAATTTCCTTAACTATATATACCGAACCGAGGATAATTATATAATTGCTTCATCAGATAAAAAATTAATCAAAAATAGTATTAACTCCAGCAATAATCTTAAAGAAAAAAAATTTCAATATGAGGAAGAACTTTTTGGACTAAAAAACGAAAAAAATATATTATTCACAAATAAATTTTGGGAAAGTATATTTTTTGATAAAGAAATTTTTACTGAGAATAAATCAAATGTTATAGCTACAACATTTGATTTAAATAATAAATATTTAATTTTAAAATCCTACTTACTAAATAATAAAAAAAATATTGATATTCTTACTTACGATCAATTAATAAATCAAGAGAATACTAATGAAGATAATACTGAAATTTCAATTTTTAGTGATATAAAAAATTTTGAAAAATATCTAAAACCTTTAATAAATGATTTTGAACTAAATTTTTTTGAAGAGTTTAATCAAAATGTTAATCAAAACATTTTAATTCTCAATTCAAATAAAGATTGGCTTATTTCATTTGAAAAAAATAATGAAGATCAATTTGATTTAAGTGCTTTTAAAAAACTAAAAGATTTCAACAAATATACTTTGAAACAAAATGAAGATATTTATTCGATATATTCCAAAGATATTCTTGAAGAAAAAGATGATGTTATAAAACAATTAACTTATGAAAATATCTATTCAATAGAATCAGGAGGTTTACAAATTATAAGTAATCATTTAATTGATGGTAAAGAACTAGAGAAAATATCAAAAAAATTTTTTAATCTCAAAAGTAATAAAGATAAATCTGCTTTTCTTTATTCAAAAGTTGATATCAAAAATGGTAATTCTAATAAAATTGAATATTTTTCTAATTTGCAGGACCTTAATTTTCTCATTAAAAATATTTTAAAAATATCAAATGAAGAATCGCTAGAAATCATAAGTCAATCTATTCCTGAAAAAAATCCAATTCTTTTAAAAGAAACAATATTAAAAATTCTTTAAATTTCATTTATTCAAACAAGCGTCAAACACAATCATTTTAATTTTTTCTGAAGTTAATATCTTGTGGTTAATTAAAAATTATTTGACTATCTTTAATCTATAAGTATTTGATATTTAATTAAGCAATTGGATAGCAACAAACTAATTTTAAAACCAGGATTAGAGGGTGTCCCAGTTACTAATTCATCTATCTGTGATATTGATGGGAACAAAGGTAAATTATTGTACAGAGGCTATTCCATTGAGGAACTATCCAAAAAAAGCAGTTTTTTAGAAACTGCTTACCTATTAATTTGGGGTGAATTGCCCACAGCTATCCAACTAAGAGATTTCGAACAAGAAGTTCAGATGCATCGAAGGTTAAGTTTTAGAGTCAGAGATATGATGAAATGTTTCCCTGCAACCGGTCATCCTATGGATGCTCTTCAATCTAGTGCAGCTTCTTTGGGACTATTCTATTCACGTAGAGCAATAGATGATCCTAATTACATATACAACGCAGTGATAAGACTAATAGCAAAGATACCCACAATGATTGCGGCGTTTCAATTAATTAGAAAAGGACAAGACCCAATCCAGCCTAGAGATGATTTAACTTACTCATCAAATTTTCTCTACATGCTGACTGAAAAAGAACAAGATCCTATAGCTGCAAAAGTTTTTGATAGGTGTTTAATACTACATGCCGAACATAGTTTAAACGCAAGTACATTTAGCGCTAGAGTGACTGCAAGTACTCTTACAGACCCATATGCTGTCATCGCCTCTGCAGTAGGGACATTGGCTGGCCCATTGCATGGAGGAGCAAATGAAGATGTAATTGCAATGTTAGAAGAGATTAAAACCCCAGAAAATGCTGGATCTTTTTTAGATAATGCAATAAAAAATAAAAGCAAGATAATGGGGTTCGGCCACAGAGAATATAAAGTCAAAGATCCAAGAGCAATAATTCTTCAAAAACTTGCAGAAGAGCTTTTTATTAGATTTGGAGCAGATGAAATGTATGAAGTTGCTAAATCACTTGAGGCAGAGGCAATACCAAGACTTGGACCTAAGGGTATATTTCCTAACGTGGACTTTTATTCTGGTCTTGTTTATAGAAAACTTGGTATTCCTCGTGATTTATTTACTCCAATTTTTGCCATATCTAGAGTGGCAGGTTGGTTAGCGCATTGGAGAGAGCAACTAGGAGCAAATAGAATTTTCAGACCATCGCAAATCTACACGGGTTCAGCACCAAGAGATTGGATCAGCCTAGAAAATAGGGAATAATATTTGCAGCTTTTCATAAAAAACACACATATTGTTTATGAAGAGTTAATCTATTAAGTAAATAACTTAAAAATTTTGGAATACGGATTAGATCTCGAATATAGTTTTAATGAATTCTTGAAGGGCTTTGGCCTGTCCAGCGAAATAGCTCATATAATTTGGCTCCCTCTCCCTATGCTTTTAGTTTTGGTAGCGGCAGTTGTTGGGGTTTTAGTAACAGTTTGGCTTGAAAGAAAAATATCTGCTGCTGCTCAACAAAGAATAGGTCCTGAATATGCAGGAGCGCTTGGTGTCCTTCAACCAATTGCAGATGGTCTCAAGTTACTTGTCAAAGAGGATATTATTCCTGCTAAAGCGGATGGAATTCTCTTCACTGCAGGACCAATATTAGTTCTTGTTCCAGTGATTCTTTCCTGGCTAATTGTTCCTTTTGGACAAAACCTCCTAATAAGTAACGTTGGTATTGGAATTTTCCTATGGATCGCTTTAAGCAGTATCCAGCCAATTGGACTTCTTATGAGCGGATATGCATCAAATAATAAATATTCTTTATTGGGAGGATTAAGAGCTGCTGCTCAATCAATAAGTTATGAAATCCCTTTAGCTTTATCTGTACTAGCTGTGGTACTAATGACAAATTCTCTAAGTACTATTGACATAGTCAACCAACAAAGTGGTGCTGGAATCCTAAGTTGGAATATATGGAGACAACCAGTTGGTTTTATAGTCTTTTGGATTTGTGCTCTTGCAGAATGTGAGAGACTTCCATTTGACTTGCCTGAAGCTGAAGAAGAATTAGTGGCGGGATATCAAACTGAATATGCAGGGATGAAATTCGCATTGTTCTACCTTGGTAGTTACATTAATTTAATCCTTTCAGCTTTATTGGTATCAATACTTTATTTGGGAGGTTGGGGTTTTCCCATTCCAGTTGAAATAATAGCTAAGTTTCTAAACTTGCCAATTAATGCACCCTTCATACAAGTTTTCACCGCATCAATAGGAATTGTAATGACTGTATTGAAAGCATATCTTTTAGTTTTCATTGCAATATTATTGCGTTGGACAACTCCTAGAGTAAGAATAGATCAACTATTAGATCTTGGATGGAAGTTTCTTCTTCCAATTTCTCTTGCTAATCTTTTGATAACTGCAGGATTAAAACTTGCCTTCCCGCAATTCTTTGGTGGTTAAACTTAAGTAAAAATACTTAAATTTAAAATTAATCCACTAAAATAAAATAAATAAGTAAATTCTTCAAATGAAAAATTTTCTTCAACAAATAAATAGCTATATCAAAGAAGCATTTAATGCTGGTAAATATTTATATAATGGCTTATCAGTAACTTTTGATCATCTTCGAAGAAGACCAGTTACTGTCCAATATCCATATGAAAAATTAATACCTTCTGAAAGATATAGAGGAAGAATACATTATGAATTTGATAAATGTATTGCTTGTGAAGTGTGCGTGAGAGTTTGCCCCATAAACTTACCAGTAGTTGATTGGGTAATGAACAAAGAAACTAAAAAAAAGGAACTTAGAAATTACTCTATAGATTTTGGAGTTTGTATATTTTGCGGAAATTGTGTTGAATATTGTCCAACTAATTGTCTTTCGATGACAGAAGAATATGAATTAGCTACTTTTGACAGACACAATCTAAACTTTGATAATGTTGCACTTGGTAGGTTACCTACGAACGTCACAACAGATCCTTCAGTTAAACCTCTGAGAGAACTTGCCTATCTTCCTAAAGGTGTTATGGACCCTCATGAAACACCAGCTTCAGATACTAGAGTTGGTAAATTACCTGAAGAAGTCTATGATTGGATGAGGCCAGAATCCAATGAAAATAAAGATAAAGTTTCTAATCCAGACAATTAAATTCTATTAATTTATGTCCATTGCAATAACAACTCAAATTATTTGTTTTTCAGTATTATCTTTAGTGATCCTTATTGGAGCACTTGGTGTGGTACTGCTAGAAAGTATTGTTTATTCAGCCTTTCTTCTCGGAGGAGTTTTCATGAGTGTTGCGGGATTGTATCTTCTATTGAATGCAAGTTTTGTCGCTGCAGCACAAGTTTTAGTTTATGTTGGAGCAGTTAATGTATTAATAATATTTGCAATAATGCTAGTCAATAAAAAAGAAGATTTAAAGCCCATCAGTGACATTAAATCGAGAAGAATCATATCAACATCAATATGTTTAACCCTACTAAGCCTTTTAATAAGAGTTGACTTGACTAATGTATGGAGCCTTTCTAATCCTCAAAACTCTATAGGAGAAGAATCAACTATCAGAATTGGTGAACATCTATTTAGTGATTATTTACTCCCATTTGAAGTAGCCTCAGTTTTACTTTTAATGGCAATGATTGGAGCTATTGTTTTAGCAAGAAGAGATGTAATGAGCAAGGATATTTCCACTGGATTACCTGTTGATCAAGAGTTAATTGAAAAATCATCAGAACCATTACTGACAAATAAAAATTAACCTTTCAACTTTATTATGATGAGTCTAGAATCTATTCCTCTTCAAGCATTTTTAATAGTATCTTCAGCACTATTTTGTATTGGGATTTGGGGATTATTAAATAGCAGAAATGCCGTCAGGGTACTTATGAGCATTGAATTAATGCTCAATGCAGTAAATATAAACTTGATGGCTTTTTCTTCCTACGTTGATAATAATTTAATTCAAGGACAAGTTTTTACAATTTTTGTTATTACTGTTGCTGCCGCAGAAGCAGCAGTTGGATTAGCTATTTTATTATCTCTTTATAGGAATAGGGTGACTGTAGATATGGAAAGTTTTAATTTATTAAAATGGTAAAACCACTAAATGAAACTTTCATTAGTGCTTATTGTATATCGTTCAGATAGTTCTATAGCTCAAGAGGCCTCTAAATTCTGTGAAAAAGTCCTCAAAGCTAAAAATATAAAATCACACAGAATTGAAAGTAATTTTTATAAAGATGCAATTGAAAAATATTTTTTTAATCTAGAATTACAACCAAATATTGGAATAGTTCTTGGTGGAGATGGAACCTTCCTAAAATGTGCAAATGCTTTAGCTGATTATGATATTCCTTTGTTGAGCATTAATATTGGTGGCAATCTGGGTTTTCTTACGCAAGAAAAAGATTTTTTGTTTGACGAATCTTTTATTGAAATCCTTGAAAACGAAGAATATAGAATTGACTTTCGCAATAGATTAAATTGTGATGTTTGTATTAATGGGACAAGTTCTGAGAAAAAGATTATAAAAAGCTACGATGCCTTAAATGATTTTTATTTTAAATCTGTTGAAGAAGACATTTCTCCAACTAACCAAATACAAATTGAAATAAATAATGAGAAGGTTAATGAATATAAAGGTGATGGATTAATCATATCTACATCTACTGGTTCAACAGCCTACTCAATGGCTGCAGGAGGGCCAATAGTGCACCCAAGTATTGATGCAATGATAATTAACCCTATATGTCCGATGAGTTTGGCTAGTAGACCAATCGTTATACCTAATACAAGTAAGGTAATAATTAAACCTGTAAAAAAAAGTAAAGGAGAAATAAAATTATGGAGAGACGGTTCAAAATGTATGACCATTAAAGAAAATTATTATTGTGAGATAAAAAAAGGGCAATCACCTTGCAAAATAATAAAGTTTAAAAAAAGCACAAGTTACTACAATACCCTAATAAAAAAACTAGATTGGAAAGGTGATTTATCTCAAAAAAATCTCAACAATTAAATGACCTTAGAAATAGAAAGAAGATTTCTTATAAAAAATGATACTTGGAAAGAATTCATAAAGAAAAAATTTTATATTGAACAAGGATATTTATCCAAAAGTTTAGATGATTGGATTATTAGGGTAAGGCTTATAGGCAAAAAATCTAAAATTGCACTTAAAAAACATATCCAAGGCTTTACCAACTTTGAATTTGAATACTCCATTCCACGAAGCGATGCTGAAAGAATAATGTCAAATCTTACAAATACAATTAAAAAAGATAGATACGTTTTAGAGTTTGAAAAAAAATCTTGGACTATAGATTGCTTCAAAGAAAATAATTATCCACTTGAAATTGCAGAAATCGAGCTTTCCAATGAAGAGGAAGATTTATTTCTGCCATCTTTTATTTCAAAAGAAATTACTGGGCTGACCCATTACTCCAATTTCAATCTCGCTAACAATCCTTTTTCAAATTGGTAAGAAGACTACTTAACAACTTTCAAAAATAACTAGTCAAAGGAGCCACTCATCCTTTATATTTTCTTTATATTTAGGCAAAATAATTTTTATTTTCTTCAGATGTATGGTCTTTACGACAAAGAAGGAATATTGAGATTTGTTGATTCAGACAAGGATGCATGTATTGCATATGCTGAACTCTTCGAATTAGGTTCTACCAATTATTGTCTAATGGATTTGGCTAATGATACAAAAAAAGTCAAAGGTAATACTAATCTTGATCAGAGTCTGGGAGAGTACAACAATTAAATCCATCTCTACAAATCTTGCCGTTGTCCATTGCCCAATTTAATAGTGCTACTCTGTTTTTAGAACCAGTTTTTGTGAACATATTACTTACATGGTTATCAACGGTTCTTTTACTAATAGTTAGTTTTACAGCAATTTCTTGATTTGTAAGCCCATCAGCCACTAGATCAATGATTTCCATCTCTCTTGCTGAGAGGCCCATCATATCAATGTTGTTTACTTCTTCTTCAACCATTTGCATTTAAACAGTTCCTTTTTTATATTAATTAAGTTTAGCAATCTCAGTACACTTGTTAACCAACTAGGAAACAAACGCAATTGAAATCAAAACTTCAGCAGACTTTAGAAAAAAAATCTAAGGTAATAACGGCAGAGTTAATGCCGCCAAGAGGTGGAAGCCCCATAAGATCTCTTAAGATAGCACAACTTTTGAAAGATAAGGTACATGCTGTTAACATTACAGATGGAAGCAGAGCTGTAATGAGAATGTGCAGCTTGGCAATGTCCAAACTACTACTGGAAAATGGAATAGAACCAGTAATGCAAATTTCTTGTAGAGATCGTAATAAAATTGCTTTACAATCAGACATTTTAGGAGCAAATGCTTTAGGAATAAGAAACATCTTGTGCATTACCGGTGATTCCGTAAAGGCTGGGGATCAACAAGATGCAAAGGCCGTGCATGAGTTTGAGTCGGTTAGATTGCTTAAACAAATTCAAGCTTTCAACAAAGGAATTGATCCTACTCTAGGAGAACTTTCCGATAAAAAAACATTTATTTTTGCAGGTGCTGCAGCTGATCCTAATTGCAGAAATCAAAGAAGTTTAGAAAATAGAATAAGAAAGAAAAAAGAGGCTGGAGCTGGATTTATTCAAACTCAAATGGTTATGGAAAAAGAAAATTTAATAGAGTTTTGTAAAAATGTTAGCAATCCTCTTGAAATTCCTGTAATTGCGGGTGTATTCCTATTAAAGTCTTATAAAAACGCTCTCTTTATAAACAAATACGTTCCAGGCGCAAACATCCCTGAAACTATCTTAAATCGCCTTAAAAATGCCAAAGACCCATTACAAGAAGGTATCGAAATTGCAGCCGAACAAGCTCATGATTTTTTTAATATCGCAAATGGTGTTCATCTAATGGCCGTAAAAGCAGAACATTTAATTCCAGAGATTATTGAAAAAGCTAATCTTAGTCTGGAATATTAATCAAATCAGTACCTAATAATTCTGCCATAGCTTTCTGCTGAGGCGATGGCTCAGTCAAATCAGATCTTCTTGAATCTGCTATTAACCAATCTAAAGATGCATCTTGCAAATCAAAATGATCTCCATTTTTCCCAACACAATATTTACCAAATACTAACTTATCCATAAGTCTTACACCTTTACCAATTTTAGAATAATCAAAAATAATTGAGTTATCTATAGTTGCTCCCTCGCAAATACAACAACTTGGTCCAATCATGGAAGGTCCAATAATAGTAGCTCCATCCTCAATCCTAGTCATACCTCCTATATAAACGGGCCCGGTAATATTAACCTTTTCCCAGTTAGCTGCTACATTCAAACCGGTAAAAACACCTGGTTTTATTTCTTTACCAGGTATTTGCACTTGCCTTACCTTACCTTGCAATACATTTCTAATAGCACTCCAATAATCAGGAACTTTTCCAATATCTACCCATTCAAAATCCATTGGTAATGCAAAAAATGGTAAATCCATTTCAACAAGTTTAGGAAAAAGATCAGCTCCAATATCAAATTTCTCTGCTGAAGGTATGTAATTAAAAATTTCGGGTTCGAAAAGATAAATTCCTGTATTTATAGAGTCACTTAAAGCTTGTTCAACTGATGGCTTTTCCTGAAAAGCCTTTATTCGACCATTTTCATCTGAAACTACAACACCGTAACTTGATACTTGATCTTTAGTTACCTTCTTTGTGATTAAGCTTGCAATAGCTCCCTTCTGCTTATGTTTTTTAACAGCTTGAGTTAAATCTAAATCAACTAGAGCGTCACCACATAAGACAACAAAAGTTTCATCGAAGAAATTTTGAAAATCTTGAATTTTTTTTAATCCTCCTGCTGATCCCAAAGCATCACCTATTAATTCTCCATCTTCAATTCTTCCCTCGAAACTATAGGCAATTTCTACTCCAAATCTTTGCCCATCCCTAAAATAATTTTCAATTTCTTCAGCCAGATGAGAAACATTTACCATTATTTCCTTAAAATTATGTTCTCTTAAAAGTTCCAAGAGAAACTCCATCACTGGTTTTTGCAAAATTGGGATCATCGGTTTCGGAATAACATGAGTAATAGGCTGAACACGTGTACCTTTACCTGCCGCAAGTATCATTGCCTTCATAAATTCAAAACCATTTTTTAAAATTATACGTTATCACTATTAAGCGCCTAAGCTGCGGAGGAAGAGGTATTACTTACCTCAAGATTTTCTATGGGCAATTGAGCTACGCTACCATCAGGTATTATTCTTTTAATTTGAATTGGGCCATATAAGGACTTAATTTGTTTAATTTCAATTTTGTTTTCAGATGATAAAAATAACAAAGCCCAAAAAACTCCCAAACGATCTTTATCTAAATCATTTTTTACAACTGTTTGCCATTTCTTGACTAAATATTCAAAATCTGTCCATTGTAATGCTTTTTCCCATTTTTCAATAAATTTTCCTAGTGCTTTAGTGGTTTCTGGAAGTTTCTCGCGATGTGCTAAAGATTTTACTTGCGAAATTAAAGCCGTATCAGAATACTTTTTATTTCTTTTTCTCTTCATAAGCAGAAGATCTTGGGTTTCTATAACTTCTGCTATGGACTCTAACTGACTTACAAGTTCTCCCAAGGTTGTTGTACGTTTAAGAATTGGCTGGGCAATTGATCTTCTCCTTAGATATTTTTCAGGATATTTTGGTATATCAAATTCTTTATCGATCCAATCTTGATCATCCAAATCAAATTCATCCTCAAAATCTGAAGAATTTTCTTTGAAAACATCAGATTCCAAAACCTGAGCCTTAAGATTAACAAGTACGGAAGCCGCAAAAAATGCTTCGCTGGTCTCAGCTAAATCCTTATGATATGAGATTTGACTATTTGAAGATTGATTAAAAGTATGTGAGTATTGCTCTAAAAAACTATCAATTACATTTATTACATCAATATCCCATGGATCAAGCTCACCTTTACCTGCGGCGTCTTGAAGAAACTTAATCAACAATCTAGGACCTAATTGTTGCCTATCAATAGGATTAAAATAAGATATTTTGAAATAGATAAAATCTATTCACAAGATATCTTTTAATTTATTTAATGCCAAACAATATTGCATTAATTTAAAAATTATATTGTTGGAGCTTTTAGGATGTCATTTGTTTTAGTTCCTGAAAAAATATTTGTTTTCACAGCACCTTTAACTGCAGTTAAATCTCGATCGACCAAATTATTGATAGATGCAATATAACTTTCAGTAACTAATCTTGGGTATAAACCTATTCCGATAATCGGCAAAAGTAAACAAGCAATAATATAAACTTCCCTCGGCTCTGCATCTATAAGTTTTCGTTCTTCTATTAATTTAGGATTTTCTTTACCAAAGAAAATTTCTCGTAACATTGAAAGTAGATAAATAGGAGTAAGTATTACACCAATAGCAGCTAAAGAGGCCATCACTACCCTAAAGGGAAGTGTATACACTTCATCAGTAACAAATCCTGTAAATACCATTAATTCCGAAACAAATCCACTCATCCCAGGCAAAGCCAAGGAAGCCAGGGAGCAAGCAGTCCATAGGGCAAACATAATTCTCATTTTTTGTCCTACACCACTCATTTCATCAAGTTTAAGAGTCTTTGTCCTGTCATAGGTGGCACCAACAAGAAAAAATAAACTTGCACCTATTAATCCATGACTAACCATTTGCAGCATAGCTCCGCTTGTTCCAAGACTACTAAAACTCCCTATACCAATAAGAACAAAACCCATATGACTTATCGAACTGTATGCAATTTTTCTTTTAAGATTTCTTTGAGCAAAAGATGTCAATGCAGCATAAATTATATTTACTACCCCTAGAACTATTAATAATGGGGCAAATTGAGCATGAGCAACGGGTAATAATTGTGCATTAAATCTTAAAAGAGCATATCCTCCCATCTTTAATAAAATTCCTGCCAAAAGCATATGAACAGGAGCTGTAGCCTCTCCATGAGCATCTGGTAGCCAAGTATGAAGAGGTACTATTGGTAATTTCACACCAAATGCAATTAAAAGCCCTACATAACATAATATTTGAAACTTTTGACTAAACTCTTGAGCTGCCAAGTGAGAAAACTCAAAATTAGGAATTTCTGTACCATAGAAACCCATTGCTAACGCTGCAAGAAGGATGAAGATAGAACTGCCAGCTGTATAAATAATGAATTTTGTTGCTGCATATTGTCGATTTTTGCCACCCCATATAGCCAGTAATAGATAAACGGGAATTAACTCAAGTTCCCAAGTGAGAAAGAATAAAAGCATATCTTGCACTGCAAAGACAGCGATTTGCCCACCATCCATAACCAATATCAAAAAGAAAAATAACTTTGGTTTAAACTTCACTGGCCATGCAGCAAGAACTGCTAAAGCAGTTATAAAACTAGTCAATAATATTAACGGCATAGACATGCCATCAGCGCCAACAGACCAAGTAAGACCTAAATCAGGGAGCCAACTAATATTTTCTTTAAGTTGAACATTTTCATTACTAATATCAAAGCCATTTATATATGAACCTACAGTTATTAAAAAAGTTACTAATGCAATAGACAATGCAAACCATCTCACCTCTTTCCCATCGCCTTTATCTGGAAAAAAAGGTATCACGAATGCACTACCAATTGGAAATAAAATTGAAGCAGATAACCAAGGAAAATTAGACAATCCAGCTCCCAAAGTTCCCAACATTGTTGTAGCAAAATGTGTATAGAAATAAGTACTCAATTTAATTAAGAAATTTATCTTAAATAAAGTCTAGAAATTTTCTGTATTTTTTCACCCCAATGAACAGTGAAGACACACAATTGTAATTAAGATACTTGAGGAGATTGAAAACCAAATATAGCAACTAGTAAAATTACACCTCCAAAAACAATAAGCGCATAAAATTGAGCCCTACCAGTCTCAAAATATTTTAAACCTTCTCCACTACCTAAAGTTACAAGTCCAGTAAGATTTACGACGCCATCAACAACCTTAGAATCAACCTCTAAAACTTCTTTAGCAAGTTTTCTACTCCCCTTAACAAAAAGTTTTTCATTAATATCATCTAGATACCATTTATTAGATAAAAATCGGTTGAGGCTAGGAAACTTTTCGGCGAATAAAACAGATAAATTAATTTTTTTCACAAAATATGCCTGATACGCAATAATTATTCCAGCTGATGCAATAAGTACAGACGCTATTGCTAAAGGCAAAAATTCTTTTAATTCGAAAGCTTTTGCAGCAGTCTCTGCTTCCTCAGGATCTAGTAAATTTGCAATTTTGCTATCCCATGGAAGTCCCATAAAACCGATAATTAAAGACGGTACAGCTAAAAATACCAAGGGAAACGTCATTGACCAGGGTGACTCATGAATAGAGCCATGTTCTTTATGCTCTTCTTCATTTTCCTCATCTAGGTTTGTTTTGGAGGCTATTAAAAGTTCTTTTTGCAATTCTATATTCTCCCCTCTGAAGTCTCCTTCAAATGTCAAGAAATAAAGCCTAAACATATAAAAAGCAGTCATACCAGCTGTTAGAAGTCCTACGAACCAAAAAGCTGGAAATGATATAAAAGCATTTCCGAGTATCTCATCTTTACTCCAAAAACCTGCCAATGGAGGAATTCCACTAATTGCTACACAACCTATTAAAAATGTTGTTGATGTATATGGCATTTTTTTTCTTAAACCGCCCATCAATCTCATATCTTGAGCTAATACAGGCTGATGGCCAACTACTTCTTCCATAGCATGTATTACTGAACCAGATCCCAGAAATAGCATTGCTTTAAAGCAGGCATGAGTCACTAAATGAAAAATTCCTGCTACTGGTGCTCCGCAACCCATTGCGAGCATCATATACCCAAGCTGAGAAACTGTGCTATAAGCTAAACCTTTTTTTAAATCCATTTGGGTCAAAGCTATGGAAGCTCCTAAAAAACAAGTAATGGTGCCAACTAAAGCAATAATGAACTGAATAGAGGGGAATATTGCATACAAAGGTTGAAGTCTTGCTACAAGAAATATTCCTGCGGCAACCATTGTTGCAGCATGGATAAGTGCAGAAATAGGTGTCGGACCTTCCATAGCATCAGGTAACCAAACATGAAGAGGAAACTGAGCAGATTTAGCCATTGGCCCTAAAAAAACTAAAAAACAAAGTAATAAAGCAGCCCAAATGGGTATCGAATTGTCAGATATTGATTTAGAAATTCCAGTAGCTATTTCATTAAAATCGAAACTATTTGTCGCCCAAAATAGACCAAGAATACCTAGTAATAACCCAAAATCTCCTACTCTATTAACAACAAATGCTTTTTGTGCAGCGTGTGCAGCACCATCCCTGTCATACCAAAACCCAACCAATAAATAAGAACACATCCCAACTAATTCCCAAAATACATAAATTTCTAATAGATTCGGACTAACTATTAATCCCATCATTGAACTACTAAATAATGCTAAATATGTAAAAAATCTTACATAACCTTTGTCATGCGCCATGTAACCATGAGAGTAAATCATTACAAGCAAAGTTATTGTAGTTACTAAAGCAAGCATTACACTCCCCAAAGGATCAAGGACAAATCCCATTGGAATTGTGAAATCACCAGCATTGGCCCATACAAATAATTTTTCTACTGATTGATAACCATTAACTTGTTCAATTAAAGCTTTATAACTAATTACCGCAGAAATTCCAACGAAAGAAATCAGACCTACGGAAACAATTTCTCTTGAATTATTAATTTTCTTGTTGATGCTTATTAGTCCTAAGCCAGAAAGAACTGCTCCAATAAGTGGGAAAACGGGAATTAACCAGGCAATTTCTGAAGCTTGTGGCATGTTTTAAATAACTTATATTTTGATTTTAAACTGTCAATTGAAAAATTCAGACAAAAATGATGAATTAAATGTTTTAACAGCAATATTTATATATTGATGAGACCACCAAAGTACGCCTATTGCAATTAATATTCCAAATTGAGATAACCTAAAAAATTCTTTTATTTTAAATTCTTGCCTCCCCTCAATTATTGCCATAAAGGGGATTATGGAAGTATTTTTTTTGAAATTTTCAAATTCTTCTCCAAATCTATTGGCTAACCTCTTGTCGCCATGCCAGATTGCAAATAGATGATGCAAAACTAAGCCAATAGAAGTTACTAATGTGAATGATGTACCAATCCATAAAGTATGAGCAAAACACCAAATTATCTGACCAAATGCTTGTGGATGTCTAGTGATTCGCATTATCCCAGTTCCATAGATTCGTACTTTAGGTTTTAAAACCGAAGGAATTTCCAGCAAATTGTAAGTAGCGGGATATAAAAATAAAAAACTTATTGCAGTTAAGAACCAAACGACCATAAAAACAAAATTATTGCCCTGTAAATTCCATAATCTGATTCCGTCATATCTATGAGCCAAAAAATAACTAATCAAGATAGTTGCAGATGGCAAACTTAAAAAAACAAAACATAACCTCCATAATCTCGGACCCATAAGAGATTCTGCTTTGATTCTTAAAGCAGCTCCCCCACTATGAATTACCGCAAAAATGAAAATCAGAAGTAAGATGACGAGAGAAGTTTTATGAGTGTCCATATATTTAAGTTTTTCAAATAATTTTTGTTCTTAACAAGAATGCTCTTAAGCATTAGAATTATAAGAAATTGTAGGCATAATAGATGCCAGAATTACCATTTACACTCGACCAATTAAGAATATTAAAAGCTATAGCAGCTCAAGGAAGTTTTAAAAAAGCTGCAGATCTCTTATATGTAACCCAACCTGCTGTTAGTTTACAAATACAAAATTTAGAAAAACAACTTGAAATCACAATTTTCGACAGAGGTGGTAGGAAGGCTCTATTGACTGAAGCAGGGAGACTATTACTTGAATATTGTGAACGAATTTTGAATCAATGCGACGAAGCTTGCAAAGCTATTGAAGATTTAAATAGCTTAAAAGGTGGAACTCTTGTCATTGGAGCGAGCCAAACAACAGGTACCTATTTAATGCCGAGAATGATAGGATTATTCAGACAAAAATACCCTGATGTATCAGTTCAACTTCAAGTTCATAGTACGAGAAGAACTGGTTGGAGTGTCGCCAATGGACAAATTGACTTAGCCATTATTGGCGGACAATTACCCGGAGATTTGGAAAATTTGCTACAAGTAATTCCATATGCCACAGATCAATTGGCATTAGTTTTACCATCTAAACATCCACTTTCAACCAAAAAAGAACTTTTAAAAGAAGACTTATACAAATTAAATTTTGTCACATTAGACTCACAATCTACAACAAGAAAAGTTGTTGACAAACTTCTCCAAGATTCTGGGCTTGATATTCAAAGATTAAAAATTGAGATGGAACTTAACTCTCTTGAAGCAATCAAGAATGCGGTTCAATCAGGTTTAGGAGCTTCCTTTTTGCCTGTTGTTTCTATTGAAAGAGAATTATCGGCTGGAACAATCCACAAAGCATTCGTAGCTGATTTGGAGGTTAAAAGAGAACTTAAATTAATTACTAATCCCTCAAGATATACATCGAGAGCATCAGAAGTATTTAAGAAAAACATTCTTCCACAATTTGCTAGTTTAGAAAGCCCTTTGAGGCATATATAATTTCGATCAAAACTGAATTGCTTCTTTGTTAATACCTACCCCGCCGTCTTCGGCTTGTCCATCACCTTTTATTATAAATTTATTTTCATTTACATCAGTTTGATAAACACACTTAACTATTGGTTTATCTCGTATAGAACCAATATAAGCAAAAGTATTCATCCTTTGCTTACATTCTCTTACATCTTCGTTACTAATTGCGCCCTGTTTTTGTAACACTGTCCAATTCTCTCTTCTAATCACACATCCTGGCTGAAGAGCTGGTTGGGTTACAAAACTTGTAGATGGATTTAGAGTTGTATACATTTCAACATCAATTACAAAGGCACTAGCTCCCCATTGTCTGCAAAATTCAGGGTCTGGAACAGCCATATCTAATTGTTGTTGACTTGCTATATTTCCCTGCCCACCATCGGTGGTACTAGTAATAGCGCTCCCGATACCAACTCCTAAAATTAATACTCCAGCAAGAACGGCAATGGTACCTGTACTAAAGTTAATCTTTTGTTCAGTAGAAGCAGGCAAACTATTGCTTCTTTGACCATACGGATCAGTGTCCCTTGGATTTGGAGGATAATAACTTCTATTTGGGCCTCTTCTTGGCCTTCTATTTGAGGATGATCTATTCACAGCACTTCATTTGTCTTTGGTAAACCCATTGAATAATTCATTACTCTACAGTCAGGGTTATAACTAATCTGACCATTTTGAAGCAAAAATTTAATTAAACCTTCGATTTCTGATCCTATTTTTCGAAGTTCATAATCATCTAAATCCTTTCCTGCTCTATCTTTTATCAATTCATTGAATTTTTCACTTATTTTGTTTAGAGAATCTTCGTTCCAAATAAATTCGTTATCGGGATCTAAATCAAGAGTAAGTTTATTAGGATGAAACTTTAATTCTTCATCTACCACTTCGGCAGTAAAAATTCTTACATGCCTAGTAGTCGATTTTAAAAGCATTTTTTCCATAATTTTACGAAATAATCAACGAAAAAAACTATTATGTTCTAACTTTAATGTAGCTTATTAGTAAGTGTTAATTTATTTCTTGATTTAATAATGCGTGTTGTAATTGCTGGTGCTGGTTTAGCGGGTTTATCTTGCGCTAAATATTTAGTAGATAATGGACACATTCCAATTGTACTTGAAGCCAGAGATGTTTTAGGTGGGAAAGTTGCCGCATGGAAAGACGAAGATGGAGATTGGTATGAAACTGGGTTGCATATATTTTTTGGAGCCTACCCAAATATGTTGCAACTTTTTAAGGAACTAGATATTGAAGACAGACTTCAATGGAAAAGTCATTCAATGATTTTTAATCAGCCATCAGAGCCAGGTACCTATAGTAGATTTGACTTTCCCGATATTCCTGCACCGGTAAATGGAGTTTCAGCAATACTAAGCAATAATGATATGCTTTCATGGAATGAAAAGATATTATTTGGATTAGGTTTAGTGCCTGCAATGTTAAGAGGCCAGAAGTACTTAGATAAATGTGATACGAAATCATGGACAGATTGGCTTAAAGAACACAATATTCCGGAGAGAGTTAATGATGAAGTTTTTATAGCCATGAGTAAGGCTCTCAATTTTATTGGGCCCGATGAAATATCATCTACGGTTTTATTAACAGCACTAAACAGATTTCTACAAGAAAAAAATGGCTCTAAAATGGCATTCCTTGATGGAGCTCCTCCAGAAAGACTTTGCCAGCCAATGGTTGATTATATTACTGCTCGTGGCGGAGAAGTTCATATGAATAGTCCATTGAGGCAGATCAATCTTAATGAAGATAGCACTGTTAAAAGTTTTACTATTGCCTCTTTAGATAAAAACGAAAAAAAAGAGTTAACTGCAGATGCATATGTGAGTGCAATGCCTGTAGATCTCTTTAAATTAATGATTCCTAGACAATGGAAAGGTTTAGATGCTTTTTCTAAATTAGATGGCTTAAACGGTGTGCCAGTCATTAATATTCACTTATGGTTTGACAAGAAATTAACAGATATTGACCATCTACTATTTAGCAGATCACCACTTCTCAGTGTTTATGCAGATATGAGTATTACATGTAAGGAATATGAAGATCCAAACAGATCAATGCTTGAATTAGTTTTCGCACCAGCAAAAGATTGGATAAATAGGAGCGATCAAGACATTGTAGATGCGACTATGGAAGAGCTGAAAAAATTGTTCCCAACTCATTTCATGGGTGACGATAAGACCAAATTAAGAAAATATAAAGTTGTTAAAACTCCGAGATCTGTTTATAAAGCAGTTCCTGGATGTCAAGAATTTAGACCTAGTCAAAAATCCCCAATTAAAAACTTTTTCTTAGCTGGTGACTATACAATGCAAAAATATTTAGCTTCTATGGAAGGAGCTGTTTTAAGTGGTAAATTATGCGCGGAATCAATCAATAAGGAGTATTCCAAGACCCCCCAAAATGTTTCTTAATAACATTTACAAAATTCTTCAACTCAGCTAAAAATTTTTGAAAAATTCAATTTCTCAACTAGATAAAGCATACGAGATATGCAGAAAAGAAACTCAACAATGGGCTAAAACCTTTTACTTGGGCACTCTCCTGCTACCACATGAAAAGAGAAGAGCTATATGGGCTATCTATGTATGGTGTAGAAGAACAGATGAAATAATGGATAGCGTAGAAGCATCAACTAAATCTCAAGATGAGCTTGCAGACAATCTAGATGAATGGGAAGAAAATACTAAAAATGTATTTAAAGGGAAAATTAAATCTGAATTAGACTCTGTTTTATTAGATACCATCGAAAAATATCCACAAAGTATTAAACCTTATCTAGATATGATAGATGGCCAGAGAATGGATCTAAATAAATTTAGATACAAAGATTTTGATGAATTAAAACTTTATTGTTATAGGGTTGCAGGGACTGTTGGTTTAATGACCCAGAATGTGATGGGGATTGATAGTGCCTATACCTCAGCGCCATGGAGTGATATGCCTGATCCCTCTGAAGCAGCAATAGCTCTTGGAATTGCAAATCAGTTAACAAATATATTGAGGGATGTGGGAGAAGATAGGCACAGAGGAAGAATTTATCTCCCTCAATCGGATATTGAAAAATTTAATTATTCTGAAGAAGAACTTTTAAAGGGAAAAATAAATAAACAGTGGAAAGCACTTATGAACTTTCAATTGACAAGGGCTCGCCAATGGTTCCAAAAGTCAGAAGATGGTATTAAATGGCTATCTTCTGACGCAAGATGGCCAGTATGGACATCTTTACGTCTTTACAGAGGAATATTAGACTCTATCGAGAGATTAGATTATGATGTCTTTAATAATAGGGCTTTTGTAAAGAATTCAGTAAAAGCTCTTGAGATTCCTATATCTTTTTTAATTTCTCGAATTAAATAACTAAGCAGGAGTTTTTTGATTAGCCAATAAATCTTTTAATTTAGATAGTTCTCCAGCCCATCTTGGATCAGGGGCTTCTAGGTTAGGTGCATCACTGTGAACAATTTTCTTAAAATCTTTTCTCTTCTTATTTTTGTTTAATTTTCCACTATTTTTTTTATTTTGAGCAGAATCTTTCTTTTCTGATAATTCTACTCTTATTTTAGAACCATTAAATTCGAAACCGTTTAACTTTTGAATTAATAAATTAGCGTTATCTTCATTATTAGTTGTCGCAAAACCAAACCCTCTACATTCCCTAGTTTCCTTATCTAAAACTGCTTTAAATCTAATCGAATCAGAAACTGACTTTAAGAGTGTATCAAATTCTTTTGGATTAAATCCTTGTGGTAAGTTGCCAATGTAAATGCGAATGCTCATAAATTTTTAAAAATGATTTTGAAGTCTGAACTTCTAAACAAAACTAAGCTATGTGTATTTAATCACATTTTGGCGCATTTTGTTCAATCCATAGCTTTGCTTTATAAATAGCTTCATCAAAATTATTCAATCTCTTGAACGCAAGTTCCTTAGAAAGATACTGCAAAAGCTCTCCTAAGATAGGACCATCCTGTATTTTTAAATTTTTTTTGATCATGTCACCATTAAGTAAATTTGAAGGATGAAATAATTTATCATCTTTGTCACGCCATCTATGGAGCCAATCTAATCTTAAGTTTTGAGGTAAGTAAAAAATAAATGATGGAAGAAACATCTCTAATTCTTTATGTAATGTAAATCTATCTGATTCAGTTAATTGAGCGATACTTTTTTTCTCCAACAAAAAGTGCCATTTTCGTAATAACTTAATTTTTGCAATTTCATCTTTACTAAATTTAAGTTTCTCTAGAGATACAACATCTAAAATTTGAGCAATAAAAAATGATGGTAAAAATTTTTCTTTTTCTTCCTGCTTAAGTTCTGCATAATTCATTTTCTCTAAATCCAAAAAAAAAGAATCTTCAGATAAATTAGCAGTACCAAATATATTTAATTTTTGTATCATCAATACAGCATCAAGAGCATTTGCTCCATGTGCTATTTTCTGTATTTCACAATTAATCCTCTCTTTAGCAACAAGATATAATTTCCCTTTATTTTTTTTAATAAAAGTAATTAAATTAAGATCAATTTTAAAATTCAACTCTGAAACAAATCGGAAACACCTTAACATTCGTAAAGGATCATTTAGTAAATTGTTTTCAGAATAAGTTCTTAGCAAAGCAATCTCTAGATCTTTAAGACCATTTAATGGATCAAACAAACACTTCCTATCAAATAAAAAAGCAATAGAATTAATCGAATAGTCTCTGGAACGCAAATCTCCTTCTATCGTAGATGATACCTGATTAGCAATATCAATATAAATATGATTAAGAATAATTCTTATTACTTCTCTTTTTTCATCTAAAATTATAAATTTTGATCCAATATTATCTGCAATCCTTTTCCCAATTTCAATTGCATTCATAGGTACTACAATATCAACATCAACCTTTGCAGTTTCTCTTCCCAAAATAATATCCCTTAAGTAACCACCAACCAAATATGATCCTTTAGGTAAAAAACCAAATATAAAATTCAAATTATGAAATTTTATACTTGTTTCTAATTTATTAATTATTAGTGTATGATCTGTGAGAATACTAATCTTCATTTAATTTATTTATTATGTGCATTTGCATCAACTGTAGATGGGTTGATAGATGTATTACATATCATGATGTTGAGAATAATCATGGTGTAGATCATATTTGTGATCTACCTGATTTTAAAGCAAAAAAACCATTCATTCATGTCAATATAGTTAAAGATAATAATGGTGATTATAAAACTGATTGGGATGTTCAATCTTGTGAAAGTTTCGAAAATGAATTTGGTAAATGGTCTAAGTGTAATCCAGGAATGGAATTGCCTGTTTAAAGGTAATAGATGACAAATAAACTAAAACAAAGAGAAAATTACTCTACATTAGTAATTCATAGCACAGATAATTCTTTTTGCTTTGGCTATAGAAAAAACAATAACCTTGAATTTGATCAATTTTTTATCAAAAAATTTGATAATGACCTTTGCAAAAACTTAATTTATGATCTTAACAAATTTATTTCCAAAGAAAATTTACAAAAAATAAATAAGTTATCTGTCAGCATAGGACCAGCAAATTTTAATGCCTCACGACTTATTGTGGTTTTAGCAAGAACTATCTCACAACAATTAAATTGTCCTCTAGACAGTTTTAGTTCATTTGAAATAATGGCAAAAAGAATTGCATCAAAAAATAATATCTTTACAAACAAGCAATCATTCTGGATTTACAAAAAATTAAAACGAAGGGGTTTTATTGCAGGTAAATATGAAATTTGTCATAACGAAAAAAACACCTCAAATCTAGTCATTAGAGAAACAGTTTTACCAAAAGTTGTTAAAAAACTTGAGAGTAAAGAACTTTTTTTTGAGGCTATTTATGATGATAAAGAAGATTTAAAAGAACTATTAAATTTATCAAATAAAAATTTTTTAAATTCAAATGTAGATTCTTGGAAAAAAGTTTTACCTCTTTACCCTATCTCTCCAATTAACTAAATATTTATCCAATCAAATTATTAATCCTATCTTGCAGAAGCACGGTTAAAGAATGTAATTCATCTCTTGATGAACTTTGCGGAGGTTGAACAGGTTTTCCCACTTTAATAACTATTTTTGAAAATAAAGGAATACAGAATTTAAATTTTATTAGTCTATGTGAATTAACTATTGCAACAGGCAATAATAATTTTTGATTTTTAAAAGCTAGTAATGCTGCGCCTTGTTTAGGCTTATTCACTCGACCATTTTTTTGACGAGTGCCATCAATAAAAATTCCAATAGAATTATTATTTAATAATTTTTTACATGCTGTTTTAATTGTATTTTTATCAGCAATTCCTCTTTTTACAGGATAAGCTCCACAAGCCTTAATAATGAAGCCAAGAAAAGGAATTTTAAAAAGCTCTGCCTTGGCCATAAAAGATATATTACGTCCAAGGGCATGGCCTAACAAAGGAGGGTCAAGTAAAGAACCATGATTTGACACCATGATAAAGGAACCTGTTTGAGGAATATTTTCTCTACCTATTAAATGACCTTTAAATAAAAATTTATAAATAGGAAATACAAAAAGCTTACTAACTAATTCATAGATTAATTTTTGGAAAGTATGTTTTTTCATACAAATTAATAAGATATTTGATCAGAAGATGAAACTTGAGAAATTTTTACATCTTTAAGATGTCTTTTTACTAAACCGCTTAGTACATTAGATGGGCCAATTTCAACAATATGAAGATCACTATCTTTTGCCATTAAATCCATAGTTTCTCGCCACCTTACGCCATTACACATTTGTTTTTCCAATCTAATTTTAAGCTCGTTGGAATCACTACAGAGTGAAGGTTCATAGTTGCTTATAACTGGGCAAGAGGGATTGCTAAATTTAATTTGTTTTAAATACTCAGAAAATTTTGATGAAGGTTCATTCATAAATGGCGAATGAAATGCCCCTGAAACATTTAATTTCAAGAATCTTTTACAAGAAATTTCTCTCGATAAATTATCTAATGCTTCAGTAGATCCTGATAAGACAACTTGGGAAGAGCTATTATCATTAGCAATTACAATATCATCAATTTTTTTTACTAATAAATCAAGTTGATTTCTATCAAAACCAATTACTGCTGCCATAGATCCTTTCCCAGCATTAACCATTAATTGAGATCTTTCTTTTATAAGAGAAACACAATCTTCAAATGAAAAAACATCCGCACAATATAGTGCAGTGATTTCTCCTAGACTATGACCAGCAACATAAGTTGGTTTAAATCCATTTTCCTTTAATGCATCTAATAAAATTGATTCAACCAAAAAAAGACAGATTTGTGTATTTCTTGTGTTATTCAAATCACTAAGAGGATTTGTTGGATCAGAATTTAACTCGCAAATTTCAAATAAATTTCTTTCAAATATCTCAGAAGCATAACTAAACCTCTCTTTTGTGTTCGGCAAATTTTCAATTTGTTTTGCCATTCCAATTTTTTGCGAGCCCTGTCCAGGGAATACCCATGCAACTGTCATAATGTTCCTATTTTGTTTTTAACCCCATTTAATTAGGGCTGCACCCCAACTTAGCCCAGCACCGAAACCACTTGTAGCAATAATATCATTTTGTTTAATTCTATAATCTCTTACAGCCTCATCCATCATTAGTGGAATAGTTGCTGCTGACGTATTGCCATATTTTTCTAAATTACTAAGAATTTTTTCTCTGGGAATTTTTAACCTTTCTCCTACAGAATCTAATATTCTTTGATTAGCTTGATGGAGCAAGAGCCAATCAACTTGATCAGAATTATGTTTCATTTTTTTCAACAACTTTTCAAGAATTATGGGAACTTCTTTAACTGCGAATTTATAAACTTCCTGACCATTCATCTGAATTGGAGAAAAACCTCCACTTAAAAAGTCAATTTCATCAACTATTGAATCCTTATTATTTTTTGATGGAAGATTGAGAAAAGAACCCCTCCCACCATCAGTTCTCATATCAAAACCTATAAAATTATCAAATTCAGTAGTGGCTTCAATTGCTAATGCACCAGCACCATCTCCAAAGAGAATACAACTTCTTCTATCGTTCCAATCAACAAAACTTGATAATTGATCTGCTCCAATAACAATAGCTCTTTTGAAACTTCCCCCTTTTAAGAATTGTGAGGCTGTTATTAAGGCAAATAAAAAACCACTACAAGCTGCAGTTAAATCGAAAGCCACAGCATTAGCTGCCCCTAATTTAGCTTGAATAGATGGCGCTGATCCAAATAAATCATGCGGAGTAGAAGTAGCTAAAATAATCAAATCAATCGTTTGTATATCCCAATTAGCCATTTCTAAAGCAGTTAGAGCAGCCTTATATCCCATCTCAGTAACATTATCTTCTAAGCTAGAGATTCTTCTCTCAGAAATGCCAGTTCTAGATTTTATCCATTCATTGCTTGTATCAACCTTTTGACTAATTTTCTGATTGGTTAGGATTTGATCAGGTACATAACTTCCGCTTCCCTTGAATGACACACCAATCTGATTAAAATTTATTCCTTCCAAAAGAGTTTTTTAATTACTTATATTAGTCAAACATAAATTGGACTCAATATGTTTTATGAATTTAAAACTTGAAGCTTTTGCAGTTGATTTAAATTGTCCATAACACCATGATTTACTGCAGAGTGAGCCAAGCGAAGAGCACTAACTACTGATAAAGATTTGCTACTTCCATGACCAATAACGCAAATACCATTCACCCCAAGTAATAAAGCTCCTCCATGTTCGGCATGATCTAACCTTTTCTTAATTCTGAGTAGATTACTTTTTAAAAAAGCTGAACCAACTTTCCCACGCCTTCCACGTGGCAGCTCAGATCTCAAAATATCTAATAAAACTCCTCCTACAGATTCAAGAAATTTCAATAATATATTTCCAGTAAATCCATCACAGACTACTACGTCGAAACTACCTGATAATACATCTCTCCCCTCACAATTACCTCCAAAATCAAAACTTTTTTCAGAAGATAATAATTCAAATGTTTTTAGGGATAAATCATTACCTTTACACTCTTCTTCTCCAATATTTAAAAGGCCAATTCTTGGTTTTTGTACTTGTAGGACATCTTTTGCATAAATGTTACCTAGAAGAGCAAATTGATGCAGATAAGATGGCTTACAATCAGTATTTGCGCCAACATCTAAAACTAATACCGGACGAGTTTGATCCCTTGTTGGAAACAATGCTCCTATAGCTGGTCTCTCAATCCCTTTCAATCTCCCAATTCTAAATATGGCAGAAGCCATCATGGCGCCTGAATTACCCGCTGAGTAGACAGCTTCAGCTTTATTATTTCTCACTAAATCCATTGCAACGTTTATACTTGCATTTTTCCTTTTTCTAACTGCGGTAGCTTCTTCATTCATCCCAATAGGATCTCCACTATCAATTAATTCAAGACGATTATTATCTATTTCATTTTCTAATAATTCTGCTAAACCAGTTTTTTCTGCTGCATCTTTAACTTTTTCAATTTTGCCGACAAACTTTATATTTATTGGAAATCTACTTATTGCTTCTAGGCAACCCTCAAGAATTGGACCAGGAGCATAATCTCCACCCATCCCATCAACTGCAATCCAAATTCTTTTAGATTGAGATTCCTCCACCCTATCTAAAGTATTATCATTATTTTGTAATCTTTTTAATGGATCAAAAACTAGTGGCTGCAATGTATTTTTAGCTATTGAACTAGCATTTGAAACTACACTACTAGCAGTATTAACAACAGATTCAGCACTTGAAACTACATTCCCTGCAACATTGCCTGCAACATTACTAGCTGTAGTTACTACTGATCCAGCACCAGAAACCATATTACCCGCAACATTACTAGCTGTTGCTGCAGAACTAGCAGCAGTATCAACTATAGAAGTCACAGCCGAATTTCTTTTGTACCAAATTACTAATCTTCTAATAGCTCTTGGCTTGTTAATTTTTTGCGCTGTTTCTTTCCCCATTTATTTACCATCAAAGGGTGCAATATCGACAATTCTTTGAAAAAGATAACCTGTGCCCCTAGCTGTCAAAATCAATTCTGGATTTGCTGGATCAGCCTCCAGTTTGGATCTTAGTCTTGATATATGAACATCTACAACTCTTGTATCTACATGTCTCTCGGGAGTATATCCCCAAACTTCTTTCAAAATCTCTCCTCTACTAAATGGCTCTCCTGACCTGCTCACCAAAAGCTCTAAAAGACTAAATTCCATACCAGTTAATCTAATTCTCTCATCACTTTTAAAAACTTGTCTTCGATTTGTATCAATTTTTATATCCGTAACCAAAATTAATCCTGAATTAGGCATTCCAGGAATTTGCTCTTTGTCGATCCTTCTAAGAACGCACCTAATTCTAGCTTCTAACTCCTTTGGGCTAAATGGTTTTACTACGTAATCATCAGCCCCTAATTCTAAACCTGTTATCCTATCCGCCACATCTCCTAATGCAGTTAACATAACAATTGGAACATCAGAATCTTTTCTTAACTCTTGGCAAACTCCATAACCATCTAGTTTTGGCATCATGACATCAAGAACTACTAAATCAGGTTCGTAATCTTTAAATAACTTTAGTGCTTCTTTGCCATCACTTGCAGTTACAACTTTGTAGCCAATCATGGAGAGACGCGTCTCCAGAATTCTTCTAATACTTGCCTCGTCATCTGCGACAAGTATAGTTTCTTTAGTTTGACTAGATAGAGCCATTTGTTTCTATTAGCTAATCAGTAAGAGAATTTATTATTAACCTAATCTAACTTGTAGAGGGGCAATATCCCAAACATTCTAGTTCCATTACTTCATTCAGAGACTAAATGTCTAGCAAATTATCTACTTTTATTTGTCAGAATTGCGGATCTGAAACTTCTCAATACTTTGGTAGATGCCTAAATTGCAACTCATGGAATTCCATTGTTGAAGAAATAAAAAGTAAGAGATCTAAAGATCAAGAAATAAAAAATATAAAAAACAATAAAAAATCTGTACCGTTTAACGAGATTTCATCAAAAAAAATATCAAGATTTACAAGTGGTTATAGAGAATTTGATCGAGTGCTTGGAGGTGGAATAGTACCTGGATCTGTTGTTTTACTTGGAGGAGAACCAGGCATAGGTAAAAGCACAATAGTTCTTCAATCAGCAGGAAAAATATCACTTAATGAGAAAGTTTTATATATAACTGCAGAAGAATCTTTAGAACAAGTAAAAATTAGATGGGAAAGATTAAATCAAAAAAGTATTGATTTACAAATTTTTGCAGAAACCAATTTATCCCTAATTATTGAAGAGATCAAACGTGTAAATCCAACTTTCGCAATTATTGATAGTATTCAAGCCATCCATAATCATGAAATGCAAAGTTCTCCAGGATCGGTTTCTCAAGTTAGAGAATGTTCATCTGAATTACAAAATCTTGCCAAAGACAATAATATTGCTCTTCTAATAATTGGTCATGTAACCAAGGATGGTGCTTTAGCTGGCCCTAAAACTCTTGAGCATTTAGTTGATACAGTTATAAACTTTGAAGGAGATAATATTTCCTCACATAGATTACTAAGAAGTATAAAAAATCGATTTGGATCGACCTTCGAGATTGGAATTTTTGAAATGCTTGAAGAGGGTTTACGAGAGATAAAAAACCCAAGTTCAATTTTTACAAATAAAGAAAATATTTCAGGTGTAACAACTACTATTACAAATGAAGGCACTAGACCCTTAGCAGTTGATATACAAGCACTAGTAAATAAAACTTTCTACAGTAACCCAAGACGTACCACAACTGGAATAAACATAAATAGATTGCATCAAATTCTAGCTGTTATTGAAAAACACGTAGGGATAAAATTATATGAATTTGATTGTTATATAGCAACTGGTGGGGGGTTTGAGATTAATGATCCATCATCTGATTTAGGAGTAGCAATATCAATTTTATCAAGTTTGAAAAATATTCCTCCTTTAGCAAGTAGCTCATTTATTGGGGAATTGGGTTTGAGCGGTCAAGTTAGAAAATCGAATAACCTTCGGACAAAGATAGAAGAAGCAGTAAGACTGGGGATCAAAAATATCGTAGTGCCAAAACTAGAAGATGAACTAAATAATAATTTTCAAAATTTAATAAATATCAAAGAGATATCCAATATTAAAGAAGCAGTTGATTATTCTTTATCAAAATAAAAAAATCAAAGGTACATATCAATTGAGCTTCTGCCTGAGTTTTTCAACCAATTCTCAATATCTAGATACCCACCTGGATATAGTCTGACTGCTTTTGACCAGACTTCAGCTGCTTTATCAAACCAAATATCTCTCTGATCCAAATCACCATTTTGCTCAGCATATCTTCCCCTTTTTTCATAAATTAAACCTATATTTTTCAAACATGATGGCTGTTTAGGATTTTCTACTAATGCTTTTTCATAAGTTTCAATAGACAAATCCTCTTCACCATTACTCATATATATAATTGCCATATTTTTTAAAGTCTCACCCCTATCAATTTTATTTTCTTCTAGCAGTAAGCTCTCTTTGTAATACTCTAATGCTTCAGAATAATCACCATTATTTTGTGCGGCTAAACCATCTCTATAATAAATATATGCCTTTTTTTCTTTCTCAGCGATGGGCATTATTTTTACAATAGATTCAGCAATTACAGTAAAAGCTTTATCAATAAAATTGTCTCTGTTTTGATTACTAGGCACTGCTTAAAATCTAATAAAATTAATATAGTAATTTAAAAAATAATTATTTAAAAAGTCTATTACATTTATTATTATAGTTAAATAAAAAATTAAGCATTAATTTGCTTCTATTGTGAAAAATATGGAGAGCATTCAATTAAGCATAACAGGAATGAAGTGCGGAGGTTGTGTTAGTACTGTCGAAAAAATATTGAATAATTCTGATGGAATTGAAAATGTTTCTGTTAATCTGCTTACTGAAAGTGCTTACTTTGAAATCACCCAGAAACATATAGAAATAGAATCAGTTCTCGAAAATCTAAAAAAAAATGGCTTTCCATCAAAAATTTACATAAATGATTTTTCAAAAAAAATAAATAAAGCAGAATTAGAAAAAAAAAAGAAGTGGAATGATCAATGGAAAAAACTAACTTTTGCCCTATTACTTTTATTATTTTCAGGATTAGGTCATCTAGCAGAAGGAAAATATATAAATTTTCCAATATTAGGTAATATATTTTTTCACGCTTCATTAGCAACGTTAGCTCTATTATTTCCTGGTAGAGAAATAATTATTAATGGATTTAAATCATTTATTAAGAACCATCCCGATATGGATTCTTTAGTAGCTCTTGGAGTAATTAGCGCATATACAACAAGTCTTCTATCTTTAATATTTCCTGCCACTGGTTTTCCTTGTTTTTTTAATGAGCCAGTTATGCTGTTAGGCTTCATACTGATTGGGCGTTACTTAGAAGAAAGAGCAAGATATCAAACTGGTTCATCCATTGGAGAATTATTAGATCTTCAACCAGAAATGGCAAATATCTACACAGAAGACAATCACATAAAGTCAATAAGAGTGAACACTTTAAGACCTAATCAAGAGATTCAAGTTTTAGCCGGAGACAGAGTACCTGCTGACTGCATTGTTACTCGAGGTAATTCATATGTTGATGTTTCACATATTACTGGAGAATCCAAACCTATAGAAGTAAAAGAAGGAGAAAATCTATCTAGTGGGTCTTTAAATCTTAATTCAACTCTTAGACTTAAAGTTAAAAAGGTCGGAGGAGATTCTTCTCTTGCAAAACTAGTAAATCTTATTGAGTCTGTAAACGCTAGAAAACCTCGCATTCAAAGCATTGCTGATGAAATTGCAGGTAAATTTACTTACTTTGTACTTATTTTTGCTAGTTTAACCTTCTTCTTTTGGTGGAAGGGGGCAAAAAACATATGGCCTGATCTATTAAGTCACAACCATGAATTAATTAATCACTCAAGCCATACACTTCATAGTTCGCTTGGTAGTAATGCTGAGAATTTCCTGAGTTTAGCAATTCAATTGTCAATTGCCGTTTTAGTGATAGCTTGTCCTTGTGCATTAGGTTTAGCCACCCCAACTGTAATCACTGTGGCATCAGGTAAAGCAGCAAAAAAAGGGGTTTTATTTAAGGGCGGTGATAAAATAGAGGTGGCTGCAAAAATTAATCAAATTATTTTTGACAAGACAGGTACTTTAACAAAAGGTAAGCCTTTCATTGTTGATTACAAAAATAATAATGATCATTCATTTTTATTAAAAATAGCTGCCAGTTTAGAAAAGGAAAGCAGGCATCCAATCGCAGATGCCTTAATTCAAGAGGCAAAAAAGCAAAATTTAACTTTATTTCCAATAAAAAAAATTTTTACTCATTCAGGGCGAGGTATTTCTGGTGAACTTGAGTCAATTGATGGACTTATAAATATTGGAAATATTGAATGGCTACTAAGCAAAGGAATAATTATTGATAGTGATGCAAAAACAGTTATTGAAAATGAAGAAACAAAAACGAACACTATCATTGGAGTAAGTATCAAAAATAAGTTACTAGGCTTTATTTTGCTCGGAGATTTACTCAGAGATGATTCAATTAAAACAGTTCAAAATTTGAGAGAAAACGAATTTAAAATTAACATCTTAAGTGGCGACAGGAAACAAACAGTTTTAGCCTTAGCAAAAAAAATTGGTTGTAAAGAAACAGACGTGAAATGGGATCTTCTTCCTGAAATGAAGCTAAAAACTATAGAAAATTTAAAAATTAATAATAAAGTGGCAATGATTGGTGATGGTATTAATGATGTTCCAGCTTTGGCATCCTCAGACTTAGGAATTGCGGTAGGATCAGGGACTCAAATAGCCAAGGCAAATGCAGATGTAGTGTTAATGGGAGATCAGTTAAGTGGACTACCCTACGCCTTAAATCTTGCAAAAAAAACTATAAGAAAAATAAAGCAAAATCTTACATGGGCTTTTGGTTACAACTTACTAGCTATACCTTTAGCCGCCGGCATTTTATTCCCAAAATACGGTATTCTTCTTACTCCCTCAATAGCAGCATTATTGATGGCTATTAGCTCTATTACAGTTGTAATTAATGCCTTATCTTTGGATTAAATGAAAGGAAAATTTATCGTTATTGAGGGTATTGATGGATGTGGTAAAACTACCCAAATAGATGAACTATCTAAATGGCTTCCTAATAGTGGTCTAATAAAGAAAGGGTCTAAATTAATCACAACTAGAGAACCTGGAGGCAGTCTTTTAGGAAAAAAACTTAGAGGATTAATTCTTGAGAATAATGAAAATAACAAGCCTTCATCTCTCGCAGAATTATTACTTTATTCAGCGGATAGAGCTGAACACGTTTCCAAAATTATTTCACCTGCTTTAAATAACAATGATTGGGTAATAAGTGATAGATTTTCCGATTCCACACTGGCTTATCAAGGTTATGGAAGAAATATAAATTTAGAAATAATTAAAAATATAGAATCTATTGTTTGTCAAGGAGTATCTCCAGATCTCACTTTCTTCTTAGAAATTTCTCCAGAAGAGAGCATATTCCGAAGAAAAAATGAAATTCCAGACAGAATAGAATCAGAAGGTATTAGATTTTTAGAAAAAGTAAATGAAGGCTTCAAACTAATTGCCAAACAAAAAAACTGGAAAGTAATATCTGCTTCACAAAATATTAAAACTATTTCTAATCAAATTAAAGAGACTTTGCTAAACAATTTTTCTCATAACAAATGATTGAGGTTAAAAAAAATAATTTTTTCTTGAATGAGGAAGTCAATACCTTTCTTAAAAACATAATTAAAAACAAATCATTGGCTAATGGTTATATATTTTATGGTGCTGAAGGATTAGGCAAAAAGCAAACTGCTCTTCAATTTATAAAAGAGATTTTCAAACAGTCTTCACCAAGCGAAAATGTTGAAGAGAGAATTACAAACAATAACCATCCTGATTTTTTAATTATTAAACCTGATTCTATTTTGGCAACAAAAAGTTCAGGAAATTACGATTTTGAAAAAACAATAAAAAGTGGATCTGAGGTTATTAAAATTGCTCAAATACGAAATATAAAAACTTTTCTTAGTCAAAAATCAATCAATTCAGAAAAAAAAATTGTTTTGATTATTGATGCACACCTATTAAACGAAGCAGCCTCAAATTGCCTTTTAAAAACCTTAGAAGAACCTAGTAACGGCATTTTTATTTTACTAACATCTAAATTAAACCTTCTCTTAGATACGATCATCTCAAGATGTCAAATCGTCAGATTTCGATCTTTTTCTAGTAAACAAATAAGGTCAATTTTAAAAGAATATTTAGATACTTCTAAATTAAAGATAAATACAAAATTTAAACTTGAAGATTTAATACACTCTGCAAATGGATCTCCAAATCAATTATTGAAAAATATTGAAATTTGGAATGATTTTTCTGATGAAATTATAAGTAAATTGGATTCTCCAATAAAAAATAGTCTGGAAATATTAGAAATATCTAAATCAATAAATGAAAAATTAGAAATTTTTCAACAGATTTATTTAGTAAATTTAATTCAAACTATTTGGTGGAGAAAAACAAACAATATCGGTTTAGTGAAAAAACTTGAAAATTTAAAATACCTCTTAAGAAAAAACATTCAACCAAGGTTGGCATGGGAAATTACTTTTTTAAAAATTTCTATGGAAGATATATGAAATTAATCCGCTGCTGAATTTATCAAGTCAGGATTTCTTGCTTGAATAAACTCTTGCCTAGCAGGTTCCACTTGAGAACCAATAGGTAATTCGAGACAATATCCCGCTCCGTATACAGTTTTTATATAAATAGGTTTACGTGGATCCGGTTCAAGTTTCGTGCGTAAGTGTCTAATATGAACTCTTATTGTTTCAATATCATCATCAGGTTCATATCCCCATACCTCTTTTAGAATTAATGCTGGAGATACAGTTTGACCATGCCTCTGCAAAAGACAATGAAGCAATTCAAATTCAAGATGAGTTAACCTGACCGGAGATTCAAACCATATAGCTTCAAATCTTTCAGGAACAAGAGTTAAAGGGCCATAATTTAATATTTCTTGCTGGTTACTAGAATTTAATTGTGCTCTGTTGGTTCTTCTTAATAAAGCTTTTATGCGTACATATAATTCTTCTAGATCAAATGGTTTAGTAATGTAATCATCTGCTCCTGAATTAAAACCAGTAACTTTATCTTTAAGACCACCTAATGCAGTTATCATCAAAATTGGTATATTTGATGTTCTCTCATCTCTTCTTAGTCGCTGACATAAAGTTAATCCATCAACACTTGGTAGCATTAAATCTAAGAGTATTAAATCTGGTGAATATTGAAGAGCTAATGCTTGACCTTTAATTCCATCTTCAGCTTTTTGGACATCGAAACCAGAGTGCTCTAAATGGTTAGCAACCAAATCACGCATATCACGATCATCTTCAATTAAAAGGATTGAAATTTTCATATTTATAAACTATTAAATTAAAATTAAGTTTTAGTAATATGATTCTCTCAAGAATTTATAAAGATTGCTGAATTAGTGTAAACAATTTTATCAATTAGATTTATCAAATAACTGAGTGATAGCAAACGATTAGATAGAAATTGCAAATTTTAAATAAGCTGAAATTTTAGAATTTCTTTCGATTCTATTTATTTTTTCTTAATAATCAAAGGATTATTAGAAACAGATAATGGTTCAAAGTGAAAGAATATCTAATTCATATTGCCATTTTAAGGTATATGAAAATTGAATTAAATAGAGATTTTCAGTTTTCAAATAGGATTTCACTAAGTTTAAATTTTTTAATTTCTCCAAATGTTTAAAATCATAATTTTGTCTATATTAAAAAAAATTTAAGTATCTATGAAAAAGAAGTCTATTATTTATTCTGATTTATCAAAAAAACAACTAGAAACTCTTAAAGAACTTTACATTCAAAAAAAAGTTGAATCGATGAGTATTCAGGAACTTAAACAATATGTATTAGAAATTATTTCTCATCAGATAAACGATACTATTGACAAAGAAGAAGAAATGGAAGCATGGAAAGAAATGTCAGATTTCTTTGGAGAACAATTTGAAAAAATTATCCTAGAAATTCAAACGAAATGCATTGACAATAAAAACGAAATTCAAACAGAAATAGATTCTCAGAAACAAAGAATAGAATTACTTGAAAGGAATAATTTCGATCAAGAGAGAAAGGATATGTGGGACGACTAAAATTTACTTAATGGTGTAGTAATGATTAAAAGGATACAAACAAAAATATTTTTTAAAAAAAATGTAAAAATCAATCAAAAAAACTTAATTTTTCTTGTGTGGAGAATTTAGTTAACGTTCTAATTACTGTTCCGAAAAAAAACAATTTTTAATTACAAATCTAGCTTTTTAATTGTATAATTGCATTATCTCAAATGTTCTATATACTGTTCTTAATAAGATATCAAATTTACTTTGTTAAATCTTAGGCTAACCACTATTTACCAAAAAATAAGCAAAGGAAATGAAAAGTCACCTTTAATTAGGGTGACTTTGAATAATTTTTTTAAATTTATAAACTCCCCGGGCGGGATTCGTCTTGAATCAAACTGAAGTGACCTGAATTGATCTGAAGTAATAAAAACCTGATTTGGATAGTTCTCACTACCATTTCACTACCACATGAATTCACAAAACCGTCCTTTTTTGACCATAAAAGAAGTATCAGAACTTCTTGGGATTTCCGTTTCAACAATAAATCGCTTAATCAAAAAAGGAGACTTTCCTAACAAAATAAATTTATCTCCAAGAAGAATAGTTTTTATGAAATATCAAATTAATGAATGGATAAACAATAAAAATAATTAAACACTTACAAAAGTTTAAAACTGACTGTTCAGGATGGGGTAAAAGATCTTTTCTAGATCAAATTTAACCAATCCTATAATTAAATATTAAATTAAACTACCTCCCAAACCCAACCAGGCAAACTCTCCAATAATTTAATTTGATCATTAGATAATTTTTCATTTTTATATTTTGATCTTTGCGTACTAACCCACATACCAAGAGAGGGATGCTTATAAGGTGGAGACGCATTTCCGAATTTTGCTGCATATTGCTCTAATTCTTTAAATTTCACTTGCCAATCTGCATCATACTGATTCCAAACCCAACCTTTTAAACCCTCTAATAATTTAATTCTTTTTTGAGATAATTTATTCTGTTTATATCTTCTTCTTTGATATTTAACCCAGGAATTAATATCGGCATTATTAGTTATTGGAAATGAATTATTCAAGAGATATTCTTTTAAAATTTGAAATTTAATATGCCATTCCCCTTCTTTTTGATCCCAAACCCAACCTTCCAAACTTTCTAGTAGATCAATTTTTTCTGGAGATAGTGTATCCTCTTTAAATCTTCTTCTTTGTCTTTTAACCCAGGAATTAATATCGGCATTATTAGTTATTGGAAATGAATTATTCAAGAGATATTCTTTTAAAATTTGATAATCTCTTTGCCATTCCTCATCTGTTTGATCTTGATGTTCCCAGACCCAACCTTTTAAATCCTCTAATAATTTAATTCTTTTTTGAGATAATTTATTCTGTTTATATCTTCTTCTTTGATATTTAACCCAGGAATTAATATCGGCATTATTAGTTATTGGAAATGAATTATTCAAGAGATATTCTTTTAAAATTTGATAATCTCTTTGCCATTCTGCATCAAGGGGATCCCAAATAAATCCAATGCTTTCTAATAAATCTATTCGTTCTTTAGATAGACTTTCTTTTCTTATCCTTTGCCTACCTACCCATTCCCCAAGAACTCGATATTTACCACTACGAGGAGGGCATGCATGATCATAGTTTTTTACATATTCTTTCAATTCATGGAAATTTGTGTTCCATTCATCTTCTAATGGATCCCAAATAAATCCAATACTTTCTAATAAATCTATTCGCTCTTTAGATAATTGCTTTTTTTTAAAAGAACCTCTTTGCCTACCTACCCATTTACCCAATATCGGGGTTCTACTTGAAGGGAATTTATTATCATTATCTTTTTTAAATTTTATTAATTTACCGAATATTTCTAACCAGTTATCAGAAGTATTTTGAATTAATATTGTCTTAATTCGATCGACAAATTTCAAGGAAATTGATTCAGGCAAATCAATTATTATCTTTTTAATACCTGTTTCTCTACTTTTGCCAGTTCCTCTTTTTCCAAGATTTATACGGATAGTATCGATCTCTTCCATTAACGAATCATCTTGAGACTTCAAAGCAAGAATAATTTTCCATATGTTTGCAAATTTTGTTGCTAAAACCTGATCATCAACATTTTCAGAAATATCTGAAAGATAAACAGGAAGAATTATTGTTCCAAAGGTTTTATTATCACTTTTTCTAATTGCCCTGCCAACTGCCTGAATAATATCTATCTGACTTTGTCTAGGATCAATAAATGCAATTCCATCAAGAGTAGGGACATCGACTCCTTCTGATAAACATCTCGCATTTGTTAAAATTCCTACTTCCCCTTCTTTTAAATTTTTAAGTTTATTAATTCTTTTGTTCTTTTTTGCAGTATTCATTTTTCCCGAAACATGAGAAATAGAAATTGCTTGATTAAGTTTTGATGAACTATTAATCCATTCATGAACCTTAACGTGATCTTCAGCAAAATTTTTAGCACCTTTAACCAATCCATGAAATGTAATTACACGATTAAGGTTATATTCTTTAATTGTCTTTGTGAGGGCAATATGAGCAGCAAGTGTTTCCGCATCTGTCGTTAATCCATTACTTCTTATTTCTATGAGATCCCTATTTATGATTTGACTTCTAATCATCTCATCATCAACCCCAACTACCACGACTTGATAATCAGATAAAAGTTTTTTTTCAATTGCTTCAGAGAATTTAATTTCATGCAATACTTTTCCAAAAATAGACTCATCATCCATTGACACGACTTCGATCTCTTTTTCTCTGGCACGTTGCTTTAAACGAGATGTAAGGATTCTCGGTGTTGCTGTAAAAAATAATCTTTTTGATGCTTTAATTTTTTTTTCATCTAAAACTGATCCAAAAGCAGAAGATACTTTTCCTGCACAACGATGTGCTTCATCTGCAATCGCAAGGTCAAACATACTGGTATCATGATGTTCTTGTGCTTCAACAATTAATTTTGCTGATTGATAAGTTGCAAATACAACTTTAGAACCACTTTCATCAAGAAAATTTTTAATATCTAGTGGATCACTTGTAACTGGAACTCCAATTTCAGAAGTATTTGAAATCAATTGATCTTCTGATTTGTCTTTGGCAACTGAATTATCCGAACAAACACAAATCCATTTAAAAGGTTGATTTGCCTCCGCATTCCATTCTTTAAGAGTTTGGGAAAGAAGACTCAATGATGGAACTAAAACTAAAACTTGTCGTGCATTTATTTTTTCTTTAATCCATAAAGAGGTAAGAGTTTTTCCAGTCCCGCATGCCATTAAAACTTGACCGCGATAAGCAGTTTTCAATCCTTCAGATACTTTCTCAATTACTTCTATTTGATGACGCGGATCTGGAGTCTTCTTCTTTTGTCTTTTTCCTTCATTTAGTTCTCTCATCGAGGACGGAAATTCAATTTTCGATTGCCTGAACTGTTCTAATAAGAAACATACAACTTGTTTCTCTTGACGATTAATTACTTGTTGAGCATTCTTGCCAATTCCATCGGTGCTTGCAATTAATAATCTTCCGTCAATTTTTGAGTAATTCGATTCACTCAAAAAACTATCAATTTCAGACTTTTTAATATCATTATTTGGAGAAACGCATTTCGACTGAACTGCCCAAGTCTGACCATTTTTATGGGTAAAGATTAAATCAATTCCGCAATCTGCTCCCCACCTCTTTGGATACTCATTCCAAAACCAAATTTCTTCAACTTGACTTGCCCATGTTGGATCTGTTTTCAAGAACCACTTAACAAATTTTTCAAACTGTTTTCCTCTAACTCCCACATCAGGATCTAAAGAAGCATAAAATTCGTCAAAAGTTGCCAAAATTTGCTTTCATCAAATTAATATAATCATTTTGACAAATATCTTAATTTTTTACTTCACTACCATCGAAAACTTATTTCACTACCATTTCACTACCACAAATTTAATATCTTCAAAAACTCAAAAAAAAAAAGAACTCAACTGATTTCTTATGAGTTCTTATGATTAATTATTAATAAAATGTAACTCCCCGGGCGGGATTCGAACCTGCGACCAATCGATTAACAGTCGATCGCTCTACCGCTGAGCTACCGAGGAATATAAGATGAATTTAGCTCTTTAAAGTACCTTATGACAAGTACAAGGTTTAATTATATTGAAATTTTGATGGTTCTTGCCAACTGGATAAATAACCATTTTTCAACTCTGCTACTGCATCAGCATAAGTTAATTCTTCATAACGATGAGTAATCCACAAAGCTGATAAAGGTTTTTTACGGTCACTTGTAAGATCTTTAATAGTTTTTAAAACTTTTAATTGGCTGGTTTGATCAAGTAACGCTGTAGGCTCGTCTAAAAGAATAAAATTTCTATCACTAATCAGAGCGCATGCAATAGTTAAGCGTTGTTTTTGTCCACCGCTCAAAGTATGAACTGGCCTTTTTTCAAAACCAGTCATTCCAACCTTATCAAGCACATATTCAATTTTTTTATTAATTTCATTTTGACTTATATTCTGATTAATATTAATCAGAAGTTCACTCCTACAATTTGGCATTAATATTTGATGATCAGGGTTTTGGAACACCATGCCAATATTTGCATTAGAGTCAATGACGCCATTTTTGGGTTTGATTATTCCATTAATTAATTTTAAAAGAGTACTTTTTCCACTCCCGTTTTTACCTACAACCATCCAAAATCCAGTTTTTTTTATTGAGAAGTTACATTTAAAAATTAAATTTTCTTTTTCTCCAAGATATGAAAAAGAAACATCTTTGAATTGAATATGAGGTAATTCATTTTCAAGTGAATCTCGCATTAATTCTATCAATCTATGTTGAGAGAAAATCCTGGCCTTTTAGCTCCTCCTGCTACTGATGATTTTTCATATATCTGAACAGAAATGATTTCTTTAGCTCTTACCGCAATTAATTTATCTTGCACTTTGTCACACCTTAATTCGATCAAGTTTGAGGATTCTAAAGTTTCATTCATAGAACTTTTTATTTCATCATAAATTCTTTTAACATCATCAAATTCTTTCTTCTGAATTGAAAGTGGAAAAGGTGAATATCTCAGACTTAGTTCTAACGAATACATAATCATAATAAAAACTTCCTTTTATATTACTAAATATTTTTTCTCAGGAAGTTATTTAAATTAAATTCTTTTGAGAAAATTATATAAAAGATCTTTAAATACAATTAATATGAATATTAGGAGAAATTAATTTGCATTTTAAGAATAACTGCATGGAAATAGCAAATGATATAACTTCACTGGTTGGCAATACCCCATTAGTTAAATTAAATCGAATCAAAAAGTATTTTGATTGTTATCCAGAAATAATAGCCAAACTAGAAAGTTTCAATCCATCAGCGTCCGTTAAAGATCGTATCGCTTATTCAATGTTATGTAAAGCTGAAGAAGAAGGATTGATAACGCCAGATAAAACAACGTTAATTGAAGCAACTAGTGGGAATACTGGCATCGCATTAGCAATGGTTGCTGCAGCAAAAGGCTATAAATTGATATTAACTATGCCGGATACGATGAGTATCGAGAGAAGGGCAATGTTGAGAGCATATGGAGCTGAATTACAGCTAACACCAGGAAAAGACGGAATGAAAGGAGCTTTAGATTTAGCTAATGAGTTGTCTTCAACCATTACAAATAGCTATCAATTTAATCAGTTTGAAAACTTTGCTAATCCAGATATTCATGAAAGAACGACGGCTCAAGAAATATGGTCCCAATCCAATAACAATTTAGATGGACTAGTTACAGGAGTAGGCACAGGAGGAACAATTACTGGTTGTGCACGTTTTTTGAAAAAAGTTAATCCAAATTGCAAAATTTATGCCGTAGAGCCCAAAAAAAGTGCTGTGATTTCCGGAGAAAAAGCAGGATCTCATTCGATTCAAGGAATTGGAGCGGGTTTCGTACCAAAAGTTCTTAATACTAAATTAATTGATGAAATTATAAAAATAGATGACGATGAAGCATTTTATTATGGCCGTTTATTAGCTAGATTAGAAGGCCTTTTATCTGGCATTAGCAGCGGTGCAGCTTTAGCAGCAACTATAAAAATCGGCAAAAGAAAAGAACTAATGAATAAAAGATTGATAGTTATTCTTCCAAGTTTTGGAGAAAGATATTTATCAACAGCAATGTTTGAATCTAATACTTCAATTCAAGCCAGAAAAGATGGTTATCTTTAATGCATAATTTATAAAAATGGAAAAAAATTTATATGAAGAATTAGGTCTCAAACAAAATGCAACCAGAAGTGAAATTAAATCTTCATATCGCTCTTTAGTTAAGCAACATCATCCAGATGCAGGCGGCAAGAAAGAACGATTTCTTGCAATACAAAATGCCTGGGAAACTCTTAATGACCCTATCAAAAAGAAAAAATATGATAGCAGTTTTTCCTTTTCCAGCTCATCATTTGATTCATTAAATGAAAATTGGGAGGAGAAATTTAATTCAAAAAAACATAATTCTTCAATTAAGGACAAAGAAGTTGAAACATGGATTAAAGAAATTTATAGTCCGATAAATAGATTAATTAGTCAAATCATTAAACCTTTGAATAACGAATTAAAAGAACTATCTGCGGATCCATATGATGACGAACTAATGGAAAATTTTTGCAATTATATTATTCTTTCTCAAAAGAAAATAGAAAAAGTTGAAAATATTTATAACAAAAAAATAGTTCCAAAGTCTATTTCAGCTTTAGGCCTCGATCTTTATCATTGTTTTTCACAAGTTAAAGATGCACTATCAGAATTTGATAGATATACGCAAGGATACGTAGATAATTACTTATTTGATGGCAAAGAAATGATCAAAGAAGCAAAAAGAATACAATCAAAGATGTCTATAGAGAAAAAAAATAAAAACTTTTAGATATAAAATTTTATTGAGTATATTCTTTAAGTTGATCTAATTTCAACCAAACATCTGGAACAGGTCTGCGCCATCGAACCTGAGCATATTCGTCTTTGACTGAAAGAATCTCTCCAGGACCTTCAAAGACATAATTAGGTAGATCATCATCACTGGCTAGCGCTTCGATACTTTTTATATAATTTTCTCTATCGATAAAAACTAAGCTTCCTTTCTTGAGAGGTTTCTTTGGAATAGATTCTGTCATAATAAATTCAAGAAAGTTATTTGAATTTCATTATACAAAAACTTGTTTGAAAACCATTGAAAAAAATTTATACCGGAATAATAATTACAAACGTCTAAAAAATTTAATAGCCTTAAATGATAAACATTTATAAGATATGCGTCTTTTACTACTTGGCTGCACTGGATTTGTTGGTAAAGAATTAGTACCAACACTACTCAATGAAAATCATGAAATATACATTGTAAGTAGAAAACCCATTAGTAAATTAAAGCTTGATTTAGATTTCAATAAGTTTAAATTTTTTCAAATAGATTTATCAAAAGAAAAAAACTGGAATAACGAAAATCTTCTAAATATTTTAAGAGAGACAGATGGAATTATTAACTTGATGGGAGAACCCATAGCAGAAAAAAAATGGACTTCTGAACAAAAACAGGAGATTGAGAATAGTCGTATTAACACCACAAAATTTATGATGAAGACCCTTAAAGATTTAAAAATAAACCCAAAGGTCATTATAAATGGATCTGCTATAGGTTATTACGGTACAAGTTTGTCTAGTGAATTCACTGAAAATAGTCCTGGAGGAAAAGACTTTTTAGCTAATCTTTGCAAAAAATGGGAATCGGTCGCCGCTGAAAAACCATTTTTCTCAAGGTTAGTTATTTTTAGAATTGGAATTGTTCTAGAGAAAGATGGAGGAGCATTAGGAAAAATGCTCCCTATATTTAAAGTTGGATTAGGCGGGCCAATTGGAGATGGTAAGCAATGGATGAGTTGGATTCATAGAACTGATTTATGTGCATTAATTATTCAAGCATTAGTTGATAAAAAGTATTCGGGAGTATTTAATGCTGTTACACCAAATCCAGTATTAATGAAAGAATTTTCTCAGACTTTAGGCAAATGTCTTAATAGACCTAATTTACTTCCAGTGCCTGGAGCGGTTTTAAAAATATTGTTAGGAGATGGAGCGAAAGTTGTTTTAGAAGGACAAAAAGTAATTAGCAGTAAAATCAAAAATTATAATTTTAAATATCCTCTTCTTGAGAAAGCAATTTACGCCTCCACCAAGAATTAATACCGTTTACTAAAGCACCAATAATAAGAATTGTTATCAATGGAACTATAAGAGGATTCCAAACTATCTGAATAAAATTAATAAAAATAAATATCCCATTAAATTGCATGATGATTGCAAAAATAAAAAATATTGCAAAAAAAATGACTGTAAATAAATTTATTAATAACAAATTATCGATAATTTGTTTTAACTTATTTTGATTATTCTCCTTAGTCATTTTTTATAACAATATTCATATCTTCAACCATTTTAAGACAAGCTTTGTTTTCACCCAGTCTTTTTTTAGCATTTTCATTACATGAGATCATAAACTTCTTATTTAGCTGTATAAGGTATATTATTTTTATGATCAATTTAATTGTCTGATTGATTTGATCATTTTTATCTTTAAAATTACTGGCACAAAAAACATATTTCCCAAGTAAACGTCTTTGCGCTTCTGCAAAAGTTTTTGTAAATTGTGGACCTTTACCTTCGATCTGAATAACCGGTTTTCCTAATCCAATCGCTTGCTCTGCTGCTGTTCCTGCCATACTAATACAGCATCTACTTTTCAATAATATTTTGTCAAAATTATTCCAATATATATTCACTTCTAAAAATTTATATTGGAATTTCAAGAGATTATTATCTTTTAGATTTTCTATTTTTAACCATCCTCTTTTTTGAAATATCTCCTTTATTTTTGATGAAGATAGAGCATTAACTATTGCAAAATTAAACTGAATTTTTTGAAAATATCTTAAATCTGACAATGCCTCTAATAACTCTAAAATCAAAACAAAATTATCTAAAATCTCAGGGAATCTACTTCCTGGAAATAATCCAATACTAAATTCATCTTTATTTAATTCTTCGTTTCTTGGAAAAAACTTATCCATAAATGGGTTGCCTAAAAAAGACACTTTCTTTTTTAACTGTAAAGTTAAATCATCAGCTGTAAGGGAATCTCTCGTATATATTTTATTTGCTTTTTGTGAGAGCAAGAAAAATTTAGAAGGCCATGGTAATTTCAACTTCCCTTCATAATAGCTGGAATAAGCAACTAAATACGTAAAAAAATCTTTCTTACAAAACCATGCAAAAAAAATTGGCACAATATCTCCAACTACAAAAAAATAATCATATTTTTTTTTTATTTTAAAAGTTAAATATAATCTTTTTAGAAGATAAAATATTTCTCCTCCTAATATTTCAGTAAGTCTTCCCTTAAAAGAATTATAACCAATTCCTCCAGTTCTAAATTCCTTCGTTTTACCGATAATCTTAATTTTTTCTTTTTCGTAATGGTTTCCCTTACCAACAATTGGCAAAGCATGAACAGAATAACCACTTTTTACGAATTGTTTAGCTATTAGACTGCCAGATAGATCTTCTCCATGCCCATTACTTAAAATTAAAATCTTAAACAATTTAAAATTCCAACCATTTTTTTACTTTGGTTAACTCAGGCCAATCTGGATATCTACTTAATCCGTCTTCAACAGATTCTTTCAACTCACTTTTCACATCTGGCATCATCATAGACATTTTTTTTATTAACTCAATATGATCCCTAACACCTTTATTATTGGTAGCCAAAAGAGCTAAAGACAAATTCATTCTTGCTTGTGGATCTTGCTGATTTAATCGAACAGCTTGTCTGGCAGCTGACAAAGCTTCTTCATTATTTTTCAAAAGTAATTGAAGCCATGATAAACAAGTCCAAGCAGCAAAATGATTTGGAATTTGCTGTATAATTTTTTGAAAATCTTGAACGATTGGAATTAAATCTTGCCCTGCTTTATATCTTGATAAAGCTGCATTAAAATCCTCTTCGATGGGATTAATTTCGTTATTCATTATTTATTAAACTGCAAAAGAGCTTCCACAACCGCAAGTTTGAGAAGCATTGGGATTTACAAAGTTAAAGCCACCTCCAATTAATTCCTTACTAAAATCTAACTGCATTCCATAAATATATAAAAGACTTTTAGGATCACAAACAACTTGAAAGCTTTGATCAGCTTTTAATGAATAATCATAAACTTTATCATCGGAATTTATTTCATCAGTTCCTATAAAATCCATCGTATAACTCATCCCACTACAACCGCCAGATCTTACTCCTACCCTTAGTGCTTTTTTATCACTTTGGCCCTTCAATAAATTTGCAATTTGTTCTATAGCATCATTCGTAATTAAGATACCTTTGCCATCATCAGAATTTTTAATTTCCTGTTTAACTTCTACATTTTCCATAAACGAGGGATTTATACTATTTATAATATAAAAACTTAATCAATAGGATGCATAGAACAAACGTTATCCAAACTTGATTTGTTATAATTTTAAGAAAAAGTGAAAATTGCAATAGTTGGTTCTGGATTAGCTGGTCTTACAGCAGCAGTCAATTTAGTTGATGAAGGCCACGAAGTAGAAATTTACGAAAGCAGGTCATTTTGGGGAGGTAAAGTAGGAAGTTGGGAAGATAAGGATGGCAACCACATAGAAATGGGTTTACATGTATTTTTTTACAATTATGCAAATCTGTTTAAATTAATGAAAAAAGTAGGAGCTTTAGACAATTTACTCCCGAAAGATCATACTCATCTATTTATCAATAATGGTGGTAATTTAAAATCGTTAGACTTCAGATTTCCTGTAGGTGCTCCTTTTAACGGACTTAAAGCTTTTTTTACCACCGAACAACTTACTTGGGTTGATAAGTTCAGAAATGCCCTAGCTTTAGGGACAAGTCCAATCGTTAGAGGATTGATAGACTATGAAGGCGCAATGAAAATAATTAGAGATCTAGATAGAATTAGTTTTAAAGAATGGTTTTTAAACCATGGTGGAAGTGAAAAAAGTTTAGAAAGAATGTGGGATCCTATCGCATATGCATTAGGTTTTATTAATTGCAAAGATATTTCAGCAAGATGCATGCTAACTATATTCATGATGTTTGCTTCAAAAACAGAAGCATCAAAACTTAATCTTTTAAAAGGTTCCCCACATAAGTGGTTAACGCAACCTATCGTCGACTACATCACAAACAAAGGAGCAAAAATACATCTTAACCATAAGGTAGAAGAAATCATTTATGAAAAGGAATCTTCCTCTTATTCAGTAAATCAATTAAAAATATCTTCTCCTGAAGGAATTAAGGCAGTGTTTGCAGATAAATTTCTAGCTGCCTGTGATGTTCCTGGAATTAAAAAAATAATTCCAAAAGAATGGTATCAATTTAAAGAATTTGAAGGTTTAAAAAAACTTAGAGCTGTAGCCGTTGCCACAATCCAATTAAGATATGACGGTTGGGTTACTGAATTACAAAAAGATAATACTGGAAACGAACCAATTGGACTAGATAACCTTCTTTATTCTGCTGATGCCTCTTTCAGTTGTTTTGCTGATTTAGCACTAGCAAGTCCAGCAGACTATAGAAAAAAAGATATGGGATCTCTTCTCCAATGTGTTTTAACTCCTGGCGATAGATGGATGGGAAGATCCACAGAAAGAATTACAAAAGAAATTGATAAAGAGGTTCGCCGTCTATTCCCATCCTCAAAAAACCTTAAATTGCTTTGGAGTAACGTGGTACAAATTCCACAATCACTCTATAGAGAAGCTCCCGGTATGGAACCTTTCAGACCCGATCAAAAAACATCTATATCTAATTTCTTCATGGCTGGTAGTTATACAAAACAAGATTATATAGACTCTATGGAGGGAGCTACAATGAGTGGTCATTTAGCTGCCGCCGCAATTTTAGAGAAGAAAGCCGAATTAGCAAAAAATCTTGCAGTAAGTTAATTAATGGGTACTTGGCTAAAACATGACGTAATAACAGTTGTTAATGCGCCTCTTGAAAATGTATGGGACACATGGAGCGATTTAGACTCAATGTCACTTTGGATGAGCTGGATTGAATCTGTAAAAACAGTTGACGAAGAGACTAATACGTTACCTGATTTAACAGAATGGACTTTAGCTGCAAATGGCTTTAGGTTTAAATGGAAAGCTCAAATTACAGAAAGGGTTGAAAAAAGCAAACTTAAATGGAAATCAATAGGAGGGTTACCAACTGAGGGATCAGTAGTTTTCGAAAGTAGAACTGATCAAATCACAACGGTAAATTTAGCAATAACTTATGAACTACCAAAAATGATTGCTCGGTTTATGGAAGAAAATATTTTAGGCAAAATGGTTACAAACGAATTACAGGCCAATATTGATAGGTTCAAAGATTTAGTTGAAAAGAACTATACAAAAAAATTTTCTAATTAAAAATATTAATTGCTACATCTAGTAGTCCTTCAAAAGTATATTTTTTTGCCTGACTATCAACTCTTCCAAAAATCTTGTTACATATTTTTGTTGTTTGAGGTCCAATAGTTAATAACTTAATTTGATCAAAATATTCTAACCATTGTTTACCAAGTTTTTTTTCTAGTAAAAAAGCAGCATTTACTACGGTTTTACCGCTTGAGAAAATAATTGCATCGACTTTTCGATTAGAAATAATATCAATTGTTTCTTCCGGAATTGATTCAGGACATCTAGTTTCATATGCAGCAACCTCAAATACACGAGAACCAGCCTTTCTAAATTGATCTGCAATTAAATCCCTACCACCTGTTTGAACTCTTGGTACAAAAACTCGAAGTCCATAACCAGATACTGGGAAATTATCAATTAAACTTTCAGCAACAAATTCTGGAGGTATGAAATCAGCCTTAATCCCAAAATCATCAAGAGTTTTTGAGGTTTTTTCTCCGACTACGGCGATTTTTGTTTTTTTAGAACATTCTTTTAATGAACTATTAAAGTATCTAAGTCTTTTATCCACAAATTTGATCCCATTACTACTGGAAAAAATAATCCAATGAAAATCATTTATTTGACTTAATGCTTCGTCAAGAGGATTCAAATCATCAGGATCAGCAATACTTATTGCAGGTAAATCAAATACATTAGCGCCCTTGCTTATGAATATTTTTTTTATATCCAATATCCCTTCTTTTGATCGAGTAATAATTATATTTCTTTGATCAAGGGGTAGATCAACTTTCGGCATCCTTGTCCTCAAAATTATGATTTTGATTTTTATTTTTTAATTCATCGAGAAGTTTCAAGACTGATAATCCTTTATCAAGAACAACATCGTCTTTAAAAATTATCTCTGGAACTCTTCTCATCTCAATTCTTTTTCCTAAACTATGCCTTATAGAACTTTTTGCAATATTCAAGTTTTCAACAATCTCTTTCCTCACTTTCTCTTGAGCAGTTGAAGTTATGTAAATTTTACAGTGTTGCAAATCATTTGATAAATCAATCTTAGAAATATTGACGAAATGATCTCTAATAAGATCATTTTCTAAATCATTCTGCAAAATAAGGGTTATTTCTTTCTTCAAAAGAGAAGAAACTTTTGCGAGACGGTAATTATTTGGCATTATGGTTGTAAATTTATTGGGTTTGTCATCGCTTGCAAGACAAAATAAACAGTTATGAAAGCACTTAAGACAGAAGATATCAAACCTACTATTGTAAGTGGATTTGATCTATTCTTGAATAAAGGTTCAAGCAAAGCAACAAGTCCCCCAACAATGATAGATATCAAATACTTTGGATATCTCGCAACATTAGAGAAAAATTCGCCCATCAGCTCCACAAATAGATTACTTTTTTAGCTAAGTTTTAACAAACATTAAACAGCATGATTACATTATATCAATTTAGGCATAGTGCTTTTTGTTTGAAAACAAGAATGGCTCTTCATGCAAAAAAACTACAATATCGCGTTGAAGAAGTAACACCTGGAATAGGTCAATTTGAAATCTTTAAATTATCAGGTCAAAAACAAGTACCTGTAATAGTCGATAGTAATGATCAAGTTATTAATGACTCTTCAACTATTTGCGAATATATAGATAAAAAAAATGATAACAATCCGCTTTTTCCTGAGGACCCAATATTATTTGCACAATGCAAACTAATTGAAGATTGGGCAGATACTACAATGGCTACAACTTGTAGAAAATCTTTAATAAAATCTGCCATAGAAAATCCACAGCTAAGAACTGCATTACTCCCAGATGAAATACCTTCTTCAGTTAAAAGTATTGTTGATAAATTACCTTTTGAAAATCTTAGTAAAATTTCTAATGTTGTTTTGTCTTCTAAAGATAATTTAGAACTCCAAAAATTACTGGAAGCTTTATCAAAATCCTTGATCAACAAGAAATATTTAGTTGGAGATAGTTTATCAATTGCAGATATTTCAATTGCTGCTCAATTATCCCTTCTTAAATTTCCAAAGTCTGCAGGACCCATTCTTTCAGGAGAGGGGAGCCAAGAATACATAAACAACCCTTATTTAGAAAATCTTTTCATTTGGAGGAACAACTTAGAAGAATATCTTTTTAGTGCTAACTCTCAATAAATTCAAACTTCAATTTATATTTATTTGTTTTTATAGCATGAATAGAAGGATCACCAACTTTTGAACCATAAGACGCAACATATTGCACTCCACAAATTGATGGTTTGATTGAATTATCAACTTCCAATATTTCTTCGGAACATTTTTGAAATTTACTAATGGTCTCTACCTGATTAATCCTTGAAGCACCTGGCTTATGTGCAGTTTGTATAACTAGCTCATCTGCGAAAAAAATATCATCATTTTGGATCTGATTTCTCCTTGTAATTCTTGAATCGATATAAAAATCATCTTTTAAATAAGTAATTTGATTATTAATAGATTGAGGATCATTTACAACCTTGATTAAGGTATCACCAAATATTGCTTTTCCAATAGATTCAGAATTTTTTGCACGATTACCGACAACTAAATCTGAATCATTCTTAAAGAAATTTACTTTATAAATAACTGGTTCTTCTGAATCATTAATTATATCTTGAGAAGTAACAAGCCAATTCCCCTCGAACCATTTAGGATAAATTAAATCCTCAGAAGTATCCGACAATTTAAAATTTGGTAAATATAATTCTGGCCATTGATTTACACGATTTTCCAAAAACTCTCTTACATTAGAATCTACAAAAGCAAAAGAACTTTCTAAAAAAATTCCTTGAAAAATCAAGCAAAGAATTAATCCAAGAAAAATCTTCATTATGTCAAATCCACTAATAAGAGCATCAGATCATTATGTATTATTAGAGCCAGATTCAAAAGAAAAAATTGTATCAAAGCAAGAAGCAATTTTATGGTTGAAGAATTGGCTCAGTAAGACAGAAACACAAACAATATATCAAAATATAGAAGATCCTGATCAGAAATTTTTTGAAGAATTATTAGAAAGCACTTATGAATTAGAAATAAAATTAGGATACGTTATCAAATGGTTTGCAGTAAGAATTTAACCAGATTAACTAATTATTTCTTTATGAATTGCATTTATTATTTTCATAGCTACTTCTTCAATATTTTCCCTTTTTATCTGAATTCTTAAATCTGCTTGAGAATACAAATTTTCTCTAGATTGAAAAATACTCATATATAAATCATTTAGATTCTTTCCCTGAAGAAGTGGTCTATTTTCAATTTCATTTTTCAATCTTTCAATTGCTATATCTGAATCAAGATCTATCCAAGCAATTATTCCCTGCCTTAAGATTCCCCAGTTTTCTGCTTTGGTGACTATTCCTCCCCCAGTAGAGATTACTAATGAAGGAATTTTGATAGTTTCTTTAAGGCAACTTGCTTCTAATTCACGGAAATTATTTTCTCCTTCATCATTAAAAATTTGATTGATAGATTTTTTTGCCAACTTCTCTATTAAGGAATCTAAATCAATATATTTATACTTCAATAATTCAGCCAGCTTTAAACCGGTTTGTGACTTACCAGAACCCATCATTCCTATTAAAAATATGCTTCTGCCCTTTAAAGTATGAACTGTTTTTTTGATAATGGATTGTTCCATAAAGACAAAAGCGTATTTAAAACCTTAAGATAGTATTATCGCAGAAAGGTATGACTTCTACACAATCCAAACCATTACATGGAAAAGGACGTGAATGCGTCATAACTCGACGTGCCTGCTTTAGTTCTAGTCACCGTTATTGGCTTCCTGAAAAAACCCCAGAAGAAAATTTATCTCTTTTTGGAAATTGCAGTATTGCACCAGGTCATGGTCATAATTATGAACTTATTGTTTCAATGGGTGGAGAACTAGACTCTGATGGAATGGTACTTAATCTCTCTGATGTAAAACACTCTATTAAAGATAAGGTTACTGGACAATTAGATTTTCGTTTTTTAAATGATGTCTGGCCTGAATTTAATGTTAATAATCAAGAAGGTATACTTCCCACAACTGAAGCATTAGTAAAGGTTATTTGGAGTCGTCTAAAGGATGATTTACCTCTTACAAGTCTAAGGCTTTATGAAAACCCAAATTTATGGGCAGATTATTTTGGAAAAAACATGGAAGCATTTTTAACAGTACAAACTCATTTTGCAGCCGCTCATAGACTTGCAAAAGAAGAGATTTCCTTTGATGAAAATAAAAAAATCTATGGGAAATGTGCCAGAGTTAATGGACATGGTCACAACTATCTTGTCGATATAACTGTAAAAGGAAACATTGATAAAAGAACAGGAATGGTTTGCGACTTATCTGCACTCCAGGAGATAATTAATGATTTGGTTGTTGAACAATTAGATCATACTTTTCTAAATAAAGACATCGAATTTTTCCAGAATTGTGTTCCAACTGCTGAAAATATAGCTTTATATATTTCTGATATTCTAAAAAATCCAATACATGAACTTGGTGCAACATTACACAAAATAAGACTCCAAGAGAGCCCAAATAATGCTGCAGAAATTTATGTAGATCAAAAGCTAACCAATTCATTAAAGTTGAAACTTGAAAATAGTTTAGTCTCACAAACTTGAGTATCCCAAGAGTAATAATTGTTATAGCTTCTAGTCTTGATGGGAGAATTGCATTTCCTGGAGGTGGAGAATCTCATCTTGGAAGCGAAGAAGATAAAAAAATGTTAAATCAACACTTATCAATGGTTGACGCCACCATTTTTGGTTTAGGTACTTTAATAGCTCATCAATCAACTTACCTAATTAAAAATCTCAATGGTAATGATGAAGTAACAATATCAAAAAAACAACCAATTTCTATAGTTGCTTCAAATAGCAAAAAATTTAACAGTAATTGGGAATACTTTCGTCAACCAATTAGAAGATGGCTAATAAGCTCAAGTAAAGTTGATAATTCTTCGAATAATGACTTCGAGAAACAACTCTTTTTCGAAAATTCATGGGCGAAAACTTTAATTTCACTTAAAAAACAAGGGATAAATGATCTAGCTCTTTTAGGAGGTGCAAAACTTATAAATTCTTTTATAAAAGAGGATCTAATAACAGATATAAAAATTACAATAATTCCACAAATTATTGGAGGGAAATATACATGGATCCCTCCAAAAGAAACAAATGAGATTTTTAATCTCAAAAGACTATGGGCAATAAAATCAATTAAAAATTTAATGAATAATGAAATCCATATTCATTACAAAAAAATTTGAAATAGATTCAATAATAAATGAACCAAAAAACATATAAAGTTGAAGTCAAATTGTCAATCAAGGAAATCTCCAAGGAGATATGGAATAAATTAACAATTGAAATCAATAATCCATTCTATGAATGGACTTGGCTTAAAAACCTTGAAATATCAAAAAGTGTCTCAAGAGAAACTGGTTGGCAACCTCTATATTTTATTGCTTATAAAAATGAAGAAATAGTAGGAATTGCTCCACTTTTTTTAAAAAATCATAGCTATGGAGAATTCATTTTTGATCAATCATTTGCAAGATTGGCTCAAGAGCTGAATTTAAATTATTACCCTAAATTAATTGGAATGAGTCCTTATAGTCCTGTAAATGGATATCAATTTCTTTATAAAAAAAATGAAGATAAGAAAGAAATTACAAATTTACTCATAAACCATATTGAAAGCTTTGCGATAACAAACAAAATTTTAAGTTGTAATTTTTTATACATTGACGAAAGCTGGGGAAACCATCTTAAATCTTTGGGATACCATAAATGGATAAATTCCAGCAGTGAATGGAGGAGTAATGGAGAAAAGACGTTTGATGATTTTCTTTGTAGATTTAACTCTAATCAGAGAAAAAATATCAAAAAAGAGAGGAAATCAATTACTAAACAAGATGTAAAAGTAGAAATTTTTAATGAAGATGATATCAACCTAGAAATCCTCAAAAAAATGCATAATTTTTATGAACAGCATTGTTCTAGGTGGGGAGTTTGGGGAAGTAAATATCTAACATCTACATTTTTCGAAAAAATTGTTGCTAATAAAAAAAATATTTTACTTTTTAGCGCATCAAAAAATGATTCAAATGATATTTTTGCTATGTCGATGTGCGTTAAAAATAAAAACAACTTATGGGGTAGATATTGGGGTAGTCAAAAAGAAATATTTAATTTACATTTTGAATTATGCTACTACCAGCCAATTGAATGGGCAATAAAAAATAATATCGATTTTTTTGATCCTGGAGCGGGGGGTAAACATAAAAGACGGAGAGGTTTTTATGCAAAAAGCACCATAAGCTTGCATAAGTGGTTTGACACAAATATGGAAAATATAATTTATCCTTGGCTAAATGAAGTTAATACACAAACCGAGAAGGAAATTGAATTTGAAAATAATTCTATACCCTTTAAATAAAAAATTATTTGGCTTTTCTAAAGATTATATTAGTAATATAGTTTTATTAACTTCTAATAATGGACTCTAGTAAAAGTTTAGAAGAAAAAATAAAGATTGATAATAATCTATCCAACCGATATATAGATTTAGATCCAAACGGTTATTTTATTATAAAAGTAGATTTAAAAGAAAATAAAATAATTTTAGAACACTTTTTAAATAACATCGATGAAGAAGGCTATGCTCTTGACCCAGAAACAAATGAACCAATTAAATGTGACTCTCAAAATAAAAGAGTTAGTAATAAAGTTTTTAAAGGTATTAGTGCGAAACAACTTGGAATATTGATTACTGAAAAAAGAAATGACTTAATAACCAGATTCGATCATGCTCTATATTTAGGTCGGGAACTACAAAAAGCAGAAGAATGTTTATACAAAAAATTACCATATATCCAAGATTAAGAAATTAAACGAAAAAATCTAATCTTTTCATCTGATGTTAAATTAAATAAAAATAAAAAAATTAATGAACATCATTTTCTATATTGCATTTATTGGTTTTGGTTTTGGAGCTGCTTTCGCATTAGATAAGCTTTTAAGGGCAGTTAAATTAATTTAAAAACTACAAAATTTTAATAATCTCTCCATACAAATCATATTCATCGGCAAAAGAAATATTTGCTTCAACAAATTTACCAATATAATTTTTCAAATCATTTTTAGTATTAATAGATAAAATCACATTTCCGTCAATTTCAGGAGCGAAATTGTAGGACCGACCTATTAATTCATTATTATCTGATATTTTTTCTACCAAAACTTTCATTTTTGAACCAACATATGCCTGATTTTTGTCTTTAGATATATTTTGTTGAACTGAAATAACATTATCTTTTCTTGCCTCTGCAACCTCTGGGAATACTCTATTTGGTAAATCAAAAGCTGCAGTTCCGTCCTCAGGAGAAAAAATAAACACTCCTACATGATCAAATTTGTGCCTATACAAAAATTCCAGAAGATGTTCAAAATGTTCTTTTTTTTCTCCTGGGAAACCAACAATGAGACTAGTTCTTAATACAGCAGATGGAATTTCTTCTCTAATTTTCTCCAAAATTGATTCATTCAAAGAAGCTTGCCAAGGTCTATTCATACTCTTCAACACATCTGGATGACTATGCTGAAGTGGTAAATCAAAGTAAGGCACGATATTCTTTGAATCTTTAAAAGCTCTAATAACTTCATCAGTCAAACCTGTCGGATAAGCATAATGTATCCTTATCCAAGGAATTGTAACTTTAGAAAGCTCATTCAAAAGTTTGGCTAATGATGGTTTTCCATAAATATCTTGACCATAATTAGTTGTTATTTGACTAATTAATATGATTTCTTGAATACCCTTTTTTGCAAGACTTTTGGCTTCTGACACTATAGATTCTATTGTTCTACTTCTTTGAGGACCTCTCAACTTAGGAATAATACAAAAAGCGCAATTATAGTTGCATCCTTCAGCGATGCGAAGATAAGCAACAAATTTATTTTTATCTACAAAACGAGGCATTTCCTCATCTGCAATAAATTCAGGTATTTTTGAAACTTCATTAACGATTTCCCCTTTTTCTACTCTGTCTAAAACCTTGGCTATCTTTTGATAATCTCCTGTTCCAACCAAACCTTTTATTTCAGGGATTTCTTTTATAAGCTCATCTTTAAAATGCTGAGCCATACAGCCTGCAACTATTACTTCTTTTCCTTGATTTGTATATTCTAAAATTTTTCTAATAGATTCTTCTCTAGCTGTTTCAATAAAACTGCAAGTATTTACAACAACCACATTTGCATCATTTATATTGCTGTCAACTTCATAACCCTCTTTATCTAATAAGCCTTGCATATGTTCAGTATCAACAAGATTTTTCTCACAACCAACATGACTGAATGCAATCTTAGATAGTTTTTTTTCTTTTACATTGAGACTATTTTGTTTCACAACTTGAATAATAAGAATTAAAAGATTTAAAAAGCATTTCGTATATAACTCTCATGCCTAGATAATATTAGGATAGATAATGTAAATAACAAACTTTCTTTTTGTATGGCCCTTAAGACTTTAAACAGAAGAAATACAAAAGATTTGAAATGGCCAAAAATCATAATCGCCATTCTTAGCACTATAGGCATAGTTGATACAGGTTCGATTACTTTAAAAAACTGGGGTTTATTTACTTCGCTTTCATGCCCAGGGATACAAAATGGTTGTGAAACAGTTTTAAATAGTCCTTGGGGTACTTTATTTGAAAATAATCAAGTTAATATACCTCTCTCATTAGCTGGATTTATAACATATTTATCAATATTAGTTATCACAATAATACTCTCGCTTAATTTAATTTCTCCAAAAGAAAAACTAAATAAGTTTTTATGGTGGTTAGTATTTCTAATTTCTTGTGCGTCATCAACATTTAGCTTTTTATTGGTAAATATAATGTTTTTTAAGATTCAAGCATATTGCTTTTTTTGTATACTTTCAGCAATTTTATCGTTTTCTATCTTTATAATTTCTATGATTGGAGCAAAGTTCGAAAGTAGAGAACCTATGATTTTTAGAGGTTTCATTGTAGCCATTAGTGTCCTGCTGGGGGGACTAATTTGGTCAACAAACGTTGACCCCTCAAATGCTATTGATGTTGCAAACCCTACTGAAAATGTATCACCAATAATTACCACTTCAAGCTCTCCCCAGAAGGTAAAGTTTGCAAAATTTTTAAGTGAAAATAATATTATTATGTATAGTGCATACTGGTGCCCGCATTGCCACGATCAGAAACAATTATTTGGTAAGGAAGCAGTTAAAGAATTAAAAGTAGTTGAGTGTGCTAAAGATGGTAAAGATAATGAATATGAGCTATGCCAAACGAAAGGAATCAGTGGTTTTCCTTCTTGGGAAATAAATGGAGAAATTATTAGTGGTACGCGTGACTTAAATGAATTAGCAACAAAAACCGACTATCAGGGAGATCTCAATTTTTAAATAAATCTTTTTTGAATTTTTTGATCTAACTGTTGTCTAGTATGGCATTCCCAATTTCTATCTTTATCAGGGAAATCATATCTATAATGCCCTCCTCTACTTTCCTCTCTAAAAAGACAAGCTTTTAATAAAGTTATGGTGGTTATTTGTCTATTCTTTAAATCAAGTAAAAGATTTAATGCTCTTCTATTACGTTCACTAAGTTTTATTTTTTGATCAAATTTTATTTTTTCAAGACTATTTAGTAAATCATTTTTATTAAATTTATCTATATCATTTTGAATATAATTTAAAAATTTACTCATATTTACTTTATTTCGAGATACCCCTAAATTTAACCAACATAGTTTTCTTAGTTCATCAATTTTTTCAGCAATTATAGATATTTGATCTTCTTTAGGATCTTCAATATCAAACTCTTGAAATGATCTATCAAATTTTTCAAATTTAGAAATGTCATTCAAAACAATTGAAGACATTTTTCTTGCGAAAACAAGACACTCCATCAGTGAATTACTTGCCAGTCTATTAGCACCATGCACACCTGTAGAAGCAACTTCTCCAACGGCATATAATCCTTTTCTTGTTGAAGATGCATTTAGATCAGTTTTAACACCTCCCATCCAGTAATGAGCTGCAGGAGCTACGGGAATAACCTCATTTAAAGGGTTAACGCCATAATCCTGACATCGACTTAAGATCGTGGGGAAGCGCTGTACAATTTTTTCTGGGTCAATATACCGAAGATCTAAGCCAACATGGTCTACATTATTATCATGCATATTTTTCATAATTGCTCTACTTACCTGATCTCTAGAAGCTAGATCACGATTTTCAAGATTTTTTACTGGACTTTCACCATTTTTATCAACTAAGATCGCTCCTTCCCCTCTAAGTGCTTCAGATATTAAGAAGCAAGGTGCTCCATAAAATTTTAAAGCTGTTGGATGAAATTGAACAAATTCTAAATCTTCGATAGCAGCTCCTGCTTTCCATGCAAGAGCAATCCCTTCACCAGAGGATTGAGCAGGATTTGTTGTGTTTGTAAATAAATGTCCACCCCCACCTGTAGCCAAAACAACAGCTCTAGATTTAATCCAATACAAATTTGCTCCATCTAGAACCTGAACTCCTCTACATTCTTTATTTTCAATGAGAAGTTCAGTTACTCTTACACCCCTGCAGTGAAGAATATTTTTTTGATTCTCAATATGATCTTCTAGAACTTCTACTAATGCTCTTCCAGTACGATCTTTAACATGTAAGACTCTTCTTCGTGAATGGGCTGCTTCCAAGGTAGTAGCTAGTTGATCAGAACTTTGATCAAAAATCATCCCTAAATTCTGCAACCTTTCTACACAACCTGGAGCTTCTTTAACCAGCATTTCTACAGCTTGATAGTCACATAGTCCATCACCTGCTTTTAAAGTATCCTCAGCATGGAGATCAAATGAATCATCTTGTCTAACAACAGATGCAATTCCTCCTTGAGCCCATCTACTGGAAGATACCTTACTAGTATTTCTATTTAAAAGAAGCACTTTTAAATTTGAGGGTAATTCAAGACAAGTCATAAGACCAGCAGCTCCAGCGCCTATAACGATTACATCCCAATTATTTATTGGTATCGGTTCTTGCGAAAATGGAGGCCTTAACATTAAACCAAACCACTAAAAGTTGGTTGCAGAATTGCTAAAACAATAAAAATACCATCAACAATTAATGTCGTTTGAATTACGTAACCAGAAACCAAAAGTGCTTTACCACTAGTAGTATTAATTGTGCCAGAATCTAAAATTTCTTTTGAAATAAACCAAAGTATAAGGGCAACAAAAACAATAATAGATAATGATTTTATTTGAATAAGACTCTCTGAAGTTTTTTGAAGAATCATGGGTGCATTTTCAGAATCTGCTGTAATTACCTGCTTCCATTGATCCATGATTCCGATTAAAAATATTGTAATGTCGGTAACTGCGGTTCCAAATAATGAAGAGATATAAAAACTTGAACCTATTTTCCAATTAGTACCAAATCCAATTAAAGCTAATGGGAGAACTACAGCTTCAACAGGTATGTGTAGGATAGGAAATGGGCTTAACCATCCCCAGAACAAACATCCACCAAGCCAACTACCTGATATACCCAGTAATAATGAACTGACAATAAACCACTTATTTGATCCTTTCTGATTCAAAACAATTGCTACTAAGACAATAACAAAAGTAAAACAAAGAGCACTTATTGGTTCTAATCTAACCCAAGGGGCTTGAACAAAAATAGGTAAAATTACAAAAAAAGAAGACCATAATCTTAAAGATATAGGATTTGATAAAAAACTATTTTCATATGAATCAACTGTCATATGGGATTCATAGTTAAATTTATCCTTGACTTCTAAATTTTTTGTAATTAATTCTTTCAATGAAAAATTTTATTTTAATTAATCTAAATCGTGTTTTAGAAAAATGCGAATGCCATATTTTAATAAATAAAAGGCCTATAATTTCACACCTATATTTAGTTTTTTAAAAGTATTTAATACACTTTGAGTCATATATAAGTTTAGAATAAATATAAATAAGAGTATTTGGCCTTAAATTGTGTGGCAAGAAATTAATTACACTGAAGATCCCCTTGATCTTTTGGTTCCTAATATTACTTATAAAATAAATCCTGCAGAAATTGAAAGTATTGAAGCTAATTCTATTGCTGAAGAAATAGGATTTGAATCAGGTGATTCAATTATTAGTATTAATGGGAAAAAACCAAGAGATTTAATTGATTACCAGATTCTGATTAGTGAAGAAATTTTAGACATATCTGTTTTAGATAAAAATCATGAGATTCACAATATAAATATTGAAAAAGATCAAGATGTTAATTTAGGTATAAATTTTAAAGATGCATTATTTGATTCAATCAAGCAATGTAATAATAGATGTCCATTTTGTTTTATTGATCAACAGCCAAGCGGTAAAAGAAAAAGCCTTTATATAAAGGATGATGATTATAGATTAAGTTTCCTATATGGCTCTTATTTAACTCTCACGAATTTAAAAAAAGAAGACTGGGAAAGAATTGCTATGCAAAAACTATCCCCACTTTTTATTTCAGTTCATGCTACTGATCCCGCCACAAGAGAAAAATTATTAAAAAATAAAAAAGCAGGAGTGATACTTGATCAAATTTCATGGTTTGAAAAAAACTCTATTCAAATACATGCTCAGATTGTTGTTTGTCCAGATATAAATGATGGGGATATTCTTGAAAAATCAATTTTAGAACTTGCTGAATTCTATAAAAAAACCTCTCAAACAGTACTTTCAGTCGCAATAGTTCCTGTAGGACTTACAAAATTTAGACCTGAAAATGATGGATTGAAATCAATAAGCCCAGAATACGCAAAAAAAACTATTAAACAAGTAGAGAGGATTCAAGCCTCTCTACAAATTGCTCTTGGGACTCGTTTTTGTTGGCTAGCAGACGAATGGTATTTAATTGCTGGTACAAATTTACCTAGTTACACAACCTATGAAAATATGCCACAAGAATCGAATGGAGTTGGGACTATTAGAAACTTTCTAGAAGCATTAAGAGAGAAGACTCAAAACCTACCCCAAAAAGTAAAAAAGCCAAAAAAAGTTAGTTGGATTGTTGGTAAATTAGTTTATGAAGCCCTAATTCCTATAGTTAAGAAATTAAACTTAATTAATGGACTAACAATTAATTTATATGGTTTGCCAAGTATTTATTGGGGTCAAGATCAAGTTGTTACAGGTCTTCTCACTGGAGAAGATCTAATTGACGGGCTGAAAAATAAGGATTTAGGAGAAGCTGTTTACATACCTTCTATTATGTTAAAAATTAATACTGATTTATTTTTAGATGATAAAAATATTCAAGAAGTAGAGAATCAAATAAATACTAAAATTCACGTTCTTGATGAATCAAATGATATTATTAATACTTTGATTGGTTAATCGAATATTTTCGAAACTATAAAACATGCTTAGAAAAGTAATAAATCCTTTCTTATTATTGCCGCTTACGCTAAGTATGAATACCTATAATGTTCTATCGAACGAAATAAAAAATAACATTGATAATGTTTTAGAAGAAAAATCAAATATAACTTTTGTTGATTATCAAGAAATAGAAAAACTTGTATTAAATAATCAAGAATTAAAATCATTAGAAAACCTAGTAGCCTCTGCAAGCTTTAATCTTTCCAGTCAAATTTCCAAAAGATACCCATCTTTAGATTTTCAAGCCAATGGGTTACCAAAATATGTCGCAGGTAAACAGTACAATAGCAATTCACCTACTTTAAAAACATCACAATTTACGGCTAATCCCTCCCTGAATATTAAATGGGATGTAATTGCACCGCTAAGAGGATCTGAAATTAAAATTGCCAAAACAAATTACAAAATTGCAGAAAATAATTATGAGATTAAGAAAAAAGATTTAATTCAAGAAGCAAGAATCAGATATCACAAATACAAAAAGTCATTTCAAGATATTAAAAATAAAAAATTCACACTTAATTTATCAATCACAAGTTTAGAAAATGCTAAAGCGAAACTAGATGCTGGCATTGGCACAAAATTTGAAGTTCTTGAAGCAGAAGCTCAATTATCTCGAGATAAACAATCACTTAATGAAAAGAGAATAGAACATGAAATTAATAAAATTTCTCTTAAAGAGATTCTCAATATTAAGGAGGATTTTATAACTAATAAAGAGCAAAATCTTATAGGGTTTTGGAATCATCAATTGAATAAGAATATTAATGAAGGTTTGGAAAAAAATCTTTCCTTAAAAAACCTTATTCTTCAGAAATCAATCAAAAAGAGTCAAGCAAATAGCTTTTTAGCGCAAAATAAGCCGAATATTTATATCAGCAATTCATTATCTAGTACTTTTTCAAAGGGTGACTCTTTAGCAACTAATATCGACTCTGAAAAATCTGGATCTAATTATACAAATACGATAAGTCTAAATTTTGCATGGAGTATTTTTGATGGCGGACAAAATAAGAACTCTTACAAATCAAAAATAGCAGATGCAGAAGCTGAAAAATATGCTTATGAAAATCTAAAAAATGTTTTAACGACAAGTATTAGTAAAGCCTACTTAAATCTTAAATTAAATGAAGAAAAAATAATTTCTTCTCTGAAAGAAATTGAATCTAGCAAAGAGTCTGTTAGGCTATCTAGACTTAGATATGATGTTGGAATATCAACTTTAAAAGATGTTCTTGTGAGGCAAAGTGAATTAAGTAATGCGAAATCAAAAAATATTAATGCAATTTATAATTACAATCTAAATATAGATGAATTAGAAAGATTAACTTTTCTTGACATTAGTAAAAATTGTTTGGGTAGTAATAATACTAAAATTAAAGATGCTGTGTCTATTTGCAATATACAAAGATGAACCCACCAAATTTAACTAATAAGCAGCTAAGTGAATTAGATTCTTTATTTGAATTAGTAATTCAACGTCAAAAAAAAGATTTTGGAAATATTAACGCCAGCAATAAAGCAGATGGATCATTATTAACAAGCTGTGATTTATGGAGTGACAAAACAATAGTAGATGGATTAGCTTCAATAGCTCCGGGTGAGGGCGTCCTTAGTGAAGAAGGGCAAAAGTTTATTCCACACTCAAAAGCTTATTGGGTAGTCGATCCACTCGATGGAACAACAAATTTTGCTGCAGGTATTCCTTACTGGTCTATATCAGTGGCAAGATTTGTTGATGGTAAACCACAATCCTCTTTTTTAGTAATTCCTACATTGAAAAAAAAGTTTGTATCCATTAGAGGTAAAGGGGTTTGGTTAAATAACAAGAAAATAGACCCTAGCCAAAATAATCATCAAAGTGAATGCATTTCTTTGTGTAGTAGATCAATAAAAATTTTACAAAAAAAACCAAACTCAGCATTTCCTGGCAAAATCAGACTCTTAGGTGTATCGAGTTTAAATCTTACGAGTGTAGCGATGGGACAAACTTTTGGAGCAATAGAATCAACCCCTAAAATATGGGATATTGCAGCAGCCTGGCTGCTACTAGAAGAACTCAATTGTTCTATAGAGTGGTTAGAAACAGATCCTTTAAATTTAATTTCAGGAGAAGACTTGAGCGATGTTAATTTTCCATTAATTGCTGGTAGATCTATGGAAAAAGTTGATATTTTAAAGCCTTGGGGCAATTTATTATTAGAAAAATAGCTACATCATAAATAAATAATTGCTTGAAAAATTTCTTAATCGGATACAATAAAAAATGAGTAAATAAATAAAATATTTGAAGAAAATTAATATGCAGCGAAGTTCAACATGGATACTGAAAAGTTTATGGGGAGCTTGTGAGCGATGGAATAAATCTGATTGTGTTGATTTAAGCGCTGCATTTGCATACTACACACTTCAATCATTTTTTCCTATTCTTCTTATTTCTCTTTCAATAGCTTCATGGTTCCTAGGAAAACAAGAAGGATTAGATCAACAAATAATTACTATTGCAGCTCAGCTTTTACCTCCTTCAGTAGTTGAGCTAGTAGAAACAACGTTATTTAATTTGATAGATCAAGGGTTTGGAGCAGGAATTCTTGGGGCTATGTTTTTGCTTTTTACAGCAGGAAATGCATACCTATCTCTTCAGAGAGGTTCGGATAGGCTTTGGGAGGACGAAATTCCTTCTAAAAAAGTTAATGCTGCTTGGAGAGTACAAGCTTCGAAGTTTCTACGAAATAGAGTTGAAGCCTTTTTAATAGTTTTCTTTATTGGTTTTTTAATGGTACTAGATCAGATTAGTGCAAATCTTAGGATGATACCAAGTAACGTTTTAGAAAATCTTTCAAAATCTAATAATCTTATTTCTGATTTATTATTAAAGTTGCCACTATTGCAAGTTGGTCAGTTTGCAATACCACTAATTGGCTTTTCTTTAATGGCTCTTTTATTACAAGCACTTTTACCAAGTAGAAAAGTTCCATTGAAACCACTTTTACCTGGATCTATGCTTATTGGAATTGGCCTTACCACTTTGAACCTAGCAGTAAGTAAAAGTATTCTCTCACTTGGAGTAAGATTTCAAGCATACGGCTTTATTGGAGGTTTTCTTGTTCTTACTTTGTGGGTATGGCTATTAGGAGTTATTTTATATTTTGGACAGTGTTGGAGCGTCGTTATTGCTAGTATGACGTTAGTAAATAAAAAAAGAAATTATAAATAAGATTAACCAAGATGAATTATTTTCTTAAAGCTAATAAAAATATTCTTACCTACTCATTAATTATTCTTTTCGTAATTCCAATTTTTGGATTTAACTTTTTCATTAGTTTTGTTGGAAATATCCTACTTCTTTTATTTCTAATTCCTCTTCTATTTTTAGTTTTAGTGTTTATAGGTTTTAACTCTTACAAATCTAAAATTAATACTTGCAGTAATTGTGGCGCAATATCATTAGGTTTGAGTGAAACCTGCATGAATTGTGGTGCAGATTTAGATTATATAAGTAAGAAAAATCAATTAGATAAAAAGCCTAGTGAAAGTACCATTGAAGTGAAAGCAGAAGAAGTAACGTAAAATATTAACCTATTCCAATTTGTCTAAGAATACTTTGTCCAGTAATTAATTCAGTACCAAGACCAATCAAAATTCCCATCATAGCCATTCGGCCATTCCAAGTTTCTGCAAAATTTACGAAGCCAAATCTTGGTTGATTTTCATTATTCATAATTAACTAGATTGTCTATCAAGCTATTTTAACGTTTTAAAGAAGAATTTATGAAAAATAAATAAATAAATTATTTATTTAACGTGTCTTACACCATCAACAGGTCGATACTCATCTCCAGTCAATTCCTCATATACAATGGCTGGCAATCCAGTATCAAACATTGTTTGCAATGCCTCTTTTAACATAGGATTCCATCCTCCAGTACTTACTTTTCCATGTCTTACGGTCCAGTCCCAAGTCCCTTGAAGATCTCTGGGTAATCTACCTTCTCTATCTCTTCGAGCGACTAAGTCTAAAGATTCAACTATACCAACAATAACTGGATTTTTACCGTAAGAAGGAGTAAGACTTAGTTCAAGTCTAACTGGATCTTCTTTAACCATTTTTAAACGAAACCTTGGGGGTAACTTGAGAGATCTTATTACCGCTGAGACAATTTTTGTTCTTAATTCCAATTTTTTCCTTAAATGTAATTTAACTAGTCAGTTGTTTTACCTTTTTCTTCTAACGTAGAGTCATTGTCGTTCGAAAATCTAACTGTTAACAACTCCTCTTCAGTTATGTTTCCTGCTTTATCTAAAAGTTCTGGATGTATTGTATATTTTTTTTGTTTAAAACTAGAGTTACTGAGAGGTTGACTTTTATTATCGGATACACCCCAACCATTAGACATTACTTTAAAAGCTTTCCAAACTAAATAGGTTAAAGCCGCAGAATATATTATTGGGAATAGAATTGACATCAAACTTATAAATTAATTAGATTTATTTTTAATATCATAGCCCGAAAAAAAGAAATTTAGCTATTTTAAGTCAATAAATTATTTCGTAGATAAAATTAATTTATTTAATAGTTATATTTAAGTTACTCCAACATGGTGCATTTCATCTCTCGAACCAAATAAAGAAATCCACATTGAAAAGATACATCCACAAACTATTACTACTTGCTCCATTAATTGCAGTGGGAACTACATGTTCTACTAAATTAGTCTCCCAGCCATTAATTAAACCAAAAATTAATGAAGTTAATTTATATTCAAAAAAATCATTCATAACGCAAGCTGTAGAAAGAACCGGTGCAGCTGTGGTGACAATTGATACTCAAAGATATGTAAAAAAAAGAAAATTTCCAAGCAATTCTCAACAATTTCTAGACCCATATTTTGAGAGATTTTTTGGCTTAGATTTACCTAATGACAATAGGCCAAGGATAGAGCAAAACCAAGGAAGTGGATTTATATTCGCAGATGGACTTGTAATGACCAATGCTCATGTTGTGAATAGATCTGATAGGGTGATTGTTGGTTTAACCAATGGGAAGAAATTAAACGCAAAACTTATAGGGCAAGACTTTTTTACTGATTTAGCTGTGCTAAAGATTGAAGGAAAAGGGCCTTGGCCCAAAGCAAAATTGGGTAATTCGGAAAAGATTAAAGTTGGTGATTGGGCTATAGCAGTTGGAAATCCATTCGGACTGGAAAATACAGTTACGCTTGGTATTATTAGTAATCTAAATAGAAACGTAACTCAATTAGGAATATATGATAAAAAACTTGAACTAATACAAACAGACGCTGCAATAAATCCTGGCAATTCTGGAGGTCCACTATTGAATAGCGATGGAGAAGTAATTGGTATTAATACCTTGATAAGATCAGGTCCGGGAGCGGGTTTGAGTTTCGCAATCCCAATTAATAAAGCCAAGGAAATTGCCTATCAACTTATAAAAAATGGAAGAGTAATTCATCCAATGATTGGGATTAGCCTAATAGAAGAAAGTAATTTTGAGAGAAAAAATAATGTCGTAAAAGTTGGATATATTGTCCCGAACAGTCCAGCCGAAAAAAGTGGAATCAAGATAGATGATATTTTAATAAAAGTAGGTAATAAAGATATTAAAACCGCCTCAGATGTTATAGACCAAATAAGTAAAAATGGTATTAATAAAAAAGTAGATATATTATTGAAGCGTAGAAATAAATTTATTAATTTAAAAGTAATACCAACTGATATTACAAATCTTGAAAAAAACTAAAAAGATTTAATTATGATTCTGTTTTAGTATTTCCACACACCTAGAAATACATCTACCATCCCTTATATCACAGGTAGTAATGCATTCAAAATAACTTTCAATAGGATCCGAAATTTGAAAATGTTTTTCTTGGAAATCGTAATTTTTCATATAAACTTTTAAATCTTTTTCTTGTATTTTTAAGATTAATCAAGGACGATTAACTATGTAAAGATAAATAAGTGATCTTACTTAGCCAAATGTAAACTTTCTTAAAAATATTCAAATTTATTTATGGCTTTGAGTTTTTTCTAAAAAATATTCGTAATTACCATCATATGAAAATAACTTTGAATCTTTAATTTCAACAATTCTATTTGCAACCTTTGAAATAAAATACCGATCATGAGAAATGATTAATAATGTACCTTTATAGTTTTTAATTGCTAATTCTAAGTTTTCCTTAGATTGTAGATCCAAATGATTAGTTGGCTCGTCTAAAAGAAGAAAATTACTAGGATTAATAATCATGAGCGCCAATGCTAATCTTGCCTTTTCTCCACCACTTAGTTGTTTAATAAACTTAAAAACAGTCTCATTTGGAAAGCCAAAACCTCCTAAAAATGTCCTTACTTTTTTTTGGGACCATTCTGGAGACTTATTACATATTAAATCAATAACCCTTTCCTCAAGTGAAAGTGCTTCAGCTTGATTCTGTTCATAATAGCTAGTAATTATATTATGTTTACCAAGATTAATTTCTCCAATTTCAGGAGATATTTTTTTCATTATAATTTTAAGCAATGTAGACTTACCACATCCATTAGGTCCCAATATTGCTATTTTTTCCCCCGAAGAAATCTTTAAATTAACATCTAAAAAAAGAATTTTATCCTCAAAACTATGAGACAAATTTTTTATATTTAGAACTAATTTTCCTGAGCGAGGGCACTCTGGAAAATTAAAAACAGGACTTTTTGATTTTGTGATGGGAGCTTCAATTTTAGAAATCTTTTTTAGTTGTTTTTCTCTACTCTTAGCTTGAGAACTTCTAGTTGCACTAGCTCTAAATCTATCTATATACCTTTTCTGTAACTCAATTTCTTTTTGTTGTAATTGATATGCCTTATTTTGTGATTCTTCATTTAAAGATTTCTGTTCGATAAAAAAAGAATAGTTCCCATTATATATTTCAGATGTTCCTCTATCTACAAAAATAATTTTTTTACATAACTTATCCAAGAAATATCTATCATGACTAATTATGATAACAGCAATTTTAAGCGACGATAGATATTCTTCCAGCCAGAAAATAGTATCTAAATCTAGATGGTTGGTTGGTTCATCCAGCAAAAGTAAATCGGGTTTTTGTAAGATTATCTTTCCAAGTGCAACTTTCATCTGCCAACCACCTGAAAACTTCCCAACTAATTTATCAGCATCTTCTATAGAAAAGCCTAATTTTGGTAATATCTTTTCTACATCAGATTGCATTTTATAACCACCTAAAGCTTCAAATTTTGCTTGATATTTTGCGAGTTGATTTACAAATATTTCAAGTTCATCAGAATTTTTTTTTATATCCAATAATTTCATTTTATTCTCAATTTCTAAAAGTTTAATGGCAACAATTTGTATATCTTTAAAAGAACTTTCTAATTCCTGTCTAACTGAAAAATTCAAATTACAATCAAACTCCTGTTTTAAATGTGCAATTTTAGGATTTCCCTCTTTGATGATCATTCCACTTGTTTGCTCTTCCTCTCCAATTAAAATTTTAAATTGGGTTGATTTACCTGCACCATTAGAACCAACTAAGCCAACTTTTTCTCCTTTCTTAATCTCCCAACTAATATTTTTTAAAACAACATCTGTAGAATAAATTTTGCTTACACCTTCAAATCTAATCACTTTTTTAAAAATAGAATTTACAAAATCAGTGGCTTATTTACTAAAGAATATTTTGTGGAATAAAATTAAATTATGAAAAGAATAGAACAAATTGTAGTGATTTTCATAGCTGCAGCTCTTGCAATTCCAAGTTATTGGTTTTTTTGGACTTTGGCTGGTGGAGGTGGCTACAACAAGAGAATAAAACCTGTTTCTAATCCAAATAATAATTATTCGAGACCTTTTCCTAAAGACCTCCTCGAGCCTTGATTAACCACATTTTAGTTGCCTCATCTTCAATAGTACTCAAATATTCAATAACCTCTTCTTTAGTCACAGAAATATTTAACTCGTTGCCAATATCGCATATTTTATCTAAGGCTTTTTTGGGATTAGTTAAGGCTGTCATAAACAGGCTTTGTTTCTTTTTGGAATCGTTGGCTATTAACTTATAGAGCTTTTCGGCATTACTGGACATGTTTTTAAAATCTATTTACTAATAGATTATTACTTCAAGCTACATTTTGTTCATTATATTTATTATTAGATAAATCATTATCCACATCTTTTATCTCTTTTGCAGAGGCATCTGCCATACTTCTTGCGTCTAAACATAAAACTTTTCTTAGTTTCGCAAAGTTAGCTGCGTGAGATTTTCTTCCATCTTTTTGAGCATAGTACTCAGACTGTTGAAGAATATGGTGAAGATGAGTTAACAAATATGGACTAATTACAGCTGATACCAAAACGTCACTATTTTCATTATCGTGAGAATCATAATTGACTAGTCTTTTTTTCGGTTTATCAATTATCGATCTTTTAGGAGAATCAATTTTTCTTGAATTTTTCATGGGACAATAAAAAAATTAATTGATACGGACATAAATTTCCTTACTAATAATATACACAAAGATAGTATCCTTGACTAACTGTGTATACTTATAAGTAACAGTTATCAACTTTGACTCATGGCTACCCGCCAAAACTCCACCAATGGGAAGCCTAAATCCCCCAGAATTCAAGTAGTTCTTCCAGAATTAATATGTGAACAATTAACTATTTTGGCTGATAATGAATCTAGAACAGTAAGTAATATGGCAAAAGTGTTAATACAAGAAGGTATAAAAAAATATTTCGATGAAAGAAGTAAATCCACTGTTTCAGAAAATAATTTAAATACAGATAAATTTAGAGACGAACTTGAAAAACAAAGCGTCAGAAGATTAAAAAGAGCTCCTCAAAGGATTAGATACTACAAAAAGTCCGATTAAAAAATAATTAATTCTGAGGCAATTTCTGTAAGTCTGCAGTTTTTCCCATTACTACCAAAATATTTCCTCTTTCTAAGATATATTTTGCTGGAGGATTAACTGTTAACTTTTCAGCAGGTCCTGCTGCAAGAACATTAACTAAATAATTTTTCCTCAAATTTAAATCTCTCAAAGATCTTCCAATAAATTCCTCTGGTACAGTTATTTCATCTATACCAGTTTGGTTATCGAGTTCCAGTCTTTCAATGAGATTAGGTCTAACTAGTTCTAAACCTAATCTCTCTCCTTGCATTCTGGAAGGGAAGACAACTTTATCGGCACCCACCCTTTTTAACATTTTTTCGTGTAAATCACTCGTAGCTCTTGCTATTACTCTTTTCACTTTGCTACCTTCACTATCTTTAGCAATAAGTGTCGTAGTTATGCTTGCTTCAATAGGTTCACTTATACCTACAACAACAGTATTCATTTCAAGTATTCCAGATTCCTTCATAGACTCTTCATCAGTACAATCGACAACTCTTGCTTCTATTGAAGGTTCCAATTGTCTCAAATCATCAATAGCTTTTTCCGAATAATCTGCAGCCAAAACATCTGCACCATTACTTATGAGTTCTCTACAAACAGCACTTCCAAATCTTCCAATGCCAACAACTGCAAAAGTGAGCGCTTCTTTTTCTCTCTTTTGAGACCACTGCCACCAATCAGCCATAATAAAACTTAGTCAATCCTAAACATAAAGATCAGCCCTAGGATAGCCAATTCTCTTTTGTCTATCTATTCTACTCTTATAAAGAGCCTGCCAAAGTGCACTCAAAAGCAAAAGGATCCCAAGTCTGCCCACGAACATTCCGACAATAAGAATAAATTGGCCAAAATGATTTAATTTTGCAGTTAAACCAATATCAAAACCAACAGTGGCAAATGCAGATATGCAAGTGAATAGAATTTCTAGGAATGTAAAAGATTCTCTCTTAACAAACGTATTTGTTGTACTAAGCAACATTGCCATTAAAAGAACAAAAAGCAAAGATCCAACTGTGATTCCAACTGCCTTGAGAATAACTTTATCTGAAATTAATCTATTGCTAATAATTACATCTTTCTGACCTCTTAAAGTTGATCTAGTTGCAGCCATTAAAGCAATAAATGTAGTTGTTTTTATACCTCCACCAGTACCTCCAGTACTTGCTCCAATAAACATCAAAGTCATTAATAGCAATAAGCCAGTATCTGATATTGAGTTCAAGGAGATTGGATAATTTGTAAAGCCGGCAGTTCTTGCACTTACTGTCTCAAAAATTGATGACAATAACCGTTCAAACAAATTCAAATCATTAAAAAATTGACTATTAAGCAATGATTCTGTGATAAAGAATCCTAATGATCCAAATAATATTAGAGACAAACTTGTCCTAATAACTAGTCTGGAATGAAGGCTTAATTTTTTATAAGAGAGATTTTTTTTATTACTCCAAATATCATCAATAACCCGCCATCCTAATCCACCCATAACAATGAGAAAAACAAAAACACAATTCACCAAATAATTTGTTCTATAGTCTTGGAGACTATTTGAACTTAAAGAAAATCCTGCATTGTTATATGCAGATATGCTGTGAAAAATCGAAGACCATAGTCTTTCCCAATTATTTTGAATGTCTACAAATCCAAAAGCATATAAAACAATTGCGCCCAAAGATATGATACTAATCGCTGTAATAGCAATGCTTTGAAAAGTTCGACCAATTCCTCCAACTCCAAATTCATCAAGAGTCTTTCCTTTATCTAATCTAGTTCTTAGCTTTGTCCCCTTTACAACAAAACCTTGTAAAAATGTTGTAATAGCCATTAATCCTAGACCACCTGATAAAAGCATAAAAGCCAAGAAAACCTGGCCAAAGAAATTTAAATCATCACCAATATCTATTATGGTTAAACCAGTTACGGTAATAGCAGAAGTAGATGTAAAAAATGCTTCCCACAAGCCAACCTTTGAAGATGAACATAATGGAGAACTCAAAATTAAAGTTCCAAGGAAAATAATAAATAAGCCTGTAACAATAGTAAATTGAGGCACAGATAACTTTTTGTAAGCATCTTTTAACTTATAAACCTTACTTGTGAATTTCACGATATTACCCGTAATTTAAAATTATCAATGCTGGCACTGTAAAAGACATTATAAGTGTTAATCCAGCTCCATATTTTGCGATATCAAAAAACCTATACCTTCCAGGTCCATAAACCATTAAATTTGTTTGATAACCCATTGGAGTCAAGAAAGATTGACTGGCACCAAATAAAACAAGCATTATTAACGCACTTGGTGAAATCCCTAAAACATTTGAGAATTCAATAGCCACAGGCAAAATCAAAGCAACCGAAGCTGCATTACTTATAAATTGTGTAAGAATAACTGTCGATACAAAAATTAGGACTAGTGCAAAATACAAAGGCATTCCATTTAGAGCAAAGTTTAGATTGACTGCAATTAAATCTGCTAATCCTGTTACTTGCATAGCCACACTAAAGCATGATAATGATCCCAACAATAAAATGACATCTAACCTAATTGATTTTTGTATCTCTGCAGGTCTTAAACATCCACAAGCAACCATAGCAATGACTGCTAAAAGGACTGAACCTACTAATGGAATATTAGAAACCGAAGGCAAAACTACCATTCCTATTGCAATTCCAATAGATATAGGTTTTTTTATCAAGAAAGGTAAATCATCTTCAAATTGATCTAAAATAAGTAAATCATTACTAGCTTGCAAACCTCTTATTGAATCTAAAGGTGCTTGCAATAATAAAACATCTCCAGCCCTTAAAACAGCTTGGCCTAATCTCTCCTGAACAGTTTGTTGACCTCTTCTTAGTGCCAAAACTGTTGCATTATGACGCTGCCTAAATCTTAATTCTCTCAAACTTGCACCAGCTAGTGTTGATCCAGCTGGTAAAAGGGCTTCAAAAGTCTTAGTACCTTCATCATCGGAGAAAACATTAGCTCCATCGAAAGATGTTTTGTTTTCACCTAAAAGAATGGTATGTTCCTGCTGAAGCCTAAATAAGTCTGCCCTTGTAACGCGGATTATTAATCTATCATCCGGTTCAATCTTTCTATCAGCCAAAGGGGGAAGAATAACTTTTCCATTTCGTTGCAATTCCAAAACATCAACGTCAAATCGTCTTTGCAATCTACTATTTCTGACAGATTGTCCAACTAATTCTGAAGTAGAGGGAATAGTAACTTCGGTAAAATATATATTCAAATCACCATTTTTAATAAATTCCTTATCTCTTCCTCTATCTGGCAAAAGCAAATCAGAAACAAGAATCATATAGGTTGTACCTATAAGCCATACAGGAATTCCGATTGAAGTCAAACTAAATAATTCCAAAGCTCCATAACCTAATTGCTGACTAATATCACTTACAAGAAGATTCACTGAGCTACCCAATAATGTCAGGGTTCCACCTAGTAAAGTAGCAAAAGAAAGAGGCAATAAAACTTTTGATGGTGATATATTTCTCCGCTCGCACCAACCTTCGATTATGGGTAACAAAGAAGCAACTACTGGAGTATTAGGTACAATTCCTGATATTGGAGCAATCAAAAAAGCTATTAAAGAAATTAATTTCCTTGGAGTCCTAATACTCTCAGAAGAAATCAATTCTCTTACTCTGTCTAAAGCACCACTTTTAAATAATGCAGAAGAAACTGCGAATAAACCCATAAGAGTAATTAGGGATGGGCTACCAAATCCAGCTAAAGCTTTTTCAGGAGAAAGTACCCCTGTAGCTATAAATATTCCAACACATAACAAACCAGTCAATTCTGGAGCAATAGTATTTTTAATAAATAAAATTATTGACATTATTAAAACAACTACCGTTATAAACGCATCAAAATTATTAATAACTACTGCAATTAAATTCATACGAAACTTATTTAACTCAATATACCCAAAAACAAAATTTCAAAAAAGTTTAATTGGAATTATCTTTTTAAAGAAACTTTTTAAAAATAGATTTTTTTTGGAATATCCATGAAGATGCAGATTTTAAACTTTCAGTAATATCAGGCAACTTGGAAGCATATATTAACCTTCTTGCCTCAAAAGCCAATTTCCCAGATAAAGTAACCCCAAGTCCGGAAATTGAAGCTTCGCCTATTCCTAAGCTAATCATTTCACCATTGTCTTGAAATTCAAAAGGTAGAAGATCCTTCCCTTCAATTAAAAGTTCTAAATTATTAGCAAGATGATTTCCTTCCTGCATAGCTACCTGAGCAGTGATGGGTAAATCCTCCATTCCTTCAATAACTGAAATATCGCCTATAGCAAAACAGTTTTTATATTTTTCTATTTGCAAATTCTTGTTAACTAAAATTCGTCCAAATTTTTTTGTTATTTGATCAGTTTCTAAGTAAGACAAATTAGGTATAACACCTGCAGTCCAAATAACAACATCTTTATCCAAAGAAGTTATTCCAGCCTCACTAGAAATACTAATTTTAGTTTCTGACACTTCTTTAACTATGGAATTCAAAAGAACGTTTATTTTTCTTTTTTCTAATGCCTTCTCTGCTTGCTCTCTATTAAAAATTTTGTTTTTATTGAGGATTTCATTTGATTTTTCTATTACATTAATTTCAAATTGGTCTGAAAATATATCTTTAATTTTGCATGCTAACTCAATGCCAGAGGGACCACCACCAACTATGAATAACTTTTTATGCAACGCAGTATCTTGTGATTCTTTTAAAAAAGAATTTAATTTATTTAGATCGTGAACATCATTAAAAAAATAACAATTTTCATCTATACCTTTTATTAAAAAACTATTTGGAATAGATCCTGTACAGATAACAAGATACTGATAACTTAATTTTAAATTGTCACTAAATTCAAGTATATTTTCTTTGAAAGAAATCTTGGTTAAACAATTTCTTAAAAAAGTTATACCCGCATCAGAAAAAATATTTGCAAATTTTGGGGATGCTTCCCAACTTCTTATTTCTTTACTTAAAACTTCGTACATTAAAGGTTTAAATATAAAGTTAGTTTCAGAATCAACCACAAGAATCGGTAAAGAAGGATTAAGATTCTTTAAATTCAAAGCAAATGTCATACCTGCAAAACCTGCTCCAACTATTACTATTGGTTTTTGTATTGATTTCATTAGAGAAATATTGTTATGCGTAGATGTATTATTAAACTATACGAATAATTTTTAAATTGAGCGAAATAAAATTAAACTCATAACCAAACTGAAGAATGATTGAAAAAATCCACAAAGATATTCAAACCAACTTGAGGAATTATAATCAAGAGCTAGTAGATATGAAACCTCAAGAAATGCTTACATGGGGTTATGAAAAGTTTGATAATCAATTTGCTATTACAACAAGTTTTGGTATACAGTCATCAGTACTTTTAGATACTGTCAGTAAATTACGTCTACAAAAAAAAATCAAAATATTTTGGATAGATACAGGTTACCTTCCTCCAGAAACATACCATTACGCTGAAAAGCTTATTGATAATTTATCCCTAGAAGTTGAAGTTCTGCAAAGTGAATTATCTCCAGCAAGAATGGAGGCCAAATACGGAAAACTTTGGGAAACAAATAAAGAAAGTGATTTAGATAAGTATCATGAATTGAGAAAGATAAAACCTTTAGAAAATGGTCTAGAAAAATATGATATTGTCTGCTGGGCAAGCGGTGTTAGATCAAGTCAAACAGAAAATAGAAACAAAATGAAATTCCTAGACATAATTCGTCAAAGACTCTCTTTAAGACCTTTATTAAATTGGACAAATAAAGATATTTTTTATTACATGGAAGAGAATAATTTACCTGCCCATCCACTTTTTATCAAAGGTTATTCTTCTGTAGGAGATTGGCATTCAAGCAGTCCAGATGGTATTGAAGCAAAGGGCAGAGATACAAGATTTGGGGGAATTAAACAAGAATGTGGAATACACACTAATAATTAAATTGATCATAAAACAATGGTCTCAGATATAAATTTTTTATTGGTAGGTAATAGTAGGCTTCATTGGGCAAAATATTCTAAAAATCAATCTGAATTCTTCCATACCAAAAAAGAGCAAAAAGTTCCCGGAAATATAGATCTTAATCAATTAATTTGGGCGTCTGTAGGAAAACTACCAAATTTTTTACTGAAAAAAGATAATGAAATAATAACTAAAGATATTCAGTTATCAAATCTTCCTGATTATTTTGGAGTTGATAGAGCTCTTGCCTGTATTGCCGCTTTAAAAATTATTGAAAACCCTTTAAAAAAAGATTTGCTAATTGCAGATTTTGGAACAATATTATCAATAACAAAATTGAATTCGAATGGATCTATTATAGGTGGTCAACTTCTTCCAGGTTTTCTAACACAATTAAAATCTATGGAACAAAATACAAAAAATCTTAAAGTTCCCAAAAAATATGATATTCCGATCAAAGATTTTTTAATTAATACAGAAGAAGCAATCTTAAAAGGAATAATCAACTCTCTTACTGGCGTGATTAATAGTTTATTTAATCCAGAAAAGGATATTTTAATAATCTGTGGAGGAGATTCTCAATTACTAACAAAATCTTTAAATACTCAAAAAGAAAATATTATCAACGCTCCTAATTTAGTTATGGAGGGAATGATTATTCACCACCTGTCCGTAAGCAGATTAGCTTAACCCAAGGTCTGCAATTATATGATCAGCCATTATTGCTGCTTTTACCTTTAAGTAAATTTTTTCGATATTACCTTCAGTATCAATTAAAAAAGTATTTCTCATCATTCCCATATATTCTTTTCCCATAAATTTCTTCAGTCCATAACTATCGTAATCAGAAGAAACTTTGAAAGGTTCAGGATCAGTTAAAAGAATAAAAGGTAAATTAAATTTTTCAATAAACTTCTGATGTGAGGATGCATTATCTTTACTAATGCCAAGCACAACAATATTATTTTTTTGGAGTAAATCCCAATTCTCTTTAAAATTACATGCTTCCTTAGTACATCCAGGAGTATTATCTTTTGGATAAAAATATAGTATTATTCTTTTACCTTTAAAATCACTAAGAGAAACTTCTTTCTCAAAAGAATCTTTTAATTTAAATTCTGGTGCTTTGTCGCCAACCTTAAGAGCCATTGAAATTATTAAATGAGTATGAATATAAAATACCAAAAATTTGGTTTTATGAGATTAAAGGTGTGCAAGATGTCGCAACTGTAGAAGAAATTAAAACTGCAAAAAACCTAACAAATTCAAGATCAAAGATTTTCTTAGAAACAAGAGCTTATTTACGACAATCACTTTCAACACTTTTTGATTTAGACCCCTTAGAAATTCCCATTAGTGCTCATCCTGGAGAACCTCCAACTTTACCCTCTGGCATGGGAAATATCAGTTTAAGTCATTGTAAAGATGCCATTACTTTAGTCTGGCATAAAAACAAAATAGGAATTGATATTGAGAGAACAGATAGAAAATTTAACCATATAAAATTTGCAGAAAAATATTTTTTTCATACCAATAAATCAAACCATAATAATTATTTAACAAAAAATATGATACTAAATCAATGGTGTGCTGTTGAAGCGGCAATAAAATGGGATCATGGAAAATTAGCTAAAGACATTAACTATTGGCAATTTTTTGAAAAGCCAAAAGAGTTGATTCATAAGAAGAAAAATATACATTTAAGTTATTCGCAGATTAACTTCCATGATTGGACTATCGCTTTAGCCTACGAAGAAAAAACTTCTTTTAATCCTGAGATTATTTGTTGTTCGAAAAATTTTTAGTTTTCCTTTCTTCTAAGCAGTTCTTCATATTGAGTTTTTTCCCATCCATTATTATTTGGTTCCCATATTTTGAAACCTCTTAAAGATTTGGGAAGATAGTCTTGTGCGACCCAATTACCTGGATAATTATGAGGATTGACATAACTATTAGAATTATTTTTTAAATGAAGTGGAACATCAAAAGCATTGGTAGATTTGATTGTTTCAATCGCTTTAAAAATACTTTTCGTACTATTACTTTTTGGAGACATAGCTAAATATAGAGAAGCCTGCGTTAAAAAATATAATCCTTCTGGAAAACCAACTCTATCAAAAGCATCACAACAAGATTGTACAACTACTATGGCATTAGGATCAGCTATTCCAATATCTTCACTGGCAGATATAAGTAATCTTCTAAAAATAAAATTAGGATCTTCACCAGCCTCAAGCATATTCGCAAGCCAGAATAAAGTTGCATCTGGATCAGAACCTCTTATGGACTTGATAAAGGCACTTATTACATCGTAATGATTTTGACCATTTTTATCGTAAACAATATTTTTCTTTTGAATTGCATCTTCTGCTATTGAGAGATTAATGTTGATTTCTTTAGCATCATTTTCAGCAGTTGTTTCTATGGCCATCTCTAGCGCATTGATTAATGTTCTTGCATCCCCGCCAGAAAATTTAATTAAATGACTTATAGCATCATGAGTTAAATTAATTTTTTTTGAATCTTTTTTTTTAGAATAGTGAGTTATGACTTTTTGTATTATTTTCTGCAAATCATTTTCTGCCAAGGGAAGTAATGTAAAAATACGAGACCTGCTAACAAGCGCTTTATTAACAGCAAAAAAAGGATTTTCAGTTGTAGCACCAATAAAAGTTATAGTTCCATTTTCTATTGAAGGTAATAAAGCATCTTGCTGAACTGCTGTAAATCTATGAACCTCATCGATAAATAAAATTGTTTTTCTTTTTGTACTAATTAGTCTATCCTTTGCATTAGCGATTTCATTTCTTAATTCTTTAACACTTGATAATACTGCATTTAACTTAATTAATTTTGAACGCGTATTAAAGGAAATAATTTCAATTAGGGTAGTTTTTCCAACACCAGGAGGGCCAGAAAAAATAAAATTACTAATCTTATCGCTTAATATCGCACTTCTTAAAAGCGAATTCTCATTCAGGATTGTTTGTTGACCAAAAAAATCATCCAATTTCTTTGGTCTTAATTTATCTGCCAAAGGTGCATTATCTTCTATTTGAGAATAATTAGTAAATAAATTTTCTGAATGCATATAAATAATATCAAAAAATCATTACTTTCAATTCTATGTAATTACTGTAGGAGTTTCCATTTGAGTAAGTTTTGAAATGTTCAATAAAGTATCTAAATCATTTATTAGAGGTTTCAAAGCGATCTGAGGATTTAACGAAAGATTCTGTTCAGGATCGAAAAATTTCTCAAAGTAAAGTCTTAATGTTGCTCCCTTAGTTCCAGTACCAGAAAGGCGCACAATTACTCGAGAATTATCATCAAGAACCAATCTTAAACCTTGATTTTCACTTATGGAATTATCAACGGGATCTAAATATGAAAAGTTATCTGCCACTTTAACTAAATGGCCAGCAAAACTATTTCCTTTGAGATTCTCAAGCATAGAAGTTAGATTACCAAAGATTTGATTAGCAATATTTGAGGGAATTGCCTCATAATCATGTCTTGAATAATAATTCCTACCAAATTGTTTCCAATGATTCTGCATCAAATCACTTACCGAACATTTTTTCTCAGCTAAAACTTGTAACCAGTACAAAACTGCCCATAGTCCATCTTTCTCTCTCACATGATTACTACCTGTTCCGAAACTTTCTTCTCCACATAAAGTAATTAAATTGGAATCTAAAAGATTTCCAAAAAACTTCCAGCCAGTAGGTGTCTCAAAACAAGGTATATTTAATGCTCGAGCAACATTATCAACCGCTGAGCTGGTTGGCATGGATCGTGCCACACCTGTAATACCATCTTTATAACCAGGGACACAGTTTGTGTTCGCAGTAATAACTGCAAGGCTATCACTAGGATTTACAAAACATCCACTTCCTAAAATCATATTTCTATCTCCATCTCCATCGCATGCAGCACCAAAACTGTAAGATTTTTTATTTAATAACAAATCAGCCAAGTGGGATGCATAAGTAAGATTAGGATCAGGATGTAAACCTCCAAAATCTTTTAGCGGGTTACCATTCATGACACAATCATGTGGAAGACCCATTTTTTCAACAAAAATATTTTTTGCATATGGGCCTGTAACTGCATTCATTGCATCAAAGATTAACGAGAAGTCTTTTTTTAAAAAATCACTAATTTGATCAAAATCAAAAATTTTCTCCATCAAATTAGAATAATCTTTTAATCCATCAATAATTTCTAAGGTAGTTTCACCGTAAGAATAGGTTCCATATACACTAAAATCTGGTAATTGAATTTTACAAATTTTATAACTAGTTAGTAATTGTGAAGCCTTGAAAATCTTATTTGTAATTATCTCAGGAGCTGGGCCACCATTAGAGATATTCAATTTCACTCCAAAGTCGCCATCAATCCCACCAGGATTATGGCTTGCAGAAAGAATAATTCCACCAATAGCATTTTCTTTTCTAATTAAATGTGATGTCGCAGGAGTAGATAATAAACCGTATTTTGGAACAATAACCTTTTGAACTTTATGAGCAATGCATATTTGGACAATTTTTTCTATTGCTTCAATATTGCCATATCTTCCATCACCACCAACTACTAATGTTGAACCTCTTAAATCTTCCAATGATTGTAAGATTGCTTCAATAAAAATTTCTAAATAATGTTCTTCCTGAAATTTTAAAGTACTTTTTCTTAAACCAGAAGTGCCTGGTTTTTGATCGAGGAAAGGAGAATTAATATTAATTACATTGACTTGATTCATCTTTTTAAAAAACTTCCAAAAATCTAACTAAATTAATGAGGCATTTCGGAAGTTCTTAACATAGCGATAAACCATAACGAAGAAATTAATAATGCAGTAAGAATTCCATAATTAACACCAAATTTAGAAATTGTAATTGGAACTATTAGTGGAAACGTTAATGCTCCAAACAATGGAGTAAAAGCTACAATTTTTTTCAGCATTAATTTAATTTGTTAAAACCATTCAGTCTCAGCATTATCTTTTTCATTTGTATCGTCAAGTGGTGTAGTTCTATCAAATTTCATTGATATACTTTTTTCTTGCTCACCAGATACATCAACAGCTTTAATATCATATTTTTGAGTCCCGTCTCTAAATGGAACTTGAATTCTAAAAGTACCATCTGCAGCAAGAGGTACATCTTCTCCTCCTATTGTCAGTTTTGCAGAAGGCTCTGTAGCTCCATAAACAATTAATTCAGCATCAGCAACAAGCCAAAAAGATCTATTTTTAACAATTCCGCTTCCAGAATCATTTAAACCTGATGACCATTTACCAGCACCTGAGTCTGTAAGATTATCATTGAGGTTTGTTGAATTTACGTTCTCCATAAATTCTTCAGAACCAACTTTTCTTCTGAGAGGAATGTTAGTTGCTGCTTGGTATAACCTTTCATGCATACCACTTTGTTCTGAATCAACAGGATTAGAAATATCTGGGATTGACTCAGGAGTAGAATCTAAATTAAAAGGTACAAATTTATCGAGAATTTGCTCAGAAGGATGAGACCCAGGAACATGGCTTATCGAAGAAAATGCCAATGACATCCAGTTAAAACCATATTTGTAACCTAATTCAACTTTATAGTCTCTATCTGCAAGGGGAATTGGCAAGTACCACTCGGTACTGTAACTATCAACTGCTATCTCTCTTAGTGTTCCTTGATTCAAGTTGCTTCCTTCAGAACCAGATGCATCAAATAATCGTAAACATAATTTATTGGCTCCCAAAGATTGTGCTTTTTCTCTATCTGCATCTGAAATTTGCCAAAAAACATAAGCCCAATCTGGGTCTCGAGGTAAGAAAACTACGTTTGTTTTCACATCATCACTACTTTTGAAAGCATTGGTCTCATACGTTTCTTCAGATTTTGACTCAGAAGATGTAATATATGTTTTCTTTGTAGATTTTTCTTGATATTTAAGAATTAAATCAACTAAAATGGCTTTTGTTTTTCGACTATATAGCGGAACCGATAATTTACTTGCTTCTTGACGTAATTGTCTGAGGGTTAGTGAGAGTAATTGATCTTTATTCATGATCCCATCAGCCACTTTAAAATCTCCGTTTTTGTTTGGGATCAGTATGTTCTTTTTTTTGAGGAATTGTGTGTCTTTTTGGCCTGTCGTCAGGATCCTCTGACTACAACAAAATTCTCAATATTGATATTTCTCTTCAAAACAGTTGGTATCAGGGAAATTAATTAATTTTCAGATCTTTTTGAAATGTAAATTAATTTTCTTTTTTTTTAAATTTTATTACCTGAATTTGTTAACGACTCAACAAAAATATATTTTTTCTTCGGGATCAATTAATAAAGGAAATTCAGCGTTGTTCAACTAGAAGTACTAAATCATCTATCTCTAAATCATCAATACTTTTACCTATTTTTTTTGAAAAAGTACTTAATTTTTTCGAAGTGGATTCCAACTGCTCATAAAAAAGATCACTAAATTTTTTATCATCAAATTTTTTTGATTGGTTATCACACCATTCTCTCAGGGGATTTTTATTTTGATATTCCAAACTATCATCTAAATTGATAATTTTTAAAATCTGAAGGCAATGAGCGAGAATTCTTAAATGATGTTTCTGCATTATAGTTAGATCAAGATTATCAATTTTTTGAATAGTATCTATGTTTAATGGGTTAGAGAAGGGATCAAGATGATTAGACATTAATTTTTAGTTTTAATAAAGGGAAAAAACTCAATATTGGGGGTATCTTTCGTTAAAGTATAAAAAGCTAATTGTAATAAGTTATTTTTGGATAACATGGTCAACGAAAATTTAGTTAAAGATGTAGTAAAAGAGCCTTACAAATATGGTTTCGTTACTGATATTGAAACTGAAAAAATAGAAAAGGGATTAAATGAAGATATCATAAAATTAATTTCACAGAAAAAAGAAGAGCCAAGATTTCTTCTCGATTTTAGATTAAAAGCCTTTAAAAAATGGCAAAAAATGAAGGAGCCTGATTGGGCAGCATTAGGATATAAAAAAATTGATTATCAAGATATTATTTATTACTCTGCTCCTAAGCAAAAAGAGAAAATTTCTAGCTTAGATGAAGTTGATCCCAAACTTCTTGAGACTTTTGACAAATTAGGAATACCCCTCACAGAGCAAAAAAAACTCACAAATGTAGCAGTAGATGCTGTCTTTGATAGTGTTTCCATAGCCACAACTTTTAGAGAAGAACTTGCTGAGCATGGAGTTATATTCTGCTCAATTAGTGAAGCAGTAAAAAATCACGCGGATTTAATTGAAAAATATTTAGGTACAGTAGTACCAGCTAGTGATAATTATTTTGCAGCACTAAATTCTGCAGTTTTTAGTGATGGTTCTTTTGTTTATATTCCAAAAGGTGTTACCTGCCCTATGGATCTATCTTCCTACTTCAGGATTAATAGTGGAGATTCAGGGCAATTCGAAAGAACACTAATCATTGCTGAAGAATCGAGTTCTGTTAGTTATCTAGAAGGTTGTACGGCTCCAATGTTTGATACAAATACCCTGCATGCAGCAGTTGTAGAGCTTATAGCATTAGACGACGCCTCAATAAAATATTCAACAGTGCAAAATTGGTATGCTGGTGATGAAGAAGGTATTGGCGGAATTTTTAATTTTGTCACCAAGAGAGGAAAATGTTTAGGTAAGAGAAGTAAAATTAGCTGGTCTCAAGTTGAAACAGGGTCTGCAATTACATGGAAATATCCTAGCTGCCTTCTTTTAGGGGAAGAATCAGTAGGAGAATTTTATTCAGTGGCTCTCACCAATAATCTTCAGCAAGCAGATACCGGTACAAAAATGATCCATATTGGTCCTAAGACCAAATCAACTATTGTTAGCAAAGGTATTAGTGCAGGTAACTCAAAAAATAGCTACAGAGGTCTTGTCAAAATGGGAACAAAAGCTGCAGGATCAAGAAATTACAGTCAATGTGATTCAATGTTAATAGGGGATCAAGCTTCTGCAAATACATTCCCTTACATCAAATCTCAACAACCCAATTCTGAAATTGAGCATGAGGCAAGCACATGTAGAATTTCAGAAGACCAACTTTTTTATCTCCAAAGCAGAGGTATAGAATTTGAGGAGGCAGTATCTATGATGGTCAGCGGTTTTTGCAGAGATGTATTTAACCAATTACCTATGGAATTTGCTGCTGAAGCAGATAAGTTACTAGCACTTAAACTAGAGGGATCAGTAGGTTAATTAATCAATTTCTAAACTGAAATGCAAAGTAAAATGAAAGAATCAGATCCAATTTTAGAAGTTAAAAATCTCTCTGCATCTACTGATAATCTTCCAATTCTAAAAGGGGTTTCACTTACTGTCTATCCTGGAGAAATCCATGCCATTATGGGTAGAAATGGATGTGGCAAAAGTACTCTTTCGAAAATCATTGCAGGACATCCCTCGTATAATATTACGAATGGAGACATAAAATTTTTAGGTGAAAACATCAACTCTCTAGAGCCTGAAGAGAGATCTCAATCAGGAATTTTTCTGGGTTTTCAATATCCAATTGAGATTCCAGGTGTTAGTAATCTTGAATTTCTTAGAGTTTCAACTAATGCTAGAAGGAAATTCCTCAACAAAGAAGAATTGGATACTTTTGATTTTGAAGAATTAGTTAAAGAAAAGTTAGAAATTGTGAAAATGGATCAGGCATTCCTTTCAAGGAGTGTAAATCAAGGCTTTTCCGGAGGTGAAAAAAAAAGAAATGAGATTCTGCAAATGGCTTTACTTGAGCCCAAGATAGCAATATTAGATGAGACCGATTCTGGTCTAGATATCGATGCTCTAAGAATAGTGGCATCAGGAATTAAAAGAATATCTAATGCACAGACTGGAATTATACTTATTACCCACTATCAAAGATTATTAGATGAAATTAAACCAAATTATGTCCATGTTATGTCAGACGGACAAATCATAAAAACTGGTGAGAGCGATCTTGCTTTAGAGCTTGAAAAGAAAGGGTATGAATGGACTGATAACTTTATAAAAGAGACCTAAATAAATGGAAATTATTGAAAAAATAAAAACCAATAAATCGATTGATAATCAAACAGAAATACAAAAAATCTGTCTAGATAAATTACAATCAAGTCCCCTCCCCAATCCTAGAAGTGAACAATGGAGACTTTCAAATAAATCAAAATTATCTAACTTTTTAGATTACTCAATTAATGAAAACAATTCAAAATTTGATATATCTTATCCGAAAAATTATCAAAGTAATATTAGATTAATCATTGGTGATAATTGCCAAATTAAGTTAATAGAGAAAAATTATTCAATACAGCAATTAAGTGAGGATGAATTACAAAAATATATCAAGGAACAAATTACTTTTTTTAATCAAAACGAAAATTGGAGTGACCTACTAAATCTATCTTTAAGTGGTAAAAATAATATTTTGGGGTTAAAAATTAATGGATCAGAAATTCCTCCTATTGAAATCTTTAGTCATGCATCAAGTAATTATTTGAACGCAAAAACCCTGATAATATTTTTAGAAAAGAATTGTAATGTTGAATTATTACAAATAAATCTTGGTGAAGACAACTCTTCATTATCTCAATCAACGTTCTTTTGTTTAGAGGAAAATAGTTCCCTAAATCATGGTGTTGTTTCTTACGGTGTAAACAAATCAAATCTATTAAATTCTCTCAATGTAATTCAACAAAAAAATAGTGAATACAACTTAGGATCTCTACATTTTAAATTTAATTATGCAAGATTTGAAATTCGTATTAAACAATCTGAAGGAAACGCTAAAACCAATATCAAAGGTATGCAAATAACAAAAAAAAATGAACAAATTTCTACTTATACAAAAATAGACTTTGATGGGCCAAATGGATTTCTAGATCAAATAAATAAATCACTCGCTGACGATAAATCACATGCAATATTTGAAGGTTCAATAATAGTTCCGAAAATTGCCCAGAAAACTGATGCTTCTCAATTAAGCAGAAATTTACTTTTATCAAACCTCGCACAAATAGATACCAAACCTCAATTAGAAATAATTGCAGATGATGTCAAATGCAAACATGGAGCTACAATTTCACAACTAAATGAAGAAGAACTTTTTTATATGCGAACAAGAGGGATCACATTAACAGAAGCAAGTAAACTACAATTAAGCTCTTACTTTCAAGAAATAATTTCATTTATTCCCGTTTCAAAAGATAGATGGGATTTGCTTGATAAACTTTTAAATCAAAATTAATGGAAACAATTCAAAATTTTCCTGAAATAACAAAGAAAGACTTTCCTCTTTTAAATAAGAACTTAAAAAGTAGTGAGCAAATTATTTATTTAGACCATGCTGCAACCACTCAAAAACCAATACAAGTCTTAGAAAAAATTAATGAATACTATAGAAACTTTAATGCCAATGTACATAGAGGCGCACATCAATTAAGTGCTAAAGCGACAGAAGAATTTGAAAATGCAAGATATTTAATTAGTCAATTTATAAAAGCGAATTCAACAAAAGAAATTATTTTCACAAGAAATGCTACTGAGGCAATCAATTTAGTTGCTAGATCATGGGGCGAATCTTCATTAAAAGAAAATGATGAAATTCTCTTATCAATAATGGAACATCACAGTAATATTGTTCCATGGCAAATGGTTGCAGCAAAAAATAATTGCAAATTAAAATTTATAGGTATAGATAAAAATGGGAAATTAGATATAGACGATTTTAAATCAAAACTAACATCTAGAACTAAGCTCGTTAGCCTAGTACATGTTAGTAATACTCTAGGTTGCTGTAATCCCATCAAAGAGATTACTAAATTAGCTAAACAAAAAGGTTCTTTAGTGTTAATCGATGCATGTCAAAGTTTGGCTCATCAAAAACTAGATGTTATTGATCTTAATATAGATTTTTTAGCGGGATCAGGACATAAACTTTGCGGTCCTACAGGTATTGGTTTCCTCTGGTCAAGAAAAGAAATCCTAGAAAAAATTCCTCCTCTCTTTGGAGGTGGAGAAATGATTCAAGATGTTTTTGAAGAGAAAAGTACTTGGGCAGATTTGCCACATAAATTTGAAGCTGGAACTCCAGCCATTGCAGAAGCAATAGGTCTTGCAGAAGCAATTAACTATATAAACACTATTGGATTGAATGAAATTCATAAATATGAAAAGAAAATTACTAAATATTTATTTGAAAAATTAAGTGCAATAGAAAACGTTGAAATCATAGGTCCATCACCCGAGATAGATCCAGAAAGAGCATCACTTGCCACTTTTTATGTAAAAAATATACATTCAAACGATATTGCCGAAATTCTTGATTCAAAAGGAATTTGCATCAGAAGTGGTCACCATTGCTGTCAACCTCTTCACAGATACATTGGAATTAAATCAACAGCTAGAATCAGCATGAATTTCACAACCAATAAGGAAGAAATTGATATGTTTATAAAAAAATTAAAAGACACTATTGATTTTCTAAAAATCAATTCTTAAATATTCAAAGCATTTTTTAAAAATTCCTGAGATTTTTGCATTACTACTTCTTTATTTTCAATATTTCTAAACCCATGCCCTTCATTATCAAAAAAAATAACTTCTGAATATTTATTATTCTGAATCAAAATTTCTTGAATTTTTAAAGTTTGTTTATAAGAAATAACTATGTCTTTTTTTCCATGAAACAATAAGATAGGTTTTTTTATTTTGTTAATAAAATTTATCGGTGATCTATTTATATACTCATCATGATTTTTTGCATAATTTCCTACCAAAGAATTTAAATAATCTTTTTCAAACCTATGAGTGTTGTAATGCATATCCTTCAAATCAATAACAGGATATTTACAAATTGCTGCTTTAAAAATAGACCCATATAATAAACAATTCAGAGCAGTTAACCCACCAGCACTATTCCCAGAAATTACCACTTTTTCACTATCTACTTGATTTGATTTAATCAATTCAAGAGCTAGTTCTTTGCAATCATAAGAATCAACAATACCCCATTTATAATTCAACCTCTCTCTATATGCTTTGCCAAATCCTGATGATCCTCCATAATTGACTTCAGCAACAAAAAAACCCTTCGACGTCCAATATTGAACTTCAGAATTATATGATCCATCAAAAAATGAAGTTGGTCCACTATGAGCTCTAACAAAAAGCGGTGGTTTTCTAAATTTTTCAATAAGCGGCCTATATAAAAAAGAATGAGTAGATTTATCTTCAAAACCTTTAAACCAAAAAGATTCAGGTTTTGAAAAATCTTTTATATGTTCAGTATTTATTTTCTCAAAAACATTTGATAAAACTTCCTTTTTACAATCAATTTCAAGTAAATTGCCAAGAAAATCAGATCCATGTCCTTTCAAAACTAATTTCTTTTTAAAAACACTAAAATCACTTATTGAGGTAAAAGGAGTAGAAAATTCTTTAACGAATTGAAGATCTTTATATTGTTCAACTACTAAATTATTTTCTTTTTTTGCTAAACAAAATAAATCTTTTATATTCCCTGAAAAAAATGTTATTCCTGAGACCCACTGAGGTACTCCATATTCAACAAAATTTCTCTCTACTCTTTTTTTAATAAAAATATTCTCAATTTTACTAGCATCTAAAAACAATAAGTTCCACCATCCAGAACTATCTTCAGAACATACTAAAAGAGTTTCACTTATCCAATAAGGTTGAAAAAAAGAAACGTTTTTTTTGGCATTAATCAGCTCATCTGAGAATTTATTTATTTTTGTTATCTCTCCATCTAATTCAATTTGAGCAAAACAAAGATCATTTTTCTCCCAGGGCATATATGGAGCATCCCACTCGACCCAAGAAAGTAAGCTAACAGAAGTATTAGAAGATAATTCTCCAGCGAAATTTTTAAATTTTTTTATTCGGTAAATATCTTGTTTAGTTTTTTTTAAGTTTAAAGAAAATAAGTAATCTCTATTATTTATTTCACAGATACCATACAAAAAATTTTTTTGAGAAATAACAAATGAAGAGTCGAAATTTACATCAATTGATTTAGATAGTTGTCTCGGCTCTTGGACTGAATCGAGATATCTTTTTTGACTTCTATAATTTGATGCTACCTCTTTAAAAATTTGAAACCATAATGCGTTGGTAATCTGATCTATCCATATCAAATAAAAATTATTTTTTAAATATAGACATTTATAAGATTTACCACCATATCCATGAAAGTTATTTTTAATATTATATTTTTTACTTGTTAATTTCTGTGGAAACGCCTCTTTTTCATTAAATGGCCTTGCAAAAATAGCATTTTCATTTTGACCTTCACCAACAAGATCAATCCAAAAAATGATATCCCTAACAATAGTTAGTTCCTTAAAAGATTTTTTTTTAGATACAGTTTGCCTAACTTTTAACTGATCATCATTACTCATTTAAAAAAACTATAAAGAATGCAAATTAAAGTGCTAGTATTTTTATAGCTAAACTCCCAAGTAAAAACCTTTTTTTTAACGTGGCAAACCATTTTTCACAACTTGCAAAAAAGTCAAGAACAAATGGAAACGCAGAAAAAATTGCAAAAGAACAACCAGGTAAGCCATCTCTAGACATTTATAAACTAGGTGATGATGTATTAAGACAAAATTCCAAAAGAATAACTAAAGTTGACGAATCAATTAGAAAACTTGCTAGAGAAATGCTTCAAAGCATGTATGCAGCTAAAGGAATTGGACTTGCTGCACCTCAAATTGGAATCAACAAAGAGCTTCTTGTCATAGACGTAAATTTTGAAGATTCAGCAGCAGAACCTTTAATATTAATCAATCCAGAAATTACAGACTTTGGAACAACCCTTAATTCATACGAAGAAGGCTGCTTAAGTATACCTGGCGTATATTTGAATGTAGTAAGACCATCAACTATAAAATTAAAATTTAGAGATGAAATGGGACGACCACGTAAAATGAAAGCAGATGGACTTCTAGCGAGATGTATTCAACACGAAATGGATCACTTAAATGGAATATTATTTGTAGATAGAGTTACATCAAAAGATGATTTGAACAAAGAACTTTTAAAAGAAGGGTTTAACGAAAAAGACGTTATCTCAATTAATTAATTTAATGACTGAAACAACAATATTTCAAAAAATCATTAATGAAGAAATACCTTGCGATAAGCTTTATGAAGATAAGTTTTGTATTGCGTTTAATGATATCCAGGCACAAGCTCCAGTACATTTTTTAGTGATTCCTAAAAAGCCAATAATCAGTTTATTAGAGTGTATTGAGCAAGATGCAAATTTATTAGGGCATTTACTTTTTGTTGGTAGCAAAATAGCTAAATCAAAAAATTTAACTAATTGGAGAACAGTAATTAACACTGGAGCAGAATCTGGACAAACAGTTTTTCATTTACATATTCATTTTTTATCTGGAAGAAAAATGAATTGGCCTCCAGGTTAAAACTCTCGAAAGAAATATTAATTAGTTATAAATAAATAAAAACAAAATGAATACTCCAGAGTCCTTTAATACAGAATCTAAAAATTTATTCAACTTAATTTCAAAAAATTGGGATGAGCTAGATGATTCACTTAAAACTAAGTTAATAAAAATTTGGAACGTTTTAACTTACAAATGGCAATTACAAATTTTATTTAACTTACCTTTTCTACTATGGTGGACATTAGATAAATCTTTCCCAAAAGTTCATGAATTTGATGCAACAATCTTGAATTACTTAAATTTACCTGACTGGGCACTTTCATTTATTGGCTTTGGTCAATAGACTGCAGAAAGTTATAATTTATTTCATAATACTAGTCTAGTAATGAATAAAGCAGTTAATAATAAATCCAAAATACTGTACCAATTACAAAAATTAAGGAAGCTATCTCAGCCATTTTTTCTTCCCATAGACCAATGTAATGGATTCCAATTCATATGGCTTTTGATTTCTCTTTTGTTTTGTGTTGGTGGAGTAGTACTTGTTGGTCTTACAGGAATAATAAGTTTTTTTGAAAGCTTTCAACCAATTTTTCTTGAAAAGTATTTTGGAGGTGTAGTAAGCACTGTCAACTCAATATGGGCTGGGAGTTGGGGATTGCTTTTCTCTGCATTATTTCTAATTGGATCAGGAAGCTTTTTTAGCTTAAGACGTCAATTAAAAAACCGTAGATGGTTACATTGGTTATTCCTTGCGATAATTGTATTAATGCTTTTAGCTGTAAACGGAATAAACGCAGGTATTGGATTCATTGCAAGAGATTTAACAAATGCTTTAGTAGAAAAACAAGAAGATGGTTTTTATCGGATATTGGGGATTTACGCTTGTTGTTTCGCTGTGGCTCTACCAATACGGGTTTCCCAAATATTTTTTACATATAAGTTAGGAATAATTTGGAGAGAGTGGCTTTCAAAAAGTCTAGTCAAAGATTATATGACTAATAAAGCTTATTACCAGTTAAATCCCAATGATGAAGAACAAACCGATGTAGATAATCCCGATCAAAGAATCACAGATGATACCCGAGCTTTTACCGGGCAAAGTCTCTCTTTCACATTAGGTATTTTTGATGCCCTACTGACATTTTCACTTAATATTCTGATTTTATGGAGTATTAGTACAACACTTACTTTTTCTTTATTTGGTTACGCCGCATTTGCAACTTCTATCCTCTTAATTGCTGGAAAAAATCTTGTAAAGATTGACTTTGATCAACTCAGATATGAAGCAGATTTTCGATATGGCTTAGTACATATCCGAGATAATGCTGAATCAATAGCCTTTTACTCTGGGGAGAATCCTGAGCAAAGTGAAACTGAAAGACGCTTAGGAGAAGTGGTGAGAAACTTTAATTTATTGATTATATGGAGAGTAATAATAGATGTCATGAGAAGATCCATTAATTATGCTGGAAATTTCTTTCCATATTTAATAATGGCAATCCCTTACTTTAAAGGTGATATTGATTATGGACGCTTTATTCAGGCAAGCTTTGCATTTGGAATGGTTGAAGGTTCATTATTTTTCATTGTTAATCAAATCGAAGAACTTGCAAAATTTACTGCTGGTATTGGCAGATTAGAAGGCTTCCAATCAAAAGTTGAATCAATTAGTCAAACCAACCCAACAAGCAATCAAAACGTTATTTCAGATTACCCCTCAATTCTTATTAATAATGCTGACCTTTGCCCACCAGGATCAAATAAAACAATAATTAAAAATTTAAATTTGAGCATCGACAATAATCAATCACTATTGGTAGTAGGACCATCTGGTTGCGGAAAAACATCTTTGCTGAGAATGATTAGTGGTTTATGGGAACCAGATCAGGGAGTAATTAAAAAACCAAAAATTGGGGAATTATTATTCATACCTCAAAAACCGTATATGCTACTTGGTTCTTTAAGGGAACAATTATGTTATCCCACAGAAGTCAAGAAATTTAGTGATGAACATCTTACTTCTGTACTTCATGAAGTAAATTTAAAAACTTTAGTGGATCGGTATCCTAATCTTGATATCAAACAAGATTGGCCACGAATTCTTTCCTTAGGCGAACAACAAAGATTGGCTTTTGCTAGACTTTTACTAAATTCTCCAAGATTTGCAGTACTTGATGAGGCAACAAGTGCTTTAGATATTAACACTGAAAAAAAACTATATAGTTTACTTAAGGAAAGAGAACTTTCCCTTATTAGTGTTGGACATAGACCTAGCTTAAAAGATTTTCACGAGAATATTTTAGAATTAAATGGACAGGGAGACTGGAAATTATTGACGTCTGATAAGTATAATTTTAAGGATTAACAAAAAAAATGAATTCGAAAGAAGAACAAACTAACTCAGAAGTCACTAATCTAGAGAATGAGAGTTTTATAGAACAGCAGAAAGATCCAAATTATACAAATGAACAAATTGGAGATAATCAATTAGATGAAAAATCGATAGAAATTAAAGATGAATATAAATTTGGATGGAGTAGTTATTCTGAAAAAACTAATGGAAGATTTGCAATGATTGGCTTTCTTTCAATAATATTGATTGAACTATTTAGTAAACAATCGTTTTTAAAATGGGCAGGAATCCTATAATTAATCATCAAATCTAGAACTGTTATCTCTAGGTTTTTTCTTGTTTGTTCCAACGCTATATCTACTATTTTGATTTTTTGAACTTGATCTAGTTGAAGAGCTTACTCTACGAGTCTCACGTGGTTTTTTAGCTTGATTAGCATCTTTAAATGAAGCATCTTCAACTTGAGCTCTTGAAGTTTGTTGCCTAATAGGGGATCTAGTAGGTTTCTTTCTTAATGTAGAAGAATCAGCAGGAGGAGAGATATTATCTTGTCTAGAAACTGTACGATTCATTCTGGGTCTTGACCCTGTTTTAACTTCATCGCGAGATAAATTTCTTCTTTCACCAAAGTTATTTGTTTCTGGTTGTTTACTATTTCTATCTTCAGAAGTCTGTCTTCTCCTTCTTATAGGCTGGTCATTTTCAAACTGACTTATTTCCCTTGTAGATTGCCTACTTCTACTTGCTGCAGCAGAGGGTATGGCTCTTGAAATATTCCTCCTACGAGATCTCCCCTCCGTATAGTCTTCTTCAAATTCATCTTCTTGAGGTTTAAATCTTCTAGATGGTCTTTCAGATTCTTCAAACCTATCATAATCGTCATTAAATCGACCTCTAGAATTTCTTGGAACATCAGAAATAGGGTCATCATCAAAATAAGATGACCTTCTAGCTTGATCAGTAGCAACTCCCCTCAATCGCACACTTTCATATGCAAAAAAAACTGTAGTTCCTGCTAATAAAAACTGACCAAACTGAAGGATAGGATCTAACCTCCAGCCTTGAAAAAATAATATTCCTCCGCACAAAAGTCCAATTGCTGCAAAGAAAACATCATAATCCCGAGCCAAGGCAGGCTTAAAGGACCTCAAAAAATAAAGGCCTCCTCCACATACCGCGAGAACTATACCAACAATACTGGCCCAATTGAGACTAGCATTGACCACATTCTTTCTCCAAAAATTTATTTTTTAAAGGGTTACTTATATCCCCTATATATATAGTGTACTTAAAACTTCTACAAAAACTAGCGTCTTCCAGTAGAAGTACGATCGAGGGAATCTTTCTGGCTTACAAAAATCAAAAATGCAGTGGCTGGAATAACGATAAGTAAGGCAGCAGCAATAAAACTACCTATCATTCCCACTGCGGAATTATTTGCAACTTCAGCAGAAAAATCTGCGGCTAGTAATAAATTTGAGATTTGAAACACTTTTTAAATATTAAATTCTCAATTTATAATACGAATTAAATACGTTTCAATGGGTTATTTATTAAGATGAATTAAATAATTGTGATTTCATTGCTTGTAAACTCTCTTCAAATTTTAGATATTAGTTTAGGAATTTCTCTTTCATATCTAACTATAGTTTTTCTAATAAGATTAATACTTACTTGGTACCCAAAAATTGATTTAAGTAAAGGTTTATGGTTATTAGTTTCAATACCATCAAGCTCTATTCTTAATTTAACAAGAAAACTAATCCCTCCTATTGGAGGAGTTGATGTTGGACCCGTAATTTGGATAGGATTTATAAGCTTTTTAAGAGAAATATTAGTCGGTCAGCAAGGGCTTATAAAACTTGCATTGCATACACATATTTCATAGAAATCTTTTAATTATTTCTCAGTAATTTGGCAATAATTCTTCTTCTACATATTTAGTGTGTATCTTACCCTGCTTAAATTTAGATTTATTCAATAAGGTTAGATGAAAGTTAATTGTTGTAGGAATACCAGTTACTGCACATTCGTTTAAAGCCCTATTCATACGTTTAATTGCAGTATTACGATCCTTTCCCCAGACTATTAATTTACCAATTAAAGAGTCATAGAAAGGAGGGATTTCATAGCCGGTATAGACATGACTATCCACCCTTACACCAGGGCCACCAGGAGGAAGCCACCCAGTTATTTTTCCAGGTGATGGTCGGAAATTGTGAGAAGGATCTTCAGCATTGATTCTACATTCAATGGCATGACCGTTTAAATGGATATCATCCTGATTAAATTCCAAGTTTGCTCCGCTTGCGATTTTAATTTGCTCAGCTATTAAATCAACTCCTGTAACCATTTCAGTAACAGGATGTTCAACTTGAATCCTAGTATTCATCTCCATAAAATAAAAATTATCATCATCATCAACTAAAAATTCAACTGTCCCCGCCCCTTCGTAGCCGATACTTTTTGCAGCAGCAATAGCTGCGTTCCCCATTTTTCTTCTCAGCTCAGTATTAATTGCAGGACTAGGAGACTCCTCCAGTAACTTCTGATGTCTTCTTTGAACTGAACAATCTCGCTCTCCTAAATGAACAACATTTCCCGACCTGTCCGCCAAAATTTGAATTTCTACATGTCTTGGCTTCTTTATAAATTTCTCCATATATAAACCATCATTACCAAAAGCTGCTTCTGCTTCGCCTTGAGCTGCTTTAAACATTTTTTCTAGATTATCAGAGTTTTCAACCAACCTCATACCTCTTCCACCTCCTCCAGCAGTGGCTTTAATAATTACCGGATAGCCAATATCATCTGCCAATTTATAAGCCTCATCAACATTTGATAACAAGCCTTTACTACCAGGTACTGTTGGAACTCCAACTGCTTCCATAGTTTCTTTAGCTGTAGATTTATCTCCCATAGATCTAATAGCTTTAGGAGATGGGCCAATAAAAACTATGCCGTGATCATTACACATCTCAGCAAATTTATCATTTTCCGCAAGAAATCCATAACCAGGATGAATAGCATCAACTCCTCTCGATGTAGCAGCAGCAAGTATATTTGGAATATTTAAATAACTCTTATTACTTAATGAATCTCCTACGCAAACCGCCTCATCAGCAAGCTGAACATGCAATGCTTTTTTATCTACAGTGCTAAAAACTGCAACGGTTGCAATACCTAGTTCTCTACAACTTCTGACAATTCGTAAAGCTATTTCTCCACGATTAGCAATTAAAACTTTTTCAACCATTATGAAAATAAAATTGAAGAAATGAAATGACTTAAAATAAAAAAATTATTTGCCAAAGTAATCAACAAAATTTTTTAGTGATCAGAGGACATTTTTTACAATACAACCTAAAACGTTATATATGTATAAATATTTGTTTTATGCAATAGAAAAATGATTCATCATATTCAAAAAAACTCTTTTCGAACTACATGCTTAATTCAGCCAATAATGTATGATATTTTTAAGGTTTAAGCATCCCCCGGCTGCTGAAAACCCTTTGCGGACGTGGCGGAATTGGTAGACGCGCACGTCTAAGGAGCGTGTGGCTTCGGCCTTGCGAGTTCAAGTCTCGCCGTCCGCATTTAATGTATTCTGGTTTAACTGCAATGAAAAAAGAATCAGTTGCAGTAGTTATAATTTCCAATGGTCCTGGTGAATTAACTACATGGGTAAATCCTGTAGTGGATGAGCTAAACAAAATAAAAAAATCACTATGTGATGAAGATAAACAAGATTTCACTCTTAGGTTAGTCCTTGTTCCTTGCCCAAATGCCACTGGTAAAGAATTTTTAGTTGCAAATTCATGGAATAAATTCGAATTAATTACAAAATCCAAAAGTTTTTGGAAATTATTGATAAAGCCACATTCTTTTGCTGATTGGCCAAAAAAAGGGATAGTAATTTTTCTTGGTGGGGATCAATTTTGGAGCATTTTATTAGCTAAAAGATTAGGTTATTTAAATATCACATATGCTGAATGGGTTTCACGATGGCCTAAATGGACCAATGAAATTGCTGCTATGAATGTAAAAGTTAAAGAGTTAATACCTAAAAGATATAAATATAAATGTAAAGTAATCGGCGATTTGATGGCAGATATCAAACTTAATAGCGAAATATCACTAAGAAATAAAGAAAAACACTACATTGCATTATTGCCTGGTTCTAAGAAAGCAAAGCTTTCTGTTGGAATTCCTTTCTTCTTAGAAGTTGCAGATCATATCGCTAAAGAAAATCAAAATATAAATTTTATAATCCCCATTGCACCAACTACTGATAAAAGTGAATATTTATTTTTTCAAAGCAACAAAAATCCAATTGCTAAATATTACTCATCAAAAATCAAAACAATTAAAAACTTCAAAGACTCTAGTTTTGATTATGTAATTGAAACATCAAAAAAAACAAAGATTTATCTAATCAAGAAACATCCTTGCTATGAAATATTAAAAGAATGTGATCTTGCAATTACAACTGTAGGAGCAAATACTGCAGAATTGGCAGCAATTAGTCTTCCAATGTTAGTTGTTCTGCCAACTCAACATTTAGATATGATGAACGCTTGGGATGGTATTTTTGGAGTAGTTGGAAAAATTTCATTCATAAATAAATTCCTAACTTTCATAATAAAAAAATTTTATTTTAAAAATAAGAAGTTTTTTGCTTGGCCAAATATAAAAGCTAAAAGAATGATTGTCCCTGAAAGGATAGGTAATATTTCGACAATAAAAATTGCAAGGGAAGTATTATTTCTTATTAAAAATAAAGATCAATTAAAAAGTATTAGAGATAATCTAAACAAAGAAAGAGGTGATAAAGGTGCTGCCAAAAAGCTTGCTTCTATAATTGTTAATTCAATAAAGAAACTTTAACAATTACCAGGGATCATCAATTTCAAACTTTTCTGATTTTTTATTATCTTGAACTAAATTTTGTTCGTTTAGTGGTTCAATATCTAAAGTTTCAGTTGCATTTTGAATTGGTCTTTTAGAAGCTAAATTAGTAGTTGATTGTTTTTTTTGCTCTAAATCAATATTGTTTTTTTTATCTATTTTATTAACAACATTTTGATTCTGGATCTGATCAGAATCATCATTATCCATGTATAGCTTTTTTCTATTATTTAGTTCTTCTTCAGAACCCTTTATTTCAACATATTCAAGTTCATCTTCATAATCATCTTCATAATCATCTTCATAATCATCTTGTCCAACATCTTCTTCATATTCCTCGACCAAATTGTTTTGCTGTTCTGATTCAGAACCTGAAAGTAACTGATTCTCAACAGGTACAAGATTTGCTGAGTATCCATTGACTTCACTTTCATCCCATGAAGAACCCCCGACTCCAAGTTTTTCAAGTAGTCCACTACTTAGTTGCTTCAGTTTTTCTTCCGCACCTTCATAAACAATAATCCTATCAGTACCACTACTTACAATTTCTTCAACAGGTATTTCCCAAGTACTTAAAACTCCCTCACCTAAAAGCGGCACACCAACAGCACCCATAACAAGAGATATCAAATCCCCAGTCTCAATATCAAAAGAAAAGCCAAGAACTCTTCCCAGAAGTTGTCCAGATTCTGTAATCACTTGACAATTAATTACCTTCCCATACCTTTCTGGAGAAAAACTTTCACTCAAAGAATCTAAGGAGTCAACTAATATGACATCTCCAACTTGCTTAATACTTTCTAAAGGCATCCATTTTGGCAAACCTGGTAAAAATCTTGTAAGTGGATTATCTCTTAGTCCCAAAGCGACCACCTCTCTTCTATCAATATCAACAACAACTTCGCCAACTACCCCTAGCCGCCTTCCAGTATCAGTAGTTATCACTTGTGTTCCCATTAATTCTGACCTTAACCATAAACGTTCACTAGGAACCGAGTTAGGGAGATTCTTATTAGCAGATGTGTTAGACAAGCTCATAAATTTCTTTTTATCATTCTGACGTATAAATTTAAAAAAGTGTGTTTATGCAGCATTTGGTAACCCAAGAACTTGAGTATTAGCACCTCTTGCTTGCGCAACCCCAATTGTTCGTTCAGATGCACTAATCATAGGCCTTCTATGACTTACGACTATAAATTGAGCATTTGATGACTGATTTGATATTAGTTTTGACAACCTTTCAACATTAATACCATCTAAAAAACTATCAACCTCGTCTAATGCATAAAAAGGTGAAGGCTTATACTTTTGCAAAGCAAATAAAAAACTTAAAGCAGTTAACGATTTTTCACCACCTGACATAGACGCTAATCTTCTGACATTTTTTCCCTTAGGATGAGCCACTAAAGTTAATCCTCCTTCTAAAGGAGAATTAGGATTTTCAAGTTGAAGAAATCCATCTCCTTCAGATAAATTTGCGAAAATTTGTCTAAAATGTTTATCAACTTCAGTAAATGCTTGCATAAAAGCTTCTTGACGCATCGTAGATACAGTTTCTATTCTCAGCAATAATTCAGATCTTTCATTAGATAGAATTTCTAATTTTTCTCGCAAACCATTTAATCTCTCAATTAATTCTTCTAGTTCATCAAGAGCTAACATATTGACAGGTTCTAAGCTTTCTAGTTTTGCATTTATAATCGAAATTTCTGATTGCAAAGATTCAAGACTCTTCCCTTCATATTCTCCAAACTCCGGGGAAGGATTAGGTAGATCTTTTTTATAATTTTCTAATTTTATTTTCTCGCTCCTCATCTCTTCTTTAAGGGAATGCATATCCCTTTCAAGATATTCAAGCTTTAACAGATAGTTATTATATTCTTGCCTTTTATTTGAAATTGAAGAGTTTAATTCATCTCTTTTCCTTCTCAATAAACCTAAATTCTTCTCTAGAGAATTTTTTTGATTATCGAGATCTGAAAGCTCTTTTTTAAATTGATCCCTTTTTTCTATCCATTCACTATGAGCAATTGCGAGTTGTTTAATAGATTCCTGCAAGTTTTTTTCTTGTAGTAAAGTAATTTTTAATGAATTATTGATACGCTCTTTATTTAAAGCAAATTGATTCTTTTTATCTAGTAATGTATTTCTCTCTTTAATAAGTAATTCAAGTTTTTTATCAAGATTATTACAATCGTCATTAAAAGCTATTAATGATGATTTTTGATTTTTTTCATGATTTTCCTTTTGAATCGTTTGTAGTTGATCAAACTTATCGTGAAAAGGCTTCAATTGATTTTTTAAATGACCTAACTCGTTAACTAATAAATTATTAGCAGTATCAAGTTTATTTAATCTCGATTTACAATCCTCAATTCTTTGCGAGACAGCTTTAAGAGAATCTTGATTTACTTCAATTTCTTTATTAAATGAGGCGCAATCCTCAATTATTTGGCTGCGGTTAGAATTTAATATACTAAGTCTATTATTTTTTAGTATCAAATCATTATTTGACTCTTTTAAAGCTTCTTCGATAACTAATAATCTTTCTTTTATAGGAGTGGAATCATCAATATCATTATTAATTCCAAACTTATAAGCCAAATCTTTATTTAACTTACTGCCTCCTGTAATAGCACCACTTGCTTCTAATAATTCACCACTTAAGGTAACCAACCTATTTTTTTGTGTAGATAACCTTGCTGAGGATAAGTCTGAAAAAACCAAAGTATCTCCAAAAACATATCGAAAAACATCCGAATAAACTTCATCAAAAGTAATTAGATTAATAGCTTTATCAATAAATCCATTCTCCCTGTTATTTTCAAATCTTGAAATCGCATAATTCTTTTTTTGACTTTTAATTCTATTTAAAGGTAAAAAAGTTAATCTTCCCGCTTTCTTCTTTTTAAGAATTTCAATTGCTTTTGCAGCAATATGATCATTATCAACAACAATTTGTCCTAACCTATTTCCAGCAGCAATTTCTAATGCATATCTATTTTTCTCGCTGACCTCTCCAAGTTGAGCTACATAACCATGTATACCCTCTAACCCTGCCTCTAAGATAATTCTGAGAGCATATGAACCTCTAGATTCGTTTAAAGCTTCCTTCCTGCTCTCAAATCTAGATAAATCCTTTTCAAGCCTTAATTGCTCGTTATTTAGCCTTGATTTAGTTTTTATTAATAAATCGATTTCATTTTTTAAAGAATTAATTTCTGCGCTATTACTTGCCAAGTTTTTATTCTTTGTATCGGATGTCTCTTTTTTTCTTTGATTTCCCTGGAAAAGTTTCTGCTTTTCTAAGTCTAAGGATTCAATCTGTGACAATATCTCATCTTTTTGAATATTATTTTGAATAGTTTCTTCTTCAATTTTCCTTTTTTTTATTTCCAAAGGATTAATTTGATTTTTTATACTTTCAAGCTCAGCATTTAATTTGATACTTTGTTTTGAGAATTCTCCAGATTCTCCAGCCGCATCAGAAAGTTTTTTTCTTGATAGTTTGTGTTTTAAAGTGAGATCGTCAATTTGCAAGTTCAATTGATTTAAAAAATTATCATCGAAATTTTCTTGTCTCATCTTTTCTGACTCGATATTCCTCTTAGAAATTGCAATTTCATCTCTCTGTTTTTGTAATTTAATACCTTCTTCTTTATTCAGACTTGATATCCTATCAAGTTCTCTCAAGCTAGAATTAATACTTCCAATATCAGAATTAACTTTTATCAATTTATCCTCTCCTTTCTCCTTAAGCTCATCAACAAGTATTTTCAAATCATCTTCTAAAACTAATATTTCTTTACTAATAGATTCTTTTTCTTTATTAAACAAGATTTTATTTTTTTCAATTTCACTTTCTTTTTTTTCTATAGATTCAACATGCTTAACTTGTTCTTCAAAAATAAGAACTTTCTCTAATTCTATTATTTGTAATAGTTTTGCCTTTAACTCTTTATATCGCTTTGCTTTTTCACATTCTTTTTCAAGCTTATTTTTACTAGATTGCAATTCATTTTCTAAAATTTCACATCTTTCTTGTCTTTCAAAAACGTCATTTAATTTTACATTAGTTTGTTCTATTCTTGTATCAAAAAGTGCGACTCCTGCTAATTCATCAATAAGATTTCTCCTCTCCTTATTATTCATTGATACTATTCTTGTTACATCACCCTGCATAACAACATTGCTGCCCTCAGGATCAACACTAATATCTCTTAATATTCTCTGTATTTGTTGCAAGGTACATTGTTTGCCATCAGAAGTATAAGTAGAAGCATAAGAACCACCTGGCATAAGCCTTAATTTTCTAGAAACTACCCATTCTTTTTGACCTTTATTAAGGGCAATTTCTTCTTCTTCTAGTTCCAAAGGCGGAAGGTCCTCTCTGGGAGACCAATCTTGAATATTAAATTTTACTGATACAGATGTTTCTGATGACTTACCCTCTTTAACTTTGGAGTTATTTATTAGATCTGGTAATCTTTCAGCCCTCATCCCTCTACTATTAGCTAGGCCTAAACAGAATAAAATTCCATCTAAAATATTACTTTTCCCAGAACCGTTAGGGCCCGTAACCACTGTGAAACCTTCTTCAAGAGGAATTTTTACATTTCCCCCAAAAGATTTAAAATTTTCAAACTCGACCTGATTGATATGTACCAATCTCAAGTCTCAATAGCTAAATAAGAATAACTAATTTGCAAAAATTCTCAATAGAAATATTACGTTTATTTATAAATGAATATTAATAATTTTTGCTCAATCTACAAGAATTAGCCGAAATTTCAAACAAACCAGAAAGAAGTTCACCATCCAGAATGAATCGATAATTTCTAGAGTCCAAGTCTGTAGAAACGTTTTTAAATATTCCATGATCAATTCTTTTTACAAAACCTCTATTATCAGAAAGTTCATGTTCTATCCTGGATAGCCATATAAGTCTATGATTGGGCTGCTTAGAAATTTCTATAGAAGCTTGATTTAATAAAGGTAGTTTTAAAAATTTCCAAGTTAAACAATCTATTCCATTTTCAACAAGAAAATCGTAATGAATATCTTTAGACTTAGCATTATAAACTTCATGTTCCAGCAAAACCCATTTATCCATTATTTAGTTGATAAATAAATTAAATCTTTTTGCAAAACAAAGTTTAGATAAAGATATTTTTTTCTTAAAGATGCTCCCTTTTATTTAATTACTTGCATCAGGAACAAATCTTAAAGCGATGAATAGCAAACTTCCAGCTCCAGCAATAGCTGCAGCTACTAATCCAAAATCTGTAGGGATTGTGCGAGATGCAAAAATTAATGATGCAAATGTAATATCCATGATGAAATTTAAACTCATTTAATAATTCCAGTAATAGCTTAACAAAAGCTTCTTGCAGAACAGAGTAGATAAATAAAATGTAAATAAACTTTTATATGTTTTTATTCTATATAAATCCCACAATTATTTAGATAAGGGTTCCAAATTAAGAAAATGGGTCTAATCTTAAAATAAATAAGTTTGAATAATGGAGACTTACCATCCTCCCAAAGAAGTAGAAGATAAAGAAGATAACTCTAATCTTCCTGAAAGAGAGGTTCTCTCAGAAAAATGGTTACTCGAAAAAATTGACAGTTTAATACCTTTAATAAAAGAAAAATGGCCTAACATTGCACAACAAACCCTTGAAGCCACAAAAGGGAGTATTGACGATTTAGTTGAAGTAATAGCAAGCCATAGTGGAACCTCAGCAATTAGAATAAAAAGCCAACTATTTGAAATAATTGATTCAATAAGAGAAAACAATTGGGAAATATCAGAAAAAATTGAGCCTATAGAAAGTCAATTAGAAGAATTATTAGAAGAACTTAACGATACACTTAGACCAAAAATAGAAAGTCCTATAAGAAAAAAACCATTATTATCTATTGCTATTGCGGCTGGTATTGGTTTACTAATAGGAACGCTCCTAAACAGTGGTAGAAAATAATATGGAAAAACCAAAAAATAAAAACTTTGCAAATACCGCCTCCAGAATTTCAGCGATTGCAAGTTCAGTTATGGATTTGCATGTAAGAATAGCTCTTCAAGAAGTAGATAGAGAAAAAAGAAGATTAATTAGTGGTGGAATATTTTTGGCAATTGGCAGCACATTATTATTATTAGTACTAATTTGCATCCATATTATTTTCTACCTTTTTCTAACAAAATTTAATAACTGGAATATTGAATATAATTTATTACTAATAATGTTTATAGATTTAGTTCTTGCAGGCTTAAGTTTAAAACTTGGAGGAAAATTAGCCAAAGGACCATATCTTCCTCAAACATTAGAGGGTTTAGGCAAGACAACAAAAGCCGTTTTAGGCAAAAAATAAATTACCTTATTAAATACTTTATCCATCTACAATCTATTCCCCCATTACTAACAGGAATTTTCAATGAAGATTTCATTTTCAAATATTTTGTTAGTTTTGAATTTCCACTTAGCAGCCAAAATTCCCAACCTGAAAAATTATTCTTTAGGAAAATTCCCATTTGTTCATATAAATAAATCAATTCATTTTCATCGCCTAATTTTTTGCCGTATGGAGGATTACATATGATTATCCCAGGCGTACAACTTAATTGGAGTGCTAAAAAATCATTATTTATAAGCTCAATATAATTTTCTAATCCAGCTAATGATATGTTTACATTCGCCTGCTCAAAAACTTTTTTATTAATTTCACATCCTATTATTGTTGGCAATTTTTCATAATTTATAATTTTATTTTTTGCCTTATTTTTTTCATTAAGATAAATATCTTTCCTAAAGTCCAACCAATTCTCAAAAAGATATACTTGATCAATATTTATGGGAACTCCAAGGTATTGGTTGACTGCCTCAATTAAAAAAGTTCCCGAACCGCACATAAAATCTATTAATGGAACTTTGCCATTCCATTGAGTCATATTTATCAATCCAGAAGCTAAATTTTCTTTTAATGGAGCATTTCCAATTGCGGGTCTATAGCCTCTTTTGTGTAAGCTTTCAACGCTGCTTTGAAGGCTGAGAATTGCTTTATTATTATTTAAATGCAGATGAATTATAAAATCAGGATTAGCTAGAGAAACATTTGATCTTTTATTCCAAACTGCCTGTTGCAAATCAGTTATGGAATTTTTTACTTCAAGAGCAGTGAAATGAGTATGACTTAAAGAAGATGTTCTCCCAGTCACTTGAACATTAAACGTTTTATCAAAGTGCAACCAATTTAACCAATCAAATGAATCTCTAACCCCCGCATATAAAGATTGCTTATCATAGCAATTAAAACTTGCAATTTCTCTATAAAAACGAAAAGCTAATCTGGAATAGAAATGAACTCTATAAAAAGTTTCAAAATCACATTCAAAATTAATAAATCTTTTAAAAGTATTAATATTAAAGCCGCCTAAATTTGAAATTTCTTCTGCTAAGGATTTCTCTAGTCCCTCCGGAGATGATGCCACTACATTCATATAGGATAAAACTTAGTAAAAAACTATTCAATAACCATTTTGCCTGTCAGAATATAAATGTCCAATTGGACTAGGTGATCTCAACCGATGTTTCGGACAGCGGTTCGATTCCGCTCAACTCCACTATTTGGGGTTGTAATGGTTTCGACGGGGCATAAGGAAGGTGACTGAAGCCGGCTCGGTTAGAGCAAAAACACAAATGCTAACAAAATCGTTAGTTTCTCCCGTCAAACAGCACCAGTTGCTGCTTGATCCTAAAGGAGATGGGGTTATATCAGCCTTATCAACCAAATGATACGAGGAGTCTGGAAGGGCTCCACTTTTTTAAATAACTAAGAAGTTGTAGTAGATAATTTATGAGTGTGTAAATATTGCTGCAATTACTTGTATTAAAAAGAATTTTTTTAATTTTATAAGTATAAATACTGAGAAGATAAGTTTTAAATTAATTTATCTTATTAAGAAATCCAATCTTGCAAAATGGAATCTAATAAAAAACTAAATGACTTGATAATAAATCTCAAACCAAAAGTTATTAGATTCACTGGTGAAAAATTTCCCAATGAACTATGGAATAGTGGTTGTCAAATCAAAAAAAATAAGAACATATCTAGGTAAAAATTTAATTAATTACTCGAAAAAGGATTTTTCGGCATTTTTTTTAAACATTTTTGTGAAACTTCCTGAAGTACTTTAAATTCATTTTTTTTTAAATTCCAATTAAATACATTAGATACATCTATAACTTGAGATTTTTTTCGCATTCCAACTAGTGGAATAGTTCCTTGATAACAACACCAATTAATTGCTACTTGCGCTTGGGAAACTGATCTTTGATGCGCAATTCTTTTTAGACACCTCCGCAATTCATATGTTGGTTTTTTATAGTTTTCAAATAAGGAATTACGAATAAAACTTTTTTCTTTATTTTCCTCTTTATCCGGATCAATACAAAGTATTCCAAAGGACAAAGGACTATAAGCAAAGAAATCAATATTATTTTCGTCGCAAATTTTTTTTACCTGATATTGTTTTCCTAAATCGGGGGCAAGCAAAGAAAACTGTATTTGAACACTCTTTAGGTGCTGATCTCTTTTTGCTAAAAAATTAATTAATTTCATCAATCTTTTAGGGCCTATATTTGATAAACCTATTTGAAAATCAAAGCCTTCATCTTTTAAATCACAAAGATTATTCAACAGCCCTAATTCCTGCCAAGGATTGTATTTTGCAGTTGACCAATGTAATTGAACTATATCTAATTTGTTATTAAGTCTCTCTAAACTTTTCAAAAAAGGTTTATTGAAGCCTCTGTTACCTATTCTCCAGGGATAAGGTGCAAGTTTAGTTGCTATTTGAATTCTTTTTTTCTTTGCTGAAGGAGTATTTAGTAAAAATTTTCCTATCAACAATTCACTTCTGCCCTGAAGACTCCCAGTACCGTAAGAATCTGCAGTATCAATTAGATCGAAACCTCTTCGTAACGCTTCATCATATGTCTCAAGTAAATCATCGTCATTTGTAGATTGGTAATTCCAGAAAAGCTTATTCCCCCAAGACCACGTACCTAATCCAATTCTTTTCTTCACTAGCCAATTTAAATAAGGAACTTTATAAGGTTATCTAAAAATATTAACTTCTTTAAAATATTTCAAAAAATAAGTTTTAAAGCATTAACAATCAATTTCTCTTGACATTAAGAAATTATTCTCCAAAGTAAGAGAAATAAAAATAAAAAATTGTTCATTACCGTTTGCGGACAAAAAGGAGGGGTGGCCAAGACTTGTACAAGTATTCACCTTGCAAGCGTTTGGCATTCTGAAGGTAAAAAAGTTTGCATAGTCGATGCTGACAAGAATAGATCTGCTTTAGCATACGCATCAAGAGGCAATCTTCCATTTCCAGTTTTCCCCGTCAGTTCTGCTGCTAAAGCATCAAGATCATCAGAAATTGTAATAACTGATGGACAGGCTAGCAGTGATCAAGAAGAACTTAAACACTTAGCGTATGGTTCAGATTTAGTTATCTTACCTACAACTGCAAAAGCAAGATCAGTAGAATTAACTGTTGAACTAGCAAATTTATTAAGCAACTTAAAAGTTAACCATGCAGTAGTAATAGTAAAAGTTGATTTCAGACAGCAAAAAGCAGCGCAACAAGCCAAAGCGGCACTAGAAAATTTTGGTTTGTATGTTTTTGATAAGTTTATACCCTTACTTTCAGCATTTGATAAAGCAGAAGCCTCGGGCAATGCTGTATTTGAAGCTGTAGACGATTTAGGTAGATCAGATCCTCGTCGAATGACGGGCTGGTCTGCTTATTGTTCAATTGCCTCACAAATTCCATGCCTGATTTCGAAGCCCTCATCCGACACCAACAACTTAAACAACCAACAACCAATCAGCGCTTAAAAGTAGTTGATTCTCCTAATTTTGAAGAAGAAAAAAAAGAAGAAGCAATAATTAGACAATCTGGATTATTAGTTAATTTTTTTGGAGGTTTTATAGGCTCTGTAATTGGAACTTTAACAATACTGTTTCTATATATTAATGAATATCTACCATTAGATTTACTAAAACTTAAGTAGTAAATTCGCTATTCATTGCTATACAAAGATAATCACTCAAAATTGACTGCAACAACTGACTTTTTATAAGTCAATACGATTGTAAGCAAAGTGTAAGTGGTAATTAAAAAGTGAAATATTGACATGATTTCTTATCAGTATATTTTGTTTCTTATAACTTAAGGTACTTGAAACACTTAAATTACGCGCAGTTTCAACGTTTCAAGGATTAAAATCTCTACATTTTGATCTTTCGTTTTCATAATTTTTTATAGCAGTATCCCATTCTGATAAATCTGCTTCTTTCCCAGAAATATATAATTCCATTTGTTTCGAATAGTTTGCTGATTCAATTCGACTATTGAATGAAGTATTGCAAAAAATTATACTTCCAAATTTTTCATAGTCCGCATAATCTCTATTCGCAGCAAATTCAGCATTTCCCCTTAACTTATCTAATGCTTTATATTCCAAATCCTCAATACTAGGTTTTGGACGGAGTAAGAATGCTTTATAGTCCAAATTCTCAATGCTAGGTTTTGAACGGAGTAAGGATTGGTTCGCTTGTGCATTTAGATATGCAAAAAGGCAAACACAAATAAGAACAACAGCAAATACTCTTATTAACCAAGTGTTAGTTTTATCCATCATTATCGTAATTTCGCTCTTTTTCCATTATTTATCTAATACACTTTTTACTTTATCTGAGAATTTTTGTTCTTTATCAGTTCTAGTATTTACTTTCATTGTTGTATAAATTCTAGGCGCACCTTTTGAATGAATTTTTTTATGGCATTTTTTAACACATTCAAATACTTTATCCCAATCTCCCTCTATTGCAGTTCCATTCGCTCCTAATTCATAGTTAAGACCTTCATTTTTGATAACTTCAATACACTCTTTTATATAAGGAGATAAGGAAGTTCCAACTCCAATAGGGACTAAACATAAATCAATACTTACAAACATAATTACTTCCTATTTTTATAAATCTAACCATTCATATCCTAAATAGTAATGTCGATAAAATGTAGCGAAAAGAATGAGTAAAAGTTTACTAAAAATAAAATAAGAGGGCATTTGTTTGCCCTCTTCGAGTCTTATGCACCTCGCTGTCCACAAAGTCGATGAAGTGCTTTTGACTCCTGAATTATTTCTACTCCTACTGAACGAGAAAAGATAGTCGTGACAACCACAAAGCACTTCTACTCGGGTAATAATACTCTATGAATTTCAAGTCAATAGGAGGACAATATAGATATAGATCTAGGAGGTCTTATGAAACTATTCAATCAATTTAACATTCTTCCAAGATACTTAACTGCATTTAACTATGCAGGATTAAATCTAAACGAAATTCCAAAAGAACTTGAGAAATGCGCCCCTGAGTTTCAAAACTTTTGGGAGAAAGAATGTAGAGAACATCCAACAAATCAAAATTGTTTAATTTACTGCGACTGAGTTATTAATTTTTAGTCTTTATTAAAAAAAGGAGGTTTTATGAAACTAACTACTCCATTCACAATTCTCAATCGTACATTCAATGAAATGGATTTAATCAGAGATGCAATGAAGAAAAGAAAATTGGCAACTGAAAGATTGCATAATGACTATAGAAAAATGTTCAAAAACAAAGAACATCCAACCATAGTTAATGGATATGTTTAACCTAGTGCGACTAAATTAAATTAGTAATAAGTCCTAATTTAATGTAAGCAGACCGTAAGCAACATATTAATAATCTTCAAATCAATTAATATAACTACGTTTTAGGGTTAAGTTGTATATTCGCTATTGATTTCAACATATTTTTTAGAAAGATCGCACCCCCAAGCTTTGCCTTTCGATTCGCCAGAATTTAGATTAAGCATAATTTTTACAATATCATCTACCAAATATCTACCTTTCATTCTGGACTTAATATAGTCTGTGACTTTTTGTGGATCATATTTATTTAACTGGCCTTTTTCCAAAATGTGAGCGTTTCCTATATACAAGTCAACATCATCTAAATTAAATTTAACTCCAGAATTACCTGCAGCAGAAATGATTCGTCCCCAATTTGGATCACAACCATGTATCGCAGTTTTTACCAAGGCAGAATTACAAATAGATTTCGCGAGCATAATTGCATCATCTGTATTTTTTGCTCCTTGAACCAAAACTTCTAATAAACAATTTGCTCCCTCTCCATCCCTTGCAATATTTTTTGCCAAGTTCTGACATACAATATCTATCCCTTGTTGGATAATTGGAAAAAACCTTTTTTCAATTTTCTCTCCTGCATTTATTCCAACAAAAGAATCATTTGTGCTTGTCTCTCCATCAACTGATATTGCATTAAAAGATTTTTGAACCGCAATAGCAATCATTTTGTCCCATTCTTCTTTTTGAATGCCCGCATCACAGGTTAGGAAAGCAAGCATTGTAGCCATGTTGGGGTAAATCATTCCTGAACCTTTTGCAAATCCTGCTATTTTTATTTTTCTACCTTGAATAATCGTCTCTATTGACACTTTTTTCAAAGTCAAATCAGTAGTTAAAATTGCTTCTGCTGCATTTTCAAAATTATTACTCTTTAAATCACTAACTAAATTCGGTAAATTTTTTACTAAATCATTTATTTGTATTGGAACACCAATTACACCAGTTGAGCACATTAAAACTTCTTCTTCTTTTATTCCTAAAAGTTCCGCAATCTTTCCTGTAGCAATTTGAAAATGTTGAATACCAAGATTTCCTGTACATGCATTTGCTTGACCAGAATTAATTAGTATTGCTCTTACAAAACCTGAAGTTGTTTTAATCCTTTCCTCACAAATATCCACACAAGAAGCTCGAACTATTGATTGGGTAAACATCCCACTAAAAATACTTCCTTCAGGAGCAAGTATTAGTGCTAAATCTTTTTTATTAGAAGCTTTTAAACCAGCAGATATCCCAGCAAAAAGAAACCCCTTGGGTGTCACCTTACTGTCATCAACAAACGACCAATTGGAATCTAACTGGCTCAAACTTTTTGGTATTTTAATTCATACTAACTACTCTTTAATACTAAAGAAACTAAGTAATTAGATTATTATTAATTATATGGATATTCTTCAAAAATTAAAAAACAACCAAAGAAGGATTGGTTTAACAGGAGGTATTGCAAGTGGTAAGACAACCATAACTAATTACATAAGAAAACATAAAAACATACCAATATTAGATGCAGATCATTTTTCAAGAGAATTAATCAAACCAAACACATATGGATATAAGAAAATTTTAGATTATTTTGGAAATAAAATTATTGATAATAAAAGCAATTCAGAAAGGGAAATAAACAGAAAACTTTTAAGGAACATTATTTTTAAACATTCAGCAAGCAAGGAATGGATTGAAAAACTACTTCACCCCTTAATTAAAGAAAGAATGATAGAAGAATGCAGTCAATACAAAAATAATCAAACTATAGTATTGGCTATTCCATTATTGTTTGAAGCAAAATTTGAAGATATTTGCACTGAAATATGGTTAGTTAAATGTCCTAAAGAAATACAAAAAAACAGACTTATCACAAGGGATAAAATTAGCGAGAAAGAAGCATATGAATTGATAAATTTTCAATTAAGTTTTGAAGAAAAAAGAAAATTCTCAGATATTATTTTAGAGAATTCAGATGATCAAAATAAATGGATCAATACGATAAAAGAGCTTCTTTAAGCTTTAGCTATTTAATTTTTCCATAAGAAGTTTATTTGCAAGTTTAGGGTCAGCTTTACCTTTTGTTCTTTTCATAAGTTGCCCAACAAAAAAACCAAGTAACTTAGTTTTGCCATTTTTAAATGCTTGAACTTCATTTGGATGTTCATTTATAAGTTCATCAATTATTGGTGAAATACTTGAAGAATCAGATATCATTGCCAACCCTTTTTCTTCAACTAATTTTTTCGGAGAAATATTTTTTTGAATAAGTTCAGGTAGAATTTCTTTTGCAATTTTTCCACTAATTATATTTTTTGAAATCATGTTAATCATTTCAGCAAGATTTTCAGGACTAAGCTTTAATTCACTAAAACTTAATTTATTTGACTTTAAATAGCCCACAATATCACTTGTTACCCAATTTGAAGCTAATTTAGCCTCAGCACCATTTGCTACTGTTTGTTCAAAAAAGTTTGCCATGCTTATTTCATCAGAAATTACCCTTGCATCATATGCAGACAACCCAAATTGACTTATGTATTTATATCTTTTCTTTGAAGGTAATTCTGGTAGTTCTTTAAACCATATTTCTTGTTGGGCTTTTGTTATTTCAATTGGACCTAAGTCAGGATCAGGAAAATATCTATAGTCACTGCTACCTTCTTTTAATCTCATACTTTTCGTTAATTGCTTAGCTTCATCCCATAACCTAGTTTCTTGGAAAATTTTTCCTCCATTTTCATAAACTGCTATTTGTCTGGCTATTTCATAATCACAAGCCTTTTGAATTGCAGAAAATGAATTCATATTTTTTATTTCCACTTTGGTGCCAAAAGGAGCATTGGGTCCTTTTCTAACTGAAATATTGACATCGCAACGTAATGAACCCTCTTGCATATTTCCGTCTGATACCCCTAGATATCTAACTGTTCTTCTAATCTCTGAAGCATATTCAGATGCCTCTTTACCTGATCTAATGTCTGGTTTACTTACAATCTCACAAAGTGCTATTCCGGCACGATTATAATCAACTAAAGAATACTTAGAGCCAGCTAATCTATCACTTCCTAAATGAACTAGTTTTCCGGCGTCTTCTTCCATATGTAGCCTTTCTATACCAATTTTTTTGATATAAGGTTCTTTGTCCTTTTCAATTATTTCAACTTCTAACCAACCATTTTCAGCTAGTGGCTCATCAAATTGTGAAATTTGATAATTTTTAGGGAGATCAGGATAAAAATATTGTTTTCTATCAAATTTACAATGTTCTGCAACGTTTAAATTTAATGCTAACGAAGTTTTTACAGCATACTCAAGAACAGTCTCATTCAGAACTGGAAGAGTTCCTGGCAACCCACACACTACAGGATCTATATGGGTATTAGGTGCATCACCAAAAGCTGTTGACGCAGATGTGAATATTTTGCTTTTCGTATTAAGCTGTACATGAGTTTCCAAACCAATCACAGCTTCCCAAGATTCCAAATTGTTCATTATTAAAAGTCTCTTTATTAATATTATTGGATATAAAGGAAAAGAGGACCAAAACACAAATAAAAATATTAATTTTTAAATGGCACAAGAAACCAAAAATTCAATATTAATAATTGGAGGTGGACTTTTAGGTTTATCTATTGCTTATGAATTTTCTAGAAATAACTTCAAAGTTTTAGTTTTAAGCAAAAACAGAAATGAATCAGCTGGATTTGTTGCTGCAGGAATGTTAGCTACTCATGCCGAAGGGCTCGAAGATGAATTACTAAAATTTGGCCAAGAAAGTCAAAATCTAATTCCAAAGTGGATACGAAGTATTGAACAAGATAGTAATATTAAATGCGGTTTAAAAAAATGTGGCATAGTAGTTCCTTTTAAAAACAAAGAAGATCTTGAAGAGTTTCCCACTTATAAATATGGAAAATATTTAAATCACAAAGATCTTCAAACAGAAATCAATGGAATGAATTCTATTTGGAAACATGGTTTACTTTTTGAACAAGATGGTCAAATAGATAACCGAAGAAAACTGATGCGTGCTCTTGAGAGAGCATGCTCCTTGAATGGAGTCGAATTTCAAGAGGGATCAGAAGTAGAGGGTTTGACATTCGAAAAAAACAAAATTACAGGTGCAACAGTTTTATGTGCCACTGGGGAAATAAAAAAAATTAACTGCGAAAAAGCAATTATATGCAGCGGTGCGTGGAGTAAAAAAATTTTTAATAAGATTCCAGTCTTTCCTGTAAAGGGACAAATGCTATCAATACAAGGCCCAACAAATTTTTTGAAAAGGGTTATTTTTGGTCCAAAAACTTATCTAGTTCCCCGTGATGATGGACTTATTATAGTTGGAGCGACAGTTGAAAAAGATTCAAAATTTAATCAAGGTAATACTCCTAATGGAATAAAACAACTGCAAGAAGGCATTTGCTCTTTATTGCCAGAAGCTATTAATTGGCCACAAATGGAACATTGGTGGGGTTTTAGACCCTGCACACCAGATCTAAAACCAATAATTGGAAAATCAAAAATTGAAAATCTTTATATAGCTACAGGACATTACAGAAATGGAGTTTTATTTTCTGCAATAACAAGTGATCTTCTTTTGAAAATAGTTCAAAATAAAAATCTCAAAGAAATAGAGAAAAACTTTTTAGAAAAATTTAGTTTAGATAGATTTGCGATTTAAATTTTAATTTTCAGATCGCCATTTCGAATCAGAAGTTTCCCACTCACATAATTCCTCTTCGTTAAACCATAGATCAATTTCAAATTTTGCTGTATCTTCTCCATCAGAACCATGAATAATATTCCTCCCAATATCAATAGCTAAATCACCTCTAATTGTTCCAGGCTCTGCTTCCAGAGGTTTTGTTGCACCTATTAGTTTTCTAGCACTCAAAATAACTCCTTCGCCTTCCCACACCATTGCTACAACAGGACCACTTGAAATAAAGTCTACTAAATCACCAAAAAAGGGTCTTTCTCTATGTACTCCATAATGATTTTGAGCAAGTTCTTTTGAAGGAATTAATTGCTTTAAACCAACCAATTTAAATCCTTTTTTTTCAAATCTGCCAATAATCTCAGAAACATATCCTCTTTGAACTCCATCTGGTTTAATTGCAATAAAGGTTCTCTCTTTAGTCATTTAGTTAATAATCACTCTATGTATATTCAACTTTTGGGTGGTAACTTGGCAAGTAATCATTAAAATAAAAGATATTGTTTTAAGTTATTTTCAAAAACATTTATTAATCACTAAGACATAAATTGACCAATTTTGAGCCGAAAAAATTAAAGAATATTTGGACTATTGAAGATAGTATTGCGACTTATAACATAGACAAATGGGGAGATAAATATTTTTCTATAAATTCCAAAGGAAATATATCAGTAACTAAAGATATAAAATCTGAAAATAAGATTGATCTTTTTAAGCTTGTCAAAGAACTTAAAAGTAGAGAAATAAATCCTCCATTAATCATAAGATTTAATGATATCTTGAAGGATCGAATAAATGCATTACATGACTCTTTTTTAAAAGCAATAAAAACCTATAAATATAAGAACATTTATCAAGGCGTTTTTCCTGTCAAATGTAATCAACAGAAAAATGTCCTAAAAAAGATAATAGAGTTTGGTAGCCAATGGAATTTTGGTTTAGAAGTAGGAAGTAAATCAGAACTATTAATTGGCCTTGCACTTCTTGAAAACCAAAATTCATTATTAATATGCAACGGATATAAAGATAAAAAATATATTGAGATTGCTACTTTGGCCAGAAAACTCGGCAAAAATCCAATAATAGTTATTGAACAACGAGACGAGGTAAAAAGAATTATTCAAGCAGTTCAAGAACTTAACGCGACTCCATTGATAGGAATTAGAGCAAAGTTATCAAGTAAAAGTAGTGGTAGGTGGGGTAAATCTATTGGAGATAATTCCAAATTTGGATTATCAATCCCAGAAATTATGTTGACAATAAAAGAACTAAAAGAAGCAAATCTTATCAACGAAATGAAATTGCTCCATTTTCATATAGGCAGTCAAATAAGTGATATTGCTGTGATCAAAGACGCATTACAAGAAGCGAGTCAAATATATGTTGAACTATGCAAACTAGGAGCCCCAATGCAATATATCGACGTTGGGGGTGGATTAGGAATAGATTTTGATGGAACTAAAACCTCCTCCACCACTTCTACTAATTATTCTCTCCAAAATTATGCTAACGATGTAATTGCAACTATTAAGGATTCATGTGAATTAAATAATATCAAGCATCCAACCATAATCTCAGAAAGTGGAAGAGCAATAATTAGTCATTGTTCAGTTTTAATTTTTAATGTCTTAGGAACAAGTCATGTCAGTTCCAAACTACAAATTTTTGATAAAAAAAATCAACAATTAATAATTTCAAATTTACTTGATACTTTCTATGCATTAAAAAAACTTAAAAATAAAAAAATAAATTTATCTCAAATAATTGAACTATGGAATGATGCAAAAAAGTTTAAACAAGATTGCTTAGTCGCTTTTAGATTAGGATTTTTAAGTTTGGCAGAAAGAGCTTATGCCGAAGAACTTACTTGGGCTTGTGCAAAAGAAATTTCTAGTAACCTGAATAATGATGAAATCAATCACCCTGATTTATCTGAAATTACAGAAACTCTTGCATCAACTTATTATGCAAATTTATCTATCTTTAAATCTATTCCAGATAGCTGGGCAATAAATCAGATTTTTCCAATAGTACCAATACATAGGCACTTGGAGGAGCCGTTCTGCAAAGGCAACTTTGCAGATTTAACTTGTGATTCAGATGGGAAACTAAATAATTTTATTGATAATGGAAAAATTAAATCACTACTAAATTTGCATAAGCCGGAAGAAGATAAAGATTACCTAATTGGAATTTTTATGACTGGAGCCTATCAAGAAGCATTAGGAAACTTGCACAATTTATTTGGCAATACCAACGTTGTTCATATAGACATAAATCAAGATAATTCATATAAGGTCAGAAATATTATTAAAGAGGACAGTAAATCTGAAATTTTACAATTATTAGATTACAGTTCAGCTTCTTTGGTTGAATCTATAAGAATTAATACTGAATCAGCAATTGATCAAAAAAAATTAACTATTGAAGAAGCAAGGAAATTAATGGATCAAATCGAAATTAGTCTCAGAAAAAGTAGTTATTTATCAGAATGATTAGCTAATGTTTTTTGCAAATAATTTTTAGCATAATCTAAAGCATCACTTAACTTATCAATATCTTTAGCACCTGCTTGAGCAAAGTTAGGCTTTCCTCCTCCACCTCCTGAACAAATTCTTGCAATCTCATTAATTAATTTACCAGCATGCAATCCTATTTTTACTACATCATCACCTAAAGAAACTACAAATAACAACTTTCTATTTTCTGGATTTGGTATTCCCCCAAGAATCACTATTGCTTTATTTCCTAAATGAGAAGTTAAATTAAGTGCTGCAGATTGCAAAGAATTCCCATCTAAGCCATCAATCTGATTTACTAAAATTGAAAAAGAATTTATTATTTCTGCGGATGATTTTATAGAAGAGTATTTAAAATATGCAATTTCATCTTTCATTTTTTGTATCTCTTTATTCTTATTAATAAGCTCTGCTTGCAAATTATTAACCCTTTCAAAAAGTTGATTAGGATTTGCTTTTAACAAATCACTTAGTTGGTTTACTAATGCATTTCTATCACTGAAATAGTCTAATGCTGATTGGCCTGATAATGCTTCGATTCTTCTGACTCCAGCTGAGATTCCTTCCTCACTAATTATTTTGAAAGAACCTAATTCGGATGTAGTTTTAACATGTGTACCACCACAAAGTTCCATTGAAACTCCTGGTACATTAACGACGCGCACTTCATCATCATATTTTTCTCCAAACATGGCGACTGCGCCCTTTTCAAGAGCCTCACTCTTAGACATATTTTTTATTTCTAGGGCATGATTTTCCATAATCCAAGAGTTAACTAAAGTCTCAATCTTAGAAATTTGATCTTTAGAAATAGGATTAGAGGAATTAAAGTCAAATCGTAATTTATTAAAGGCTACTAAAGAACCTTTCTGTCCAACACTTTCATTAATAACTGATTTAAGTGCAGATTGTAATAAATGAGTAGCTGTATGATTTGCAGCAGCCTTAGCTCTATTAGAGGAGCTAACATTAGTCTTAACTTTTTGTCCAATAGATAATTTTCCTTTTTTGATCGTTCCATAATGTAAAAAAACATTTTTCTTTCGCATGACATTATCAACCAAGACCTCAACATCGTTTGAAAATATCGTTCCAATATCACCAACTTGCCCGCCAGATTCTCCATAAAAAGTTGTCTGATCAAGAACAATTAAAACTTTCTGACCTTCAGTTGCTTCCTTAACTAATGTTGAATCCAAGAATATACCCTTTATTTCAGCTTCCGAAAGGAGTGACTTATAACCATTAAAAACAGTTTTGTTAAAAAGATCTATTTCTCGCTCTAATGATCCCTCTAATGTCAAATCAATATTACTTGAAGCAGCTTTAGCTCTCTCTTTTTGTACATTCATTTCTTCTTCAAAACCCTTTACATCTACACTGATACTATGTTCTTCAGCAATTTCTACAGTAAGTTCTAGAGGAAATCCATAAGTATCATAAAGTTCAAAAGCTTTAAAACCAGAAATTAATTTCTGCCCTGAAGAAATTAACTCATCTAGCAATTTCTCTCCTCTTTCAAGAGTTTCCCTAAATCTTATTTCTTCAATTTTTATCTCATTCAAAATTAAATCATTATTATTTTTTAAATCAGGATAATTATTTTGCATTAAGTTAATTCCGACAGTAGCAATATGAGGTAAAAATTCATTTGTTATACCTAATAATCTGCCATGTCTGACCATTCTTCTAATAAGCCTTCTTAATATATATCCCCTACCGAGATTACTTGCTGATACTCCATCAGAAATTAAATGAATAACAGCTCTTGTATGATCACCAATGATTTTTAAAGAAATTTTGTTTTTATCATCTGAAGAAAAATAATCAACATTTGCAATCTCACAAATTTTTTGAATAATAGGAAAAATTAAATCTGTCTCATAATTATTTTGCTTTTTTTGTAGTATTTGAGCCATCCTTTCAAGACCCATTCCAGTATCAATATTTTTAAATTTTAAATCTGTCAATTTTCCATTAGGATCACGATTATATTGCATAAAAACAAGATTATAAAATTCAATAAAACGATCTCCATCTTCTAAATCAATATTCTGCAGACCCTTTTCAGGATGAAAATCATAATAAAGTTCTGAACAAGGTCCACATGGACCTGTTTTGCCAGATGACCAAAAATTATCTTCCTCACCTAGTTTGACTATCCTATCTGGATGGATACCAATTTCATCTCTCCAAATTTTTGCAGACTCTTCGTCTTCGTGAAAAACACTCACAATTATATTTTCAACAGAAAGTTGATAAATATTAGTAACTAATTCCCAAGCCCATTGAATAGCCTCTCGTTTAAAATAATCTCCAAAAGAGAAATTACCAAGCATTTCAAAAAAAGTGTGGTGTCTAGCTGTAACTCCAACGTTTTCTATATCGTTTGTTCTGATGCACTTTTGGCTAGATGTAGCCCTTTTTGATGGTCTTTCTTTTAAACCTAAAAAAACTGGTTTAAAAGGTAGCATTCCAGCAATTGTGAGCATAACCGTAGGGTCGTCTGGAATCAAAGATGCACTTGGAATGATTTTATGTAATTTTTCACTGTAAAATTTTAAAAAAGCATTTCTTATCTCATCTCCAGTAACTATTTGTTTAATTAATTGAGATGTCATTTATCCAGAATAAGAAGATTAAAAATTAAAGAAAAGCGTAATTTCGGTTATTTCGCAAAGATAATCACGCGAATTTATATTCTATATAACTAAAGTTAATTTATAAAGCTAATTATTCTATGATAGCCTCTGCCCAGACAAGTAATTCTAAATTGGCACAAACTAATAACAAGTTGACGGTTCAATCTCAAAACTTTGCTGATGATTCTTGTGCCATAAGATCTTTGGATTGGGATCGCAGTAGATTTGATATCGAATTTGGTTTAAGAAATGGAACTACTTACAATAGTTTCATTATTAAAGGCGAGAAACTAGCAATCATTGATACTAGTCACGCAAAGTTCGAAGAATTATGGTTTGAAGAATTACTGAAAAAGGTAAATCCGCAAGAAGTTGATTATCTAATTACTAGCCATACAGAACCTGATCATTCTGGTTTAATAGGTAATCTTTTAGAATTAAACCAAAATATCATAGTAGTTGGATCAAAATTAGCTCTTAAATTTATTGAAGACCAAATACATATTCCCTTTAAACGTCTAGAGGTTAAGAGTGGAGAGTTTTTAAATCTCGGAACTAATCCTAATAGTGGTTTAGAACATAATATTGAATTCATAAGTGCACCAAATTTGCATTGGCCAGATACCATATTTTCATATGATCACAGCACAAATGTTCTCTATACATGCGATGCTTTTGGACTCCATTATTGTTCTGACGAATTTTTTGACACTGATCTAAAAGAAATATACGATGATTTCCGTTTTTATTACGATTGCCTCATGGGTCCAAACGCTAGAAGCGTTATTCAGGCAATTAAAAGAATAGATAAACTACCTGAATTAAAAACAATAGCTGTTGGTCATGGGCCTTTGCTCCATAATCAGGTAAATTTTTGGAAAGGAAAATATCTAGAATGGAGTAGCAATAAAAGCAAAGGCAATGATTTTGTGTCAGTATGCTACATAAGCGACTATGGTTATTGTGATCGACTCAGTCAAGCGATATCTCATGGAATAAGTAAAGCAGATGCACAGGTTCAATTAATAGATTTAAGATCTTCTGACCCGCAAGAATTAACAAGTTTGATTTCCGAATCAAAAGCAGTAGTCGTTCCCACATGGCCTGTAGACTCAGATAATGAATTAAAAGAATCTCTCGGTACTTTATTTGCAGCACTAAAGCCAAAACAATTTACAGCAGTTTATGATTCATTTGGTGGAAATGATGAACCTATAGATTCCTTAGCAAATAAATTAAGAGAACTTGGTCAAAAAGAAGCTTTTTCTCCCTTAAGAGTTAAAAATATTCCAGATCCGATTGTTTATCAACAATTCGAAGAAGCTGGAACTGATTTGGGTCAATTGATCAATAAAAAGAAGAATATTGCCTCTATGAAGAGCCTTGATTCAAATTTAGATAAAGCGTTAGGTAGATTAAGTGGAGGATTATATGTAGTAACAGCTAGTCAAGGGGAAGGTTCGACATTTAGACAAAGTGCAATGGTCGCAAGTTGGGTTAGTCAAGCAAGCTTTTCACCACCAGGTATTACAGTTGCAGTAGCAAAAGATAGAGCTATTGAATCATATATGCAAGTTGGTAAAGGTTTTGTTGTGAATATCTTGAGAGAAGATAACTATCAAAAAATGTTCAGACACTTTTTAAAAAGATTTGCCCCTGGAGCTGATAGATTTGCAGATGTAGATGTAATTAGCAACATCGCTGAAGGAGGACCTGTTCTCTCAGATTCACTCGCCTTTTTAGATTGTAAAGTCAGTTCAAGACTAGAGACTCCAGACCATTGGATAATTTACGGAATTGTTGAAAATGGTAATGTTTCTGACTTATCATGTAAGACAGCAGTTCATCACAGAAAAGTTGCTAATCACTATTAGAAAATAAGTCTTTGAAATGTCAGATATTAATATAGGCTTAGTTGCAGAAAATCAAGATTTATCAGAATTTCAAATTACTGAAAATTTTTCTTGTGTAAGATTCTTAGACCAAAATAAAGAAAGATTTGAACTTGAATTTAACCTTGAAAAAGGAACCTCTTTTAATACTTTTTTTATTAGAAGTCATGAGGAACTTTTTATTATTCATCCACCTGAAAAACAATATTTAAATACCTTTAATAAAGTAATTTCCAGGTTTAGCGATCAATTTAAATTAGATAAAATCAACTTCATTTCTGGTCATATTAATCCCCAAATTATTGAAACTATAAAAAATATAAGTACCCAATTTCAAAACACAACTATTACTTGCTCTAATCCAGGTTATAAACTTATTAGCGAACTTTGGAATCAAAGAAATCCTACCTTAGAAAACTTTATTGAAATTCAATTACCTGAAATAAACATAATCAAAAAAGAGCATAATTTAGAATTAGACAACATTTCACTTGAGTTAATTCCTATACCAACAGCACGTTGGCCTGGTGGCCTGATAATTTATGAACGTAATCAAGAAATACTTCTTAGTGAAAAAATTTTCTCTGCACACATTGCAACTAAATATTGGTCTGAAACGAATCGAGTTAGTACAGAAATTGATAGGAAACATTTTTATGATTGCTTGATGGCACCAATGTCTAATCAAGTAGTATCAATAACTGAAAAAATTTCAGATTATGACATTAAAACTATTGCACCATTACATGGTCCCGCGATCGAATACAGCTTAAAAAGCTTTTTAAATGACTATATTAGATGGGGAGTGAATCTCTCAACAAATAATCCTAAGATCGCCCTGATATATGCAAGTGCATATGGAAACACAGCCTCAATAGGTGATGCATTGGCTAAAGGGATAAATAGAACTTCTGTAGAAGTTGAAAGTATTAATTGTGAATTTACACCTAATGATGTACTTGTAAAATCTATCCAAAATGCTGATGGATATTTAATAGGCTCACCCACATTGGGTGGTCACGCCCCAACTCCAATAGTTAGTGCACTAGGAACTTTGTTAGCAGAGGGTAATAGAGATAAGCCAGTAGGAATCTTTGGCAGTTTTGGCTGGAGCGGCGAAGCTATAGATTTACTTGAAACAAAATTAAAAGACGGTGGTTTTAAGTTTAGTTTTGACCCTATAAGAATTAAATTCAGTCCAAATAAACCAAAGATTAAAGAATTAGAAGAAATAGGAACTCACTTTGGAAGAAAAATTATTAAAAAAACAAAGAAAAAACCCAGAAAATCAGATACTGGAATGATTACTAGCAAAACGGATCCAAAGCTACAAGCTCTTGGAAGAGTAATTGGTTCACTTTGTGTCCTGACAGCCTCTAAAGGCAAAGATGAGAATAATATTAAAGGTGCTATGCTTGCATCTTGGGTTAGTCAAGCAAGTTTTTCTCCTCCCGGCTTAAGTATTGCAGTAGCAAAAGATAGATCAGTAGAGTCTCTTCTGCAAATAGGAGATTCATTCGCATTAAATATTCTTAGTGAAAAAGATTTTAAGGAACCTTTGAAAAGATTCACAAAGCCCTTTGCACCTGGAGAAGATAGATTTGAAGGAATAAATATTGAATTAACTCCTAATGAACAGATAATCATTCCTGAATCGCTCGCATGGTTAGATGCTTCTGTAAAAGAGAGAATGGAATGTGGAGATCATTGGGTAATTTACGCCGAAGTACTACACGGTAATATACTAAAATCCGATAGTCTAACGGCAGTTCATCACCGCAAAACAGGTGCTAACTATTAAATTTATTTATCTAATTTATGACTGAAACAAAAGATCTAATAATAATTACGGCTAGTTGTGGTAAAAATCTAGAACTTTCTGAGAAATTTCTTGAAAAAAGTAATGAACTTAAAATAAGTTCTGAAATTTTAGATCTTACAACTCTTGATATTCCATTATTTAATCCAAGAATTCACAGCAAAGAAAATATTCCGAATGAAATAAAAGAATTAAAGAAAAAGCTTTTCAAGATCGAAAGGTGGGTGATTTGTGCGCCTGAATATAATGGATCTATTCCTCCCATTCTCTCCAACTTCATAGCATGGCTTTCTATTTCGGGAGATGACTTTAGAAATTTATTTAATGGTCAACCGATTGCAATTGCAACATTCTCTGGTGGAATAGGATTGGAACTACTGACCTCATTACGCATTCAATTAGTGCATTTAGGAAGTCAAGTATTAGGGAGACAACTTTTGTCGTCATACAGTAAACCCATAGATACAAAAACTATTGAAGATATCATTCAGAGACTTTTACAAATGAAAAAATTAAAAACATAAACATTTAAAACCTAATAAAATTTCATTCTTTTTCATTCCAAACTTTCAAAATTTCTCTAGCCATAGGCAGTGCATGTACAGATCCCCCGCCAGGAGTATTTTGTGCAAAAGCAACTATAAGTAATTCGCTTTTTTCAGAGGGAGTAAAGCAAACGAACCAAGCGTGATCTAATCCACCTTCCCCATCTTCAGCAGTTCCAGTTTTGCCTGAAACTGGAGGCAAATTTGAAACTCCATAATTAATTGATACTCCTGTGCCGGACTCTACTACTTTCCTCAGACCACTTTTTATCAACTGAATATTTTTTGAATCGATATCGATCTTAGTAAGTTTTTTATCTGATAGATTTTCTTTATCTTTTTTAACTAGATAGGGAGTAACTAGATAACCTCCATTTGCAATTGCAGCATATGCTCTAGCTATTTGAATAGGGGTAACTTGTACAACAAATTGTCCAATAGACATACTCGCAATATCTTCTGGAACCCAAGGGGTTCTTCCTGGTTGCCCCCATCCTCTGCCTTCTTTAGCCCATTCACTACTAGCTACTAATCCTATATTTTCTTGTTCAGAAATTTCAATTCCAGATAAAGAATTAAAACCAAGCTTTCGTGAGACCTTATGAATTTCATCAACTCCTACTCCATAACCTACTTGATAAAAAAATGTATTACTTGAAACTCTTAAAGCATCTTCATAACCTATTACCCCAAAGCCTAAATCATTATGCTCTCTAAAACATTGGCTCCCATAAGTTATACATGGTTTCGTATCTAACATGATTTCTCTAGGGAATTTTCCACTTTCCAAGCCAGCTAAAGCCGTTACAATTTTCCAAACGCTGCCTGGATCGTAAGCATTTAATGCTCTATTAAATAAGGGTTTTTCAGGAGAATTAAAAAGTTTATTATATTCTTTCTCAGGTTTAAAATCCTTTGAGAAAAAATTTAAATCAAATGTAGGTTTACTTGTCATTGCTCTTATTGCACCATCTCGTGGATCCATTACTATTATGGCTCCAGCTTTTTTATCTTTAAGAACTTCCTCAGCAACTAATTGGAGATTAAGATCGATTGTTAGTTCAACATCATTACCTTGTACTGGAGGTCTTATACCCAATGATCTTTGAAATTTTCCTAATGAATTTACTTCAACCATTTCTCCACCCCATTCACCTCTTATAAAATCTTCGTAAACATATTCAATTCCAGTTCTACCGATTAAGTCATTTAATTTATAACCCTTTTTAGATAAGAATTTATATTCTGAATTAGTGATTGGCTGGGTATAACCAATTACATGGGCAGCAAGAGATTTATAAGGATAATTTCTAATTAATTTTGTAGCTATTTGAAAACTAATTAAATTATCTTGATTTTCGTTAAATTTTATTAATTGATCTACATTTAAATCATCAAGAATAGTTACTGAAAGTTTTTGATTTTTTAAACCATCAGAATATTTTTTTTGAATTACATTACTATCAATATTTAACAAGTTAGAAAGGCTTGATTTATGTTTATCCCAATTATTTTTATTAACAGATTGAGGCTTTATAATCAAAGAATATTTAACTCTACTATCTGCTAAAACATAACCATTTTTATCTAATATTCTTCCGCGTATTGGCTGTGAAGCAATAAGTCTAATCCTATTCTCATCAGACATCTCCTTAAAAGATTCATAACTTAAAAGTTGTAAAAAAATTAACCTAAATAGAATCAATAAAAATGAAATAGAAGAAAAAATAAGTAAGACTAAAGGTTGTCTTTTTAATGAAATAAGTTTTTTATTAGGACTTGTTTTTATCAAAAATATAAAAATTATTTAAAAATTATTTTTTCCAATAAAGCAATGGTTGCTTTTATCTCCTTAAGTTTAGTAATTAAATCTTTATAATCACTATCTTCATTGTTCAGATTACCCTCATCTTTTTCAATATTATTTGAATTGAAATTTTCAATCATAAAACTTATACTTTTTTTAAAGCAATTATTCCATTTAATATAATCTTAAATAAGAAATTTATTTTTTCAAAATCATAATATCTTAGATATTTAAAAAATATCAATAACAAATTAATTGACTTGATCCATATTTTGTTCAAAATAAGGATTACAACTATTCTTTGATATCCCTAAAGACCATCCAATAAATGAAGAAATAAATATTGTCACAATTAATGGCAAAATGACTTGTTGAGTATTTACAAGACTAAACCATTCCCTCCAGCTACTAATAAATCGTTCTCTTTGAAATTTTCTTTTTTCATTTTCTAATAATCTTGCTTTTTTAGCGAAGGATTTTGTTACCCACTTTTCGAAAGGAATCTTTTTTATAATCGCCATTTTTCTCTCCACTTCTAATAATTGTCCAGAACTAAGATAAGGATGAAATGTACTTATCAATTCAAGAGTTTTTAAAAACATCTCAACAGTTGCATCTTTTATGAGCTTTTGCTCATGACTTAAATCAGCCCACTCAATTTCTGGGTAAAAACGGTTCCTGTTTGGTGAAATTTGATCCTCTGACATTTGACCAGGTTCTCTCAGCCATCTATTAGTGTTTTCGTCAAATCTCCGCCAATATAAAAAAGGATTAATAAAAATTGTTTTACCAGATACTTTGACCACATCTTGCTGAAGATGATTAGCTATCTTTCTTTCAGAATTTTTCAATTTCATCAAGAGTCTAAATTAATAATCTAATTAAAGATTATCTTTTATTCACTATTTTTCCAGAAATATGAAAAAGTTATCCTGTAAATATTAAGTTATCGATAACTGCCAACGCTTCTTTAAATAATTACAGTATTCGCAATTTAGTGAAGGTTTTGGAAAAACATCCGAACGTAATAAATTTACCGTATCGATTATCTTATTTTCTACCCATGAAGTAGAACAATCTAGTTTAATTAGATGTACATCAAAATTTAATTGGTTATTAAATAACTCTTCATTTTTCCTTCCATTGAAATATAAAAGATAAGCTTCTTTAGCTACTTGAAAACCATTTTTTTTTAAAAGCCACTGATACATTTCTAATTGTCTCTTATAAGCTTTTGCATATTCGTATTTATTGAAAGTCTCATACCAATCAAAATTATTTCTTGATGTTGCTTTAACATCAACGATAATAAGATCACCATTTTTTTTCTGCCAAATATCATCCACAGCTCCACCAAAATCGTAGTTGTGTTCAATTGACTTATATCTTATCCCTTGAAAATTACTTCTCCAACGTTCAAAATCTTTATGTTTAAAAGGAACAGCATCAATACCATTTTCAATAAATAAAGGATGCGGCTCCTGAATTTTTCTGTAATAATCAAATTCATTTTTACACAAATTATCAACAGCGATATTTAGAGTAAATGGTAATGATGGTGGTTTTATTTTATATTTTTTATCAAGTACGCAACATCTTGGACAACTAAGATATTTCTCAACAGTAGATCTACTTAATTTAATAATCTCGTTCATTATGATGAATAGCTTATTTAAAATATTTATTACATAGATAAAAAATATAAAATTTTTTAGAAAATTTGTTAACTTACTCCCACTCAATAGTTCCAGGAGGTTTGCTTGTTATATCATAAACAACTCTATTAACTGAATCTACTTCGTTTACAATTCTATTTGCAATCCTCTCCAAAATCTGAAAAGGTATTTTTGACCAATCCGCCGTCATACCATCCTCACTTGATACGCAACGTAAAACTATTGGCCATGCATAAGTCCTTTTATCTCCCATTACGCCCACAGTTTTAACCGGTAGCAATACTGCAAAAGCTTGCCAAATATCATTGTAAAGTCCTGCTTTTTTAATTTCGTCTCTTACTATCCAGTCTGCATCTCTTAAACAATCGAGTTTTTCATTATTTACCTCTCCCAAAATTCTTATAGCTAACCCAGGGCCTGGGAATGGATGCCTTTTTATAATTTCATCCGGCAAACCTAGAGCAGCTCCCACCTTTCGGACTTCATCCTTAAAAAGTTTTCTTAATGGCTCAACTAATTTAAATTGTAAATCTTTTGGCAATCCGCCCACATTATGATGACTCTTTATTTTTACAGCTATTCTTTCACCAGTCTTAGGATCAATATTTGTACCAGCACTTTCAATAACATCAGGATAAAGAGTACCTTGGGCTAAATACTGAAAAGGCCCCAATCTATTGCTTTCCTCCTCAAATACCCGAATAAATTCTTCACCTATAATTTTCCTTTTTTGTTCTGGATCAGTAACTCCATTTAATTTGGCAATAAACCTTTCCCTTGCATTAATATATTCAACTTTTATGTGGAATTTCTTATCAAAAAAATTCATTAAAAATTCTGGTTCACCTTTTCTCATGAAACCTTGATCTATAAACATGCATGTAAGCTGATTTCCAATAGCTTTATTAAGAAGAAAAGCAAGAGTTGAGGAATCAACTCCCCCAGACAAGGCAAGCAAAACTTTTTTATTACCAACTTGCTCTCTTATCCTGGGTATAGTTTCCTCTATGTATGTTTCGGTTGTCCAATCAGCCGCACAACAAGAAATTTTATAAACAAAATTTTTAATTACCGTCATCCCAAACTCTGAATGAATAACTTCTGGATGAAATTGTACGCCAAATAATTTCTTTACATCATTTGAAATTGCTGCATGTAGTGTGTTTTCGGTATGAGCAATTTTATTAAATCCATCAGGCAAACAATTAATAGAATCGCCATGACTCATCCACATAATAGATTCATCTTCTACATCATTAAGGAGCTCAGATTCTTGGTCTATATTTATTGGTGCTCTACCATATTCTGCTTTTTTTGTTGCTGAAACAACTGATCCTCCAAGTTCTTTGACCATTAATTGCATTCCATAGCATATGCCGAGAATGGGAATTCCTAAATTAAAAATTTTTTCATCACACTTTGGTGCATTTTGTTCATATACAGAATTTGGACCTCCACTCAAAATGATCCCTTTAGGATTAATATTTTTAATTTCTTCAATTGAAATATGATTACTTACTACAAGAGAAAAAACATTAGTTTCTATTTAGGTTAATTTTTTTACAACTTTTAAGTTACGAATCTTT
>CVSY01000073.1:0-223 GCA_001180285.1 Prochlorococcus marinus | reverse complement strand
CTCAGGTAAAACAGTTAGGAGGTAAAGTTGTTGGAGAAGATTACCTTCCATTAGGAAATACTGAAGTTGCTCCAATTATCTCAAAAATCAAAAAAGCGTTGCCTGACGGCGGAATAATCATTAACACACTTAATGGTGACCAAAACGTTGCATTCTTCAAACAGATTCAGGACGCAGGTATTACACCTTCAAGTGGGTACTATGTAATGAACTATTCAATTGC
>CVSY01000072.1:0-296 GCA_001180285.1 Prochlorococcus marinus | reverse complement strand
AAGATTGCAACTTGTTTGGGGAGTTACTCCAATAGTAGTTAAAAATGATGAAAGAACAGCAAAAACTTTTAGTTTAGCTATGCAAATTGCTCAAGAGATGGGAATCCTAAACCAAGGAGATTTAGTTGTTCAAACCGCAGGTACATTAACTGGAATTAGCGGCTCTACAGATTTAATAAAAGTCGGATTAGTAAGAAAGATTGTATCAAGAGGAATTTCAATAGGGGAAATCGGTGTTACAGGTAAAGCAAGAATAATTAAAAATAATCTTGATATATCTTTAATTTGCCCAGCAG
>CVSY01000071.1:0-240 GCA_001180285.1 Prochlorococcus marinus | reverse complement strand
TAATAATTATAAATGGTTAAATAGATGAAAAATTAAAACTTATGAAAGAAATAACCAAAACTACCATATAAATTAAACACAATAAAGTCTATACAATGCTATCTTCAAAGGGTGATTTTTTTTAGACATGCAAGTTGACGTACAAAATACTACTGTTCTTTCCGCAGACGGATCATCCATAAAACTAGGTGAATATTCAGGGGAAGTAATTTTAGTTGTTAATTTATTTAGTTTTTTCTG
>CVSY01000070.1:0-274 GCA_001180285.1 Prochlorococcus marinus | reverse complement strand
TTACTCTCCATGATTTGTCATCTGATAGTAGGTAAATGGGCATATTTTTATATTCTTGAGATAAGAATTGTATAGATAAAATTATGAACTTAATAGGAGAAAATCTTTTGAAATAGGTAGACATAGTTTCTTGATTCATAAAATAATCTCCTCTTCTTATATGTATTGTTATATATTTATTTGGTTCAATATTTTTAGGAAGAAGATTTTTTGTATTAATGAAAGTAGACATATAATCTTCTAAGTCATTTATATAACAACTTGGGTTTTGCCA
>CVSY01000069.1:0-326 GCA_001180285.1 Prochlorococcus marinus | reverse complement strand
TTTCATTGGAAACTTTCTGAATCAAGACATGGATTTCCTTTGGCTGCAGTTTATAGAAATATTTCTCAGGGTAAATTAGATGCAATATTAGAGAAAATGCCTAATTTAAAATTTAATTATGTGATGACAAAAAGCAATGAATTATGTAGTGCTCTAATAGAGATGGGACCAGATTTAATTTTCACTAAATATAAAGACAAAGATGGTACTTTTACTTATGATTGCCTCCAACAAAGCAATGAATACATTTTGGAAAAAAGTGACTCATCTCTAAAGGATATAGGATGGTTTGTTTTTAGATCTAATAAATTAAATAATTAAAAATA
>CVSY01000068.1:0-251 GCA_001180285.1 Prochlorococcus marinus | reverse complement strand
AATTGCATCAAATAGGGAACTCTATTTACCAACTTTTGAGAATAATTAGATTAAATTTTTAGCATGTACTAAAATATAAATAGAATATGCAATTTTATGAAACTATTAGGTTTAAATTCACCTGAAATATTCATAATTTTAGTAATTTTGCTTTCAATTTTAGGTCCAAAAAGAATTGAAAAAGGTTTCTTATTATTTAAAAAACTATTAAAGTTCCTCTTAAGTAAAGATGAAGATCAAAGCATAGTAAA
>CVSY01000067.1:0-516 GCA_001180285.1 Prochlorococcus marinus | reverse complement strand
GATTTAGGAAGAAATTTTTATTTAATAGGAAGTACATTTAAGAAATTAGGTTCATCTAATAAAAATAATCCAAGTTTGTTATTCCTTAACATTGGAATAGGTTCTGATTTTTATGGATATAAAGGCAATGGATTTCTATGGAGAACCCCATGTTTGGGTAAACCCAATTTAACTGGTGATATACATAATAACTGTAGCTGGGGGCCAATTGGATCTATTGCTATTGCACCCAATGATAGGTTAACTTTTATTAGCGAATGGTTTGGATATAGCTATGGCTCTGGATTTTCAATAAAACCTTTTAAAGATAAAAATTTAACTTTATCAATATTAGCAACTGACTTTATAAAAGGATTTCCTAAATATGCAAAAGAGCATTGTCCTAACAACGAATGCGAAACTAGATTTTATGGTAATATTGTCTTAAGTTTTTAAATTTTTATAGTGAAATTTGCAAAAATAAAGAAATTATTATTATCAACTTTGTTTTTGACATTGCCCTTTCATTCAACGGCT
>CVSY01000066.1:0-60387 GCA_001180285.1 Prochlorococcus marinus | reverse complement strand
CTTAACAAGCCTGAAAGTGTAAAAATAATTTCAAATCAACTTCAAAATCCCAATAAACCTAATATTCTTAATAGTCCACAATCTCGAGCAAATCTTACAAATACAAATAGTAAACCTTCACAGAATTTAAACCAAGATAAAAAAACTTTCGAAAATAACAAAACCACACCTATTAAAAGTCCGGCAAAACCACCTATTCAATTAATTGCAAAGCCTAAAAATATAAATAATAATGTTAAGTCTAATGAATCTTCCCAGAACATCTCTAGTGCAGGGGATAAAAGACGACTACAAAACAAACCTGATCAAAATGCTAACAAACCTAAAACAAAAAATTTTAATAATAGAATGAAAACCCCTGAGCTCGTAGGAGCTCCAATAAGAAGAGAAGATCCAAAAATAAACTCTAATAAGCAAAATAATAAGCAAAACATTGCTTTTAAACAAACTACCTCAAACAGACCTGGTTCTCCCAACAGGCCTGGTATGCCAAATAGGCCTGGTTTAAGAAATAAACCTTCAGATCAAGGCAGACCTGGCTCATTAAATAGGCAAGGCAATCCCAATAGACCTGGTATGCCAAATAGGCCTGGTTTAAGAAATAAACCTTCAGATCAAGGTAGACCCGGCTCATTTAATAGGCAAGGCAATCCCAATAGACCTAGTTCTTCCAACAGACCTGGCATGGCCAATAGGCCTGGTTCTAAATTCAATAGCCAAAATTCCTCTGGGATAAGGAAACCAGTATCACCTAACGAACTTTTACAACTTCAAAAAAATAATAACTCTGAGAAAGACAAACTAGGTATAAAGAATAATGCAAAACAAAATATCGATGCACCTAAGCAGAAGGCGAAAGCGCCTAATAGTCGTCCAAATTCTACTCCAAGTTCCAAAAAACCTCCTCATAGAACATTTTCAAATAGTTCAAAGAAACCTGGAAAGACAGACTGGGATGATAGCGCAAAACTTGAAGCATTAAGAAGTAAAAATCCTCAAAAACAAAGGCAGAAAGTGCATATTATTGGTGAAAATGATGATTCATTAACATCTGAAACCAGTGGATATTCAGGAGAGAAAATTTCAATTTTATCAGCAAGTCTGGCGCGTCCTAAGAAAGAAAAGTCTGAAGAAACTAAATCTCAAAAATCTATCAAACAATTTAAGAAGAAGAAAAAAGAGACCACAAGACAAAGGCAGAAAAGGAGAGCAATGGAATTAAAGGCTGCTAAAGAGGCCAAACAAATAAGGCCTGAAATGATAATAGTTCCCGAAGATAATTTAACTGTTCAAGAATTAGCTGATAAATTAAGCTTAGAAAGTTCCGAAATTATAAAATCTCTTTTCTTCAAAGGCATAACGGCAACTGTTACTCAATCACTTGACCTAGCAACTATTGAAACAGTAGCAGAAGAATTTGGAGTGCCTGTTTTACAAGATGATATCCAAGAAGCTGCTGAGAAAACAGTTGATATGATTGAATCTGATGATATTGATAATCTAATAAGAAGACCGCCTGTTATTACAGTGATGGGTCATGTAGATCATGGCAAAACAAGTCTTTTAGATTCCATAAGAGAAGCAAGAGTAGCTTCGGGTGAAGCAGGTGGCATCACTCAACACATAGGAGCTTATCAAGTTGAATTTGAACATGAATCTCAAAAGAAAAAATTAACTTTTCTTGATACCCCAGGTCATGAAGCCTTTACTGCAATGAGAGCAAGGGGTACAAAGGTTACGGATGTAGCTGTTCTTGTAGTTGCTGCAGATGATGGTTGCAGACCTCAAACACTAGAAGCTATAAGTCATGCAAAAGCTGCAAAAGTACCAATAGTTGTTGCAATAAATAAAATTGACAAAGAAGGGGCTTCTCCAGACAGAGTAAAGCAGGAACTATCAGAAAAAGATTTAATTGCTGAAGATTGGGGAGGCGATACAGTGATGGTTCCAGTAAGTGCTATCAAAAAACAAAACATTGATAAATTACTCGAAATGATCTTATTAGTTTCAGAGGTAGAAGATCTACAAGCTAACCCTGATAGATTTGCAAAAGGTACTGTTATTGAAGCCCACTTAGACAAAGCAAAAGGACCTGTGGCTACTTTGTTAGTACAAAATGGGACCTTGAAATCTGGAGATGTTTTAGCTGCGGGTTCAGTCCTTGGAAAAATTAGAGCAATGGTTGATGAACATGGCAATAGAATCAGAGAAGCAGGGCCATCATTCCCAGTGGAAGCGCTAGGATTCAGTGAAGTACCCACTGCAGGCGATGAATTCGAAGTCTACCCTGATGAGAAAACAGGTCGAGCCATCGTCGGAGAAAGGGCAACAGATGCTAGAGCCACAAAATTAGCTCAGCAAATGGCCTCTAGAAGAGTCAGCTTATCATCCTTATCAAATCAAGCAAATGATGGAGAACTCAAGGAGTTAAACTTAATTCTCAAGGCTGATGTTCAAGGTAGTGTTGAAGCGATATTAGGATCACTAGAACAATTACCAAAAAATGAAGTTCAAGTAAGAGTCCTACTTTCTGCTCCCGGAGAAATAACTGAGACAGATATCGATCTCGCTGCTGCATCTGGGTCAGTAATTATTGGATTTAACACCTCATTGGCTTCTGGCGCGAAGAGAGCAGCTGATGCTAATGATGTAGATATAAGAGAATATGAAGTAATTTATAAACTCTTAGAAGATATTCAGTTGGCAATGGAAGGGCTCCTTGAACCCGATCTTGTCGAAGAATCATTAGGTTTATTGGGATTTTGAAGTTGATTTGAAATTATTTTTACACTTTCAGGCTTGTTAAGTGGTTTTATCAATAAGGGTTTTATGTTTGAATTATCTTTTAAAGGTTTCCCTTGTTTAGAAGAAATAAAAGTAGATTTATCTTCTTTGTTTTTGTTGAAATTATCTTTTTTAATTGAAGGTTTATTAATGGAAAGTATTTTTTTATCTGAATTTTTTTTATTAATAAGATTTTTAATTTTTTTTGCCTCTTCTGCACTAATAGAACTGCTATGACTTTTTACTGAAATTGAAAGTTTTTGAGCGGCATCCAGTACATCTTTATTTTCCAAATTTAAGTCTCTGGAAAGTTCGTAAATTCTGATTTTATCGCTGATAGTCATTTAATCTGATTTGTACTCTTTTGAAATTGAAGAGGATTTAATTTAATTATATTCCCTTAATGGGGATAGTTATTGTAGCTTGCAATTTCTTTTTCAAAAATTTCAACAAATTCAGGTTCTAAAGAAGTTTTTAAAGCTTTTTGAAGCTTTTTTTTGATCTTGGAATCTGTGTAGCATTTTTTTGACTTGCAAATGTAAGCTGATCTCCCCATTCCCCTTTGAAGCATGATGCCTTGTTTGTAATCTTTAGTAATCTTTAAAAGATCTTTCCGGTCATATGTTTTTCTACATGAAATGCATACACGCAAAACAGGGATTTGATGAATCACCGTTTTTTCTCCTCTTTGGCAGATATCTCAGTATCTTGAATAGTCTCTAATGGATCATTATCTGTGAAATCTTCTCCTTCGTATTGTTCCTCTCCATATTCTTCTTCGTCTTCGGGAAGGGGATAAAGCTCTCTTAATCTTGCATCTTCAGCAGCACGCTCAGCTTGTTCTGCTTCTAATCTTAGTTCAGCTTCTCTCTGGAGATTCTCTTCTTCTTCCCTTTGAATGATTAATTCAGAGACGGCAGCATCTTCTGCTTCCTGATCGTATTCATGTGAGTTTTTAACGTCAATCTTCCAACCAGTTAATCTTGCGGCAAGTCTTACATTTTGACCTTCTCTTCCAATTGCGAGACTTAATTGATCAGGAGGAACTAGTACGTGCGCATGTTGCCCTGCTGGGTCTACAAGTCTTACTTGATCGACTTTCGCGGGACTTAAAGAGTTTAAAATATACTGAATTGGATTAGATGACCATTTAATAACATCAATTTTTTCTCCTCTTAATTCATTTACTACTTGTTGAATTCTTGCTCCTCTAGCTCCAATACAGGCACCTACAGGGTCCACTTCTTCTTCGACACTATCAACAGCTACCTTTGTTCTTGGTCCAACAGCTCTTGAAGGAGGGTTGGCTTCTCTTGAAACAGCAACAATTTTCACTGTACCTTCTTGAATTTCTGGGACTTCATTTTCAAACAAATAAACCACTAAACCAGCATTTGCTCTACTTACAAATAGTTGCGGCCCTTTTCTTGCAATTTCGCTAACTTCCTTCAAAAATACTTTGAAAGTAGCATTTGCTCGATAGTTATCATTTGGTAATTGATCTCTCTTGGGAAGTTCGGCCTCTACTTCAGGTCTACCAATACCCGAACTAACTCCCATAATGACTGATTGTCTTTCAAATCTTATAACTCTTGCAGTTAAAACAGGGTCTTCCAAATCCGCAAATTCTTCTTGGATCATTTTTCGTTGTTGATCCCTTAATTTTTGGGCTAAAACTTGCTTTGTTGTTGAAGCAGCCATTCGCCCAAAATCCTCTTTTTCTGGAGTAACATCTAAAACAACTGTGTCACCTATTTGAGCATCCTCAGCTACTTGCTTAACTTCTACAAGAGATATTTGATGATCTTCGCTCTCAACTTCTTCAACAATTATTTTACTCGATAATATCCTATAACCTTCTTCATCTAGATCTAGTCCAACATCAAAATTACTGAAATATTCTTCATCAAATGGATCTTGGTTAACTCCAATGTAAAAAGTTTTTCTATATTTTTCGTATCCTTTTAATAGAGCTTCGCGTAAGGCTAATTCCACGATATTAGGAGGTAACTTTTTTTCCTCACTAATGTCTTCAATGAGATTGTTTAAACCTGGGAGAATAACTAATGCCATCTATGATGGGAAATTGAATAATGATTGAAAATAATTAATCTTTTAATGTACAAAGACTAATTTTTAGAACTTCATCAAAAGGGATTTTTTTAATCTTACCTTTTATGTTAATGGCTAAATAATCTTTAGACTTTTCATAAAGTAAACCATTCAGAAATTTTATTTTTGAATTCTTTTGGTTTAACTCAACATTAACTGGAAAACCTTTAAAAGTTTTGAAGTCTCTTTCTGAGGTTAGTTCATCACTGACCCCTTGACTACTTATTTCTAACACATATGAACAATTTAAAAGATTTGATTTTTCTATTTCGTCAGATGCTGGGGTATTAAACAGCGCACAATCATCTAAGGAAATGTCATCCCCATTAGTTTTTCTTATGGTTATTTCAATAACAATTGGATTTTGATTAGTTTGTATTTTTAAACTGCAGACTTCTAAATCCCGCTCACTAGCAACTTTTTCTAATAAAGCCTCTAGTTTACTTTTGTTTTCTTTATTCAAATTTATTAATAATTTATTTAAAATTTATTTTCACACATTAAGAAGTTTTTTCTATAGAAAAATTTAAAAGTTTGCATTTTATGGATGTAAACAAAAAAACAACAATAATCCCTTTCTTCAATTAGATTTATTAAATAAATTCAAAAATTATTAATTAAATGAAGTATCTCAAGATTAAATTTACTAATTTAATCCATATATTCATTGTTATTTGTTTTTGCATACTCAATTTCTTTCAAGATGCTGAAGTTTTAGCTTTAACTTCTTCTGAAAGTCATAATTTCGTATCATCCGCAGTTAAAAATATTGGCCCTGCAGTTGTAAAAATTGACACTGAGCGCTTGGTTGAGAGGCAACAATTTGATCCTACTTTACTTGATCCTTTATTAAGGGATTTACTTGGCGAGCAAGGTATTACTCCTGAAAGGGAGAGAGGACAAGGTTCTGGTGTTCTCATTAATGAGAATGGCTTGATTCTTACAAACGCTCATGTCGTAGAAAGAGTCGATAATGTTTCAGTTACTCTGGCAAATGGATCTATTTGTGATGGTGAAGTTCTGGGCACGGATACAGTAACTGATCTTGCTTTAGTGAAAATTGATGAAGATACTTATTCTGGTTTTGCCCCACTTGGAAATTCTGAAGATCTTGAAGTTGGGGATTGGGCAATAGCTCTTGGTACTCCCTATGGTCTTGAAAAAACAGTTACATTAGGGATTGTAAGCAGCCTCCATAGAGATATTAATAGTTTAGGTTTTTCAGATAAAAGGTTGGATCTTATTCAGACTGATGCGGCAATAAATCCAGGAAATTCTGGGGGACCACTAATAAATTCCAATGGCGAGGTAATTGGAATAAATACATTAGTAAGAAGTGGCCCCGGAGCTGGTTTAGGTTTTGCGATTCCCATTAATCTAGCTAAAAGTGTTTCTGATCAGCTACTCAAAAATGGGGAAGTTATTCATCCATATTTAGGGGTACAATTAATTTCTTTAAATCCTAGAATTGCTAAAGAACATAATCAAGATCCCAATTCTTTAGTTCAATTACCAGAAAGAAATGGAGCTCTAATTCAATCAGTAATACCAAATAGCCCCGCTGAAAAAGCTGGTTTAAGAAGAGGCGATTTAGTAATAGCAGCCGAAAATATTTCTATAAATGAGCCTAAAACTTTACTTGATGAAGTAGAAAAAGCTCAGATAGGAAAAGTATTTCTTTTAAATATTTTGAGAGATAATAAAGAGATGCAGATAAATATCAAACCAGAACCTCTCCCAGGTTTGACATAAAGCCCCCATTGAAATTTAATAATCTATAACTATTAGAGAAAAAGATTTTGGATTCACAAACTCAAATGAAACAAGTAGTTGCTGATGCAGCAATAAGGGAAGTAAAGAGTGACATGATTCTTGGATTAGGTTCTGGATCTACAGCTGCATTAATGATAAAAAGCCTTGCGGATGAAATGCGTTCTGGGAAACTCAAAAATATAAAAGGTGTTGCAACTTCTTTTCAATCAGAAGTTTTAGCGCTTGAACTGAATATCCCGCTTATCGATTTAGCTTCTGTATCTCAAATTGATTTAGCTATTGATGGAGCAGATGAAGTTGATCCAGGATTTCAATTGATTAAAGGAGGAGGAGCGTGCCATGTGAGAGAAAAGTTAGTAGCATCTAAATCTGATCAATTGCTGATTGTTGTTGATGAAACTAAACTTGTACAAAATTTAAATCTATCTTTTCCTTTACCTGTAGAAGTTCTTCCTAATGCTTGGAAGCAAGTTCAGGAAGCAATTTCAGAAATGAATGGCAGTTCATCTTTACGAATGGCTAAGAAAAAAGCTGGACCAATTGTTACTGACCAAGGCAACCTTGTCTTAGATGTATTATTTGATGATGGTATTAAGAATCCAAAAGATATTGAAATGAAGATTAATAATATTCCAGGCGTATTAGAAAATGGATTATTCGTTGATCTTACAGACAAAGTATTAGTTGGAAAAATTGAAAACAACACTCCTGTGGTTTATTCACCCTCAAGAGCTAGCTAATCTTCAAATCTTATTTGCACTGAGTGAGCGTGACTATGTAAACCCTCACTTTTAGCAAGATTAATAATGTCAAGGCTATTAACTTTTAAACTTTCTTCATTAAATTCTATTATTGAAGTATTTTTCATAAAAGTTTCAACCCCCAAAGAACCGCTAAATCTAGAATTCCCTGATGTGGGTAAAGTATGATTTGGTCCAGCAAGATAATCTCCAACGGCTTCTGGCGTCCATTTCCCTAAAAATATCGCTCCTGCGTTCTCTATTCCTGCAAGAATTTTTTTTGAATCTTTAGTAAGAATTTCTAGATGTTCTGGGGCAAAGTTATTGCTTAATTCAATACATGATTCATAACTCTCGCAAATCACAATTAACCCCCAATTTTTTATAGATTGCTTGCAAATTTCTTTTCTTGGATGATCATCTATTTTTTTGTAAAGTTCTTCTAAAACCTCTTTCGCTTGGTTCTTTGATGTAGTTAGAAGTATTGATGAGGCTAGAGGATCATGTTCTGCTTGCGCTAAAAGATCAGATGCTATAAGTGTGCTTTGAGCTTTTTCATCTGCAATGATTAATATTTCACTTGGACCAGCTAAAGAATCAATTCCTGTAGAGCCATAAATGAGTTTTTTCGCGGTCGTAACATAGATATTGCCTGGACCTGAAATAACATCAACTTTATTGATTTGATTTGTGCCAAATGCTAAAGCACCAATTGCTTGTGCTCCTCCAATTCTAAATACTTTATTGATCCCTGATAAGTAAGCTGCAGCTAATACAGTTTTGTTTATTTCCCCTTTTTGATTACCAGGAGATACCATTATAATTTCTTTTACTCCTGCTACTTTTGCAGGTATTGCATTCATCAAGACGGTACTTGGATAAGCAGCTCTACCTCCAGGAATATAAATACCTGCATTTTTAACAGGTCTCCATCTTCTTTGGACTGTATCACCATATTCACCTTTTATGCTGAAAGATTGAGGAATTTCTTTTTCATGGAATTTTTGAATTCTTTTATGAGCTATCTCAAGTGAGCACTTCAAATTGTTATCAATTTCATCCCATGCATTCTTTATTTGATCCGCACTCACTTGCATGGGGTCAGGGTTGAAACCATCAAATTTTCTTGTATATTTTGCTACTGCTAAATCTCCAGAAATTTTTACTTCTTGAAGAATTTCTTCAACAACTTTATTTATCGTATTATTGTTTTCTGAATTAGTTCGAGCAGAAATTCTTTTTAATTCTTCAATAGCTTCTTTTTTATTATTTATTATCTTCATATGCTTAATTTTTTTTAAATTGAAAGGCTCAAAACCCAATTTAATAACTTTCTAAATTATATATGATTGATAAGTCGTCGATTTATTTGTTATGATGATAATCTTCTACTAATGTACACTCTGTGGCAAATAACAAATCAGCAAAAAAGAGAATACAAATCGCCGAAAGAAATCGTTTAATAAATAAGTCATATAAATCTACTGTCAGGACTTTAACCAAAAAAACCTTAGAGAATTGCGAAAATTATAAAAAAAACCCTAATGAGGATAATAAAAATTTAGTTAAAACAAGTCTAAACAAAGCTTTTAGCTTAATTGATAAAGCAGTTAAAAAAAATGTTCTTCATAAGAATAATGGTGCTAATAAAAAATCTAAAATCAACAATTTTGTAAAAACTACACTTACCACAAAGTAAAAAGTGAGATCAAAATTATGAGCGATATCGAACTCATAGACTCCCACTGTCATTTAATATTTGAAAATTTCGAAAAAGATCTTGAAGATGTTGTTTTAAGATTGCGTTCAAGAGGTGTAAAAAAATTAGTACATGCTTGTTGTGAATTAACGGAAATTCCAAAGTTGAAAAAAATTTCTCATGAATTTGATGAAATTTACTATTCAGTTGGTTTGCATCCACTAGAAGCAAAAAAATGGAAAAAAAATTCAAAATCGCTTTTAAAAAAATCAGCTCAAGAAGATAAAAGAGTTGTAGCTATTGGGGAATTAGGCTTGGATTTTTTTAAAAATCAAAATAAAACTCAGCAAATTGAAGCACTTATCCCGCAAATGGAATTAGCTTATGAACTTAAGTTGCCTGTAATTATCCATTGCAGAGATGCCGCTAATGAAATGATTGAGATATGTTGTGATCTCTCAAATAAAGGAAAATGTCCTAATGGTGTACTTCATTGTTGGACAGGAACCCCAAAAGAAATGATTCAATTCTTGGATCTAGGTTTTTACATCAGCTTTAGTGGAATAGTAACTTTTCCAAAAGCGCATGAAATTCATGAGTGTGCCAAAATTGTCCCAAACGATAAATACTTAATTGAAACTGACTCACCATTTTTAGCCCCGGTCCCTCATAGGGGTAAAAGAAATGAACCTGCATTTGTTGAAAATGTTGCTAATTTTATGGCAAATTTACGATCCACTGAATTAAGCACAATTGCTAAAGAGTCATCTAAGAATGCTGAAGATTTGTTTAAATTTAACTTGTTAATATGACGTAGCAGCTGTTATTATAAGGAATTACTGGATATTTTTCTTAATTTTTTAGCTTTAACTTACGCATTCAATGATTTATCGGCATTAATTGAAATTTAATTCTTATTCATTAAATTTGTTATTTGTTGAAATCGAGATCTAAAGGTTAATCTCGTATCAATTGAAAAGTTGAAGAACTAAATATTGAGTAGATTAAAAGTAAATAGTAAATCTCACAAAATCGCAGGTTTTCTTGGATGAGCAGTAGCGCTTTACAGGTAGCAAAAACGGCTACTTATCTACCAGATTTAGTTGAAGTACAAAGAGCAAGCTTTAAATGGTTTTTGGAAAAGGGTTTAATAGAAGAACTACAAAATTTTTCCCCCATTTCTGATTACACAGGTAAATTAGAATTACATTTTATTGGTGAAGAGTACAGGTTAAAAAGACCTAGACATGACGTTGAGGAAGCCAAAAGAAGAGATGCTACATTTGCATCTCAAATGTATGTAACTTGCAGGTTAATTAATAAAGAGACAGGGGAAATTAAAGAACAAGAAGTATTTATTGGCGAATTACCATTAATGACTGAAAGAGGAACTTTCATTATTAATGGTGCCGAAAGAGTTATTGTTAATCAAATTGTTCGAAGTCCCGGAGTTTATTTCAAGGATGAACTCGATAAAAATGGTCGAAGAACTTACAATGCAAGCGTTATCCCTAATAGAGGTGCATGGTTAAAATTCGAGACTGATAAAAATAATTTACTTTACGTGAGAGTAGATAAAACTAGAAAAATTAATGCTCATGTTCTTATGAGAGCGATGGGTCTCTCAGATAATGATGTGGTCGATAAACTTAGGCATCCAGAGTTTTATCAAAACTCAATTGAGTCAGCCAATGACGAGGGTATAAATTCAGAAGATCAGGCATTGCTCGAGCTATACAAGAAGCTACGTCCTGGTGAACCACCCTCCGTCTCAGGCGGACAACAACTATTGCATAGTAGATTTTTTGATCCCAAAAGATACGACTTAGGCAGAGTTGGTAGATATAAAATAAATAAAAAATTGAGACTTACCGTACCAGATGATGTGAGAACACTTACCCACGAAGATGTTCTTTCCACAATTGATTATTTAATCAACCTAGAATTGGATATTGGCGGCGCCAGTTTGGATGATATTGACCACCTAGGTAATCGAAGGGTTAGATCTGTAGGAGAACTTCTTCAAAATCAAGTAAGAGTTGGACTTAATCGTTTAGAGAGAATTATCAAAGAGAGAATGACTGTGGGAGAAACAGATTCTTTAACTCCTGCTCAACTAGTCAATCCGAAACCTTTAGTTGCCGCTATAAAGGAATTTTTTGGCTCCAGTCAGTTAAGTCAATTCATGGATCAAACTAACCCTCTAGCTGAATTAACACATAAGAGAAGAATCTCTGCATTAGGTCCAGGAGGTTTAACTCGAGAAAGAGCAGGCTTCGCGGTTAGAGATATACACCCTTCACATTATGGAAGATTATGTCCTATCGAGACTCCTGAAGGCCCTAATGCAGGACTTATAAATTCTTTAGCTACCCACGCAAGAGTTAATGAGTATGGTTTTATTGAAACACCTTTTTGGGAAGTTCATAAAGGCAAAGTTAATAAAAAAGGTAATCCTGTTTATCTTTCTGCCGATTTAGAAGATGAGTGTAGGGTGGCCCCAGGAGACGTAGCAACCGACAAGGAAGGCAATATACTTGCAAGTCTAATACCAGTAAGATATAGACAGGATTTTGAAAAAGTTCCTCCTTATCAAGTTGATTACGTTCAACTTTCTCCAGTTCAGGTAATTTCAGTTGCTACTTCACTTATTCCTTTCTTGGAACATGATGATGCAAATAGAGCTCTCATGGGATCAAATATGCAACGCCAAGCTGTTCCATTGCTTAGGCCGGAACGTCCTTTAGTTGGTACAGGTTTAGAATCGCAAGTGGCTAGAGATTCAGGAATGGTTCCTATAACAAAAGTTAATGGAACTGTATCTTATGTAGACGCTAATGAGATTGTCGTTAAAGATGAGGATGGTAATGAACATTTTCATTATCTTCAGAAATATCAAAGATCAAATCAAGATACTTGCCTTAACCAAAGACCCATAGTGAAAATTGGAGATAGAGTTATATCTGGTCAGGTTTTAGCAGATGGATCCGCGTGTGAAGGAGGAGAGATAGCTCTTGGCCAAAATGTTTTAATTGCCTACATGCCATGGGAGGGATACAACTACGAAGATGCAATACTTGTTAGCGAGAGGATGGTAACTGATGATTTATATACTTCAGTACATATTGAAAAATATGAAATTGAAGCAAGACAAACGAAGCTAGGACCTGAAGAAATCACTCGAGAGATTCCTAATATCTCGGAAGAAAGCTTGAATAATCTTGATGAGATGGGAATTATTAGGATTGGTGCTTTTGTCGAGAGTGGGGATATTCTTGTAGGAAAAGTGACTCCAAAAGGGGAATCAGATCAACCACCTGAAGAAAAACTGTTAAGAGCTATTTTCGGAGAAAAGGCTAGAGATGTTAGAGATAATTCCCTCAGAGTACCTAAAACTGAGAAGGGAAGAGTTTTGGATGTTCGCATCTATACAAGAGAACAAGGCGATGAATTACCTCCAGGAGCCAACATGGTTGTTAGAGTTTATGTGGCACAGAGAAGGAAAATTCAAGTAGGTGACAAAATGGCTGGGAGGCATGGAAATAAAGGAATTATTAGCAGAATCTTACCAAGAGAAGATATGCCTTATTTACCTGATGGAACGCCTGTAGACATAGTTCTTAATCCTTTAGGAGTTCCAAGTAGGATGAATGTAGGTCAAGTTTTTGAATTATTGATGGGCTGGGCAGCCTCCAACTTAAATTGTCGGGTCAAGGTTGTTCCATTTGATGAAATGTATGGAGCTGAAAAATCACATCAAACTGTTCAAGCATTTTTAGAGGAAGCTGCAAAACAGCCAGGTAAAGCATGGGTTTATAATCCTGAAGATCCTGGAAAGTTATTACTAAAAGATGGCAGAACAGGCGAACCCTTTGATCAGCCAGTCGCTGTCGGATACTCTCACTTCCTCAAACTAGTTCATTTGGTGGATGATAAAATTCATGCTAGATCTACTGGCCCTTACTCTTTGGTCACACAGCAACCATTAGGTGGTAAAGCTCAGCAAGGTGGACAAAGGCTTGGAGAAATGGAAGTATGGGCTCTTGAAGCATATGGAGCCGCTTATACTCTTCAGGAATTGTTAACAGTTAAATCTGATGATATGCAAGGAAGAAATGAAGCTCTTAATGCAATCGTAAAAGGAAAACCAATTCCGAGGCCTGGTACTCCTGAGTCATTTAAAGTTCTTATGAGGGAATTACAATCTCTAGGCTTGGATATAGGGGTTTATACAGATGAAGGAAAAGAGGTTGATTTAATGCAAGACATCAATCCAAGAAGAAATACTCCATCAAGGCCGACTTACGAGTCACTAGGAACTTCAGAATATGAGGAAGATTAAATACTCAATTAAAACCTTTTAATTTAAATTCACTAAAAATGACAAACAGCAACTTAAGAACTGAAAATCACTTTGATTACGTCAAAATTTCAATAGCTTCTCCACAAAGAATAATGGATTGGGGTCAAAGGACATTACCCAATGGACAAGTAGTTGGTGAAGTTACTAAACCTGAAACTATCAATTACAGGACACTGAAACCAGAAATGGATGGATTGTTTTGTGAAAAGATTTTTGGGCCATCTAAAGATTGGGAATGCCATTGTGGAAAGTACAAAAGGGTAAGGCATCGTGGTATTGTTTGTGAGAGATGTGGGGTTGAAGTAACTGAAAGTAGAGTTAGAAGACATAGGATGGGCTATATAAAACTCGCTGCGCCGGTTTCCCATGTTTGGTATTTGAAAGGTATTCCTAGTTACGTTGCGATACTTTTGGATATTCCGCTTAGAGATGTAGAACAAATAGTTTATTTTAATTGTTATGTCGTTTTAGACCCAGGTGATCATAAAGAACTTAAATATAAGCAATTACTTACTGAGGATGAGTGGCTGGAAATTGAAGATGAAATCTATGCTGAAGATTCAACTATCGAAAATGAACCTTATGTTGGAATTGGTGCTGAGGCACTGAAGCAATTACTTGAGGACCTTGATTTAAATCAGGTCGCTGAGGAGCTTAGGGAAGAAATTACTAATAGTAAAGGGCAAAAGAGAGCAAAACTTATAAAGAGGATAAGAGTTATTGATAATTTCATTGCAACTAATGCAAAACCAGAATGGATGGTTTTAGATGCAATCCCAGTTATACCTCCTGATCTTAGACCTATGGTTCAGCTTGATGGGGGAAGATTCGCAACTTCAGATTTAAACGATTTATACAGAAGAGTTATAAATAGAAATAATAGACTAGCTAGGCTTCAAGAAATTTTAGCTCCTGAAATTATAGTAAGAAATGAAAAAAGAATGCTACAGGAGGCAGTTGATGCTCTTATAGATAATGGAAGGAGAGGAAGGACTGTGGTTGGAGCAAATAATAGAGCTCTTAAGTCCCTAAGTGACATAATTGAAGGAAAACAAGGAAGATTTAGACAAAATCTTCTTGGAAAGCGCGTTGACTATTCAGGAAGATCTGTAATAGTTGTTGGTCCTAAATTAAAAATGCATCAGTGTGGTCTCCCAAAAGAAATGGCGATAGAGCTCTTTCAACCTTTTGTAATTCATCGATTAATAAGACAAAATATTGTGAATAATATTAAAGCTGCGAAAAAATTAATACAAAAAGCCGATGATGAAGTTATGCAGGTACTTCAGGAAGTTATTGAAGGCCATCCAATTCTCTTAAATAGAGCACCTACGCTGCACCGCTTGGGAATTCAAGCTTTTGAACCCAAATTAGTTGGAGGTAGGGCAATACAACTTCATCCTTTAGTTTGTCCTGCATTCAATGCTGACTTTGATGGAGACCAAATGGCAGTTCATGTTCCTTTAGCTTTAGAGGCACAAACTGAAGCACGCATGCTTATGTTGGCCAGTAATAATATTCTTTCTCCAGCAACTGGGGAACCAATTGTGACTCCATCACAAGATATGGTTTTGGGATCTTATTATCTTACGGCCCTGCAACCAAATTATCAAAAACCAGAATTCGGAGAAAATAAGACTACTTTTGCTTCATTAGAAGATGTCATTTTTGCTTTTGAAGATAAAAGACTTAGCCTACATGAATGGGTTTGGGTTAGATTTAATGGAGATGTTGAAGATGAAGATGAAATGCGAAGCCCACGAAAAACTCAAGAGCTAGAAGATGGCTCAAAATTAGAAATCTGGAATTTAAGAAGAGATAGATTTGACTCTGACAATAATCTAATAAGTAGATATGTGCTGACAACTGTTGGGAGAGTAGTTATGAACTATACCATTATCGATTCAGTATCTAAAACGTAATCTTTAAAAACTATTTTTCATTTATTTAAAAATCATGACTTCATCTAAACCAAAAAAAACATCCAGAGTACGTAAAACTACTAAAAATTCAAAAAAGGATAATCCAATTACCATGCCTGCTCTCGCTAAAACTCCGCCATCATTTAAGAATAAGGTAGTTGATAAGAAAGCCTTAAAAAATTTAGTCTCTTGGTCTTATAAAACTCATGGAACTGCTGTAACTGCAGCCATGGCCGATAATTTAAAGGACTTAGGATTTAAATATGCTACCCAAGCAGCTGTTTCTATCTCAGTAGATGACTTAAAAGTTCCTGAAGCCAAACAAGATTTAATAGGTCAAGCTGAAGAGCAAATATCTGCTACAGAAGAATGCTATAGACTTGGGGAAATTACCGAAGTTGAAAGACACACAAAAGTTATAGATACCTGGACTGAAACCAATGAAAGATTGGTAGATGCGGTTAAGAATAATTTTAATCAAAATGATCCTCTAAATTCTGTGTGGATGATGGCTAATTCAGGAGCAAGGGGTAATATGTCTCAGGTAAGACAACTTGTTGGTATGAGAGGATTGATGGCTAATCCTCAAGGAGAAATTATTGACTTACCAATAAGAACCAATTTTAGAGAAGGACTCACTGTTACTGAATATGTAATTTCTTCTTATGGAGCAAGGAAAGGTTTGGTGGATACCGCCTTAAGAACTGCGGATTCTGGTTATTTGACTAGAAGATTAGTTGATGTCGCGCAAGATGTAATTGTTAGAGAAGAAGATTGTGGAACAGAAAGATCGATTATTGTTCAAGCTGAAGATGGTAAATTTGGAGCAAGGCTTCTTGGTAGGCTTACCGCTGAGGATATTTTTGATGATGAAGAAAACCTTGTTATTCCTCAAAATACTGCAATTGATCCCGTATTGTCAGGAAAAATTGAAAAAGCATCTATTAATCAAGTAAAAATAAGATCCCCATTAACATGCGAAGCTAATAGATCGGTTTGTAGGAGGTGTTATGGATGGGCGTTGGCTCATAATCATTTGGTTGATTTAGGTGAGGCAGTTGGAATTATTGCTGCTCAATCTATTGGCGAGCCAGGAACTCAATTGACAATGAGAACTTTCCATACTGGAGGTGTATCAACCGCTGAAAGTGGAGTTGTAAGATCAAAAATTCCTGGTAAAGTTGAATTTAGTTCAAAAGCAAAAGTTAGAGGTTACAGAACTCCACATGGAGTAGAAGCTAAACAAGCGGAAATTGATTTCACACTAAAAATAGTTCCTCAAGGAAATAACTCTAGCAAAGCTCAAAAAATTGAAGTTTCTAGTGGTTCGATTTTATTTGTAGATGACGGTGAAGAAATTAATTCTGATATAACTGTCGCTCAGATTACCGCTGGAGCCGTAAAAAAGAGTGTTGAAAAAGCAACAAAAGATGTTATCTGTGATTTGGCTGGTCAAGTTAGGTACGATAAGGTTATTCAACCAAAGGAGGTAACAGATAGGCAGGGTAATATTACTTTGAAAGCTCAAAGATTAGGTAGATTATGGGTTTTGGCTGGAGATGTTTATAACTTACCACCTAATGCGAGACCGATTATTTCATCTGGAAAATCTGTAGATGAAGGAACTGTTTTGGCTGAGGCAAGTCAATCGAGTGAGTTTGGCGGACAAATTCGATTGAGAGAATCAATAGGAGATTCAAGAGAAGTTCAGATTGTTACTACTTCAATGTCTTTAACAAATTATAAATTAATTGAAGAATCTACTCACTCAGGTCAAATATATAATTTGGAATCTAATGATGGTACATCTTATAGGTTAAATATTGCCCCTGGAAATAAAATTAGTAATGGTGAAGTAATAGCAGATTTAACGGACGAAAGGTTCCGTACAAAAACTGGTGGTCTTGTAAAATATGCTCCGGGTTTAAGTGTGAAAAAAGCAAGATCATCTAAAAATGGTTTTGAAGTAAGTCAAGGTGGGACATTGCTTTGGATTCCTCAAGAGACACATGAAATCAATAAGGACATATCTCTTCTTATGATTGAAGATATGAAATGGATTGAAGCCGGAACAGAAGTTGTAAAAGATATTTTTAGTCAAACATCGGGAATTGTTACTGTTACACAAAAAAATGATATCCTTCGAGAAATAACTGTAAGAAATGGAACTTTTCATGAGTGCGATGATGAAGAAGTTTTGAATAAATTTACAGAAGAAGGAAATCTTGTAAATCCAGGCGAAAAGATTTTAGATGGTATCGAGAATAAAGAAATTTTATTTGTTCAAAAATTAGAAACCTCCAAATGTCGAGGATTATTATTAAGAACTGTTGAAGAATTTACTATTCCTGATAATGCGGAATTACCCCAACTATCACATGTCAAGCAGGAAAAAGGACCACATTTAGGTTTAAAAGCTATCCAAAGGCTTACCTATAAGGACGGTGAATTGATAAAATCAGTTGAAGGAGTTGAATTGCTTAAAACATATTTAAGTATTGAAAGCTTTGATGCTACTCCTCAAATGACTATTGATGTCGAGTCTATTCAAGACAAAAATGATGCATCAATTAATAGATTAAATCTAGTTATATTAGAGTCTATTCTTGTAAGAAGAGATACTATATCTGACTCCAGTCATGGCTCTACACATACAGAACTTAAAGTTAAAAATAACCAATTAGTAAAAGCAGGAGATGTAATAGCTATTACTCAGATTCTTTGTAAAGAGAAGGGATTGGTTCAATTGCCTAATGTTGTTGACGATGAGCCCATAAGAAGGTTAATTGTTGAAAGAGAAGAAGATAAAATTGAAATTAAAATTAGTGATAAAGCAGTAGTAGAAGTTGGAGATCGTGTAGTTGATGGTGATCCTATTAGTAAGTCTGTCAAATCAACTTCATGTGGAGAAATAGAAGAAGTTAATAACAGCTCAGTAACCTTAAGACTTGGTAGACCTTATATGGTTTCTCCTGATTCGGTTTTACATGTTAAAGACGGAGATTTAGTTCTTAGGGGAGATGGTTTGGCTTTGCTTGTTTTTGAAAGGCAGAAAACTGGGGACATTGTACAAGGATTGCCTCGTATTGAAGAGCTGTTAGAAGCTAGAAGACCCAGAGATTCTGCAATTTTATGTAAAAAATCTGGAATTGCTCAGATTAAAAAAGGTAATGATGAAGAATCTGTTTCTTTATCGGTTATTGAAAAAGATGATTTTGTTAATGAATATCAACTATTAATTGGAAAAAATATAATGGTTAGTGATGGACAACAAGTTACAGGTGGTGAATCTTTAACTGATGGACCAATCAATCCTCATGAACTACTAGAGTGCTTTTTCAATGATTTAAAAGATCAAAAACCTCTGATAGATGCAGCTCGAGAATCTATATCAAAACTACAAAGAAGTATGGTAAACGAGGTGCAAAACGTTTATAAGTCTCAGGGTGTAGCAATCGATGATAAGCATATTGAAGTTATTGTTAGACAGATGACAAGTAAAGTCCGTATAGAAGATGCTGGGGATACTACTCTTTTGCCTGGTGAACTCATAGAGCTCAGGCAAGTGGAAGATACAAATCAAGCAATGGCAATTACAGGGGGAGCTCCAGCAGAATTTACTCCTGTTTTGTTGGGCATTACTAAAGCCTCTCTCAATACAGACAGCTTTATTTCAGCAGCATCTTTCCAAGAGACAACAAGAGTTCTCACAGAAGCTGCAATTGAAGGTAAATCTGATTGGTTAAGAGGTTTAAAGGAAAATGTTATCATCGGTAGATTAATACCTGCAGGTACAGGATTTAGTGGTTTTGTAGAGGAATTATCTTCAGAGGCTGGCCCTCATCCCGATATCCTTGCAGAAGAATCTGGTGGTTATAGAAGAGCACAGAACTTAAGACCAGATTATACGGTTGATATGCCACAAACACCTGCCGTAAGCTCTGCTGCAATACTGGATGATCCTAGTGATGAAGATTTGGAGACAACGCGAAATCGACATGGAATAGATCCTTCTTCGAGTAATTTTGCGGCCTTCGCAAGGCCTAATGCTGAAAATCAATTTTCTGAAGATCAATTACCGGATCCTGCTGCATTGGAGGGTTTGCAGGAGGAGGGGCTTCTGTCTGATGAATAAATATTATCTATTATTATTTTTAGTTACTAGAATGAACTTTTTAAAATAGTGAGTGATGATTAAGCCAGAGATTGTCCCAAAAAGAAAATTACCTCGTTATGGATTCCATTTTTATAATGAAAGACTTAATGGAAGAATGGCCATGATTGGTTTTATTGCTCTTATTCTTACAGAATTCTTTTTAAAACATGGTTTGCTGTTATGGTAAAAATAGTTTTGCGATAAAGACTACTTAATTTGAAAAACCTTCTTGGAAGTAGTGTTAAAGATTTAGAAAATGTGGCTTTAGATTATGGTCAGGCTGCTTTTAGGGGTCGCCAAATCTATAATTGGATTTACAATTACAGGAATAAGAAAAAAAATATAGATCAAATAGAAGTCTTACCTTTAGATTTTAGAAACAAATTAAAGGATGATGGTTTTAAAGTAAGTGAGCTAAGTATTAAAGAAAGAAACTTATCTAACGATGGTACTCTAAAGTTGTTACTTTCTACAGACGATAATGAGAGCATTGAATGCGTGGGTATACCAACTCAAAAAAGACTAACTGCTTGCCTCTCTAGTCAAGTTGGTTGCCCAATGGACTGCAAATTTTGCGCAACTGGCAAGGAAGGTTTGAAAAGATCTTTAAAAGCAAGCGAAATTTTAGATCAAATTCTATTTATTGAAAACGAAATGAATAGAAAAGTTACTAATATTGTTTTTATGGGTATGGGCGAGCCCTTACTGAATATTGACGACTTACTTTTGTCAATTAGATCTATAAATGAGGATTTTCAGATCAGTCAGAGAAAGATAACTGTTAGTACAGTGGCTGTTCCAAAAATGATAGGTAAATTATCAGCAAAGTCTTTTCAAATTTTAGGTAATTGTCAATTTACATTAGCAATTAGCTTACATGCTTCAAACCAAAAGACAAGAGAGACGATAATACCTAGCGCAAAAAACTATGAAATCAAAAATATAATCGACGACTGCAAGAAATTTGTAAAAGAAACTGGTAGGAGGGTAAGTTTTGAATATCTAATGCTTAGTGGTGTAAATGACAAATTAGAACATGCTTATGAATTGAGTAATTTGCTAAAAGGGTTTCAATGTCACGTAAATTTAATAAATTATAACCAAATTGACGAGGTTGAATTTAAACGAACCTCTTTAAAAAATCTCCAATTATTTCAATCTAGACTTATCAACAATGGCATTGCTGTTAGCTTGCGTAAAAGCAGAGGTCTAGATAAAAATGCTGCATGTGGTCAGCTAAGACAAAATGCAAAAAATAAATAATTTTATCTAAAAAAAATTATTTAAAAGTATATTAAACAGGTTATTATTGTGTTAATTAATCTTAAATCTTTGGGTTTTATTAAGACAAAAATTTTACCTTTCGCTATTGTCTCTCTTTTTGGGATTGCCTTCTTTGCGGTTAGTGCAAGAATTTGGTTGCCAGGAGATATGATGTCTCCTGCTCCCATCAATTAATATTTTTAGTTTTCATAATGACAAAAAAAAAGGATCCTAACAAAGAAAGCTTAGTTGATATTGCTGTTGATCCAGATGTTTTAGCGAGAGAATTGGCCTTAGAAATTGAAATTGATCCTTTAGAGCAAATTGATGAAGATTCTTTTTCAAAAGGTTTAAATGTAACTCAGGAGTGCAATGAAGCATTAAAAATGCTACAAGGTAATAGAGAAGAAAGAATACAGGGATTAAAAATTTTTTGTGAATATAGAGATTCAAGATCTTTCCCCCTTTTGATACCATTACTTGATCAACCTTGTCCTGTTGAAAGAATGAGTGTGGTATATGCTTTAGGCCGAAATCCATGTCCTAGCGCGGTTGATAAACTTGTCAGTTTGTTGGAGACTGATGATAATGCTTATGTCAGAAGGGCTACAGCATGGAGCTTGGCTAATTACGATAATCAAATTGTTTTGGAGCCATTAATAAATGCTTTGAAGAATGATGTTGCCGCAGTGAGGTTATGGGCATCAAGTTCTTTAGCTGAAATCGGAAATGTCTCTTTGGAGAATGCTCAATTAGCTGCAGAACAACTTTTAATAAGTTTAAAAATAGATAATGAATCAGGTGTAAGAAGTAATTGCATCTGGTCATTGTGTAGATTGTACGAAAAACTAAACAATACATTTCAAGAAAGTTTCGTTGATGAATGCACCAAGATAGCTCTTTTCGACAAAGAACCATCCGTTATGGAAGAAGCAAAAACTGCTTTGGATTCAATGGGGATGCAAGGCTTTTATAACTAAATTTCTTAATTTTTTTTAAAAGTACCCTACTGAAAAATTTTATTTATTAGATATTCAATATAAAAATTAAAATTAATTAACTTGTACCAACTGAAACAAAAAAATTTCGTTATTCTATATAAAGTAAAAGTACTCAGTACTTGAATTTAATGCCTCAAAAAACATTGAGATTCAAAATTCATCAAGACGGAAGAGTTGAGGAGACTGTTGAGGGATTTACTGGTAATTCATGCAATGAAGCTACAAAAAATCTCGAAGACGCTCTCGGTAAAGTAACAGTTAAAAATAAAACTTCTGATGCTTTCATCTCTAATCAAAGTGAAAACCTTACACAATTAAATAACGAATCTAATGTCACATTTTAGTAAAATTAAAACTCAGCTCAAAGAAGTAGAGCCACTAATTAAGGCCTTAAATCATTTCGGTTATAGTATTAATCAAGAAGAAAAGTTTGTAAAAGGATATAAAGGTCAATTCACAGCCGTTGATATAAGTATGAATTTACCTGGTGATACCCAAGTTGGATTTAAATGGGATAACAATTCTAATGCATATGAATTAGTTACCGACCTTGATCTATGGAAATTTGAGATTCCAGTAGAAAGATTTATCTCAAAAGTTACACAAATGTATGCTTACCAAACAATCATTTCTAAAACGCAAGAAGATGGATACCAAATCGTAGAGCAAAAAAATAAAAATGATGGTTCTATTGAATTGGTTTTAACCAAGTGGGAAAATTAATGGCAAGATATGGATTTTACGGATCCATTTCATAATACTGAAAAAAATATTGAGATTACAGGGTATGAACCCGTATTAGGTGGTCAGTTAGCCGAAAAAGCTGTATGGGTTGATGAAGCAAAGTGTATTGGTTGTCAGTACTGTGTTCACGTCGCTTCCAACACTTTCACTGTTGATGAATTTCATGGTAGAAGTCGAGCTATTAGGCAAGATGGAGATAGTTCTGATGTCATACAAGAAGCAATAGATACATGCCCTGTTGATTGTATTCATTGGGTTAAATTTGAAGAATTAGATGATTTAGAGAATAGTCTCGATAGGGATATGTTTCAAACATTTGGAAAGCCACCGAGAATGAATAAGCACTAATATCAAAAAGATGCAATATCGTAGATTTGGTAGAACCAATCTGAAGATTCCTGTTTTATCTTTAGGTGGTATGAGATTTCAAAAAAGTTGGGATCAATTAGATTTTTCTGAGGTTTCATATGAAGAACAAAATAAAGTAGAAAATATATTAGATCTTGCAACACAATATGGCTTAAGTCATGTAGAAACCGCCAAGTACTATGGAACTTCTGAGGTGCAATTAGGGATGTGTTTTAAAAATACAAAGAAAATCCCAAATATAATCCAAACAAAGGTTCCACCAAATAGTGATCCGGAAATTTTTGAGAGGGATGTATTATCTAGCATTGAAAAATTGAAAGTTAAAAAAATTGATTTGTTAGCAATACATGGTATCAATACTGATGAACATTTACATCAGGCTATTCGAGATGGAGGTTGCATTGATATTTTGAGGAATTTTCAAAAAGAAAATTTAATTGGATCTATTGGATTTTCAACCCATGGAAAATCTTCACTTATTGAAAAGGCCATATCAACAAACTTATTTGATTATGTAAATTTGCACTGGTATTTCATTAATCAGGAAAATACAAAGGTTATTAATTTAGCCAATAAGCATGATCTCGGGGTTTTCATAATAAGTCCCACTGATAAAGGGGGACATCTTCATACTCCCTCAAGAAAAATGTTGGAATTTTGTAAACCACTTCATCCTATAGTTTTTAATGATCTTTTTTGCTTAAGAAATCAAAATGTCCATACTTTGAGTGTCGGTATTGCAAAAGAGACAGATTTTGCTCTGCATTTAGAAGCTGTCTCGTTGTTATCAGAATCTGAGAAGTATGTGCCTAAGATAATTAACAAATTAAGGCAGGAATCAATTAATTCCTTAGGTTTAGAGTGGCATCAAAATTGGAATAGAAATTTACCAAGTTGGGAAGATACTCCTGGAAATATTAATATTCCTGTTCTGCTTTGGCTTTCAAATTTAATTGATTGGTTGGGTATGGAAGGATATGCAAGAGCTAGATATCAATTGCTTGGTAATGGAAGCCACTGGTTCCCAGGATTCAACGCGAATTTACTAGATGTAGATGTTTCTGAAGGGCAATTATTGAAAGTATTAGAAGGTCATATAAATCCAAAAAAAGTTTTAAAAAAGTTGAGAAATTTAAAAGAAAAGTTTGGAGATAAGAATGCTAAAAGATTATCAAGAAAATAATTTCATAATGGATTTTTTTCAGGTTTGCCAACTTTTCTTGGGTAAATTTCAGAACAAAAATTCCTTGGTTGAATAAGAATAATATTTCGGGTGCCTTTATTTCTTGGTAATAGTATCTCTTTTTTATCTTTAACTTCCCCTTCTAATATTTCTAAAGTTTTATCTAGATTTTTGCTTTCTTGATTCGTCCATTTGCCACAATATAAAACTCCAAACCCTTCTTTTTTTAACATTGGTAGTATATATTCTGAAACTGTTGAAGGGTTACTAACCGCTCTAGTTGTTGCAATATTAAAATTATTTCTCATTGACGATTGGTGGGCTAAATTCTCAACACGATCATTGATTACATGAATATTGTTTTTGAAATTGATCTGCTCAACTAAATTTTTTATTGCATCCGTTTTCTTTTTCAAAGAATCAATTAGGTATATCTCAGAATTAGGATGAGTTATTGCATAAGCTAAACCTGGGAAGCCACAGCCTGATCCAATATCTAAAAATTTTTTATTATCAAAATTAATATTCGTGAAAGCTTTGAATGGCCAAATGCTGTCAAAAACTTGAGATACCCAATAATCATCACCATCAATTAATCTTGTGAGATTGGTCTTATTATTTAATTCTTTAATTTTAATTTGTAACTCTTGAAACATATTTATTTCATTTTCAGTTATTAAGGAAAGAATTTCTTCTGGAATGTTTTGTTTTTTCATTTCGTTATAAATATGAATTTTGACCATCCATAAAATACATTCTATTTAGTAAAAATTTATTAGAATTACAATATTAATAAAAGATTATTTTGAAAGGGGAAACTTCCTATTACAAAATTTTAGGTGTAAATGAAAATGCATCCAATCATGAATTAAGAAAGGCATTTTGTAAACTTTCTATTGAGTTGCATCCAGATACAACTTCATTAGAAATAGACGTTGCTAAAAGTAAATTTCAAGAAGTTCTTGAAGCTTATGAACATTTAAATAATAGTAATTTAAGGAAAATATATGATGACAAATTAAAGGAAAACTCTAGGATTACAAATAATAATAACGTTTTAAATAATTTAGTAATCGATTCTAATAATCAAAATTTAATAGGAAATAGAAGACCTTTTTCGAATGGAGAATTGTTTTCGTTGTTTCTTTTAATTATCATCATTTCTATAAGTTTAATTGGTTCAATTTTTATTGCTTCTTTTACTGGAAAAGAATTAGAGACAATACCTCTTTGGCTAATTAAATAATTTTTTAAAAAAAGCCTGTGAATCCCTCTAAAAAACCTATCAATCAAAATTCACTGCAATCATTGGAATTGTGGCTGACTGATTTAGGTGCTGTGAAGGATATTAATAATCCCTCTAAATGGTATCTGTTACTTTCAAATTGGAATGCAACTATTATTTTTGAACAAGAAGATTTAAGTGTTATATGGGAAAGTGAAGGACAAGAAACTAAAAGACTATTCTCCTACTGCATTAATAGAGAAGATGTGGAAAATGCAATACTGCAGGGACCTTAAACTTCCATCTAAAGATTGTCTAAGATTTGCCTGATTATCCAGTAACTTTTCCCCAATTGATCATCTGTTATACAGAGAGGCGGCAAGAGGTAAATAACATTCCCTAGGGGCCTAATGAATAAACCTTGCTCCATTGCAAGACTCTTTATTTCTTTCCCAATATTATTGAAATAACCTTTTTTGTTCCCAATATCTAAATCGAAGGCAGCAATTGTGCCAGATACCCTTACCTTCTTTATATAAGGTAAGTTTTTCAATTTAATTAGATGAGATAAATGTTTTTCTTCAAATGAAAGGTATTTTTGTGGTTCTTTTTCTAATAAATCAAGGCTAGCGTTTGCTGCAGCACAACCTAAAGGATTAGCAGTAAAACTATGTCCATGCCAAAAAGTTTTTCTTGGGGAATCATCAATAAAGGATTGAAAAATTTTTTCTTTACATAAAGTTATTCCCATCGGTAAAAATCCACCAGTTAACCCTTTTGAAATACTTATTAAATCAGGAATGATTTTTGCCTTTTGAAAAGCAAAAAGGGTTCCACATCTTCCAAACCCAGTCAATACTTCATCGGCAATTAACAAAGAATTATTATTTTTTATAATTTCTGAAACTTTTTTTATAAACTGAGGCCTAACCATATTCATCCCTCCTGCCCCTTGAACAAGTGGCTCAAGGATTACTGCAACTGTGGGAGTTTTAAGTAGAGTTTCTAATTTTTGGATCGCCTTATTTTCTTTATTTTCTACTTCTTCATCGTTCATCCAAGTTGAAGGCCATGGGACTCTTCTAACTGGGAACATAAGATTATCGAAATTCTCATTAAAAATATTTCTTTCACCTAAAGCCATTGCGCCAAATGTATCTCCATGATAGGCACCATCAAAAGCTACTATTTGAGTTCTTATCTCTCCTCTATTTTGCCATGATTGGAAGGCAATTTTTAAAGCGACTTCCACTGCAGTAGAACCATTATCAGAAAAGAATAATCTTTCTAGTTTTGTTAATTCACTAAGTCTTTCCGCTAATTTTTTTGCCTGTGGATGTAAGAAATCAGCAAATATAACTTGCTCCAGTTTTTTTGATTGATCAAAAATTGCATCCGCAATATATTCATTACTATGACCATGAAGAGTTACCCACCAACTACTAATTGCATCTATTAGTTCCTTTTCAGGATCTTTAGTAAATAGGAGGGCATCTTTACCATGAGTTACTTCTATCTGCGGTTTGCTGTTATTGATTTGAGTAAAAGGTGGCCAAATATTTGGGTGCCAATCTTGATTTGGAGTTTTTGAATCCAAAGATTTCATTTAACTTATTTTTGAGTTTAATAGTGAGATCAACTTATTCTTGATGTCTAGTTCTTTCCATAGTATATCTAAATTATTTGAGTCCATTTTTTTGATGTAAGGAAATTCAGCAATTAAAGGAATACCACTAAAATCAACTAGAGTTTTTGGATTATCTAGGTGTTTTTCGCCATTGACTACTAAACCTAAAATCTCAATATTTCTTCGTTTTAAGGCCTCAATACTAAGAAGGGTATGGTTAAGAGTGCCAAGTGAGCTCTTACATACAAGTATTACCGGAAGATTCCATTCTTTTATTTGATCTATTTGCAAAAAATTGCGTGTTATTGGAACCATTAATCCACCTGCAGTTTCTATAATTAGTGATCCTTGCACTTTTGGCAATCTCAACTTGTCAAAGTTAATAGCTTTTTGATCTATTTCAGCAGCCCAATGCGGAGATAGAGGTTTTGTAAAGACATAAGCTTCTTTGATTATTTTCTCTTTACTTACTTGTGCAAGTTTTTCAACAGTTTGACTATCAGTTTGAGATTCAATCCCACTTTGAATAGGTTTCCAATAAAAGGAATTTAATCCTTTAACGAAAAAAGAGCTTATTAAAGTTTTCCCAATATCAGTATCTGTTCCACAAATTATAAATTTGAAAATATTTTTGTGACTGCTCATAATTTCTTTATGACTTGAATCTCAATTTGCCATGAAAGGTTCACTGTATTATTGTAATTCTTTGGCCAAAACTTTTGAATTTCTTTTAACTCTTTCACTGTTTTGCGTCTAAAATTTGTTGATTGTGCTCCTACATTTTTAATGCTTCTAAAAAGTTTATATACATCTTCAAAATTTTCAAGATAATTAAACTGTTTTGAATAATGTATTTCAATTGATTTAAAATCTTTTAATAATTCTTTAGAGCAAGGGAAATTAAGGCCACTATATTCAATATCAATTTTTTTACAAGTATCTTTCCATTCAGGAAAACAATCTTTTGTTGGATATGAAATGATTAAAAAACCTCCAGGTGTTAATTTGCTAAACCAATTTTTTATTATCTTTTCTGGGTTGTTTAACCAATGTATGCAAAAGTTAGATGTTAATAGAGAACAGTTGTTTATTTTAGAAGGTAAATCATTATTCAAATCCCATAAAATTTTTTTTCTAGATAATTTATTCTCAAGAAGCATTTTCTTGCTGAAATCAATTCTGGATACTTTTTGGGAAGAAATTTTTTCTATTTCATCGGCTAATAGTCCTGGTCCTGATCCTAGATCTATCCATTCACCTTTTTTTGGGGGATTTAATTCTTTGATAAGATGAACAATCTTTTTTGCAAAAAATTTCTGAATATTTGAATGCTCTAAATACCGATATGCAGCATCATTGAAATTATTTTGTATTTTTTCATTCCACTTTTTACTATCCATTTCAATCGTTAAGTTTATTACGTAAGATCTCGTATAAATTTAAATTATTCAAGCAATGACCTTGTTGAGCTAATTTAATTAAAATTGGTTTCCTTTCAAGTGTTTTATTTAAGGAATCTAAAAAGTTATTATTTGATTCGTTGTCAAGAATCAAATCATTTTCTGATTTTATAAAAATAATTTTACAATCTTTTCTTAAAAAAACTGGAAAATCTCTATCGATGTAAAGTTCTTTTAAATCACTTAAAAGAAGAGTTTTATTTAAACTCTCTAGACTTTTATAAAAGATATTTTTAAAATTATTATTCATATGATTTGGCATAAATGATCTATATATAAATTCTTTCAACATATCCTTAGGTTCATCTTTTATGATTTTTGTTTCCATTCTTTTTAGAGACCTCAAAATAAAGTTTCTCTTATTACTTAAAGGAAGAAAATTATTAAAAGAATTTATAAGAACAATATGAGTTGCTTTTTTTAAAATTTTTTTTGGCATTAAATGAAAACCAAATGAATGGCACAAAGTCATTCTGATTTCTTTTTTAGATTTGCTTTTAATCCATTTCGCTTGATAATTATTTTTCGAAAAATAGCCCCTCTCATTATCTTGCCAACGCCAATTATTATTCAAAAAATCAAGTTTATAATCATCCCAGAAATATTTATTTAGTCCCCACCCATGTTGAGTAATAATTTGTTTCATTTAAACTCTTTTATTACTGCAATGAAATTAGTTAGCAGATTAAAATCTAAGTTTCTTCGTATTGTTATTCTGATTCTTGATTGCCCCACTGGAACAGTTGGAGGTCTTATCGCAATTGCTAAAAACCCATTTTCTTCGAGATATTTTTGTAGATAAATTGCTTTCTCTTCTTGGCCAACAATAATTGATAAAATGTGAGAATTTCCCAGAACTGGAAAACTAAAATTTTTAATAATTTCATCTTTCCATACATTCGCAGAAGATAACAATTCATTCCCCCATTCTTTATTTTCTAAAATTTTTTTTAAACCTTCTAGTGCCCCAGCAGCCAAAGATGGCGCAAGTGCAGTTGTATACCTAAATGCACCACTTGTTTGGATAAGATATTCTCCGATTTCTGAATTGGAAGCTATGAAAGCTCCACCGCTTCCAAATGCTTTTCCAAAAGTTCCAGTAATCATAGTTATATCTGAACGACAATTAAAACTTAAACCTCTGCCTTCAGGGCCTAAGATCCCAATTGCATGAGCTTCATCAACTAATAATTGAACACTATATTTTTTGCAAATTTCCGTTATTTCTCTGAGCGGAGCAATTGACCCCTCCATGCTATAAAGAGATTCAACAACAACTAAAATAGAATTTTTTGTGGGGTTAGATTTAATAATTTTATCTTCTAAATCTTTTACATTATTGTGTGAGAATCGAACTAGTTTTGCTTGAGAAGCTTTGACTCCAACCAATAAAGAGTTATGGATCAATTTATCTGCTACTACGATACTATTTCTGTTTGCTAAAGCCTGGATAGCGGCTATATTTGCTTGAAAGCCGCTTGGGAAAAGTAATACTTTCTCTTGATCAAGCCACTTGGCAAGTTCTGTTTCTAATAAGTCATGTATTGGTCTTGAACCTGTAATAAACCTAGAGCTTCCTGAACCAATGCCTTCTAATAAGCTTATTTCATAAGCAGCTTTTATTAAATCTTTGTCCCTGCTTAATCCAAAATAATCATTACTGCATAAGTCTATAAGTTTTTTATTTTGCGAATTTGAACTTAGAAGTTCAAAGGATTTTTTACCTAAAGAAAATGTTTTTAATTTACGGATTCTATTTTTTGGAATTTTTACTTTTTTCATTTTGGCAAAATAAAATATAGTGGATTTAATTAAAAAGATTTAGATTTACTATTAAAGTTTGCAAGGTATTTTTTGTTTATTAATATCTATATAGATCATATATTAAGAAGTTAACTCATCCTCTCTTCAATCACAATTATTGCTTAATTTAGAGGAATATTTCCCTTTTCCGCTAGATGATTTCCAATTAGAAGCAATACGAGCTATTAATAGCGGAAATTCTGTTGTTTTAACAGCACCAACAGGTTCGGGTAAAACATTGATAGGTGAATTTGCTATATATAGGGGCTTATCTCATGACAGCAGAGTATTTTATACAACACCTTTAAAGGCCCTATCAAACCAAAAGTTTAGAGATTTTGCTGATCAATATGGTGAGAATAAAGTTGGTCTTTTAACTGGAGATATAAGCATAAATAGAGAAGCACCAATCTTAGTCATGACGACTGAGATTTTTAGGAACATGCTTTATGGCGAATTTGATGAATTTGATGATCCCTTAGAAAATTTAGAATCTGTAATTCTTGATGAATGTCATTATATGAATGATCCCCAAAGGGGTACAGTTTGGGAAGAAACTATAATCCATTGCCCTACTAGAACTCAAATAATAGCTTTGTCAGCAACAATAGCCAATGCAGATCAATTGCAAAGTTGGATAGAAAAAGTTCATGGGCCCACAGTACTAATTAATAGTGATAAGAGACCAGTCCCACTTGATTTTATTTTTTGTAGTATTAAAGGCCTCCATCCACTTTTAAATAATAAGGGTAATGGAATTCATCCCAACTGTAAGATTTGGAGAGCTCCTAAAGGGCAGAAAATAAGAGGAAAAGTGGGCAGGATAATGCAACCAAAGTCTCCCTCAATTGGCTTTGTGATCTCGAAACTAGCTGAACGAAATATGTTGCCAGCTATTTATTTTATTTTTAGTAGAAGAGGATGTGACAAGGCTATTGAGAATATAAAAGATTTAACTTTAGTAAGTTATTCAGAAGCAAGTATGATATCCCAAAAATTAGATGTTTATCTTAAAAATAATCAGGAAGCAATCAAAGATAAATCTCAATGCGAGGCATTAAAACGCGGTATTGCATCTCATCATGCTGGATTATTGCCTGCATGGAAAGAATTGGTTGAGGAATTATTTCAGCAAGGTTTAATAAAAGTTGTTTTTGCAACTGAAACTCTTGCTGCAGGAATAAATATGCCCGCGAGAACAACTGTTATTTCTTCTTTATCAAAAAGGACAGAAGATGGTCATAGATTATTATTTAGCAGTGAATTTTTGCAAATGTCAGGAAGAGCTGGAAGAAGAGGAAAAGATACCCAGGGATATGTTGTTACATTACAAACAAGATTCGAAGGTGCCAAAGAAGCAAGTTCACTGGCTATTAGCAAACCAAATGCTTTAGAAAGTCAATTTACTCCAAGCTATGGAATGGTACTTAATCTTTTACAAAGTTATACTTTAGAGAAGTCTAAAGAATTAATTAAAAGAAGTTTTGGTAGTTTTTTATATTTAGGTGAATCATCAGGTGAGAATATAATTCTTGAAAATTTAGATAAGGATTTAATTGAGTTAAAAAAAATTACATCTAACGTTTCATGGAAAGATTTTGATGCATACGAAAAGTTAAAAAATCGTCTTAAAGAAGAGAGAAGACTCTTGAAAATTTTAGAAAAACAATCAGCAGAAAAATTATCAGATGAGATAACTAATGCACTTCCATATATTAAAGATGGAAGCTTAATTTCAATCAAAGCTCCACAAATTAAAAGAAAAATTGTTCCAGGATTAATTTGCAAGAAAATATATGAATCCCAAAAAATTAAGAGTTTATTGTGTTTGACAATTGATAATTTATTTATTCTTATAAAACCCTCATACATAGTAAGTATTTTTAATGATTTGGATGCAATTGATATCTTGGGACTTGAAGTGCCAAAGATGTATTTTTCTGGAGAGGTATTTAGGGGAGATGATATGTCGCAGGGTTACGCGGATCGAATTTTAGAAGTTTCTAAAAAAAATGATTTACAAACTCCACAATATGATTTGACAACGGAAGTTTTGGCACAAAAGCAACAAATAAATAATTTAGAAGAAACAGTTACTGATCACCCTGCACACAGATTTGGAGACTCCAAGAAATTAAAGAAATATAGAAAAAAAATTATTGATGTTGAACAAGAAATAAATATTAGAAAAAAACTTCTTGAGGATAAAGAAAATCACAACTGGAAAACTTTTACTGATTTAATTAAAATTTTGAATCATTTTGGTTGTTTAAATGATTTGGAATTGACAGAAGTTGGTCAAACAGTTGGTGCAATAAGAAGTGAAAATGAATTATGGATTGGTCTTGTTTTAGTTAGTGGTTATTTAGACGATTTAGATCCTCCTGAGTTGGCTGCAATTATTCAAGCTATATGTGTTGATGTAAGGAGGCCTAATCTTTGGTGCAATTTCAAGCCTTCTTTAAAGGTAATAGATGTTTTTAATGAATTAGATGGTTTAAGAAAATTGGTCTCTTTTCAACAAAATAAGTTTCATATTGAAATTCCTATCTATTTAGAAACAGAGTTGACTGGAATTATTTCTGAATGGGCAAGAGGAAAAAAATGGAAAGATTTGGTTTTTAATACTTCATTAGATGAAGGTGATGTAGTGAGGATTATTAGAAGATCAATCGATGTCCTTTCTCAAGTGCAATACTGTATTGGTGTTAGTAATAAATTAAAAAGCAAAGCTAAGCTAGCATTAAAAGCTATTAATCGTTTTCCTATTTCTGAATCTAATGATCTTATAAAAGTCTCTGAAGATATTAATCCTGCAACAAAAAGAATTGACAATAATTTTTAAATTTTTTTAATCAAATCATTGAATTGATATTCATTACGGCATCAAATTCATCTTCGTTTAAATAACCTAATTTAATTGTTGCCTCTTTTAAATTTAATGATTCTTTGAAGGCAAGGTTTGCAATTTCAGCTGCTTTTTCATAACCAACTTTTGGCACCATGGCAGTAACCAACATTAGTGAATTTTCTAAATTTAACTTCATTCTCTTTTGATTAGGTTCCATCCCATCAACTAATTTTATTCTGAAGTTTTCTATTACATTTTTTAGTAATTTTAAACTTGTGAGAATATTAAATCCAATAAGAGGCTTATATTCATTCATCTGTAAAGTGCCGCTAGAATTTGCCATTGATACTGCATATTCAAGACCCATTATCTGAGTACAAACCATTGATAAGGCTTCGCATTGAGTTGGATTCACTTTACCCGGCATAATAGAACTTCCAGGTTCATTTTGAGGAATAATTAGTTCATATATTCCTGATCTTGGACCAGAAGATAGAATTTTTATATCATTTGAAATTTTAAATAATGCACCTGCTAATATTTTTATCTGACTCATTACTTGAGCGAGACGATCATGCGAGGCCATGATAGAAAAATTATTTTTTGATTTATAGAACATTAGATTAGTATCATCGGAAATTGATTTTATAGACTCTTCGCAAAATCCTTTTGGACAATTAATCCCTGTACCAACCGCAGTTCCTCCCAGAGGTAAGAAATACAATTCATTCAGACCCATAGTAATTGCATTCTCAGCATCTTTAAGTTGCTCTGACCATCCTGATATTTCTTGCCCAAAAGTAAGGGGAACTGCATCTTGAAAATGGGTTCTTCCTATCTTTATAAGGTCTTTCCATTCTTCACTTTTTTTATCAAGGACTTTAGTAAGTTCTCTGATCGTTGGAACTAAATTTTTGATTATTTCATTAACAACAGATATTTGAATAGCAGCAGGAAAAGTGTCATTAGTTGACTGGGATTTATTTACATCATCATTCGGATGAATTGGTTGATGACTACCAAGCTCTGAATTAGTTTTTAAAGCTGCAATATTTGAAATTACCTCATTAACATTCATATTTGTTTGCGTACCACTACCTGTTTGCCAAACCTTTAAGGGAAACTGTGAATCGTGAAGCCCATCAAGTATTTCCGTACATGCCTCTACAATCAAATCTTTTTTCCTTTTATCTATTAAACCTAAATTGAAATTCGCAATTGAAGCAGCTTTTTTTATGAGGGTCAGAGAATAAATTAACTCAATTGGAATTAATTCTTCTCCAATAGAAAAATTTATTATCGATCTTTGTGTTTGAGCACCCCACAAAGCTTCAATGGGAACCTCTATTGTTCCCATACTATCTTTTTCAATCCTAAATTTTTTGGTCATTATTCCTCTGAAAACACTGGTTTAACTTAGATAAGGTTTTCAGTAATCCTAGATACCTAACTTCTCCCATATTACACTTAAATTATTAAGATGAATTGAAGGATTAAAACATTCTTCTAAGTCACTTTGATCAATAAAATCCATAATTTCATTATCTCTTTCTATATTTTGTTTGAAATTTCCATTCTGAGTGTTCCAGGCCTGATGTGCATTTTTTTGTACTAAGCTATAAGCTTTTTCTCTAGATAAGCCCTTCTCTACAAGCAAAAGTAAAACTTTCTGACTAAAGATTACACCACCATATATATTTAAATTTTTGAGCATATTTTTTGGATAAACTTCTAAATTGCTTATTATATCTTGCATTTCCCTGAGCATAAAATGTAAGCAGATTGATACATCAGGTAGCATGATACGTTCATTTGAACTATGGCTTATATCTCTTTCGTGCCAAAGTGGAACATTTTCAAGCGCTGTTAAGACGTAACTCCTCAAAATTCTTGCTAAACCACTTACTCTTTCACTTCGAATAGGATTTCTTTTATGAGGCATGGCAGAACTTCCTTTTTGGCCTTTTGTAAAGCCTTCCTCAACTTCTAAAACATCAGTTCTTTGTAAATTTCTTATTTCAGTTGCGAATCTATCTAAAGAAGCGCCAACTAGTGCAATAGTTTGTACATATTCTGCATGTCTATCTCTCGATATAACCTGCGTACTTGCTGTATCAGGTTTTAAGCCGAGTAAATCACAAGTTATTTGTTCTACTTTAGGATTCGTATTAGCATAAGTTCCCATTGCACCACTTATTTGTCCAATTGCTACAGAGTCTTTCAGAGTTAACAATCTTTTTTTGTTCCTTATTATTTCTGCTAACCATCCAGCAAGTTTAAAACCGAAGGAAATTGGCTCCCCATGAATTGCATGAGATCTGCCAATCATTAATGTATTTTTATGCTTCCTTGCTAGTAATCTGACCTCATTTTCTAGGTTCTCAATTTCTTTTAATAACAATTCGCAAGAATCTACTAACTGAAGAGATAAGCCAGTATCAAGTACATCACTACTGGTCATACCAACATGTATGTATCTTCCTGAATCTCCTACAAATTCATTAACGCTTGTAAGAAATGCTATGACATCATGTTTAACTTCTTTCTCAATTTCTGTAATTCTAGATTCATCAAACTTTGCATTTGAACGTATCTCTTTTATGGCATTCTCAGGGATTTTCCCTAGGGAAAAATTTGCTTCACATGCCGCTATTTCAACCTTAAGCCAACTCTGGAATTTTGTGCTTTCAGTCCAGATTTTCCCCATTTCGGGTAATGTGTAACGCTCGATCACAATTTTTATTTATTATCAATTTAAACTTTATAACAAAATCGAATTATTGCCCTATACCTTTAAAGATGTACTTGCCATTGAACATATTTGACTGATTATTATTTTCCTATGTAACATTTTCTGACTAATAAAGAAAGCTTAAATATAAAAATGTTTGCATATATTCTTTCATTAATCATGGGTAATTTTTTAGTTCTTATTTAAAATTGAAAGGTATTAAAGAATTTGGATCTTAATTTTATAGAAGTTCATTATTCAGCCTTTTTTTATTGATTAATATATGATTAAAAAAAGTAGATTAGATCTTTACCTTGTAAATAAAGGTTTATGTGAAACTCGTCAAAAAGCCCAAGGTTTAATTCTTGCGGGCAAGGTTAGGGATATCAATGGGAAAGTATTGGATAAACCTGGACAACAAGTATTAATTGGATCTGAGTTTTTTATTGATTCCGCGCCTATGTTTGTATCAAGAGGCGGCGAAAAATTATTGGAGGCATTTAAAAAACTTGAAATTAAAGTAAAAGACAAAATATGTATTGACGCAGGAATCTCTACTGGGGGATTTACTGATTGCTTATTGCAACAAGGCGCAAAGTTAGTTTATGGGATAGATGTTGGTTATGGACAAACTGCATGGAAGATTAGAAATAACCCAAAAGTTATACTTTTTGAACGAACTAATATTCGAAATCTAAAACCTAATGATCTTTTATCTAGAAGTAATGAATTACCAAATTTTGTTGTTGCTGATTTGTCTTTTATTTCATTAAAGTTAGTTTTTAAATCTATTGGTAATTTATTAGAGGGTGATTGTGTTGAGGGAATATTTTTAATTAAACCCCAATTTGAGGTAGGTAAAGATAAAGTCAGTAAAGGAGGTGTTGTTCGCAATCCTAAATTCCATACTGAGGCTATAGAGTCTGTTATCTATGCTGCTAAAAATTTCCAATGGAATATAAAGAATTTGATAGCTTCTCCGCTGGTAGGTCCTGCTGGGAATCATGAATATCTAGCTTGGATGATATTAGGAAGTCAATCAAATAAAAGTATTAATAGTGAATATATACAAAAATTAGTAAAAGAAACTCTTTGAATTAAAGAGCTTCTTCGTCTTTGTCGCCAGTTCTAATTCTTACAACTGAATCAATTGATGTGATGAATATTTTTCCGTCACCTATCTCTCCAGTTTTTGCTGCTTCAGCAATCGCATCTATTACTGAGTTAACTTTTTCATCTTCTACGACAACTTCTACTTTAAGTTTTTGAAGGAATTCAACAGTAAATTCGGAACCTCTATATCTTTCAACTTGTCCTTTTTGCCTTCCAAAACCTCTAACTTCACTAACGGTCATTCCAACAATGCCGGAATTTACTAATGCAATTTTTACATCCTCCAGCTTAAATGGACGTATGATTGCTTCAATTTTCTTCATGATTAAAGATTGAACATTCCTATTTTAATTGTTTTTTGGGAAAACATCCAACATTGAAATATCAGACAAACATTCAACATTAAGTCCTGCATTCTTGGCGTCTTCAATTAATAATTGGGAATTTTCTTCAGAAATTATTACTGTACTATTTGACAACGCCTCCCACTGATCATTCTCAAAGTGTGTTTGAAGCCATAACATTCCAATTGCAGTTTTTGGTTGAAGGGATTTATTTAAGTTGTTATCGATAGTTATCAAACAAATGTCCATTAATTTTTCATTCAACTAAACACATATAAACCTTTCAGCAGACATTATGAATGTTATTGTTGATACAAAAATAAGATTTAACATCTTTTGACTTAGTCAATTGTAATACTTAGATTTATTGATACTTTTGCGAATTTTTATCTTTATATATAGTTTTTATATAGGTTTAGTAAAAAAGTTCTACTAAAAATGAGTACAGCTAAATTAGAAGATTCGACTCAAAGACCGCTTTATGGTGAAAGAATTATTGAAGAATCAAAAATAATTTGTTTCGATAATCCAAATAAGAAAAGAATTTATGAAATTTCTATTCAGTTACCTGAATTTACATGTAAGTGCCCCTTTTCTGGTTATCCAGATTTTGCAAAGCTAAATATTATTTATCAACCTAATTTGAAAGTCTATGAGTTGAAGTCTTTAAAGCTTTATATTAATAATTTTAGGGATATAAAAATATCACATGAGGAAGTTGTGAATAGAATTATGGATGATTTAGTGAATGAAGGTTCACCCCACTGGATACATTTAAATGCTGCATTTAACCCAAGAGGGAATGTTTCTATGCAGTTAGATATTTATAGTGGGCAGAAAAGAAATTAAATATTTTTTATTTCGTCTGATAATTTTAAAAATTCTTTTTTAAAACCAACTAGATTTTTATTACTAAGGCCTCCAATAGATAACTTTTGTGATTTTTTATTTACCAGAATCCATAATTGGTTAGTTGGTATAAGACTTATTATTGTTCCAAAAATTATTAAGATAAAAGAAAAGTAAATAAATGGTATAGACGGATCATTTTTAATTATTAATCCACTGCTGGGGATTATTTTTTTCAAAGATACTTTTGAAGAGTTAACTTCTAAAGGATCGTCATTAATATAAAGATTATTCCCGGAAAAATTTTCTATATTCGAAATTTTAAGAGGACCATTTTCATTATCTACTGTTAAGAGGAAATTTTTTTTTGTCTCCGATCCTAATTCAACTAAAACTCCCCAAACTTGATTACCGATTTCTGGAATCTCCTTTAATTGCAATTGATAAAGGAGATTATCTATTTCTAAAACAACATTTGATATTGCCCAATCTGCTTGATAAATAGTTAATCCTTTAAACCTGATTGGGTGATTAACTTTGGTTGTTTTTATTTCATTTAAATTTAGATCTTTAGAAGAAAAATTTAATTTTGAAATAAACTGTTTGGGCACACCATCACTTTCTCGTTCTATAGAAAAATCGACTAACTTTACATTGGCTTTTGAGTTTGTGCTCTCATTAACAAGATCTAAAGTTTCTCCAGGCAGTAAATATTGTTCTTTTGATTGACTTGTAAAACTTCCATATGCTGAACCTAAAAGTAAGACTATTAATCCGACATGTACAACTAAAGGACCGATTTTTCCAATTAACCCTTTTCTTGCAGAAATATGACTATTAAAAGAGTATGTTTTCCATCCTTTTTTTTTAAGTAATAAATCTACTTTTGATATATGTTCTCCATCTTGATTGATTGGATGACTTGTAGTTAGTTGCAGTTTGCTAAATTTTTTTTCGCTCTTATATTCAATCCATTTTAATGAAGCTTTTAATGAAGGAATTTGCCTCCTGAAACTACAAGCTGCTAGAGAAATGCAAAGAAGAATTAAGGTAAATAAAAACCAAAAGCTTGTGTATATATGATCCAATTGAAGTTTTAAGACTTTTTCTCCATCTAAAAATCCAAAGATGGGAGCTCTATCGAAATTATCAATATAGAATTTATTATTACTACCTTGAGGTATAAAAGTACCTATTCCACTGGTAATAGCAATGAAAATTATCAGCGATATAGCAAATCTTAAACTTGATATTTTTAAAATTAGATTCTTAAAAATAATCATTTAAATCCAATTTGAAAATAAATTTAATAACCCTAGGGAAACTAAAAATATCCCACTTAAAGTCGGAATTATTTGACTAAATTTTCTAAGAGCTAAAAATTGCTTTAAGTTTTCTGCAGTAGCTCCTGCAATGATTAATGGGGTTACTTGGCCTATCCCAAAGAAGAATAAAAAAATAATAGATATTATCGGGTTTTTAGCTTGCGATACCCAAGCTAAAAGAGTTGCTAAAACTGGAGTAATGCAAGGTGAAGAAGCTAGTCCAAAAGTAGTCCCTATGGCAAAAGGCGCTATGAAAGTTGGTATTTTATCTTCAATTATTTTTATATCAGGTCCATTCGGAAATTGAAACTTTATAATTCCTAATAAATTTAAACCCATTATTATTGCTATTAGAGCAACAAATGAAGTGTAATAAGATGGAATTTGTCCATATATTTTACCTAAGAATCCACTCGCAGCCCCCAGTGCAACAAACGAAAAAACTACACCTCCTGAAAAACTGATAAGTTTAAATTTATTTTTCTCTGTTCCGCCTATATAAGCAATTGTCACTGGAAGTAATGATAATGAACATGGCCCAAGACTTGTTAAAAGTCCTGCGCAGAAAACCAAAAATATAGTAAATGGACCAGGACTATTAAGACCATTCTGCATAAGCAGATTACCCTTTTGAGATAATTCTGAAATAACTAAATTAAATGATTCGATAGCTTGAGTTTAATTCTTTAAATTCTAACTAATTAAGAGTCTTTCGTGTACTAATCATACCAATGAATCCTGTGGACTCTAATGAACATCTAACTAACATCCCTGCAATAAAAAAAGACGCTATTAGTGAATTGCCACCATAGCTAATGAAAGGTAGTGGTAACCCTGTAGTAGGCATTGAACCTGTAGCTACAGCAATATGCATTATTGATTGACCTGTCAACAACACACCACATCCGATAGCAACTAATTTTGTATAGTTGTTCCTGCACTTAAGACTTATTCTTAGGCTTATATAGGAAAATACTGCTAAAAATCCTAAGAATAAAGTACACCCCAATAAACCAAATTCTTCCGCAAAAATGGCAAAAATAAAATCTGTATACATGAACGGCAGATACTGTAATTTTTGTATCGACAGTCCAAAACCTTGGCCAAATAGACCACCTGAACCTATAGCTAATAAACTTTGAACCAATTGAAATCCGTTTTCTTGTTGATCTTTCCAAGGATTTATAAATGAAGTAACTCTCATTTTTTGATATTCGTTATTAAGGATGCTGATACATCCAGTAATTAATCCTATTGAAGCAAATGAGAAAAGAGAGCTAAGTTTTACTCCTCCACATAAACCCATTACCCAAAGAAGAATTCCAGTTAATGATGCAGTACTTAAATTTGGTTGTTTAAGTATTAATAAAATTAATAAACCAAAGGTTATAATTGAAATTAATTTTTTATCATTCTTTACTAGATTCCAATGTGCGAAAAGATTAGAAGCTTCAAGAATTAGAAAAGGTTTAATTAATTCAGATGGCTGCAGACGTAAATTGCCAAGCACTAGCCATCTTGAAGATCCATTAACTGTAATTCCAGTAAGATTGGTAAGGAAAATCAAAAAGAATAAAATATAAAAAATAATTCTTGAAAACTTTAAAAGATTTCTAATGTTTGTATTAAGTACGAAATAAAACAAACCAATCCCTGGAATTGTCCAAATGATTTGTTTTTTTAAGAAGTAAGCCCAATTTCCCATTTCCCTACTAGCCACCCACCAACTTGATGATCCTAGTATGCATATTCCTAATAATGACCAAATTCCAATGATAATAATGAGGATTTTTGCTTCATAAGGCCATATCCCCCAGGGTAAGGGAAATATAGACTCTGTTAAATTGCTGAAATTTTTTTTGTAATTAGAACTAAAGGTTTTTTTTCTTTTAGAAATTCTTTTATATTTTATTTTTTCTTGACTTATCTCCAATTTTTTAAATGTATATTTACTATTGAGACGTTTAATTGAGATTTTGCCAAGTCTTTTATTAACGTTTTAAAGTGTTAACTCAATTAAAAAGATGACTTTTCATAAATTTTCTTCTTGAAGAATAAAGTAAAAGATGGTCTATAGATTCATCATAAATCTTAAGAATTAATTTTTTATAAAAAAAAACTAGCTAAAAGGCACCTCTCCGTGATAGATTCCGTGAGTTTATATACTTACTTAAAACCATTCAGAGGGGTTTCTAAACTATGTTCACATCAGTGGACTCAAATAGAAAAAAACTTGAGCATCCTTCTAATGAGAATGTTCAATTTCCTCAATCCCTGAATAATTCGATCATCAAAGAAAGTAAATCTGGCATTGCCAATCAAATAGATCATTTGCTTTCCCAAAATGATGAATACACAAAATTGCAATTAACAATTTTTGGAATTACTTTTATTGTTTCTATTTTATTAGCATCAATAACTGGAATTTTTCTAGGCTTTACTTTTGGTTTTAGTATTTTTATAGGTGCAATTGCTGGCATTTTTTACCTACGTTTGCTTGCCAAAAGTATAGGGAAACTTGGTAAAGAATCATCAGGTGTATCAAAATTGCAACTATTAGTTCCAGTTTGCCTCTTTATTTTGGCGAGCAAGCTAGGATCTTTGGATATTTTCCCTGCGATGATAGGTTTTTTCATTTATAAGCCTTCACTCATTCTTTATTTTTCACGTTCTTAATTTATTTTTTTATTCAAAACAAATGTTTTTTAATTCCTTGCTAACAAATTTTGCAGCATTAGAAGTTGGTCAACATCTTTATTGGCAAATTGGAAATATCAGACTTCATGGCCAGGTATTTTTAACATCTTGGATTTTATTAGGAGCGTTATTAGTTTTTATTTCTTTAGGAACTAAAAAAATGGAAAATGATCCTAAAGGTCTTCAAAACCTGCTTGAGTTCCTCTGGGATTACATAAGAGATCTTGCTAGGACGCAAATAGGTGAAAAAGTATATAGAGATTGGATGCCATTTATAGGTACTTTATTTTTATTCGTCTTTGTTAGTAATTGGGGAGGAGCTTTAATTCCTTGGAGATTGATTAAGTTACCAAGTGGAGAATTAGGAGCTCCTACTGCAGATATTAATACAACTATAGCCTTGGCTTTATTGGTTTCACTTTCTTATTTCTATGCAGGTTTAAGCAATAAGGGTTGGAGATACTTCGAATATTATGTTCACCCAACTCCGATTATGCTTCCTTTCAAAATTCTAGAGGACTTTACAAAACCCTTATCACTCTCTTTCAGGCTATTTGGAAATATTTTGGCTGATGAACTTGTTGTTGGTGTTCTAGTCTTTTTAGTTCCGCTAATTCTCCCAATACCTGTTATGTTCCTAGGATTATTTACTAGTGCAATTCAGGCATTAATTTTTGCAACTCTAGCGGCCTACTACATTGGAGAAGCTGTTGAAGAACATCATTAGCTATTTTCTAATGCATTCAGACGCTTTTACAAAGGCTCTGTAATCTGGCAAAATATCTAATCGCGTAGGTCTGAAAATATCAGACCCATTCTTAAAACAAAGGATGTCCAAGCGTGTATGACAACAAAGATTATCACAAGTATTAAGCTCTTTATTTCAAAATTATGGATTCGATTACTTCCGCTGCATCAGTTGTAGCTGCTGGTTTAGCAGTTGGTCTTGGTGCGATTGGCCCAGGTCTTGGACAAGGTAACGCAGCTCAAGGCGCTGTTGAGGGTATTGCCCGTCAACCAGAAGCTGAAGGTAAAATCAGAGGAACTCTTCTTTTATCTTTCGCTTTCATGGAGTCATTAACAATTTACGGATTAGTTGTGGCTTTGGTACTACTTTTTGCGAATCCTTTTTCCTAAAAGTTAATATTGCTTCTAATCCTTATTAGCAATATTTAAATTTAATTTTTTAACTTCAACTGAATCATATGTTGGCCTTTAATTTTTTTGGTGCTACAGAAGGTGGATTATTTGATATAAATGCCACTCTGCCACTAATGGCGATACAAGTAGTTGCGCTTACTTACATATTAAATTCTCTTTTTTTTAAGCCTGTTGGCAATGTTGTAGAAAAAAGAGAAAAGTTTGTAAGTAATAATATTATTGAGGCCAAAAATAAACTTTCTGAGGTTAAAAAATTAGAAGCTGATTTATTAACTCAGCTTCAAAGTGCTCGTACAGAAGCCCAAAGAATTGTTAGCGAAGCTGAGAATGAGTCTGACAAGCTTTATAAAGAAGCACTAGAACTTGCTAACAATGAAGCAAATGCTTCAAAAGAAAAAGCAAGACTAGAAATTGAAAGTCAGACGACTGCTGCTCGTGATCAACTCACTAAACAGGCGGATGATCTAAGCGAACTTATTGTTAATAGATTGATTCTAGAAAAATGAATTTAACTCTTTTAGCTACAGAAGGTTTTGGATTGAACTTCAATTTATTCGAAACTAATATCCTTAATTGGGCTGTAGTGGTTTTTGGCCTTTATAAATTTTTACCTGGTTTCCTAGGTAAAATGCTTCAAAAGAGGAGAGAAGGAATCCTTCTTGAATTAAAAGATGCTGAAGATCGACTGCTAAATGCAACTCAAGCTTTAGAAAAGGCGAAGAAAGATTTATCTTCAGCAGAAGAAAAAGCTTCTCAAATAAAAGCAGATTCTCTTAAAAGATCTGAATCAATCAGAATGGAAAGTGAGAAAAAAGCAATAGAGGAGATGGCACGAATTAAACAAAGTGCAATTTCTGATGAGAGCTCTGAAGCATCCAGAGCAATTTCTCAACTTCGCAAAGAAGCTGTTGAACTGGCAATTAAGAAAGCCTTAGATTCTCTCCCAAATCGACTTGATAAAACAACACAAGAAAATTTGGTAACTCAATCAATTAATAATATTGAGGTGAACTAATGCCACTTTTAAATTCAGTTACTACTCCATACGCAGAGGCATTACTTCAAGTTGTGAATGAAAATTCGCAAACTGAAGAGATGGTTTCTGAGGTCAAACAACTCTTGGAATTAATAAATGATTCCCCTGAATTGGAGAAGGCACTATCCTCACCCATTTTAGAGACAGATGCTAAGAAGAAAATCATTATTGAAATTTTTTCAAATAAGGTTAATTCTTCTTTACTGAATTTCTTAAAATTATTGGCCGATAGGCAAAGAATTGGAATCCTCACATCAATTCTTGATAGGTTTTTAGAGATTTACAGAGAAAATAGTAATATTGCTTTGGCAACTGTTACTTCTGCAGTCGAGCTTACTGATGAACAGAAAGGTTTAATTACCAAAAAGATCATCAATATTGCTGGTACAGAAAAATTAGAACTTGTAACTAAAATCGACCCATCTCTTATTGGTGGTTTCGTCGCCAGTGTAGGATCAAAAGTAATTGATGCTTCTCTTGCTTCACAAATAAGAAAACTTGGCTTATCTCTTTCCAAGTAACTTTTAAATCAACCTTAAATTCTTAAATCCATGGTATCTATACGCCCTGATGAAATCAGTTCAATCTTAAAACAACAAATAACTGATTACGACCAATCTGTAAGTGTTAGCAATGTAGGAACAGTTCTGCAAATCGGTGATGGCATTGCAAGAATATATGGCTTGGATCAGGTCATGGCCGGTGAGTTATTAGAATTTGAAGATGGTACCGAAGGTATAGCTTTAAATCTTGAAGATGATAATGTTGGAGCCGTTTTAATGGGTGAGGCACTTGGTGTCCAAGAAGGAAGTAACGTTAAGTCCACAGGTAAAATCGCATCTGTTCCAGTTGGTGAAGCAATGCAGGGAAGAGTTGTTAATCCTCTCGGACAACCAATAGATGGGAAAGGAGAAATTCCAACAAGTGATACTAGATTGATTGAAGAAATGGCTCCTGGAATAATCAAGAGAAGATCAGTGCATGAACCAATGCAAACAGGTATCACATCTATTGATGCAATGATTCCTGTTGGAAGAGGTCAAAGAGAATTAATTATTGGTGATAGACAAACTGGAAAATCTGCGATTGCTATTGACACAATAATCAACCAAAAAGGTCAAGACGTAGTTTGTGTTTACGTAGCAATTGGTCAGAAGTCAGCATCAGTGGCAAACATTGTAGAGGTTTTAAGAGAGAGAGGAGCCCTAGACTATACAGTCGTAGTGAGTGCAGGAGCTTCAGAACCAGCTGCTTTACAGTATTTAGCACCTTATACAGGCGCAGCGATTGCTGAACATTTTATGTATCAGGGTAAAGCAACGCTTGTTATTTATGATGATCTAACGAAACAAGCTCAGGCTTACAGACAAATGTCTCTTCTTTTAAAAAGACCACCAGGAAGAGAAGCTTATCCAGGAGATGTTTTCTACTTACACAGTAGATTGTTAGAAAGAGCAGCAAAACTTTCTGATGCTATGGGAGGGGGCTCTATGACAGCTCTTCCAATTATTGAAACTCAGGCAGGGGACGTTTCTGCTTATATTCCAACTAATGTTATTTCAATTACAGATGGACAAATATTCTTGAGTGCAGATTTATTTAACTCAGGATTAAGACCAGCTATTAATGTTGGTATTTCTGTTAGCCGTGTTGGAGGAGCCGCTCAGACAAAAGCAATTAAAAAAATTGCAGGAACTTTAAAATTAGAACTCGCACAGTTTGATGAACTAGCTGCTTTTTCTCAATTTGCATCTGATCTTGATGAAGCAACACAGCAACAACTTGAACGAGGAAAAAGACTAAGAGAGTTATTGAAGCAACCTCAATTCTCTCCTCTAAACCTTGCAGAACAAGTTGCAGTTGTTTATGCAGGAGTTAAAGGTCTTATTGATGAGGTTCCTGTTGAAGATGTTACTAAATTTGCAACTGAACTTAGGGAATACCTAAAGTTAAATAAAGCAGAATTTATAGAAGAGATTCTCAAAGAAAAGAAATTAAATGATGGATTAGAAGCGACACTAAAAGAGGTGATAAATGAAGTTAAATCATCAATGCTTGCCACAGTTTAAATTTATTTAAGGAGATACCATGGCAAATCTTAAAGAAATTAGAGATCGAATTGTTTCCGTTAAAAATACAAGAAAAATAACGGAGGCAATGAGACTTGTTGCAGCTGCTAAAGTTAGGAGAGCGCAAGATCAAGTTCTTAAGAGTAGACCTTTTGCAGATAAACTTGCACGGGTCTTAGAAAATATTCAATCTAGAGTACAATTTGAGGCTGTCGACTCTCCTCTATTATCAAAGAGAGAAGTAAAGAGCATCACCCTTGTTTGCATAACTGCGGATAGAGGTTTATGCGGTGGGTACAACACAAATATTATAAAAAAGGTAGAAATAAGATATGCAGAATTAGTCAAACAAGGGTATCAGCCAAATTTAATCTTAGTAGGAAAGAAAGCTATTGGATATTTTCAAAATAGAAAGGATAGATATGTAATTAAAAGTACTTTCAAAGAACTTGAACAGGTGCCTACAGTCAAGGACTCTGAAGGAGTTACAGATGAGATTTTAGCTGAATTTCTTTCAGAAAATTCTGATAGGGTGGAAATTATTTACACGAAATTCATCACTCTAGTTAGCTGTGCCCCAGTAGTTCAAACACTATTGCCACTTGACCCCCAAGGAATTGCTGAGGAAAACGATGAAATTTTTAGGTTGACTACAAAAGATAGTAAGTTACTTGTTGAAAAATCAAATATTGAAAAAGGTGATTCAGATAAGTTGCCATCAGATATTGTTTTTGAACAAAGTCCTGATCAACTATTAGATTCGTTATTACCATTATATTTACAGAATCAGGTACTAAGAGCTCTGCAAGAGTCGGCAGCTTCAGAACTTGCTTGCAGGATGACTGCTATGAATAATGCGAGTGACAATGCTAAAGAATTAGCAAGTACTTTGAATCTAACCTATAACAAAGCCAGACAAGCAGCTATTACTCAAGAAATACTGGAAGTTGTAGGAGGTTCAGCAGTTTAGTAATAAGATTTAGGATATGCCTGAATATAATATCAAAGTTCAAATTGAGCAAAAGACTTTTAGTTTTTTATGTTCTGAAGATCAAGATATTATTTCAGCGGCAAAAATGAATGGAATAGATTTACCAAGTAGTTGTTGTTCAGGAGTTTGTACAGATTGTGCATCCATGATATTGGAGGGATCTGTAGATCAACAAGATGCAATGGGATTAAATGATGATTTGAGGGAAAAGGGCTTTGCACTTTTGTGTGTTGCATATCCCAAGTCAGATCTGAATATTGTTATTGGAAAAGAAGTCGAAGATGATTTATATAATGATCAATTTGGTAAATATCAAAAATGAAATTAAGTTCAATTGATTATTATTTAGATTGGCCAGTTTCAATAAAATTAAAAAATCTAAGGGAATTTATCATTGCAAATTTAGAAAAAAAAGGTGATTTAATTCGATGGTCAATTGTTGATATTCAAAATCCTATTGACTATTCTGGAACAAAAAAACTTAAAATTAAAGCTGTCTTAGCAAATTAAAAAAAATAAATTGAAATATTTTTAATAATGGAAAATTCACCAACAATATTCATAATTCCAACTGGTATTGGTTGTGAAGTGGGTGGTTTTGCTGGGGATGCACTTCCTACCGCTAAATTATTAGCATCGGCAAGTGGATGTTTAATTACTCATCCAAACGTTATGAATGGCGGTACTCTTTCTGAAAAAGATAAAAATATTTTTTATGTTGAGGGCTATAGTTTAGACCGGCTGGCTAGAGGAGAAATAGCTTTAAAAAGGGTAAAGCAACAGAAAATTGGGATAATTTTTGATTCAGCCATTGATAAAGAAATATTAGCAAGACATTTACAAGTTGCTGATGCATGTGTATCTACTTTAGGGATTAATGTTCATTCCTATGTGATTACAAAAAAGCCATTAAACATAGTTATTGATTCTGATTTTTCAAAAATCAGTGGTGGCACAATTGAAAATCCTGATACTCTAATTGATGCTGGAAAATTCTTAATAGAAAAAGGAGTTACGGCAATAGCAATTGTGGCAAAATTTCCAGATGATTCAGATTCTTTAGTAACAAATATCTATCGAGAGGGGAAAGGGGTTGATCCTATTTCTGGAGTCGAAGCAGTTATAAGTCATTTAATAAGTAAGTTTTTGAAAGTACCTTGTGCTCACGCACCTGCTTTAAATCCAATTGAATTGAATGAAAATTTAGATCCTCGTGCAGCTTCAGAAGAAATAGGATACACCTTTTTACCTTCAGTACTGATTGGATTAAGCAATGCACCTGACATTGTTGAATTGCCTGCTAAAAATGAATCAATCTCACTACACCCTGATCAGATTGAATCTATTGTTGTTCCTAATGGAGCACTAGGTGGAGAAGCAGTGTTAGCAGGTATTGAAAAAAATTTAAATATAATCTCTGTAAAAAATCAAAATACATTAAAAGTGACAAATGAGTTTTATGATTATCCCAATCTTTTTGAAGTGAATAATTATTTAGAAGCTGCAGGTACAATACTAGCCATTAAAAAAGGTATCAACCTCAATTCAATTAAACGGCCTTTAAAAAAAATCCAAAAACTTACATTTAGTAATTAATAAGATATTGCTATAGGTACTCTCCAGTCACTTCCTAAAGATTGACTGCTTAGTTTTAAGATTGGAGGAGCTTGCTTTCTTTTAAATTCCGCTTTTTTTATGAGTGAGATTATTTTTACAATTAATTCTTTTTTATAACCATCTTCTTCAAGTTGATTTAAATCTTTTTTATCTTCAATAATTCCTTTAAGAATATTATCTAAAATTGAATAAGGTGGTAAAGAATCAGTATCTAATTGATCAGGCCCTAATTCTGCACTTGGTGCTTTCGTACGTATATTTTCTCCAATTATATTTACATTCGTATCTAACATATATGACTTTCTATGATTAATTGAGTCTTTACTATCAAGCCATTTGCATAACTTAAATACATTAGTTTTATATAAATCCCCAATTACTGATAATCCCCCATTCATATCACCATAAAGTGTGCAATATCCTACAGCTAGCTCTGATTTATTTCCTGTTGAAAGTAATAAATGCTTTTCTTGATTTGCTAAAGCCATCAAAAGCGTTCCTCTGATTCTTGATTGAATATTTTGATTTGTTATTTCGGCCATCTTGAAAGATATGGTTTTTATAAAAGATTCTTCAAAAGAAGTCATCAGGTTTTCAATTGGGATGCTATTGAAATTTATTTTTAATCTCCTTGCTAAATCTTTCGCATCACTTTTTGAATGAGATGAGCTCCACTTAGAGGGCATTGAGACGCAATAAATATTATTACTACCAAGAGCAGCTGTCGCAATTGCTGAAACTAATGCTGAATCAATGCCACCACTTAGTCCAATTAAAGCTGTTTTAAACCCGCATTTTTGAGCATAATCCCTAACACCAAGGACTAATGCATCAAAAATGGATGATATTTCAGATTGTTTAAATTCATTTTTCTCGGGTATTGTTTGCTCAATTTCCCAACTTGAGAGGTCTTCTGAAAAAGGTTTTAATTGCTTTATTTTAATCCCATTTTTATCAAGAATAAAACTATTTCCATCAAAAATTAAATTATCATTTGCTCCAATCTGGTTTACATAAATCAGAGGCACTTGAAGATATTGAGCAGCAAAATTGGAAACTTTGGATCTTAGTTCTAACTTTTTGAAAGTATAAGGGGAAGCTGACAAATTTACTAAAATATCAACTTTTTTTTTCTTTAAATCAATAATAGGATTTTTTTTATGAATTCCTCTACCTTCTATATCTTTGTTGACCCATAAATCCTCACATATAGTAAAGCCAAGTCGCCAGGCTTTATTTTTAATTTTTTTTACCAATACTGAAACTTTTTCTTCTGATCTAAAGTATCTTTTTTCATCAAATACTTCATAAGTGGGAAGAATAATTTTACGAGCAATTATTTTCCATTTACCGCCCTCAAGCAAAGCAATAGCATTATAAAGGTTTGGGAAAAAAGAATCATTTATCATCTCAGCTATTCCCACTGCGATACTTAAGTCACCATATTTTTTATTAATGTCTAAGGCTAATTTATCAAGAATTTGATATTGATTTTTGATTAAATTTTTTTTTAAAAGTAAGTCATTTGCGGGATATCCCAATAATGACAATTCTGGAGTGAGAACAAAATCAGCAGAAACTGCGCATGCTTTAGAAGCAATATAAAGTATTTTTTTTGCATTGCCCTCTAAATCTCCAACAACTGGATTTATTTGAGCAAGTAGAAACTTCATTCAACTAATTTAGTGGATTGATATAAATTGTTCTTCTTAACTATATCTATTAATGACGTTGGTAAATTATAACTATTAAATTTTAATCTAAAATTTGAACTTGAAGTGTCTGGGGTTTTAATGGATGAAATCTTAAATTTCACTTTGTAAGTTTCTAACATTTGAAGAGTATTTGATTCAACAGGATAACCCTCTCTTAAAATTATAAAAAAACTTACCTCCAATATAATTTTGTCGAAATTTTTCCAGGAGAAAATATCTTTAATTAAATCACTCCCAATTACAAAATCTAAATTATTAAATTCATAAATTTCTTTACTTTTTTTGATTGAATCTACTGCCCATTGGCTACTAACAGATTGATTAAATAAAATTTTAGGATTATCTAAATCTTCAATAAGAGTTTTTAATAAATGGCTACGAACAGATATATCCTCTACATGCTTTTTTTTAGGGTTATTGCTCACATAACTAATGGTAAAATCATAAATTCTAGATAATTCTTCAAGTATTTTTTTATGTCCAATGGTAGGTGGATCTGCACTAGTTCCAAATAATGCAATATTTTTTCCCATTTTAAGTTTTAAGGTAGAAAACTAACAAAATTATTATTTAAAGTTCTTTTTGTTAAATAGATATTTATGTGTTTAAAAATCTCTGGTTCATTAAAATTAAGATTTTGAATCATTATATAAGGTTCTATAAAAGAAGCTTTGCTTCTTTTAAATATCTCTTTGGCGGCTAATTTTCCAAGGATTTTTGTAGAATAAACTGCTATTGCTGCTTGAATAATTGCTATAGGTCCATAGGGTAATAATGATAGCCCGTTAGTGAAAGGGGCTGTTAATAAAATTATTTTCCTAGCAAGGTTGAAAGATGTATTGACTCCGACTTGAGTGGCGCCCAAAAATAAATTATTAATTGATATATTTTTGAATATTTTTCTGGTAGATTCACCCTTTAAATTTAAGCCGTAAATCTTACTTAATTCGCTAATTAATGCAGTATCTATTGCAAAACTACCAGCAATATCGAAAAAAATAAAAGGATTAAGAGCCACCGTTGATGCCTTTATGGTCGAAAATTTACCAATAGTTGACTGCGCTAATTTCTGCCTTCTTTTCAATCTTTGTTCTTTTATTTTCAGAAACAATTTGTCAGCTGATTGAAGAGAATTTAGTGTTAAAAATATCTCACCATGTTGAGTTATTATTTTTTTCATGTAATTTATAAGATTGTTTTTATCATTAATAATTATTGGAATATTGAAATCTTTTGGAAGCTTAAGTTTTATGCTTTCTATTATTTCCTTTAATTCAGTTTTATTAAAAAGATCTATTTTATTTAAAGTTACAATAACTTTTTTCCCATCTTTAATAAAGGAGCTGATTTCTTTTAATTCATTTCTATTTAAATCTCCTGAGACTATAAATAAAATAATATCTGAGTGATTTATACAGGAGTAAAATTTATCTGGGAATTGAATATCGCAGAAATCAAATCCTGGAGAATCTAGCAACTCTATACTATTGAGTCTTTGATTTTTAATTTTCCATTCTTCAGCTTGTATTTCTCTTGTGGTCCCATTGATAATATCAGTTTTGAATATATCTTTTTTTAATAAAGAATTTAAAACAAAGGATTTTCCTACGCCCGATTTACCATATGCGCCAATTCTGATTTTTTTTTCTTTCAGCCTAAATAGTTGTTGATTAAAAGAAATTATTTCTCTATTAAAAAAACTTTTTTCGTAGTTGGTAAGATCAATAGTCTCCCACCAATTTTTCAAAAGTAAATAGTTTTTATTTATTTTCAATTGTGTCATGATTTATTTTTCCACCAGCCAGCTAATACAGATAACACAGCTTCTGCACCAATAATCCCCACGAATCCCCCAAATTCATCTACTACTACTTTCACTCCTTTATGATTCTTGTCAAATCTTGTTAATAATTGATCTGCCTTAATCATTTCGGGAATGTAGTCTACAGGTTCGCAAATTTCTGATAATAATTTTTTATTTTCCCCATTAATTAATTCTGCTAACATTCTCTCACGCTCAACTACACCCTGAATTTTGTCAACTTTATCTCCCAAAATAACCCACCACGGAGAGTTATCAGATAATATGAGTTTTGAAATTTCATCAAGATTAGAAGACCCGTCAAGACAAGGTGCTGATACTCTAGGGATCATTAAGTCTTTAGCTTTTAAGTCATTTAATTGAAAAACTTTAAATATCATTGCTGCCTCATCATCTTCTATTAATTTTAATTGAAGGTGAAAGAAGAAAAATACCAAATATGGGGAATGAAATTAATTTAAGAAATAATGCTGGCTTAGCAGATATTGCGCCCACTTTATTGCAATTATTAAATCTCCCAATACCAATAGAAATGACAGGCAAATCTCTTATTCAAGAAATTGAATTAAAAGGTTATAATAAGGTGGTTCAACACGTTTAAAGTTAATAAATTTTTTTCAATCAATGATTCAAATTATTAGTTGGATTTGGGTATTTTCTGGAGTTCTTCTCATTCTCTTAGTTTTACTTCATAGTCCCAAAGGTGATGGAATGGGAGGAATAGCTGCTAGTGGGAGCTCTATGTTTAATAGCGCAAGTAGTGCAGAAGCCTCTCTAAACAAAATAACTTGGACTTTTTTAGTGATATTTTTGTCTCTTGCAATTATTCTTAGCGCCGGTTGGATTTCATAAAAGTTGAATAAAAAAGGGACCATTCAAAATGGTCCCTTTTAAAAATTTAATAAAAACTTTTGTTTAATTAATAATCAAAGTCTCCACCCATGCCCGGAGCGCCTGCTGGAGCAGCTGAATCTTTTTTCTCAGGTAAATCTGCAACTATGCATTCGGTGGTTAAAACCATTCCTGCTATGGAAGCTGCATTTTGTAATCCTGAACGTGTAACTTTTGCAGGATCCACAATACCAGCAGAGGACATGTCTACATATTCTCCAGTAGCAGCATTGAATCCATCATTAAATGGTTTAGTTTTTACATTTTCAGCAATCACAGCTCCATTAGAACCTGCATTCTCAGCAATTCTCATGAGAGGAGCAGTTAATGAAGCTTCAACAATGTTAGCTCCAATTAATTCCTCTCCTTCTAAATTTTTATCAGCCCATTCTTTTAGAATAGGAGATAAATGAGCGAGAGTTGTTCCTCCTCCAGGTACAATTCCTTCTTCAACAGCTGCTTTTGTTGCATTAATAGCATCCTCAAGACGAAGCTTTTTATCTTTCATCTCAGTTTCAGTAGCAGCCCCAACCTTAATCACAGCTACACCTCCAGCTAATTTAGCCAGACGTTCCTGAAGTTTTTCTTTATCGTATGAGGAATCTGTTTCATCCATTTGCTTCTTAATTTGATCACATCTAGCTTTAACTGCTTGCTCATTGCCTTCAGCTACAATAGTTGTAGTTTCTTTATTGATAGTTATTCTTCTACCAGTTCCAAGCATATCTAGGGTAGCATTCTCTAATTTCAATCCTGCATCTTCAGTAATAAGTTGTCCATTAGTTAAAACGGCCATATCTTCAAGCATGGCTTTTCTTCTATCGCCGAATCCAGGAGCTTTTACTGCGGCAACATTTAACACGCCTCGTAATCTATTAACAACAAGAGTTGCTAAAGCCTCTTTTTCAATATCTTCTGCAATAATGACTAGTGGCTTACCAGTTTTAGCTATTTGTTCTAAAACGGGAACTAAATCTTGCACTAAGGCAATTTTTTTATCAGTTAGAAGGATATATGGTTCATCTAAAACAGCCTCCATTCTCTCAGTGTCTGTTGCGAAGTAAGGAGAGATATAGCCTTTATCAAAGCGCATACCCTCAGTAACTTCTAATTCAGTAGTCATTGATTTTCCTTCTTCTAAGGAGATAACGCCTTCTTTACCAACTTTATCCATAGCATTGGCAATCATTTGACCAACTTCTTCATCGTTTCCAGCAGCAATAGTTCCACATTGAGCTATTGCATTACTATCGCTAATAGGTTTGGAATTCTCTTGAATTTTATCAACTAGAAATTCAGTCGCTTTATCAATTCCTTTTTTCAAGGTAATTGCATTAGCTCCTGCTGCAACGTTTCTCAACCCTGCTTTAACCATTGCGTGAGCCAAAACAGTGGCTGTTGTGGTACCATCCCCAGCTGCATCATTAGTTTTTGAAGCGGCTTGCCTTATTAAGGCAACCCCTGTGTTTTCAATGTGGTCCTCTAATTCGATTTCTTTAGCGATTGTGACACCATCATTGATAATTTGTGGAGCACCAAATTTTTTTTCTAGTACAACATTTCTTCCTTTTGGTCCAAGCGTTACAGCTACAGACTCAGCAAGGATATCAATTCCTCTTTCGAGCGCTCTACGAGCTTGCTCATTGTAAATAATTCTTTTAGCCATGTTTAGGCAGTGATTTAATAATAAGTTTTAATAATTTTTGAAACAAATATTTTAGCTTACTACAGCTAAAATATCTTTTTCAGAGAGCAAGACATATTCATCTCCTCCCAATTTAATGTCTGTGCCAGCATATTTGCTGTACAAAACTTTATCGCCAATACTCACTTCTGGAGTTTGTCGAGAACCATCATCATTAAGTTTGCCAGGACCCACCTGAGCAACTTCTCCAACCTGTGGTTTTTCTTTAGCTGAATCAGGCAAAAGGATGCCACCAGCAGTTTTTTCCTCAGATGCGGAAACTTTAATAAATATTCTATCTCCCAGTGGTTTTACTGTAGAGACTGTAAGTGAAACAGCTGCCATAAATTAATGGAGTATCATGATTGAGACGCTTTGCGTCATAAAAATGGAAAGAGAAATTCTCCATCCGTATCATCAACAACATAATCTGCAAAGCGGCAATTAAACCATACTTAAACTGTGCGGGTGGCCGAACCCATTTAACGAATCTACCCATAAGGTGGTAGTATTTTCGGATTATGAGCTGATTAAATCAGCTATTCATCACCAATTAATAAAAAATGGTAGCAACTCCATCAACTTCTTCACAAACAAAAGGCGTAGTTCGTCAAGTAATTGGCCCAGTTCTAGATGTAGAATTTCCAGCTGGGAAATTGCCCAAAATATTAAATGCTCTAAGAATTGAAGCTAAAAATCCAGCTGGGCAAGACATAGCACTCACCGCAGAAGTGCAACAGCTCCTAGGTGATCATAGAGTGAGAGCGGTGGCAATGAGTGGCACAGACGGCCTTGTAAGAGGGATGGAGGCAATCGACACAGGCGCTCCAATATCTGTCCCTGTAGGAGAAGCAACTTTAGGAAGAATATTTAATGTTTTAGGAGAACCAGTAGATGAACAAGGTCCAGTCAATACTAAAGATACTGCTCCAATTCATAGAGCTGCGCCAAAGTTAACTGACCTAGAAACCAAGCCAAAAGTTTTTGAAACTGGTATTAAAGTTATCGACCTTTTAGCTCCTTATAGACAAGGAGGAAAAGTTGGATTATTCGGAGGTGCTGGAGTTGGGAAGACGGTTCTTATTCAAGAATTAATTAATAACATCGCAAAAGAGCATGGTGGAGTTTCTGTTTTTGGCGGTGTAGGGGAAAGAACCAGAGAAGGGAACGATTTATATGAAGAATTTAAAGAATCCGGAGTTATTAATGCAGATGATTTAACTCAATCAAAAGTTGCCTTGTGTTTTGGACAGATGAATGAGCCACCTGGTGCAAGAATGAGAGTAGGCTTATCAGCACTAACAATGGCCGAACATTTTAGAGATGTTAATAAACAAGACGTCCTACTTTTTGTTGATAACATTTTTAGATTCGTTCAAGCTGGTTCTGAAGTATCTGCACTACTTGGAAGAATGCCTTCAGCTGTTGGATACCAACCAACTCTGGGAACTGATGTTGGTGAATTGCAAGAAAGAATTACATCTACACTAGAAGGGTCTATAACATCTATCCAGGCTGTTTACGTACCTGCTGATGACCTAACAGACCCTGCTCCAGCTACAACCTTTGCCCATTTAGATGCTACTACCGTGCTTGCTAGAGCTCTTGCTGCAAAGGGAATTTATCCAGCAGTTGATCCATTAGACTCAACTAGCACTATGCTACAACCATCAGTTGTTGGGGAGGAGCATTACAAAACAGCCAGGGCTGTTCAATCAACTTTACAAAGATACAAAGAGCTTCAAGATATTATCGCAATTCTTGGCTTAGATGAGCTTTCTGAAGAAGATAGATTAACAGTCGACAGAGCCAGAAAAATTGAAAAATTCCTCTCGCAGCCTTTCTTTGTAGCAGAAATATTTACAGGAATGTCTGGTAAATATGTGAAATTAGAAGATACCATTGCTGGTTTCAATATGATTTTGTCAGGTGAATTGGATGATTTACCAGAGCAGGCATTTTACTTAGTTGGTAATATTGATGAAGTTAAAGCAAAGGCTGAAAAAATAAAATCAGAAAAATAAATATTGGCATATATTTTTAACCTTCAATAATCTTAAATTCATGGCAATTTCTCTAAAAGTTTTAGCTCCTAATAACAATGTTTATCAAGGCGAAGCTGAAGAAGTAATCCTTCCTAGTACTACTGGTCAACTTGGTATACTGCCAGGACACATCTCTTTAGTTACTGCTGTAGATATTGGTGTTTTAAGGCTAAGAATGAATTCCCAGTGGAAATCGATAGCTTTAATGGGAGGCTTCGCTGAAATTGAATCAGATGAAGTCATAGTTTTAGTAAATAATGCTGAAATTGGTTCTGAAATTAATGTTCAAAATGCTGAACAAGATCTTAAAGAAGCAAAATTAGCAATTAGCAAATTTTCTGGAAATGAAAAAAATCCAGAGAAAATTAAAGCCTTGAAAGAGGTTTCGAAGGCTGAGGCTAGGATTCAAGCTGCAAAGAACTAATATTTAAGCGGTTCCACAAAAAGTTACTTCCGGGAACTTTAATTTGGCTTCTTCTAATTTTTTTGTTTTACCTTCTTCTTGCCAATAATTTATTACCTCAGTAGCTTTATTTAGTATCTCTACTCTTTCGTTATCTGTAATCCAACCTTTATTTTCTAGTTCACCTTTTAATTTTTCCCATGCATCATCTCTTGGCCAAAAATAATAAGCCGTAAGAGGGCTTGGGCCTCCACCAACTATTTGATCCACTGCTAAGGCCACATTATCTGGCAACCATAATACTTTAATTATGAACCTTCCTTCATCAGGTTTAGGTGTATAACCAGTAGGTACTCCATCTTCATCAATTGTGGCAGCTGCTAATACAGCTGTTGCACCCATCATCCCTGAATTAGGAGAAGAATTCTTAGAGTTTGGTTCAACACCGTTTTTTTCCTTTTTTTCTGTTGAATTTTGATTTAACTTATCTGATGAAGTCATTCACTTTTTTGTGTTTAATAAATAATTTATCAGTTTATGGAGACATTTTGATTGATTGATTCAAAATTTCTTGATTTTAGTTACTGATACCTTCTTTAAATGATTTTTATCTATCATGAGATACTTCATAAAATTCATAAATAGTAGTTTCCAATAAATCCCAAAGATCTTTGGGAATATCGTTTTCTTCTGCAAACATGCCAAGCTGACTAGCTAAGCCTCTTGCTTTAGAGAGTTTCTCATCATATGAATCGGACTTGTTCATTTTTGAGCTTTAAACTTTATAAAAAATAAATCTATAAACTAGATAAGTCAAATTTAAAATTCCAAATCAGAAATTTCTTTTAGTGCAGCAATACTTAAAACTTCTGGGTTTGTATCTCTGACCAGGACATCATCTTCTATTCTTATCCCTATACCTTTCCATTTCTCGTCTATAGGGGGTTGTCCCTCAGGAACTGGGATCCTATCACTTATATAGATCCCAGGTTCTACAGTAAGAATCATTCCATTCTGTAATGGCACTTCATAGTCTCCCATTCTGTATGCTCCAACATCATGAACATCTAAGCCAAGCCAATGTCCAGTTCTATGCATGTAAAGATGTTTATAAGATTGATTCTCAATAATCTCCTCAGTACTGCCCGACAATAAACCAATTTCTTTTAATCCTTCTATGAGAATTGTTAAAGCAACATTATGAACAGAATTAGAATTAGATCCTTTTACAGCACTTTTAATTGCTTTTTTTTGGGCACTCAATACAATTTCATAGATAACTTTTTGCTCATTAGAAAATTTACCACCTATTGGAATAGTTCTTGTTATGTCTCCATTGTAATAATCAATTAGTGAGCAGCCAGCATCCACTAACAATAAATCTTCTTTCTTCAATGGTGAGTTATTTGAGGTGTAATGCAAAATACATGCATTATCTCCTGAAGCAACAATAGAGTTATAAGCAGGTCCTCTCGCCCCTTTTTCCAAAAAGAATCCCTCTAGAAGACCCTGAATTTGTCTTTCATTTTTCTTTGATGAGATAGATTCTCTAACTAGTTCATGAGCTTCAGCCGAAATTTGTATAGCCTCTCTCATTCTCTTAATTTCAAATTCACTTTTAATTAATCTCATCTCATTTAAATAAATTTCTGGAGATTTTATGGAATTTGCACCAATCCCTAATCTTGAGCGATTTTCAAGTTGTTGTGAAAATATCTCAAGTACTAGTTTCTCAATCAATGGATGCTTACCAATTGAAAAAACAAGTTCATCAGCTCCATTTATGTAATCTGGAAGTAAATCTCCTAGTTCGTTTATTGAGTGAGCCTTATCAGCCTTAAACTCTTTTTCAGCGCCTTCTAAACCCCATCTAAAGCCATGCCAGACTTCGCTTATAACATCTTTAGGAGCAACAAACATAATAAACCTCTCTCCCTTTGGCTTATGCGATAAGAAAAGAGCAATTGCGTCCGGCTCATCAAAACCAGTTAAATACCAAAAATTACTATCTTGCCTAAAAGGATATTCACAATCAGCATGATGCTTTACAAGATTAGCACCGGGGATAATAGCGGCTTTCCCATCTAACTTATTTAGGAATTTTTCTCTTCTTTCTTCAAAAACTCTGGTATCAGGTTTAAACATAAATTGTGTATTGGCGTGTTTTAAAAAAAAATGGAAGAATGAATTAATACAGATTTAGTACTTAATCTATCTTAATGGAACCAAGTGTTTACGGTTTAATTTTTCTTATCATCATAATTTTAATTGGGTCAGCATGTTGTTCGGGAGTAGAAGCGGCTTTTTTGGCTGTAAATTCAATAAGAATTCTAGAAATAGCCTCAAAACAAAAGCCAAAAAGTTCTGCAAATCAACTCCTTAAACTTAGAAAGCATCTTGGAAGGACACTAACTGTAATCACCATTACTAATAACGGATTTAACATAATTGGAAGTCTTATTTTAGGTGTATACGGAGCATTGGTAATTAATAGTAATTATGGCTTAACCCTTTTTTCAATTGCTTTCTACATACTTGTTGTTTTAGTTGGAGAAGTACTCCCCAAAGCTCTTGGTACAAGATTTTCAGTTCAAGTAGCATTATTATCCGTTCCCATATTGAAAATATTAAATACTTTAATGAGGCCATTCTTAATATTAATAGAACAAATATTTCCTGTTATTACTGAAGAAAATGAAATTTCAACTGATGAAGAAGAAATTAGGCAAATGGCGAAAATCGGAAGTCAGAAAGGTTTAATAGAAGATGATGAGGCAGCAATGATATTTAAAGTTTTTCAATTAAATGACTTAAAAGCT
>CVSY01000065.1:0-230 GCA_001180285.1 Prochlorococcus marinus | reverse complement strand
GTTAAATAATTCATATGCAATATAAAAAATGATACATCTCTATGTATAGAAGATCGCTTTTAAAGGATTTACAGTTTTGATAAGTATAAAGTAACCATAGATACTAATTCGAAAAAGTGCAAAAACTCAAAAAACTATTTTATACAGCACTAACATGTACATTTTTATTCAATTTAAATATTCCTGTTAATTCAACAGAAAAAGAAGTTAAGGTTTATTCTGGTAGACAT
>CVSY01000064.1:0-409 GCA_001180285.1 Prochlorococcus marinus | reverse complement strand
AAAAGTTGAAAAATTAGGCTTGTATTTTTTTAGGTTTCTAAAGTATAAATCGTAGGACAAATTTGGTTGCATTAAGCATCTTCTGCTTTTAAATTGATTATTAAATCTTTCCATTATAAGTTGGATAATTATTTTTATTATTGATCTCAATCTAATGCTGGAAGAAACTATACAGTCATAAAAATATTTAATTTCAACTCTTCTAATTGAGCGTACTTGACCTGAATTATTAGCAACTATTTTTAAATTAAATTTCTGAAAGGTCTCTAATTGTTTTGGGAAAGCCTTACTATCAGGTGCAAAAGTATCAGGTAAATAAAATTTCACCTCCTTATTTGTTAAAGGAGGATATGATTGAAGACTTCCAAAAATACCTATGCTTATATTATGCTGCAAAAGTATTTTCCAT
>CVSY01000063.1:0-1216 GCA_001180285.1 Prochlorococcus marinus | reverse complement strand
CCCGCCATTGGAGTCAATCCTGGATTTGGGGAGAGAAATATTGGAGCGCCTTCAGCAAATCATAGCGTTATTACTCTAAGTTTTAGCCTTAATAAAACATTTATGAAAATGAACCCTTTTTTTTATAAATAATTATTTTTTTGGTTAATAATTTGATATTATTAATCCTTAATATCTACCAGTCATGATCGAGACAATTCAAGCAGACTGGATTAAATCAGAAGCCATCAACCTAGAAAATTGTTGCAATGATAATCCATTAAAAATATTAGGTCCTCATTTTTATAAAGAACAATGGGTAATAAGGGTATGGATGCCTCAGGCCGACGAAGTTAAAATAAAGTTCAAAAAACAAAACCTATAAAGCAGAAAGCATAAATCATAAATGGCTTTTTGAAGCTGTCCTGCCTGAAAATCCAAACCATAATTACGAAATAAATATTTCACGAGGAGGGATCATACATACACAACATGACCCTTGGTCATATAGAGAAGAGTGGATGGGAGAAGTTGATAGACATCTTTTTGCAGAAGGTAATCATCATCATATTTGGAAAAAAATGGGAGCACATCTCATTGAAGAAAAGAATCAAAAAGGAGTCATGTTTTGCATTTGGGCTCCAAATGCAAAATCAATCTCGATAATTGGAGATATAAATTCTTGGGATGGAAGACATCATCCAATGCAAAAAAGATTAGGGGGAATTTGGGAACTATTCATGCCAACAATGCAAGAGGGCGACACATATAAATACGAAATAAGAACACAACAAGGCCATATTTACGAGAAAGCTGATCCATATGGTTTCCTTCATGAAATCAGACCTCAAAATGGTTCAATAGTTTCAAAATTGAAAAACTTTAATTGGAATGATAGTTCTTGGATTTCAAGAAGAGATTCTTCTAGTCAAATTAACAAGCCAATTTCAGTTTATGAAATGCATTTAGGAAGTTGGCTCCATGAATCAACAGATAATAAATATCTAGAGGACAATGGTGAACCAAGAGACCCAGTGCCTGCCGCCGATTTAAAACCTGGAACAAGATTATTAACTTATCCAGAATTAACCAAGAAACTCATCCCTTACGTAAAAGATAGAGGATTCACTCATATTGAACTAATGCCAATATCTGAACATCCTTTTGATGGTTCATGGGGATACCAAGTTACAGGCTGGTATGCACCAACAAGTAGATTTGGCACTCCAAATGAATT
>CVSY01000062.1:0-269 GCA_001180285.1 Prochlorococcus marinus | reverse complement strand
ATCTTGATGCGAAGAGAGATTGGGGACATGCAAAAGATTATGTGCATATGCAATGGCTGATGCTACAACAAGAAAAACCTGAAGATTTTGTAATTGCTTCAGGACAAATGAAAAGTGTTAGAGAATTTATAGAATTATGTGCGATTGAACTTGGATGGAATAATGTAAAAGGAGGTAAGGGTATTATTTGGGAAAAAAATGGTTTAGATGAGGTAGGGAAAAGATCAGATAATGGAGAAGTTGTTGTAAAAGTTGATCCTAGATATTTT
>CVSY01000061.1:0-1036 GCA_001180285.1 Prochlorococcus marinus | reverse complement strand
AAGTTGCACCTCAAATTTCTGCTAACGAAATAGTTCAGTCAAATTCTAAAAGTCTAAATATATCAATTGCAGGAGTTACTCCTGAATTTCTTGAAGTAAGAAGCTTTGAAGTTGATAAGGGAAGATTTATATCTAAAAGTGATATTAATAGTGCAAGAAGTTATGTAGTAATAGGTCCTGATCTTAAAGACGAATTTTTCAAAGATAATTCTTCATCACTTGGGGAAAAAATCAGAATTAAAGATCATACTTATGAAATTATTGGAATATTAAAACCAAAAGGTGCTGTATTTGGAAGTAATCAAGACAAAAATGCTTATATTCCATTAACCACCATGGTCAATAGGATTACAGGGAAGGATCCAACATATGGAGTAAGTTTAAGCTTCATTAGTGTGGAAGCTATAAATAAAAATGCAACTAGTGCCGCTAAATTTCAGATTACTAACTTATTAAGGCAAAGACATAAAATAATCAGAGATGATGACTTTGCGGTTAGATCACAAGAAGATGCATTGAATATAGTAACCAATATAACAAGTGGGCTAACGTTTTTATTGGCTGGTATTGGTGCAGTATCTTTGGTTGTTGGAGGCATAGGAATCATGAATATTATGCTTGTTTCTGTAAGTGAAAGGACTGAAGAAATTGGACTTAGAAAAGCAATAGGAGCTAAACAGTCAGATATATTAATTCAATTTTTGATTGAGGCATTGATTTTATCTACAATTGGCGGATTAATTGGAACATCAACAGGATTATCAGGTGTTTTTCTTTTATCTCTGATAACACCACTTCCTGCATCAGTAGGAATTACAACTACTTTTTCAACCATGATCATTTCAGGATCAATAGGTTTAATCTTTGGCGTTTTACCTGCAAAAAGAGCTTCTAAATTAGATCCAATTGTTGCATTGAGAAGTTTATAAATAGAATTTATAATAATGCTCAAATTTTATAAATTAATTGAGATACTGGTGAGTATTCAATCACTAGTAATAACATCAATGTTACCTGTTTATATTCCACTACCTTT
>CVSY01000060.1:0-60048 GCA_001180285.1 Prochlorococcus marinus | reverse complement strand
TTCGAGTAAATTTTCCATAGCTAGTCCTCAGGTCTTCCTAAATAAACATCAATAACTTTTTTGTCTTTTTGTATGGTTTCCATCGTTCCCTCACATAATACTGTGCCCTGATTTAATACTGAAACATTACTATCAAGTCTTCTTATAAATTCCATATCGTGATCTATTACCACTACTGTATTTTCACCTGATAAAGATTTTAATAAATCAGCTGTAAGATCTGTTTCTTCATCAGTTAAACCGGCAACAGGTTCATCTACTAACATTAAATCTGGCTTCTGTCCTACTAACATGGCTATCTCGAGCCATTGTTTTTGGCCATGTGATAAAGATCCAGCTTTAGAATCAACTTTTTGAGCTAAATTAACAATCTTCATGAGACGTTCAATCTCATTAAGCTGCTCATCCTTAATACTTTTATTTATAAGGTTTAAGGGACTTTTAGGAGTTGTCACAGATATTTCAAGATTTTCTTTAACTGTTAGATTTTCAAAAATTCTTGGACTTTGGAACTTTCTTCCTACTCCAAGTCTGGCTATTTTATGCTCCTTTCTACCTACTAAAGATTTCCCTTTAAAAATCACTTCTCCTTTTGTTGGCTTAACCTTTCCTGTTATTACATCAAGAAATGTTGTTTTTCCTGCACCATTAGGTCCTATTACAGCTCTTAATTCTCCTTTCTTCAAATTTAAATTAAGTTTGTTGAGGGCTAAAAAACCCTCGAAACTAACAGTAATATCTATTAAATTTAAAAGATCTTTATTATTCATTATTCCCCTCCTTATTGTGAACTTCTAAGCTTGGATAGGTTTCAATCTTTCTTTTAAAACCAAATCTTTGAAGAAGATTCCTAGGACCGTCTCCTTGAATCCATCCTAAAACTCCTTCTGGCAGAGCTGTTACAACTAAGATAAATAAACCTCCTTGAATAAACATCCAGCTAGCAGGTAAAGCTTCACTTACTAGACTTTTTGCATAGTTGATGAAAACTGCTCCTAATATTGCTCCTAGCAAAGTTCCTCTCCCTCCAACAGCGACCCATATAACCATTTCTATAGAAAAGGGTACCGTCATAAATTGAGGGGATACTATTCCAGACTGAACGGTATATAAAGCTCCCGAAATTCCTGCGAGACCTCCAGCAATAGAAAATATTATCGTCTTGAATATAACTGGGTTGTATCCTGTAAACCTAACTCTTGGTTCATCATCTCGTATTCCTATAAGTATATTTCCAAATCTTCCTTTAACTACCCACTTTGCAAAAAACCATGCTGCTATTACTAGTATGGCGGTTATCCAAAAGAATATTCTTTGCATTGACTCAGACCCTACCATCTGACCAAATAGTTGTGTTACATCTGTTTTTAATCCATTTGTTCCATTTATAAGTTTTTGTTGTCCATTAAAAAAGTTAAAGAATACAAGAAGAGAAGCTTGAGTAAGTATAGAAAAATAAACACCTTTGATTCTATTCCTAAAAACGAGAAATCCAATTAAACCAGCAACCAATGCTGGAATTATCCAGATAGCGAAGAAGGTAAAAATAGGCGATCTAAACGGTTCCCAGAAAAAAGGTAATTTTTCAACACCATATAAAGCAAAAAATTCAGGAATATTATTTGGAAATTCAGAGGAGCTGGTTATTTGCAAATACATTGCTGCACAATATCCACCTAGTGCAAAAAATATACCTTGTCCAAGACTTAGTAAACCTGTATATCCCCAGATAAGATCAACACCAAGTGCAACTATGGATAGGGATAAGTATCTACCAAGAAGGTTTAGTCTAAATACAGGGAGTATAGTTGGTGCTGCAATAATTAAAGCTATTAATATTATCCAAAATGATAATACTATTTTTTTGTCAAATTTAATTTTACTTAAGGACATTAGTTTTCAACCATCCTTCCTTTTTGAGGAAATAAACCTGTAGGTTTAAATTGTAAGAATATAACAATTAGTGCAAATATCATTACTCTTGCCATACTTGTGGTTGCAAAAAAGTTATTGATGTTTATTTAGGAAGACCTGAGGACTAGCTATGGAAAATTTACTCGAAATAAAATCGTTAAATACTTATTATGGCGAGAGTCATATTCTTAGAGATGTAGATTTAAACGTTAAATCAGGAGAAATGGTTTGTTTAATTGGAAGAAATGGAGTTGGCAAAACAACTTTATTGAAATCACTAATTGGTTTGTTAAAACAAAAAAAAGGCGATATTTATTTGATTGGTGAAAATATCAACAGAAAAGCACCTCATCAGAGGGCTAGGAAAGGAATGGCTTACGTTCCTCAAGGGAGAGAAATTATTCCATACCTATCAGTTGAAGAGAATCTTATGTTAGGGATGGAGTCTCTCCCAGGTGGATTATCCAAGAACAAGAAAATAGATCCATTTATATATGATCTCTTCCCAATCCTTAAAGATTTTCTTCAAAGGAAAGGAGGAGATCTTAGTGGAGGACAACAACAGCAATTAGCTATTGCAAGAGCATTACTAGGCAAACCTCAACTTCTATTGCTTGACGAACCAACGGAAGGTATTCAACCGAATATAGTTTTAGACATTGAAAATGCAATTAACCAGATAATTAGAGATACAGGAATTGGTGTTTTATTAGTTGAACAGCACTTGCATTTTGTGAGGCAAGCCAATAGATATTATGCGATGCAACGAGGAGGTATTGTTGCTAGCGGAAATACTAGTGAGTTGAGTCAATCAGTTATTGATAAATTCTTAAGTGTTTAAATAAATTTTTATTTTAAATTATTAAAATTTTTAATCATTTTTCGCATCTTATTAGGTCTATACTATTTGGATGTTCATTAATATATTTATTAAATTCCATTGCTAGTGTTCTAGCCTCATAAGCGTCAAAAGCATAAAAACAGTTTTCTAATCTTATATTTTTAAAATCACGGTAATGTACTGTATATGGCTTCAACATATTATTTTTGTTCATTTGAATTTGCTAAAAAGCAATGATTTATATTCCAACCATGTATATATTCGTAAATTAAAAGCACAACTTTTGTTGTTATCAAAATATACTGACTTAAATTATGTAATTAAAAATACTTTATAAAGCAAAAAGTAATTAAACTATTTTTTTTTATTTTTAGAATCTTGTTTTTTACCTTCAATTATAAAAACAAATTTTGATAAAATATAACCAAAAACTGGGACCCATAACTTTTCATAAAAAAATTTCATAAAAATTAAGCAGCTAATGATTCGTTTTCTTCAATTTCAGTTTTATTAATACGCTTCAAATCTATAGAATTAAATAAATGTTGCATAAGCAGAAAATCAAGTTCCCCTTTTAACAAATTAACATCTGATGAAAGAAGATCATCAACAAAATCATCAAAAGTATCTGAAATAGGACTCACAATTAAAAATTTATTTTTGTCATTATTATCGTTTTAACAATAAAAGTCAATCAAATTTTGAATATTAATTTTTGAAATTTAATAAATAAAGACAAAAATTTAAATTATGAATATAAACAAACAAAATAATATATTTAACATTAAGCTCAAAGTCTTTGAATTAAAATTCATTATCTTGTTTTCTTAATTTTATATCTCTCCTGATCAGCATTATCAAAACGTCATTACACATATTTGTTAAGAAAAAATTTAAAGGAATCATCATCAAACCATTTAATTTATTTATAGCAAGACTATTGATGTGCCAATTCGAAAAGAATCACTTAAAAAGTTTTTTGGCGTAATAAAATTTTTGTTTTAATTAAATTTAATATTAAATGAGCTAATTTTATAAATTATTTTTTTATTAGCTCAAAGTAACCATTTTTATTTAATAAGTACTTGTCAAACCAAAGGCTTAATAGATTATCTAATCCTATTCCATTCATTTTATTTATTTGAGAAGTCTTATAGTCTGAAAGTGCTAACAATAAATATGGGAAAATCATATCAGAAACTCCTTTTGGAAGTTCTTCTAAAGGTACACCATGAGCTCTGTCCCATAAAATTTGCATATCCTGAGAGAACATAGAACTCCAATAACTAAAATTACAATATAACTTTTCTGGGGGGAGTAAATTTACAGATAAAAGCGGGAGAGATGAATTCATAGAAATAAAGATTTTATGGATAAATTGAATTAAGGTTTTTGAAATGGAGATAAATAATTTCTAATGAGAACCCCCCCATAAATACAAATTAAATTTAACGCACAGTACAGCACATAGCAACACTTTTAAGTATTATATTTATCCATCATTTCCTGAAATTTAAGGAACGATATAAACTTTTTATAAGTTTGCAAGTCAAAAACCTCTTGATTTTCATTATTTAAAAGGGTTGATTTACTAGGATTAAAATGAGTATTAATATCTCGATATGATTGAGTCATTTTACCACTTTTTTTATTAAATATACCTCTTATAGTAAGTGCTTCCTCTACCAAAATACTTACTATTTTCGAATTACTTAAATTGTTCTCTATGCTCAACTTATCAATAATTCTCATGACATCTTCTCTAGGAATAAAACCAACTCTTTGTTTCTTTGTAGGCATTTAAAAATTAATTAAAGTTCAGCACTTGACTGCAATAAGTGTTGCACTATATTCATTATAAGTCAATTAAATGCTAATGATTTTACCAACAACCTTACTTTTAGGAGCCCTTGGATATCTTTTCTACACCTCAAAAAGTGAACTTTCAATAGATCGCAATGACCTTATGGAAAACAAAAAAGAGAATGATGATTTGTATAAAGATTTGGAAGATCTATTTATTTAAAATTACCTCATCAGCACCAAAGAACTTTGTTTCTTGACTAATCATATACAAAACCTTAAACATAATTAGAATGAAAACATAGATATAAAATTAATGACTGTACATCAAGATTACGAAATAAAAATCAATCTAAATGAATTGATTGAAAAGAGAATTCCATGTTGTGATTTACTTCATCCAGACCATTGTCTAACAGAACAACAAGTCTCTGAAATTGCACATGATATTCGTATGGATTTAAATTTGCATGATCTTTACAAGCAAGTGGATCAACACATCATGAATTATGTAAATGCAGCTGGTATTGATAACAAAGACCATTGGGTTGAACCACATCTTCCAGATCTGGAGAGAGATTTAAAAGAAGAAGTTGGTATAGAATTTGATTAATTTTTTCTTATAAAAGAGATTAATAAATGTATTTTTTTTCTAAATCATTAATCAATTTATAAATACTTTTAGCTGATCTCTTTCTTTTCTTTAAAATTCTAAATAATGAAAATCCAATCAATACTGCAAAAATAGGTGTAAAAATTATAAAGCCATGATCCATAACCATCAAACAGAAACCTATTATTAAAGTTATTAAAAAGTCTGCACCAGTAAAATAGGTACTTTATACAAATATCCTTCGCTATAAAAAATTAAGATATTTTATAAAACAGTGAATGGATACAAATTTTTTTCATAAATTATGTTGAAATAAATTTTAATTCAATAAATATAATGATTAATTATTTTGCTTTAACAGTTACTGAGATGGGGATCGGTAAAATAGAGTTATTAGTTATTGGCGCAGTAATTCTAATATTTCCAATTTTATTTGTTTATGCTTCTAAAAACCTTGATGCCAAGGAAGTTTTCGAATGGATGATGGAGAAACCAAATGATTGGATAGGTAAAAAATAAGACTTATACAATATACATCTTCTAGTTAAACTTCAAATTTTCTATATTCCTAATATCGAAATCATAAACCTGGCAATTATTTTCTAAATCATTAACTATTGAATTCTTTAGTAGAGAATAATCTATCAACTTATTGAGTTTATTATTTTTAAATTCCTTATTAGTTTCTCCAATAGCAAATGCCAAAGCTCCTTCATAAGAAATACCGAAGTTTGAAGTGTTGCAGTAAGTTCTAGTGAACTTGCTAGAAATCTTTTTAGTATACTTTTCAAGAGTTTTAGAAGAAGTATCTAATGAATAAACTGGACTACTAAATAGAAAAAGGAAAGTTAAAATGAATATCGTAAAAACTCTTTTGATCATAATATTTCATAAATTGCCAATTTAATATAGTTTAGAATTTAGCTCTGGCGACTATGTTTTATTAAAAATATAGAAATTATAAATTTATTAACCAAAACAGCTATTTCATATTTTGGAAGATAAAAACTCTCTAAATGAGTATTTTATAGTTTGAATTTTTTTTGGTAGTTTTTTTAAAAAACGCCTAAATGCTTTTGGCATAATAAAAATTCATATCAATAATTAATAGATAACAAATAATACTTGGGCATTCAATAAATAATTATCCAAAAATAAGTAAATTAATTATTAAATATATGGATTGAGCTATGGAAATGTATTTGAACATGAATTATTGTTTAATCAAGTATAAATACAAAATAAATATGGCACTACCAGAACTTATTTATGCTCCTATAGATGGTGGCACGATACATAGATATGAAATTAGTGGTGGCAAGAGAAAATTCTTAAGATTTATAGGTTGTTATTTGGGCCAATGCAATTTCCACAGGAATATTGATGATGCTATAGATTACATAAAAAATTTGAAAGAATCACAAAAGATACAAAAAACATGAAATAAAGATACACCAATACGATAGGGACTCAATATTTTTCAAGAACCACATAATTATTGCTACAAATAATAGAGAATTTTCTTTTTATAAGTAATTGATTATTTACTTGGGTTATAGTTCCGAAAGATAAACAGTCAATTAAAAAAGAAATTAATTTATGGAAAACAGACAAATTAATTTTTTTAAATCAAAAGACTTAAATACCGTTCTCAAACCATTTAAAAAAGGAACGGTAGTAAAAATTGACTCGTACGATATTAGAGAAAATCAAAATGAATTAAAAATAGGTTTATTTGGATGGTATGCTATATGTCCTTCGAAAGAACTAAAAAAAAATAAGCTATTTTATTTTTCACTCTATGATGAGCCTCTTGTTATTTATAGAGATGAAAATGAAAATGTCAGGTGTATTAAAAATATTTGTCCACATAGGGGTGCCTCTTTTTTTGAAGGAACATTATCAGAGGGAGTAATAACCTGTCCCTATCATGGAGCTAAATTCTCATCTGGTGGAAGTTGCCAAAATCTCGATAGAATAACTTGCAGACATATAGTAGATAATAACTACGATAACTACGCCAAAAGAATTCACTTATCTCAATACAAAGCTTTAGAAAAGAATGGATATATTTTTGTACATTTTTCTAAAAAATCTGACACTGATTTAAACAATATAAGTGAAGATGCACCAATAAGTAATTACGCATTATATGAAAATGGGTTTACGCATAAGGATTATGTATATGAAGAGGTATTAGTTGACTTCAAATGTGATTGGTCAAGAATAATTGAAAATCACTTAGATATCCTTCATCTTTTTTGGGTTCATGGCGATACAATCCCTGATAAAGATGTTAATAAAAACGTTCTAGTTAGTTTTAACCAAAAAATTAATGTAACTCCCCAATACATTGAAAGTATTTATTACTATAAGAATGAGCCTACAAAAGAATTTATCCGGATAAAATACATACCCCCAGGAAGAATATTAATTTATAAAGGTGATCCCTCTGCAGCAAGATATTTACAGGTTTTAGATCATATTCCACTAGGAAATAACAATGCAAGGGTAATAGTAAGACATTACAGAAAATTTTTAAAAAATAAACTACTTAATAACCTCATATTGTTTAAAGAGAATCAAAGAAAGATTTTTTATAAAATATTCGATGAGGATTATATGATTTTAAAAACACAAACATATAACCACAATATGGGATTTATAAGTAAGGATGAAATAAAATTATTGGGAGAAGATAGAATAATAAATTATTTCTGGAAATGGTACAAAAAGTCTGAAGATAAAGATGAACCATGGAAAAATAATATAAAGTCCCAAAATCTGGATGTATATGACAAAGTGATATTGAAATATCCTCCTGAGATAAAGAAGTTAGAAATCGCAAATAATATAGATATCATTAGAAAAACATTTGTACGATTTGCTGCTCCGCTTATATTTTTTATGTTATTAATATAATTTATGAAAAAAGTAGATAGACCTTCATGGTTGAATTGGCTATATCTTTTTATTTTTATTTTAAGCTCAATTCAATTGATTATATTTTGGAGTAATAAATTTTAGTCTTGAATAAATTTTGGTTTGACGCAAAAAATGTAAATTGTTTTAAAAATGGCTTTAGAGTAATTAAAGATTTAAATTTAAAAATAGCGTATTCGGAGAATGTAATATTAATTGGGCCAAATGGTTCAGGGAAATCATCCTTAATTGAAATAATTAATAGAAACATTTACCCGGTAGAGGCTAATGAATCGAAACTGAAGATATTTGACAAAGAACTTATAAATTTATGGGAACTAAGAAAAAAAATAAGTACCGTAAATAATGATATAAAAAATAGAATTAATCCAAATTTACAAGTTTTTGAATTAATTTTAAGTGGACTATATGGAAGATATTGTTACGTACAAAATAAATCTAAAAAAGATTCTAATAAGGTAGAAAAAATCATGAAGAAAATGAATATATCTAATTTATCTAAAAAGAATTTTTCCTATTTATCAGATGGAGAGAAACAAATTTCTCTCATTGCAAGGGCATTAATCAAAAAGCCGAAAATCTTAATCCTAGATGAACCAATTGCAAATTTAGATTATAAATCAAAGTTTTTTGTAATTGATAAGGTTAATGAATTATCAAAATTAAATACTAAAATTTTATGCGTCACTCATGATATTTCATCGATTACAAAAATTTATGACCGGGTGATAATGCTAAAAGATGGCAAAATAATCGCCGATGGAGATCAAAATAAGGTCATAAATAGTGAAAATCTTAATAATTTATATGGTATTAAAGTAGAGGTAACTAATAATAATGGAATTTGGAATATAAAAAGATTAATTAAATAACAATTATGAAAATAGCTATCGCAATAGCTATAAATACTAAATATTTAGTTTTTAAAAATGAAGAGGATTTATTTTTAAATGAAGAAGATCCACATTTAGAACATACAATCTTACCTCCTAAAGATCGATCTGAGACGAATGAAGAACTTCCACAATTAAAACAAACTCTATTTACGCCCATCTAAATAAATTTACAACAATTCTATCTAAATTATATTGCTAATTACTATGTAAAGAAAAACTTCAGAATCATGATGATAATGAGAATCTATTGCAATAAGTAAATTTATAGTGCATAATTGATAATAATTCTCATTATCATATTTTAATTAATGAATTTCCATAGTTATGGAGAATCTCCGTCAAAATTAGTAAGGATAATAACTGGGCAATCCGTATTAATAGATCCTTCATCAAGGCCAAAAGGGACATGCCTAGAAGTTGAAAGTGGAATCGCTAGGGTTTATTGCCCTTGTGAAGAAACTGAAGGAATGACACTTGCATTTTTACAATCAGGTGATCAACTAAGAACGGACCTTTTATGTAGCGAAGGTGTCTGTGTTGAAGCGTTAACAGATTTGTCTTTTCATAGCAATGTAAATATTGATCAGAATATTGGTTTTGATGCAGTAAATGAATGGACTTTGCAACTCCTTAGGATAAGACACTTAGGAAATGCAGAGCAGCGATTACAAGCCTTGTTTTCAATACTAGTAAATCGTCTAGGTAGAAGATGTGGTCAATGGTGTGAGTTACCCTTTAGGTTAACGCACGAAAGGATTGGAGAATTAATCGGTTCTACACGCGTAACATCAACAAGATTAATTTCTAAATTAAGATCATCTGAGTTATTAATAGCTCCAATTGGAACCCAGACAGTCAGTGTTGCCCCTTCTTTTATTGAAACATCGCCGCTATAAACATGAAGGAATCACAATCACTTACAAACAACTTGTTAATGGAAGTTGATTTTTTATCAAATAGACTCAGAAATATCAAACAATCCTACAAAACCACAGAAAATAAAGCATTGAAGGGGAGGTTATTTATTGAAAACAAAAATATATTTAAAAGAGTTAAGGAAATTTATAAAATAGCTGAACTCTTAAATAGAAATAATGGGAAAATCAACTTTTCGAATTTACTTTTTGAAATAACCAAAAGGACATTGAATGAAAATAAATTTGAAAGTAATTTATTTTTTCTTTAAATCACTATCTATTAATAAAATTGCCGAAGGTTGATTAGAAGCAAACTTAACCTTGCCCAATATGTTCGCAAATTCATCTTCTGATTGTGTTTGAGCCTCTACAATAGGATCTAAAAATACGTTAGTTCTTGTATCTGAAATTCTTTCTGATATGGAATAAAGTTGTTGTAGAGATGAAGTTAAATCAGCCTCCATATTAAAAGAGTAAGAAATCAGCTCCTCTATAGAATCCCATGTTTGAACGGGCGCAGGAATTTCCTCTAATTTTACGCTTTGTCCTCTTGCGATTAAGTAATCTGCAAATTTCTGAGCATGTTCCATTTCGCCTTGTGATTCACTTAGAAAATGAGAAGCAAATCCATTTAAATCACGTTCTTGAAACCATAGATACATAGAAAAATATTGAACATTGGCATATCTTTCCATTGTTAGATGTTCAAAAATGTTATCCAACAAACTTTTATCTATCGGTTGAGCAACGGCTCTTCCAGATGGACCAAAATTAACTAATTTTTTTGTTTTTAAGTTATTTGCATTCATTTTCGGATTAGTATCTAAGAAAATAATACAACATTTTGTATAAATTAGTAATTAATAAATCCTTTAAATTAAATTAAATAATATGATAATGAAAATCACTCGCAATACTATAAATGAATTTAGAGTACAGTTTTTCTGAACTGCTTTTAACTAATAAAATATATAAACATAAAAAAAAGAAATGTAAAAAGAAAAAATGCTCTAATTGGAAGGGAGGGAAGTGTAATTGCCTATAAATAAATTCTATATATATACTTTATGTGCTCCAGGATATAAAAAATAATAACTATTTTTATTTATAGAAAGAGAACATTTATCACCATTATTTAGGAGATTATTAATATCAGTTCTAACCCGCAATATGTTTCCATTAATAGTTACTTTATATATAAGAAATTCTCCAAGAAATTCTTTAGATATTACATTAGCATTTCCAGATTCTGATCTTTTAATTGAAATAAATTTAGGCGAAATTGACATACTTTTAATATTTGTATTTTGTAAAACCCCTGAACTATTTATTTCACCTAAACAAGAAATGTATGAATTACCATTTTTTTGAAGATTAATAATATTATTACCCAAAATAAAACTACTAACAAATAGGGTCTTGGGATTGTTTAGAAGGTTAATTGGTGTATCAATCTGATGTATTTTCCCTTCATTCATTACTGCAACTTTATCGCAAATTGACATTGCCTCTTCCGGATCATGAGTAACCATCAATCCACTTGCATTACAACCTTTTAGGATATTTGGGAGTTCACTTCTCAATTTTAGTTTGACATGCATATCAAGACTACAAAATGGTTCATCTAATAAAATAAAATTAGTACCAGGAGCAAGAGCTCTTGCAATTGCTAGTCTTTGTTTTTGGCCTCCAGATAATTCATGTGGGTATCTTCCAATAAAACTATCAAGACCTACAACATTTAATAAATAGTCAACTCTAGATCTATCTTTTTTGTTTTTTAAACCAAAAATTACATTTTCCAAAACAGTTAAGTGAGGGAAAAGTGCATAGTCTTGAAAAACCATACCAATATTTCTTTTCTCAGGACTAAGATTTTTTTTCCCACTTGAAATTTCCTTATCATTTAGAGAAATCCTCCCTCTAGAGGGATATTCGAACCCTGCAATTAATCTTAAAAGAGTAGTTTTTCCGCAACCAGAAGGGCCAAGCAAACCTAACAATTCGCCATTTTCAATTTTCAGATTAATTGCGTTTAATATCCAATTTGAACATTCTCGCTTATCATATTTATGATGCAAATCATCAATTATTAACGCATCATTTTTCACTAAGTTCTTCTTATTCAAATATATTAAGTTAGCAGAAAATATTCACCTAAAATATCCCTTGTATAATTTTATACACCGTTTAATTATTAAATTTAATGAGAAAGTCCGAAAGAGCAGAAATAATACGCAAGGAACTCAAAAAGCTATATCCATCGCCTCCAATACCCCTTGATCATACAAATGCATATACACTTCTAGTCGCCGTAGTTTTAAGTGCTCAATCTACAGATAAGAAGGTTAATGAATTAACAAAAAGCTTATTTAAGGTTGCAGATAATCCAGAAAAAATGATGCAGCTAGGTATTAACGGCATTTACAAATACATAAGGTTTTTAGGTCTATCTAATCAAAAATCAAAGAACATTTATAACTTATCTAAATTATTGATTGAGAAGCATAATGGTAAGGTCCCAGATTCTTTTGAGAAGCTTGAATCTCTTCCAGGGGTAGGTCATAAAACAGCATCAGTTGTAATGTCTCAAGTGTTTAAAATACCCTCATTCCCAGTAGATACTCACATACATAGGTTGGCACAAAGATGGGGCCTATCAAATGGAGATAGCGTAGTTCAAACAGAAAAAGACCTTAAAAAAATATTTCCTATTAATGATTGGAATACCTTACATTTGCAAATAATCTTTTACGGCAGAGAATACTGCACAGCAAGAGGCTGTGATGGAACAAAATGTTCTTTATGTCGCACTCTTTATCCCAAAAGAAAAAAGAAATTTATATGTAAAAAGCCTTAAGAAATTTATATAATATTTAAATTAGTTTTTTAATCATGAAAATAGCAATTACAGGTGCATCGGGGAAAACAGGTTATAGAATTTCCGAAGAAGCAGTTAAGAAAGGATATAAAATAAGACAAATCATCAGAAAGAATTCAAAAGTTGCAGCAGGACTAGAGAGTTTGGAAACAATTAGGGTTTCATTAGACAAAAAAGGAGAACTTGATAAAGCTTTAAAGGGTATTGATGCTTTGATAATTGCGACTGGAGCGAGAGCATCAATAGATTTAACTGGTCCTGCAAAGGTTGATGCATTAGGTGTATACAGGCAATTAGAGAGTTGCAAAAGAGTTGGTATTAAAAGAGTTATTTTAGTTAGTTCCCTTTGTACTGGTAAATTATTTCACCCATTAAACTTATTTGGTTTAATTCTTATTTGGAAGAAATTAGGTGAAAACTTTCTACGAAATTCAAATTTCGAATGGACTATTATTAGACCTGGAGGATTAAAGGAAAATGAAGATATTAAATCAGAAAATATAAATTATTCAAAGGAGGATACTCAAATTAATGGATCAATCCCAAGAAGATTAGTTGCGCAATGTTGTATAGATTCTTTAAAAAACAAAGAATCCATTAATAAATTAATAGAAGTTACAAGTTCTAATGATAATAAAAAGATATCTTTTAAAAAAGCTATGCAAATGATTTAAAAGATGTAAATATATAAATTAAAACTATGAAAATAAATCCCAAAATTGACGCATTACAATTAATGCTTACTGATTTAAGAACTAGAAATGAGCCAATAAGGCATAAAGCTGCATTCAAAGGCTGTCAACCAGAATTTCAAAGTCTTGTATCAAGATTAATAAAGCAGTTAGAGGACGAATTAGTTGCTGAAAAACTTACTAATCGAGATAGTTAAAAAAATTAGATTACTTAAATGAACTTAAGTTATCTAATTTTGCTTGTTCAGAAAGTTCATCATATCCTCCATAAAATTTATTATCCAAAAATATTTGAGGGAAAGTATTATGGCTACTTTGAGCCATTATTTTTTGAAAGCTCTCATCATTTTCTATTAAAAAAACTTCATGAGGAATAGCTAAAGAATTAAGCAACCTAATTGCTCTTTTAGACCAAGGACAATTTTTTAAAATATATGCTTTTACACGTGATTCATTTTTTAATAAATCATTATTTGAGACATTAATAATTTTTTGTTCAAAAGAAAGTAATAGTATATCAGTACCTTTTTTTACAATACATCCCTCCTCAAGATGCCCACCAAAGACATTACATCCCTCATCTGCAAAACTCAAATGTAAATGAACATCTCCTTTATTAAAATGTCCATTTAAAGAAACGATCTCTAGATTCCCCTCAAATTTATTTATCTCTTGATTTCCTGGGCATTGAATACAAACTTTTCTAAGATTACCAACCACTCCAGAAATATACCCATATAAATTATTTGATAAAGAATATTCTTTAATTGAATTTATCAAATCAGATTCTGGAGATAGCTTTAGGCTATGTGGCTGCATTAGATATAAGGAATAATTTTGTAATATAAAACATCATCATTCATAAAGAGAAGTTGAGTTTATAATCTTTAGGATTAAGATTTAAATTAAATTTTAGAATCTAGCATTAAAAACCATTTAAAATCTTTACTAAAAATTTAAGCTTGTTGAGAGTGTAATATATTTTTTATATACAAAAACTAATTTGTTACTAAGAAAAAATCTTAAAAATTTGGCATTGAATATTCCCAACTTATTATCTATATCTCGTCTTTTCCTTGTATTCCCATTAATACTTTTTTTAGAAATTAATAGACCATTTTATGTTTTTATATTGATTATTATTGGAGGATTAACTGATTATTTTGACGGGTTAATTGCAAGGAAATTCAATCTTAAAACCAGATTAGGAGCTATCCTTGATCCCTTAAGCGATAAAGTATTCTATTTAATTCCTTTAACCTTCCTTTGTAAAAATAATTTTATACCTTTCTGGTCTTTGTCATTAATTTTATTTAGAGAATTAATCATCTCTAGCCTAAGGAACTCTACAAAAGACGGTTTACCAGCATCTATGTTAGGTAAATATAAAACATTTTTCTTTTTTATTTCAGTAATTACCTTCTTTACACCGTTAAAAATTAGCTTATTGAATAATTTGGCTTTAATTTTTTATTGGTTAGGATTCATCCTAACTTTTATGACTTTATTAGGCTACTTAAGAATTAAAAAGAATATTATCTGAATTTTCATCAAACTGCTCACTCTTTTTATTAATGAAATCATTCACAAAACTATCCTTTAATCCATTAAGTAAATCAAAAGTTGGCACCCACTCCAAATCACGTTTTATCTTAGAGATATCAGTCTGATAATGATTTAATCTAATTGGAAATCCCTTTCTAGACTTAGGATCTAATTTTTGATAATCAAATGTTTTTAAAGAAATCTCATTTTGGTTTAATCCAAGAACATTCGCACATAAATAAATTAAACCCTTTATTGTAACTCCTTTTTCACCTGAACAGTTGTAAATATTATTTTTGGAATTTTCAAAATTTATGCACCTAATCATTACATCAGTTAGATCAGAAACATGGCCTAACTGAGTAATTAAAGACCCGTCACCAGGGATTGGTATAGATTTTTTAGTAAATAACCTTTCAAAAAACCAATTTTCAATTTTATTATAATTTCCTGGTCCATAAATATAAGTAGGTCTAAAACTTGTAAAAGGAATTTTTTGGTTTTTTAACCAATTTTCTGTCTCAAACTTTCCTTTGTGCCTACTATCTGGATCAATCGGATCAACTTCGGACAAGGGTAGTTCACAATTATCTTTATAAACACCTGCAGAGCTGACATATATATATCTCTGGAAAGAGTTATCTAAATTTTCTATAAGAACTTTGGTTTGTTCTAACTCTCGTCCAGAAATATCAAAAACAACATCATACTTTTTATTTCTTAGCTTGACGATATCTTCTGAATTATTTCTATCACCCTTAATTAAATTTGTTTTTTCAGGATTACTTTTATTGCCTCTTGTAAAAATATCAATATCATAATTTTTACTTAATAACTTTCCAACCAAAGACTTGCCAACAAATCTAGTGCCGCCCATTACAAGAATTTTCATATTCAAAAAATATTTAACTGAAGTAGTAATCTTAAATAGAATTACATAATGAATAGTACTACTAATAAGTTAGTAATGAAAAGGATGATTCTATGGACCTAATACCAGCAATTGATTTAATGAATGGTAAATGTGTAAGGCTTTTTAAAGGCGACTTTAATAAAAGAAAAGACTTCACTAAAGAGCCTCATGAGCAAGCTAAATTTTGGGAAAGCGAAGGGGCAAAATATATACATATAGTTGATTTGGATGCTGCAAAAACTGGATCCCCGACAAACGATAAATCAATAAAAAAGATTGCAAAAACAGTTAACATACCTATTCAAATAGGTGGAGGGATAAGGTCTCAAGAAAGGATAGAACAACTATTTTCTTATGGTATTGATAAAGTTATAATGGGAACCTCTGCGATAGAAAATAAAGAACTAGTTAAAGACTTATCAAATAAATTTCCTGGAAGGATAATTGTTGGGATAGATGCAAAAGATGGAAAAGTTAGTACAAGGGGTTGGCTTGAGCAATCTAACATTTTTGCCACAGATCTAGTAAAGGAGTTTTCTTCATTTAAAATTGCTAGTTTCATTGTTACGGATATTAATACAGATGGGACGTTAGAAGGGACAAATGAAGAATTCATTAAAAGCATACTTGAAATTACAGATATTCCAGTAATAGCTTCAGGAGGTGTTGGTTCAATTTCAGATTTATTATCGTTAGTAAAATTTGAAACCTCCGGACTCTTTGGTGTAATTGTAGGTAAAGCACTATATGAAAATAAATTCACCATAAACGAAGCGAATAATGTATTGTCATCAGAGAGATTAAATGACTTTGATTTAAACAGAAATTACTACGCTTAATAGACTATAAAAATTGATTTAAGGCTGGTGTTTGCAGTAATTGTTAGTTAATTTTGTATAGAGATAAGAAATCTAGTCTTGGAATTGATTACAAAAAAATCGATATTGATTATTGCTCCAAGCTTAATAGCAGAATCTTTATCGCTTAAATTAACATCACTAGACCAAAATTTAGACATTAATTTTAATGATGGAACAGGTGATAAAACTCCGGATTTAGTTATATGGAATGTTCTTAATTTCCAATCAGAAGATCTTATAAGGTTAGAATTATTAAAATTAAGAGAAAGATATGATGAGTCAAAGTTTCTTATAATTCTCTCTGGCGAACTTGTTTATGAAGCAAATACTACTTCATCGTTAAATGCTGAAGGTTTTCTTTTAAATCCCAGTGCAGAAAAAGTTCTTGAATCTATAGATACCATTTTAAATGGAGGAAGGGTATTTGATATTGAAAATAATTCCCGAGTTCAATTGAACAAAAATAAGTCTCTCTCTTTTAGTCAAAAAATTCTAACTACAGGTCTTAAACAAATAGATTCTGAAATTAATTATATATTCAAATATGTCAACTCTGATTCAACACCAGAATTCTATAAATTCATTTTAAAAGGAAGATTAAGAGAACTTATTACTGCAAAATCTTTTCTAATTTTTTTATGGGGTAATTCACTAGAGCTTTATACAGAGGCAGTTTACACTGAAAATAAAATTAATCTTGAAAATAAGAACACTGTTTTTATTAAAGATAAAAACACTACTGAAATATGGAATTTAATTTTAAATAGACTAAAAGAGAGGTATAGCTCAACTAACTTACAGGTTGAATTCAATAATTCATCAATAATTCTTTCTGGGATAAAAAAAGAATTCATTTCACGACTAATTTGCAAAATGTTAGATGAGTTAGATAATTTAGTAAAAAATATTAAGGAAAACTATAAGGAGAAAGATTTTAAAGATGATTTAAATTCTCTTATAAAAGAACTTAAAGTTAATACAATTTCAAATATCACAGACAGCTATTTTCGATTAAAAAAAGGAAGCGAATCTATTTCAATAAATGATTATATTTATAGTGAGGTAAGTTGTGAAGACATAGATAGAGAATCACATGAATCAATAATGTTTATTGAGCCAATTATTAAAAATGAAGCTCTTGACTATGATGGAAAATTACTCCCTCTATATGAAACAGAATCGTTTTTGATCCTTGAAAATATTATTTCGAATTGGACAATAAGGAACTGTAATTTATTAGCTTCTGAAATCTTTAATATTTGTTCTTCTTGGCCTGAATTAAGAACTGTACTTATAAATCCCGAATTACAATCAACAAGAAATTTCGAAAGATTTAGAAATAATATTAATAACTACAATCGCTGGCATGACTATATTTATATGCCTATCTACTTGTATGAGAGTAAAAGAGAATATATTGATATTATCGATAAAAAATTTACCCGTTACTTTAAGAATGAAAATAGGGAGAAAGAATTAGAGAATCTAGAATGGCTACAAAAACAAGTTACATTGTTAGTTGAGATAAGAGATGCCGTAGCACCGCAGTTAGAAGTTGCTGTAAAATATATCGGTAATCTTTTCGTAAATTTCCTTACAAAGGTCGTTGGTAAAGCTATCGGTTTAGTGGGGAAAGGAATCCTTCAAGGATTAGGAAGATCAAGTTCAAAGTAAGTTATTAAACTTTAATGAAAATAATTCAATGGATCCTGATAGCATTAATTTTCTTAAGCCCATTTAAAGCCAATGCCTCTAGAGATACTGATAGTTACGATGGCAACATTTTCCCAATATACGCAGGCAATGGAGCTATAGTTCCTCCCCAGACAACTCTTCAGGAATCATTAAAAAATAAAAGAGTTGCAGTTCTATTTTTTTATCTTGACGATAGCTCGGATAGTAAAGCTATGGCTCCGATAATATCCGGTTTAGATTTGATATGGAGAAATAATATAGATATCATTGCTCTAACTACTGATGAATTACAGGATAAAGAAAAGTCTGATCTTAGAAATGAACCTAATTATTATTGGAACGGATTAATTCCACAAACCATTATTTTAAATAGTGATGGTGAAGTTAAATTTGATAAAAATGGAATGATTAATATCGATGAATTAAACAAAGTTATTGGAGAACTAAAGGGAATTGATATAGAAGAAACGACATTTTCCGTAGAAAGTTTTAATGAATACAACAGTATCATTTCTGAAAAAAAAAATAAAAACAAAAATTAATTAAAAAAAATGATATTAATAAATATCTTCTTAGTTCTTTTAATTTTTTTAATTATTTCAGATTTATATATTAAAAACTCACCCAGATCAAAGTTAAATCTGGTACCTATAAATTACAAAATCAAAAAAAAGGATGGTTTAAACGAATTAATTATTGATTTAAAAATAACTAATAAAAGTAAAGCTAAAGAGACGATGGTTTCTAATATAAACTTTGAGTTAGATTGTTTTAAAAGTAAAGGTAACGAATATTGCCAAAATTTTAATTATCAACAAGATATTTACATATATGAAAATAATAAAATTAAGAATTTAAATAATTACTGGCCAACAACAATTATCAAGTCAAATTCAGAATTATTTGTAAGAATCATATATAAATTTAGCAATGATAATTTTAGAAAAAAAATAAAATATCTATGGTTAAAAATATATTGGGAGAACTATGGACATTTTGGTATTTCAAATAATAAGGATTGTTTCTTAATTAATTTAGATGGTCAAAAACAAAGGCCGAAAGAAGTTTTTGAGATTCCAATCAATAATAAATATAAAGCTTTTGCTATTGAAACTGATTTACTTGGTTGCTTTGATAACCCAGTAAATACTGTGATTGAATACTGCAAAGGAATTGTAGAAAAAAATGATATTTTAACTATCGGTGAGAGTCCGCTAGCGATTATGCAAAATAGATATATTTCACCTCAAAATTTAGAATATAGTTTATTTTCGAAAGCTTTATGTTATTTTTTTCACCCTACAAGCAGTCTCGCAACAGCTTGCGGGATGCAATTATTAATAAATAGAATCGGAGTCACAAGAATAACCTTTGCACTATTTGTTGGATATCTCTTCAAATTAGTTGGGATTAAAGGTATGTTTTATAGGTTAACTGGTTCAGAATCATCCCTCATTGATGATATAAGCGGCACAGTTACACCTTACGACAAGAGTATAGTTATGGGTCCTCTCAATGCGGATTTATTTTGTAAGGAGGTCTCGAACTATCTAAATATAGATGTTGCAGTTGTCGATGTTAATGATCTTGGAGGTGTGAAAGTCTTAGCAAGCTCAAATAAAAAAGTAAATAAAATACTTAAAAAAAACTTATTATCTAATCCAGCTGGCAATGGCGATGAAAAAACCCCTATAGTGTTAATAAGAGAAAAAAAGTAAATGAAAAAAGATACCTCTTATTCTTTTCAATCTAAAAAAGGAATGGAAGTAACTTTTGAAGAACTCCATATACGGCACATTAATCTTTTAATAGATATTAAAAATAAGGAATTGAATAATTGGTTTTTAAAGATGGCAATTATCAATACCTTTGATGACTTAAAAATCTTCTTGAATAATCTTAAGAAAAATAAAAATAAATGCATAATTGCTATATATGGAAACGAAATTATTGGTTATTTGAATATTTTTCCTTTAAACAAAAAAGAGACTTGCTTAAAGATATCTAAGCCCAAGTTGATTAATAGCAAGTGTTCTTTGACCGATAAACAATTAACTTTAGGATTGATAAAAAAATCAATCTCAATAAAAGAAATCAAAACTTCAAGTTGGATAATTAATTCAGATATAAATAATGTTGACCTCATATCAAACGCAAGAGAATTAGGCTTTCAACCTTTAGGAGAGATAATCCTTTGGGATGGTTCTGATCTAAATAAACCTAAAAATGAAAATACCAATGCCTATACATTAATTAATGAATTCCAAAACATTAATAAACAAAATATATTAAAAATAGTTAATTTCATAAGATCAAATCAATCTCCCTTAATAAGAAATATTTTAGATTTTGATCAAGACGACATTCTTAAAAGAAATAACTCTAAGAGTGGTGCCTTAATATATGAAAATTCAGTTTTATGTACAATTTTAAAAGATATTAATTATCAAAATGAGGAAATTTATACTTTAACTATAAGTAGATATTGGGATAAGAGATTCAATTCTATTTTAAAAGAATTTATAAAAAGATTTTTTGAAAAATCACCTGTTTCATATTTAAAAACCTATAAAGAAAATTCTCAATTAAATATTTTTCTTAAAGAGTGTAATATCAAAGAAAAAAATCAAGAAATAATTCTTATTAGGAACACAATAATTAAGAATGAAGCCAAACAAGTAAATATAATAAATCAATCTTTGGAATCAATCTTTGAAAAATTAAGTCCACAAGGTAATCCATATCCATCTCCTTTTCCATTAAAAACAAAGTGAAATTTTGCAAACCCAAACCCAAGTCAATTTTGAGTTTGGATATAGGTACCAAAAGAATAGGATTAGCTTATTGTGATCCCCTCTGCATAACATCAAATATACTTCCAGCAGTAAAACGATTTGAAAATAATCAAGAGATTAAAATCATTAGAAATTATATAAATGAATTTAATTTGACTGGTTTTATTGTGGGTATTCCGCTAGATGAGGAAGGTAAAATGACCACTCAAGCTATTGACTGTAAAAATTACGGTCAATTACTTTCAAATGAATTAAAGCTTCCATTTTCTTATGTCAACGAACATAGTTCAACTTGGGAATCTTCAGAAAGATTTGGAATAAAAAAAGATAAATCTGGATTGATTGATAGTTTTTCAGCAAAAATAATACTTGAACAATGGATCGAAGAAGGTCCTGAATTAGAAGAAATAGCTGGTAAACATCAGATAAAATATTAGTATTAAAAAGGATAGATAATTTTTAAATGAAAGAAGCCAATTCAAATGATAATTATGACGCACAGACTCTTTTATTAAATGACTCAAATGGAAACGAGCTATTTTGTTATCTTGAACAATTAGTAAGTGTTGAAGGCCAAGAATATGCTTTATTAACGCCAGTTGATACACCAGTAAGTCTTTTTAAGATAAATGAAAAAGATGAACCTGAACTAATTGAGAAAATAGATAAAAATGAACAAATACTAAAAAATGCTGAAGCAGTCCTTCAAGAACATGATTTAAGACTTATTAGATCAGCAGTTACATTAACAGTATCAGGAGAACTTGAAGAACCAATTTACGATGAATTAGAAGAAGATTACGTCGATGATGATAGTGAGAGTTATGAATTGCTAGTTAACTTTAATCTTTTTGACCAAGAATATGGCTTATATATACCACTAGATCCTTTTTTTATTGTTGGTAAATTAAAAGACAAAGGTGCCTTATTAGTTGAAGATGATGAGTTCGATAAAATTCAACCTTTGATTGAAACTGAGCTTGAAAAAAGTAGTTCTTAAAATAAATGAGATCTATCCTAAATGTCAATTGGGATTCAAACTTACCAATATATAATATTTCTCAATCTGAGTTGCAAAAAAAAGGAATTAATTCTTTATTGCTAGACGTGGATGGGACTCTAGTAAATAGAAAATCAAATATGATCCCAAAAGCTGTAAAAAATTGGATCATAGAATCTAAAAAACTTTTCTCCTTATATTTAATAAGTAATAATCCATCAAAAAAAAGAATCGAAAAAATAGCGAAAGAATTAAATTTAAGGTATAAATACAATGCATCAAAACCTAGAAAAAAAGTAACTTTGTCTGTTATCAAAGAAATTGGCAGAGAGCCAAAAAATATAGCCATTATTGGCGACAGAATTTTTACAGATATTATTGTTGGGAATAGATGTGATATAAAAACAATATTAGTTAAGAGATTAAATAGAGATGGCCTGCCTATAAAATTTAATTTAACTTTGACAATCGAAAAATTAATTTCTCATTTTATAAAATGAAAACTTGGGTTATAAAAATTGGTACTAGTATTTTAAGAGGAACAGAGGAAACATCTACAGAAGAAGTTATTGAAAACCTTTCTAAATCCTTTACAAGTTTTCTTTCAAAAGGAAACAAGTTAATTTTAGTAACTAGTGGAGCAGTTGGATTAGGTTGCCAAAAGTTAAATATTAAAACAAGACCAAATGACTTAAGTACCCTTCAAGCTACTGCTGCAGTAGGTCAAGTTAATTTAATGTCCTTATACGATAAAGTATTTAATAAATTAGGTCTTAATATTGCTCAAATTTTAATAACTAAAGCTGATTTCAATTCACGAGAATCCTTTAATAACGCTTCTAAAACTTTAAAAAGATTAATCGATTTGAATGTTATTCCAATAGTAAATGAAAATGATACCGTAGCAAATGAAGAGCTTAAATATGGAGATAATGATACCCTTTCTGCTTTAGTTGCCTTGGCTATAAATGCTAACAAGCTCATTTTATTAACCGATATTGAAAATCTATACTCAAAAGATCCACGTAATAATAAAGATGCGCAACCTATTAAAGAAGTTCATAATAGTGAATTAAAGGAAATTAAAGATAAAAATATTCAAAACTCAAATAATGAATGGGGAACAGGAGGAATTTCTACAAAATTAATTTCTGCAGAAATAGCAACAAAAGGAGGAGTCGAAGTCCAACTAGTTGATGGAACTAATAAAAAAAACTTAATTGAAATATTTAATGATAATAAAATTGGAACTTTATTTTATCCAGTAGAAAAACCTATTGGAAACAAAAAAAGTTGGCTTTCACACGCAATTCAAACAGTAGGGAAAATTACTTTAGATGATGGCGCTTCTTTTGCAATTAAAAAAAAAGGTGCCTCACTTTTAGCGGTTGGTGTTAAGAATGTAGAAGGAAACTTTACGATTAATCAGGCAGTTAAAATCGTAAATATAAATGATAAAGAAGTTGCAAAAGGTTTAGTATCAATAAGTAGCGACAAATTAAGAAGTATCTTAAATAATAATGAAAATAACAACTCCTCGATAATTGTCGTTCATAGAGATGTTCTTGCTCTCTCTTAGAAAAAATTAAAACTGAAAAATGCTTTTAAGTGATTTAGTTGATCTAATAAAAAAAGGAAATTCAAATTTTATTAGTGCCAATATTTTCGAAGATTTAAATATAGATGATGCTGCCTCATTAGATGCTGCAGTTAAACATCAAATATCTTTTTTAGAAGAAAATAATATACTTAAAGAAAAATTAGATCAAACTAAAGCATCAGCAATAATAACTACTAACAACGATGAAATCGTTAGTGCCCTAAAAAAACTCAATATATCTAACATAATCGTTAAGAACCCAAGAATTGCATTTGCAGAAGTATTGGATTATTTATATAAAACTATCAATTTCAAACCAGGAATTCATGCTTCAGCAGTTATAGATAAAACAGCAATAATTGGAGAAGATTGCCATATTGGACCTAATGTCTATATTGGAGAAAATACCGTAATTGGAGACAATAATCATATTCTTCCTGGATCATCAATTTTAGGCAATGTTCAAATAGGAAATAATAATATAATTCATCCAAATTGTGTTATTTACGAAAATACCACTCTAAAAAATAATTGTGTAATTAATTCAAATTCTGTTATTGGATCGGAGGGATTTGGTTTTATTCCTGAAAATGGCAAATGGGTAAAGATGCCGCAAAAAGGTGGTGTAAAAATAATGAGTTTTGTAGAAATTGGAACTAATTGTTGTATTGATAGACCCGCAGTTGGATTTACTTTTATTGATGAGGGAACAAAGTTGGATAATTTAATACAAATAGGTCATGGCGTAAAAATTGGAAAGAATTGTGCATTTGCAGCTCAAGTTGGTATCGCTGGAGGCGCAAATATTGGAGATGGTGTTATTTTGGCAGGGCAAGTAGGAGTCAATAATAGAGTAAAAGTTGGTAATAATGTCATTGCGAGTTCAAAATGCGGAATCCATTGTGACATTGAAGATGGCAAGGTAATAAGTGGTTTCCCCGCGATGGAAAATAAATCATGGCTAAGGAGTTCAAGTATTTTTAGAAAATTACCAGAATTAGCAAAAAAATTTAGACAATTAGACAAGCAATAATTTATTGTTCTATTAAACAAAAATTTAAATGAAAAAATATAAGATTGTTTTATTGTCAGGAGACGGAATTGGACCAGAGATTTCAGAAGTTTCAAAAAAAGTTTTAAAAAAGCTTTCAAAAAATCATAATTTCGATATTGAGATTATTGAAAAATTATTTGGAGGGATAGCGTATGAAAAATATGGCACCCCTGCTCCAGATGAGACACTAGATCAATGTAAAAAAAGTGACGCAGTACTTTTAGCATGTGTGGGAGATATTAAATATGATTCTCTTGCAAGAGAATTAAGGCCAGAAAGTGGGTTACTAAAGTTAAGATCTGCCCTAAACCTTTTCGCAAATATCAGGCCTGTCAAAATAAGAAAATCTCTATTAGATGCAAGTACATTAAAAAAAGAAATCGTTGAGCATGTAGATCTTATTGTTGTAAGAGAATTAATAGGAGGAATTTATTTTGGAAAACCAAGAGGACACATAACAAATACAAAAATCCCAAAAGCATTCAATACGATGGTTTATGATTCGACTGAAATAGAAAGAATAACCGAAATAGCAATAAAAATTGCTAACCAAAGAAATAAAAAAATATGTTCTGTTGATAAATCAAACGTTCTTGAGGTTAGTCAATTGTGGAGAGATACAGTTTTAAATATCACCTCAAAAGATAAAAATATATCTCTAAGCAATATGTACGTTGATAATGCAGCAATGCAATTAGTTAGAGATCCTGGTCAATTTGATGTGATTTTAACTAGTAATTTATTTGGAGATATTTTAAGCGATTTAGCCGCAATGTTAACTGGTTCTATTGGTATGCTTCCATCTGCTTCTTTAAACAATTATGGTCCAGGCGTTTTTGAACCAGTTCATGGTTCGGCTCCTGATATAGCTGGTAAAAACATCGCGAATCCAATAGCAATGCTTTTATCTGCTTCCATGATGTTAAAAATTGGATTAAATGAAGAAGAAGCTGCAGAGAATTTAGAAACTGCCATTGATAAAGTTTTATCAAAAGGATTTAGAACAGCAGATTTAGCTGATGGGTCTACTGAAGTTTTATCTTGTAGTGAAATCGGAGAAAAAATAATGGATGAAATTTAAAAAAAAATTAATAAATAAAAAAATATTTTTAAGTAAAACATAAAGTTGGCATATGACCTGTCAGAATCATGGGATATAGTTTTTAAAAAATGTCAAAACGTCATCCAGTAGTTGCTGTAACAGGATCTTCAGGAGCAGGAACAAGTACAGTAAAAAGAGCCTTTGAGCATATTTTTGCCAGAGAAGATATTGTTCCTGCAGTTGTAGAAGGTGATAGTTACCACAGATTTGAAAGAATGCCTATGAAAAAAGCTATGGCAGACGCTCTTTCAAAAGGTGAAAATTTCTCTCATTTTGGTCCAGAGGCTAATCTTTTTGACAAGCTAGAAGAACTTTTTAAAATCTATGGTGAAACTGGAGGAGGAAAGAAAAGATATTATCTACATAGTCTTGAAGAAGCAGAAGAACATAATACAAGACTTGGAACATCCTTAGAACCTGGACAATTTACTCCATGGGAAGATATTCCTGAGGGAACAGATGTACTTTTTTATGAAGGTTTGCATGGGGGGGTTGAAGGTGATGGATACAATGTTGCCTCTTATGCTGATTTACTTGTTGGTGTTGTTCCGATAACAAATTTAGAGTGGATTCAAAAAATCCATAGAGATAATGCAGAAAGAGGTTACTCAGCGGAAACCATTGTGGATACTATATTAAGAAGAATGCCTGATTATATTAATCACATATGCCCACAATTCAGCAAAACAGATATTAATTTCCAAAGAATTCCCACAATTGACACCTCTAATCCTTTCATATGCAGGAATATCCCAACTCCTGATGAGAGCTTTGTGATCATACATTTCAGAAAAGGTGCAAGAGAGAAATGGGGGATTGATTTTCAATACTTGCTTGGAATGATTAACGATTCATTTATGTCAAGTCCAACAAGTATCGTTGTAAATGGAGGAAAAATGGGATTCGCAATGGAACTAATTCTCACTCCAATAATTCATAAAATGATTGAGGAAAAAAATAAATAATATTTAATTTTGGATTATCAACTCAAATCATTATATTTTTTACTTTGAAGATTTTTTAATCGAGAAGATTTCAAATTTTTATATATCTTTCTTGATAAAAGTACCTAATTTAGATTTAAATAGAAAAAACAGAAAACGTTGTGTCATTAATCGACTGGTTTGCCGCGAGGCGTAAAGATCAATTTGTTGGGAAAGTTTCGCAAGATACTGATGAGGGAGATGGTTTGTGGGTTAAATGTTCAGAATGTTCGCAAGTAGCCTATAGAAAAGACCTCATTTCAAATTTCAATGTTTGTAGTAATTGTGGACACCACAATAGAATTAATAGCGATGAAAGGATAAATATAATTGCTGACAAAAAATCATTCGAGGAGTTTGATAGTTCACTAAGTCCTACAGATCCTTTAGGTTTTAAAGATAGAAGAGCGTATGCTGATCGAATTAAAGAAAGTCAAGCAGGTACAGGTTTAAGAGATGGAGTCGTAACAGGTATCTGTTCTGTAAATTCAATGCCTTTAGCATTAGCTGTTATGGATTTTCGATTTATGGGAGGATCCATGGGTTCAGTAGTTGGTGAAAAAATTACAAGGATAATTGAGAAAGCAACTTTAGAAAATTTTCCAATTCTTATTGTTTGCGCATCAGGAGGGGCAAGGATGCAAGAAGGTATGTTAAGTCTCATGCAAATGGCAAAAATATCTGGAGCACTAAAAAAACATAAAGAAAAAAATCTTCTTTATATGCCCTTGTTAACTCATCCAACCACTGGAGGGGTAACAGCAAGCTTTGCAATGTTAGGTGATTTAATTTTGGCCGAACCCAAAGCTCTTATTGGTTTTGCGGGAAGAAGGGTTATAGAACAAACATTAAGAGAAAAATTACCCGATAATTTTCAAACAGCTGAATATCTGCTTGAGCATGGTTTTGTTGATGTAATAGTTAAAAGGAAAGATCTAAAGGATACTTTGACTAAAATTTTAAAAATTCATGGTGTAAAAGAACTTGTAAAAGCAAATATTTAAAATGAGAATTATTGCAAATTTATTTTATTTTTCTTTAAGCCTTTTATTTTTTATTTTAAATTTTGCTCCATATTCTTATGGAATAGGAAATGTTGACTGGATCCTACTAAAAGAGAATAATGAAGGGAAAGAATGGCTTGATAAAGGCAGTATTAAGTCGCTTTCAAATGGTGAAATAAGTGTCTTAACAAAGTTCTTCAAAAATCCAACTAATTCTGATGATGATGGAGAGTTATCACTTTATGTAATGAGAATTAATTGCGATGAAAAAAAGTTTAAAGATACATCAATAAATGGAATACCTCAATTCAATTCAAAATGGCAAACCTCCAATAATGATGAACTAATAGATGTAGTTATTGAAAATACCTGTTCAGAGTTTATAAATGGATAAAGATGAATTCTAAAAATAAAAAATTAAAAATAGCAATCGCTGGACTAGGGTTTGGTAAAAAAGTACATTTAGAAGCGTTAAAAGAGTCGAATTATTTAACGCCAGTTGCTATTTATCATTATGACAAAAAGCAAAAATCAATTCTAGAAAAAGAAACTGGATTAGAGTTTTTTCATGATTTCGAAGACTTAGTTAAATCTCAAGAAATTGATGGGATTATTATTGCTACTCCTCCTGAATCAAGATTTAAATTAGCTAAACAAGCTCTTGAGAATAATAAAAATTTGCTATTAGAAAAACCTGTTTCAATATCGTCCTCTGAAATAGAAGAGCTTCAGAGGATATCTTTGATGAATAACTTAAGCGTATGTGTTGATTTCGAATATAGAGCGGTACCCCTTTTTCTTCAGACAAAAAAACTTATTGATGAAAATATTTTAGGAGAAATATATTTAGTCAAATTAGATTGGTTAATGGGTAGCAGATCCGACCCTAAAAGAGCTTGGAATTGGTATTCTTTGGAAGAAAAAGGTGGAGGAGTTATTGGCGCCTTGGGTACTCATGCATTCGACATGTTGAATTGGTTTTTTGGAGAATCAATAAATGTATCTGGCAAGTTAGCAACATCAATCAAAAAAAGACCTTTAGCTAATTCATCTGATTTTAATGATGTTACGAGTGAAGATGTATGTTTAGCCAATATAGAAATATCAAACTACAGCTCGAATCTTATTCCATGTCAGGTATCTTTATCATCGATTTCTAAAAACGGTAGAGGATTTAGTTTAGAAATATATGGAAGCGAAGGTTCACTTATTCTTAAAAGCGAGAACCAAAAAGATTATGTCCATGGTTTTAATTTGAAATATTTTAACAACGAAAATAAAATACAAAATCTAACTGCAGATTCAATATTTAATTTTGAAAAAACATGGACTGATGGAAGAATAGCTCCAGTTTTAAGAATTCAAAATTTATGGGCTGAGAGTATTTTTAATAAAACACCTATCATTCCAGGATTATGTGAGGGACTGGCGAGTCATAAAGTTTGCGAAGCTATAAGAGAATCTTCGAAAAGCGGATTAAGAATAAAAATTTAAAGCTATACATCTTTAAGTAGCAATTATCACCCGATAAAGTATTCGATTGATTTTATTTTTTTTTAATATTCTGGAAAAATCAATTGAACTGAATTATTAAAGAATGGCTTTAAATTATTACAAAAATGAGCTTAAAGAGAATGCTCAATTACTAGCTTCTAAAGGGAAAGGGATATTAGCGGTTGATGAATCCACTAAAACAGTAGGAAAAAGACTCGCTGGGATTGGCGTTGAGAATACTGAAGACAATAGGAAGGCATATAGAGGAATGCTTTTTACCACAGAAGGTCTTGGGAAGTATATAAGTGGTGCAATACTTTTCGAAGAAACTCTTTATCAGAATCACCAAGATGGTGAGTCAATGGTTAAGAAACTAAATGATTTAGGTATTATTCCAGGTATAAAGGTCGATAAAGGTCTAAATCCACTTCCTGGAGGAGGAGATGTAGAAACTTTTTGCTCTGGCCTAGATGGGTTAGTTGAAAGAGCCGCAAAATATTATGAACAAGGTGCCAGATTTGCAAAGTGGAGAGCAGTTCTGCAAATTACAAATGATGGTTGTCCTTCAAAACTATCAATTCAAGAGAATGCCTGGGGATTAGCAAGGTATGCAAGATCCGTTCAAGAATCTGGTTTGGTACCAATTATTGAACCTGAAATCTTAATGGACGGCGACCATACTATTGAAAAAACTGCAGAAGTTCAAGAAGAGGTAATAAAACAGGTTTATATTGCCTGTCAAGCAAATGGAGTTTTTCTAGAGGGAACTCTATTAAAACCTTCTATGACTGTTAATGGAGCAGATTGTCCAACAAAGGCTGATCCTATGAAAGTTGCTGAAATGACAATAAGAACTATGGAAAGGTGCGTTCCTGCATCTGTTCCTGGAATAGTTTTCTTATCAGGAGGGTTAAGCGAAGAAGCTGCTTCTGTCTACTTAAATAATATGAACACTCTTTACAGGAAAGCTTTATGGAATGTTTCATTCTCCTATGGAAGAGCATTACAGCACTCATGCTTAAAGGCCTGGAAAGGAAGCGACATTGAAGGGGGGCAAAAAGCATTAATAGCAAGAGCCCAGGCAAACTCTGAAGCTTCAAAAGGTTCCTATATAGCAGGATCTCAACCTTCATCTGATGAGCAATTGTTTGTGGCAGGCTACACTTACTAACTAAAAAAATCCTAAAAATATACTCTGGGTCATAAAATTAGTTTCTTTAATTTAGTATTTTGTATATCTAATGACGTGACATTTGATACCTCTTTATACTAAACTCTCGGAAACATATGCTTTATATAGCATTTAACTTATTTTAATTATGGCCCTCGTTCCACTAAGACTACTTTTAGATCACGCTGCTGAGAATGGTTACGGTATTCCAGCTTTCAATGTTAATAACCTTGAGCAAGTTCAAGCAATTATGGAAGCAGCATATGAAACTGATAGTCCTGTAATCCTCCAAGCTTCAAGAGGGGCAAGAAATTATGCAGGAGAAATTTTCCTACGTCATCTAATCCTTGCTGCTACAGAAACATATCCTAATATTCCAGTAGTAATGCACCAAGACCATGGTAATGAGCCATCAACATGTTATTCAGCAGCAATAAATGGTTTCACATCAGTAATGATGGATGGTTCTCTAGAGGCAGATGCAAAAACACCTGCTAGTTACGAATATAATGTTGCAGTTACTAAAAAAGTTGTAGATTTTGCTCATTCAGTTGGAGTTAGTGTTGAAGGAGAATTAGGTTGCTTGGGTTCATTAGAAACAGGGAAAGGTGAAGCAGAAGATGGTCATGGATTTGAAGGTGAACTTTCTACTGACATGCTTTTGACTGATCCTGAAGAAGCTGCAGATTTTGTTGCTAAAACAAAAGTTGATGCATTAGCTATTGCCATAGGTACAAGTCATGGTGCTTATAAATTCACAAGGAAACCTACAGGAGAAGTTCTTGCAATAAGCAGAATTGCTGAAATTCATAAAGCACTTCCAAACACCCATCTTGTAATGCATGGATCAAGTTCAGTTCCTCAAGAATGGTTGGATATCATTAACAAATATGGTGGTGAAATTCCTCAAACATATGGTGTTCCTGTTGAAGAGATTCAAGAGGGAATAAGAAATGGAGTTAGGAAAGTCAACATCGATACCGATAACAGACTTGCTTTCACTGCGGCGGTAAGAGAGGCAGCATTTGCTGATAAAGCAAACTTTGACCCAAGACATTTCAACAAGCCTGCTAGAAAATACATGAAGCAAGTTTGTCTTGATAGATACAAGCAGTTCTGGTGCGAAGGACAAGCAAGTAAGATCAAGCAAAACAGTACTAATTACTTTGCTGATCTTTACGCTAAAGGTGATTTAGATCCCAAAGTAAAAGCTGCTGTTTAATTAATAACGGAATCAAACAAAAAAAGACCTCCAAAATTGGAGGTCTTTTTTTTATTTCAATATTAATGATTTTAATGTAAAGAGACCATCAGTACCACCAATTGTCTCGTCACATGCTCGCTCTGGATGAGGCATTAGACCTAGAACATTCCCCTTTTCATTAGTTATGCCTGCGATATCGAATGAGGACCCATTAGGATTATTTTTATATCTCAAAGCAATCAATTCATTATCTACGAGTTTTTTTAAAGTATCAGAATCACAATGATATCTTCCTTCCCCATGCGCTATTGGCAACTTAATAGTTTGTTTTTCATCTCCATTATTAAACCAACCGCCTTTTGAAGAGACAATATCCAGTTCAACGTCATCACAGATAAAATTAAGATTTTTATTTGTAGTAAGGGCACCAGGCAAAAACCCTGATTCTGTCAAAATTTGAAACCCATTACAAATTCCTAAAACTCTTTTCCCGCTTTTAACAAACTCATCCAAGGCATTTATTAATGGAGAGAATCTCGCAATTGCTCCGCATCTCAAATAATCACCATAGCTAAATCCTCCAGGTAAAACTATTGCATCTACATCACTTAAATCTGAAGACTCATGCCACAAGTATTTTGTTCTTATGTCTAGACAACCTTCCAATGCCCATGAAACATCACGATCACAATTAGAACCAGGGAAGACAACAACTCCTACAGTGAAATTTTCCATCTTATAATTTTTCTAGTGAATACTCGTAATCTTCAATAACAGTATTTGCGAATAACCTATCACACAATAAATCAATTTTTCCTCTTACTTCGTCTTCACCATTACCTTCTATTTTCACCTCAATCATTTTTCCTATACGTAATGATTTTATTCCCTCGGCTCCAAGTTTTATAGAAGCAGATTTAGTAGCTTCCCCTGCTGGATCTAAAACTGAGGGTCTTAGTCTTACAAAAACTTTTACAGCAAATTGGTCCAATTAAAAATTAATTTCTACTAGAAGATTAGTTTAAATTTTAATAAAAAGTACTATTGATTAATAAACAAATATTTTTTTAAATTAAGGTTTTCTGAGTTATTAAATGTCTATGTAGCCTCTACCAAAACAAACTAAGCAAGTTTTTCTTGAATTTTCAGGTGTTTTAAAATTTCCTGCCCCTCCACATTTTGAACATTTTATTTTATCAATTGATGTTACTTCTTCAGAGATTATTTGTTTTAAAGAAATTTTTGGATTTTCCATCTTGGGCTGTCTACTGTAGTAAGTATCCCGACAGCTAACTATAATGTCAAATTGCTATTTTTGGGTCACTTAAAATCTTAAATTTCTCTTTAATTATTTTATTGAAAGTTTTTATAGAATTTTCATCAAAGGAAATTATTACTAATTCAAGCCCAGCATTATTATTTGGTCTCCAACAATTGTCTGGAGCTTCTTCAAACCAAGTATTAATTTTCTTTCCAACAATTTGTATTTGTAAAGGTAATGATTTGTTTGGTATCCAAATACGTCCTTTTATTCGAAGAATGTTTAATTCATCCAAAATTTTTGGCATCTCCTTTTCAAAGTCATTTTTTTCAAGGAAATAATTTAATTTAATTGAATCTGATACAAGCTCAACATGATTATGGTCATGTTGTTCAGTTAAAAACTCTTTATAAGTCTCTTTTTTAAAATTAAAATCAAATAAATAGTTCAAATCAATTTTGCCATTATTGGATTTAAGGACTGGAGTAGATGAGTTTAGACTTCCTTGAATTTTATGTTTTACAACTTCAAACTGATCATCATTTAAGATATCTGATCTAGAGACTAAAACGATATCAGAAACTTCTAGTTGCTCCTCAAAAAGTTCATCTATAGTGGCGTTATGATCAATTTTATCTGTTTCATTATATTGTTTTGTTATTTTATTTAAATCATTAATTGGTGAACCATTAAGCATTGATTCTCCATTAACGATACCAACAACAACATCAAGGTAAATGGAAGACCTAATTTCAGGCCAGTTAAGTGCTTGAATTAAGGGAATTGGTAGTGCCAAGCCACTTGTTTCGATAATTATTGATTCGATAGGAGGATTAAATTCTAGGAGAGCTTTTATTGATGGAACAAAATCATCTTGAACAGTACAACATAAACATCCATTGTTTAATTCGATTACGCAGTCGTCTTCAGATTCATCACATTTATCACAACTTTTAATCAAATCACCGTCAATTCCAACATCACCAAATTCATTAATTATTAAACCAAATTTTTTATTACTCTCTTTTAATAAATATCTTAGAAAAGTTGTTTTACCTGAACCAAGAAATCCTGAAACAACTATAACTGGTATTTTTTTTTTCATTTTTTATGATTAACAACCTAAGCTATATTCTGTACTCTCTCCTGTAGAACTATTTGTGCCATTAGCAATCGCACATAATTGTTTTTGTTGTGTGCGACTAAGAACTGCATCAGTAAAATCTGCACCATCTATTTTTGCTCCTTCAAAATTACTCTCCATTAATAGAGCATTTGTAAAATTAACATCCGAAAGATCTGCATCTGTAAAATCTGTTGCATAAGCTAGTGCATCTCTTAAATTGGCTCCAGTAAACTTTGAGTTTTGCAATTTACTATTATTGAACACAGCTCCTTCTAAATTACTTTCACTGAAATTAAACCCATTCAAATCAAACTTTACGTATTCGTTACCGCTTAAATCTTGACCATGCATATCTGGCTCTAAATTTAGGTCTTGTTGGTTTCTAATCTCAGGAGGTCGTTTAGCCCATGCAGAATTTACAGAATTAAAAAATAAAATTCCAACGAACAACAAAGTAATTAATGCATTCTTTAGTGAGGGGAAAACAATTGATTTAATCATAATAAGACTGTATTTTAGAACTTAAGTATTTAAAGTTTGTAAGAGTATCTTAAAGGAAAATATATGGCAATGTCACTAAAGGTTATTGTTCCTCCTCATCCATTAATAAAACATTGGCTTTCAATATTGCGAGAAAAAAATACTCCAAATATTTTGTACTCAACAGGATATGAGCAATTAGGGAAATGGCTTACATATGAAGCATTACGTAATTGGCTGCCATATAAAAAAGAAATAGTAAATACTGATAATGGGGACGCAGATGGATTCTTTATTAATAATGATTATCCAATAAAAGTGCTCGCAATGTTACCCGAAGGGTTATCTCTTTGGTTTGGATCTAAAGAAGTAATTCCTAATTCAACCCTCTCATTAGGAGAACTTCCTAAAACTATTGAATCAAATGAAGGAGTTATATTTTATTCAGAACAAATAACGACAAAATCAACCACATTAGAAACCTTAATTAAATTAAAGGAATTAGGTGTTGATTCAAATAGGATTCTTTTAATAACTGCTATTTGCTCAAATAAAGGGTTAAATGAAATTGCGAAATTATTCCCGAATCAGGTAATTTACACTTCTTGCATAGATGAGGAAGGCGAAAATACACCAATATTGGTACCCGGTATTGGGAATCCTTTATCGCGTTTAAGTACTATATTTCAAGATAAGAACTAATATAGAATATAGGAGTAAATATTTTACCAATGTCTGAATACAGAGATTCGTCTTCAAATAATCTTTTATCATTAATAAGTGGTGCTTTTATTGGAGCAGCAGGTCTAGCATGGTGGTTAATATCCGAAGCAGACAAAAGAAAAGAGGAAAAAAAACAAAAAGCAATGATGTATTCCTCCAGAATTCAAGACGGCTCAGAAGCGATTGATTCAAATGAAAATATAAATGAAGTTGAAGGAGAGAATTTGGAGAAGAAAGTTGAGCAACTTAATTCTGCAATTGCTGATGTGAGGAAGCAACTTGAAGAGTTGGGGCAATAAAATAAAAAAGGTTCTCAATTAATATGAATAAACTCAGATCATCTGCAATAACCCAAGGCGTGCAAAGATCACCAAACAGATCGATGTTAAGAGCTGTTGGATTTAATGATGAAGATTTTAATAAACCTATTATTGGAGTTGCAAATGGATACAGCACCATAACACCATGCAATATGGGTTTAAATAAGTTAGCTCTAAAAGCTGAAGAGTCTATAAAAAGATCAGGTGGGATGCCTCAGATGTTTGGGACTATAACAGTAAGTGATGGGATTTCTATGGGAACAGAGGGCATGAAATATTCCCTAGTTTCAAGAGAAGTTATTGCTGATTCAATTGAAACAGCATGCAATGCTCAGAGTATGGATGGAGTACTTGCTATAGGTGGATGTGATAAAAATATGCCGGGTGCCATGATTGCGATTGCAAGAATGAATATTCCCTCAATTTTCATTTATGGAGGGACAATAAAGCCTGGGAAATTGCATGGAGAAGATCTTACTGTTGTTAGTGCATTTGAAGCTGTTGGACAATTAACATCAGGCAAAATTAATGAAGAAAGGCTAATCCAAGTTGAGAAAAATTGTATTCCTGGTGCTGGTAGCTGTGGAGGAATGTTTACAGCTAATACAATGTCTGCAGTGATTGAAGTATTAGGGTTAAGTCTTCCTCATAGTTCCACTATGGCTGCTGAAGATATTGAAAAAGAACTAAGTGCAGATAAAAGTGCTGAGATATTAGTCTCTGCAATAGAAAAAGATATAAGACCTCTAGACCTAATGACTAAGAAAGCATTTGAAAATGCAATATCAGTAATTATGGCAATTGGCGGATCAACAAATGCGGTATTGCACATCTTAGCTATCGCGAATACTGCAGGAATAGATATCAACATTAATGATTTTGAGAGAATCAGACAAAAAGTACCTGTTATTTGTGACCTTAAACCGAGTGGTAAATATGTGACGGTGGATCTTCATAAGGCAGGTGGGATTCCACAAGTAATGAAAATACTTTTGAATGCAGGATTAATTCATGGCGATTGCAAAAACATTGAAGGAAAAACCATCTCAGAATACTTACAGAATATTCCAGATACGCCTCCAACAAATCAAAATGTCATAAGAGACATAGATGACCCTCTTTATAAAAAAGGACATCTAGCGATATTAAAAGGAAACTTAGCGAGCGAAGGTTCTGTAGCCAAAATTAGCGGAGTAAAAAACCCTGTATTAACGGGTCCCGCGAAGATTTTTGAAAGTGAAGAGGATTGCTTAAAATCGATATTAAATAACGATATCAAAGCTGGTGATGTTGTTGTTATTAGAAACGAAGGTCCTGTAGGAGGACCAGGTATGAGAGAGATGTTAGCTCCAACATCTGCAATTGTTGGTCAAGGACTAGGAGAGAAGGTGGCTTTAATTACCGATGGCAGATTTAGCGGCGGTACCTATGGTCTTGTTGTGGGTCACATAGCTCCAGAAGCTGCTGTAGGAGGAAATATTGCTCTAATAAAACAAGGTGATTTAATTACAGTAGATGCTGTAAAACAACTAATTGAAGTTGATTTGTCTGACGAAGAATTAGAAAAAAGAAAAAAAGATTGGGTAAAACCTATTCAAAAATACAAAAGAGGAATTCTTTCAAAATATTCGAGAATAGTAAGCACATCAAGTTTAGGGGCTGTTACTGATTTATAAATCAGCTCAATTTTTTTTTCTTAATCAATAAAACTTTTTATCCTATTTGCTAAATTTTCCAATCTAGCGCTGTATTTTGGTGAATTGCATTTTTTCCCATTATTGCTGTCCATCCATAATGTTTTAACTCCACACCATAATATTGGTTCATCAGGGAAGTTAAGCTTAGAGATTACTAAAACCAAATCTTTATTTGATTTAAAAAGTTCTAATTCAAGATCATAAATTTCTAATCTTTTACCTTCTTTATTTCTACATAAGATATTAACTGTTAAATCAATATCTTCATCTTCGAATTCGTATTCACCATTTATTTTTACTACAGAATGAACAAAAGGTTTATTTGTTAAATCTGCCGACTTAGCGATTAAGCTCTCTATATTAGATGGATTTTCAAATAACACTTATTGATTTGATTAAAACTTTTATTGAACCCTGTTTAAACTCATTATTAAGTAATCCATCATCACCGAACTTAGAGTGTAGTAGTTGTAATCTTTTAATTTTAGATGGCTTGAATTTAAATGGAAAACGTACTTTGTTAGCTCTTACTGAAGGTTTTAATTCACTAAAAGGAATTTGGACATTTGTTGTCCCGAATTTTTTTGTTGGGAATGATTTAATCCATCTAAGTCCACCCGGAATAAATTCGGTTAGTCCTAGTAGATCATCTTCACAAGCGACAGCAAATTTAAAAGTTCTTCCTTGTCCATCAATATTTAATTCAAAGGATGAATACTCAGATACATTTAAAGAAGGTTTATATATAGAGGATCTACAACTAACAAATCCTCCTGCTTTCTCGACAATATTACCCTTTAATATCAAACCCGAATTTGAAATTTCACAAAAAGCTGAACTTGATCCGCCCATAACAGTATCATTTAATGTTTTCCAACCATCGAACTCCTTTTTCTGGAATAAAAATTTTTTCTTACTCATTAAATAATTTAAATATTTATAGACTTTAACTAAATTTCTAATTCTTTTGCTGATTCCTGATCACAAAATATTGAAATTTGATTAATAGATTTTATTAATTTTGATGGTGTTCTATCTGGTGGCTCTTTTTCATCTAATAATCTCTCAAGAGCAATTCTTTTAGAAGCTCCACTAACTAAAAATAATATCTTTGAAGAAACTGAAAGAACCTTTGGAGTTAATGAAATTCTTTTTAAACCTTTACCTTCATTAAAAATAACAAAATCATCTACATTATTATTTTTTTGATAGGGGAATAGTGATGCTGTATGACCATCGTCTCCAAGACCTAATAATGTCAAATCAAAAGTTGGAGGGTTTGATCCGCATTTTTCAAATAATTTAGAAATAAATTGATTTTTTGTAGCTTCTTCATCAGGGTTTAAATCATTAAAAATTTCATAAAAATAAGCTTTAGATCCAAAATTAGTTAACAATGAATTCTTCAACATTAACGAGTTACTCAATTCTGAATTTGGATCAACACATCTTTCATCCCCTAAAAAGACATCAACCATATCCCATCTAAGATCACTTTTTGATAAAAGCTTATAGACAGATTTAGGAGTTGAACCTCCACTTACACAAAATTTGAACCTGTCTTTCTTTCTTAAAGTATGAATAATGCGACTTTCAATAAACTTAAAAACCGCAGTAGATAGCTCTAACTTGTCCTTGTAAATGTTAAGTGTATATCCATTTTTAACCTTTTCAATCATTTCATCCATTCAGTATGAAAACTACCTTCCTTATCAATTCTTTCATATGTATGGGAGCCAAAACAGTCTCTCATTGCCTGAACAAGGTTCTGAGGAAGTCTATTAGTTCTATAACTATTCAAATAATCTAAGGTACTAGATAGACATGGGACTGGTATTCCAGCTTTTGTCGATAAAGAAACAACTTTAGCTAAGTTATCTAATCTTGTCGCAATTTCATTATTGAACCAATCATCAAAAATTAAATTTTTTAGATTAGGATCTTTGTTATAGGCATCTTGAATTTTACTTAATAATTTTGATCTAATTATGCAACCACCTTTCCATATTTGAGCAATTGACGGCATATTCAAACCATAGTTATATACTGCAGATGCTTCTCTTAAAATATCCATACCTTGGGCATAGCTAGCAATTGTGGCAAGGACTACAGCATCAAATAAAGGTTTCATTCCATCTGATATATTTCCTAAATCAAAATCTTCTATCTCTTTAGATGGAATAGTTTTTTCAATCTCACTTCGTTGTTCTTTTAAAGAACTCATTACTCTTGCATTTAAGGATGCATAAATAGTTGGGACTGATACCCCAAGTTCTAAAGCACTTACAACAGTCCATAACCCAGTGCCTTTTTGGCCAGCTTTATCTAATATTTTTTCGACGACATCATCTCCAGTTATCTCATCTTTTGTGTTTAGACAAATCTCTGTTATCTCAACGAGATAAGAAGCTAATTCATCAGTCTTATTCCAAATACCAAATACCTCTGACATCTGCTTTCCATTCATACCTTTGACTCTTTTCATAAGGTCATAAGCTTCTGCCAGTATTTGTTCAATTCCATATTCAATTCCATTATGAACAGTCTTTACAAAATGACCTGAGCCTCCTGGTCCAACATATGCAACACATGGTCCGTCTTCAACTTTGGCAGCCATTTTTGTTAATAAGCTTTCGATTGCATCATATGAAGCCTTAGTACCGCCAGGCATCATACTTGGCCCCTCTAGAGCTCCTTTGGCGCCACCAGAGACTCCCATTCCGATGTATCCAAAACTTTTACTTTCAAGAGTATTTACTCTTCTTTCTGTATCTTTAAATTGAGAATTGCCGCCATCTATTAATAAATCTCCTTCCTCGAGATATCCAGAAATATTGTCTATAACAGCATCAGTTGCAGGTCCAGCTTTAACCATCATAAGAATTCTTCTAGGTCTCTCAAGCTTATTTACAAATTCTTGAAGAGTTTCAGCTCCTTCTATATTCTTCCCAAGGCCCCGACCCTGTAAGAATTCTTCAGTTTTTGAGTAAGTTCTATTAAAAACTACACTAGAAAATCCATTTCTCTCTGCGTTAAGAACTAAATTTTCGCCCATAACACCAAGACCTATTAAACCAAAATGTGCCTTGGACATAAAAAATTAAAAAACTCAATAAATATAGTGTGCATGCAACTCAACAAAATTGCCTAAAAAAATATACTTATGTCAGCGAAAAATGATCGAAAAAATTTAAATAACAGTTCCGTTTGCAATAGTTGCGTTCTTAACTACTACAACAATTCCATTTCTTATGTAGAAGCCTAATTCTGGCTTATCTGCTTCTTCTACTCGATCTTTATTAATGATCACAACATTATCACCAATCCTTGTATTTTTATCAAGAATTGCTCTTTTTACAGTAGTTCCTTCACCAACTCCAAGAGGTGTTCCCCCTCCTTTTCTTAATTCAATCCTCTCTTCAGGCGATTCAAAGAAATCGGCCCCCATAACAAGAGTATCCTCAAGAACCGAATCACTTTCAATCCTGCTTCTTACCCCTAAAACACAATGTAAAATACTGCATGACTTCAAGATTGTACCTTCACAGACTATTGAATCAGTAATTTGAGCATCTACAAGTTTAGAAGGGGGGAGAAATCTTGGTCTTGTATAAATTGGAAATTTTTCATCATAAAAACTAAATGGAGGTTTTGGTTGCTCAGTCAATGCAAGGTTGGACTCAAAGAAAGCTCCAATGGTTCCAATATCTTCCCAATAATCATCGAATACATAACTTTTAAGAGTATCGCCCCTATCAAGTGCTTCAGGAATTATGTCCTTACCAAAATCCGTATAATTGGGAAATTTATTTAGAAGATCGAAAAGAGTATTTCTGCTAAAAACGTAAATACCCATAGAGGCTAGATATGGTTTTTCGGCAGCTGAATCCTTACTTAATCCAAATTTTGAAGTATCTACTGCCATAGCCTTCAGCTTCTCTCCAGTAGGCTTTTCACTAAATTCTTTTATATTTCCTAAATCATCGGTTCTCATTAGGCCAAAACCTTCTGCTTGAGCTTCATCAACAGGCAAAGCTGCAACAGTTAAATCAGCACCATTATCTCTATGATGTTGAACAAATAAACTGTAGTCCATTCTGTACAGTTGATCACCCGACAATATTAAATATTCATCAACATCCCATTCTTGAAATAACCATTGATATTTTCTTACAGCATCAGCAGTACCTTCAAACCACTTTGGACTATCAGGAGTCTGTTGTGCCGCTAAAACCTCCACAAATCCTTGGCCGAAAGGGCCATTTAAATTATAAGTTCTTCCTATATGTCTATTTAGAGATGCACTATTGAACTGGGTCAATACGTACATTTTTTCAATGCCTGAATTTATACAATTACTAATCGGAATATCTATCAAACGATACTTACCTGCCAATGGCACGGCAGGTTTAGCCCTCATTTTTGTTAGAGGGTAAAGTCTAGAACCTTTTCCTCCTCCGAGGATTATGGCCAACACACGCTTCATTCAATCTAATGGAGGTAGATATACAACTACTTAAAGTAACTGATTATGGGCATATTTAGAAATACAAATGGTCAGTTTACAAAGGTATTTCGATAAATCACTGGAAAAACTTAATATAAATCGAAAAAAGTTAGTTATTTTTATCCTCTTCTACCAAAGAAAATAATTTTTCAACGATTTTCAAAGAAACTTGTCTTTCTTCTCTTGATTGAGGACTTCTCAACTTAGTAACAGGCGTATGTAGTATTTTATTAATTATTCCTTTAGTCAAAGCTTCCACAACTTTTCTTTCTCGAGCCGAAAAATCTGGTCCCATTCTGCTAAGTGCTTTTTGCAATTCCTCTTTTCGAATTAACTCCAAATCTGATCTAAGTTTATTAATTACTGGAACAGCCTCTAAACTTGCCCACCATTCTAGAAAAATGATCCTTTCTTCTTCTACTAAAGATTCCGCTTCCTTGGCTATTTTCTGTCTAAATTCTTGATTTCTTGAAACGACCTCTTGTAAGTCATCAACATCAAATGATTTTACAAATTCATGTTGTTTGACATCATTAGATATGTTTCTCGGAACACCAATATCAATAAATTTAAGTCTATTACTCAAATTTATTTTTTCAATTTTTGTGAGATCAATAATTGGCTCTTCTGAAGCAGTACTGGTGAAAACAAGCGAAGATAATGATATGTTTTCTTGTAATTCGTTTAACCCTTTACAACTAATCTCTAAATCAGGGAAGTCTTGAGCAAGATTTAATGCTCTATCAATATTTCTATTTAAAAGGATAAGTTTATGACATCCTTTTGATTTTAAATGAGTTATTAAAAGCCTACTCATTCGTCCGGCGCCAACAACAAGAACGTTCTCTGATTCCAAACTTACAAGATTATCAAAACCTTTTTCTTGTCCAATTTTTAATTGAGCTAGTTCTACCGCTGCTGAACTGATAGAGACAGCTCCAGTTCCTAAATTTGTTTCGGATCTTACTTTTTTACCTGTACTAACTGATTGAGTTAATAATCTATTAAGAATGGGTCCAGTAGATTGATTCTCTTGACCTAATCTCATCATTTTTTTTACCTGCGAAAGGATTTGTCCTTCCCCTAAAACGAGGCTATCGAGTCCTGCCGAGACTTTCATCAAATGCAAAACTGCTTCTTCCTGTCTAAAGCAAAAAAGATGTGGATTTAAATCTTCAAAAATAATTCCAGAATATTCTGATATGAATTCTTTAATAGATGAAATACCAGTATTTTTATCCTTCACTAACGCATATATTTCAAGCCTATTACAAGTACTTAAGATTGACACCTCTAATACATCAGAGAAAGCTTTTAATGCTTTCAATGACTCTGTTATAGATTGGTCAGGAATACTTAACTTCTCACGCACTTCGACAGGTGCCGTGCGATGACTTAGTCCGACGACAACAATATGCATAAAATCAAAAGGTAATTTTTAAAGGCTGATACTCTTAGCACCATCTTTTATATGGACTGTATTTGTGAACCTTGCAGTACTATCTAATGTACTAATAACTAGACTACTTGTCCTAACACAATCTCTTTCAAATTTAACTCCGTCAAATAATAATCCATCAGTTATTCCACTTCCAGCGAAAACAACATTTTCTCCAGATGCCAATTCATTCGCTTCATAGATTTTATCTATATCGGTTATACCCATTTCATTAAGACGTTTTATATTTCCTTCTTTTGTGTAATCAGCCCATTCAGAAGTTTGAGCGATTGCCGGATCATAAACTAGTTGACCTTGAAAGTGTCCGCCTAGAGCTCTCATTGCAGCAGCTGAAATAACACCCTCAGGGGCTGCACCTATACCCATCAAGCAATGTGTTCCAGTACCTGCAAAACCACATGCAATAGCAGCCTGAACATCTCCATCAGAAATCGGTTGTACTTTTGCACCACATCCTCGAATCTCTTTAATTAAATCTTTATGCCTAGTTCTATCCATTACAACAACAGTAAGCTCATCAATAGAAAGACCCAAGCAATCACTTAGTATCTTCAAGTTTTCAGTAGCTGAATTTCTAATATCTACTTTACCTTTAGCCGCAGGAGGAGCTGCCAATTTGTTCATGTAAAAATCAGGAGCATTGAAAAGACCACCCGTATCAGAGGCAGCTAAAACCGCCATAGAACCTCTTTGATTATTCGCACAAAGATTAGTTCCTTCACAAGGATCTACTGCAAAGTCAACCCCTGGGCCACTTCCACTACCAACTTCTTCACCTATATAAAGCATAGGAGCTTCATCTCTTTCACCTTCTCCTATAACAATTTTCCCTTTCATTTCAATTTTGCCCATTCGCAATCTCATTGCTTCTACTGCTGCAGCATCAGCTTCATCTTTTTGGCCAAGTCCTGTTAGTTTTGCTGATGCAATAGCTGCTTGCTCGACAACTTCGAGAATTTCTTGAATTAAAGTTTGATTCACAATTAAATTTTGAGGATTTTCTTAAAGGTTTTGAGTATGATCTCATAAAAAATGTCATTTTTTATAAGAATTATTATGCTAGTAAGCTTTTTTTAACTCTTTACAGGTGATACTTTATCAGGCCGTGACTTGAAATTAGGAATAAACAACTAAATATAGTATCTTTATTAAATATTTTAAAAATTAAATGACTGAGTCAAATCAAACAATTTTAGCTGGTGTTAATAGACCAATTCAAATAATCCCTTCAGTTTTACCAGCAGATTGGGCAAATATGGGGGCATGTGTGAAAGAACTCGAGGAAGCTGGGGTAGATAGAATTCAATTTGATGTAATGGATGGGAATTTTGTGCCAAATCTTACATTCGGTCCTGAAATGATTGCGGCATGCAGGAAATATTGCAATGTTCCTTTTGAAACTCAATTAATGGTAAGTCAATACAACTGTGAAACCATGCTTGAATCCTATGTAAACGCCACAAAGGGAGCGAATGGTGAACCGGGAGTAGTAATAGCTCATGCCGAAGCAAATATTCATTTGCATAGAGTTCTCGGAAGAATAAGAGATTTAGGAGGATCTCCTTCTGTTGCATTAAACCCTCATACCCCTTTTGAAATGATTAAAAACATTATGGATATGGTTGATCATGTTTTAGTTATGACAGTTAATCCAGGCTTTGGTGGACAAGCTTATATACCAACAATGCTTAATAAAATCAGAGAAATAAGAAACTTTGTTATCGAAAAAAACTTAAATGTCGACATTGAAGTTGATGGGGGAATAAAAGCAAATTGGACTATTTCACAATGTGCCAATGCTGGAGCTAATTGTTTTATTGCAGGTAGTGGAATGTTTGCTTACCCAACATTAAAAGAGGGATGTGATGACTTGAGAAAAGTTGCACAAGAAGCACAAAAAGGGAATGTTCTTTCAGAACCTCAATAAATATTCTTGCTAATTAAGAAATCACCCAAATATCCAGCCATAACTATGCAACCCTATTCCTAAGAAATTTACTCCTAAATAACACACTAAAATCACTAAAAAGCCTGTAGATGCTAATAATGCTGGTCTACGTCCTTGCCAACCCTTGCTTATTCTCATATGCAGATAAGCAGCATAAAATAACCATGAGATAAATGCCCATGTTTCTTTTGGATCCCAACTCCACCATGTGCCCCAAGCCTCATTAGCCCATACCGCACCTGAAATTAAACCAAGAGTCAAAAGAACAAAGCCGATCAATATAGAGCGATAACTTAATGTATCTAATTCTTCTGAATGAGAGAATTCAATAGGTTTAACTAAATCATTTAAAGGATAATTATTGGAAATTTTAAACCCTCCAATACCTGTAGAACTACTTCTGATTTGAAGCGGCATATTTTTATTAATGAACAAAACAGAAACTGAAAGTAAAGAACCTATTATTAATGCCGCATAACTAAGCATTACGACGCTAACATGCATCACTAACCAACTAGATCTTAAAGCTGGAACCAAGTTGGATGATAACTTCAAATCTTCAGGTAACACAAAGCAGGCAAATGCCACAGTCAATAATTCAATAGGTATGGCAATTGAGGGAATTATTGGAGATTGATATTCCCTTTCAATCAATAGTTGTCCCATTGTGATCCCCCAAGTAAGGAAATAAAGAGATTCATATAAATTGCTAATGGGAAAGTGTCCAGAAATTGACCATCTAAAAAGTAATTGTAATGATATGAATAAATTCACTAAAATTGTTAGAAGTCTTGAAGTAGAAGATGACTTTTTTTTAAAAACTGCAACTAATGATATTGGTAAGTTAACTAATAAAAAATAAAAAACTAACAGGCCCAAGACGGAAACTGGATCGTATATTAAATTTTTAAAAAAATTATCAAGTATCATCTAAGAAATTTATTTGGTTTTAAATTCTATGACTAACAAATAATAATTTAAATTATCCCTATGTGAGTAAATCTTTAATAATTAAGTTTTGATATATTTTGCAAAAGGATTTCAAAGTTTGAAATTATCTCCTAAATAGTACTTCTTGACTATTGGATTATTAGCTAATTCACTTGATGATCCGTTAGCTAAGATTTTTCCCTCACTTAATACATATGATTTATTTGTAATTAAAAGGGTTTCCCTTACGTTGTGGTCTGTAATAAGAATCCCTACCCCTTCACTACTTAATTTAAGAATTAGTTCCTTTAAATCATTAACAGCGAGAGGATCGATCCCTGCAAAAGGTTCGTCTAATAATAAATATTTAGGTCCTTTTCTACCTACAGTGAGAGCTCTTGCTATTTCACACCTCCTCCTCTCTCCTCCTGAAAGTTGATAACCAAAATTATCTACAAAATTATTCAAATTAAATTCATTAATTAATTGCTCTCTTCTATTTCTGTTTGCCGCTCTACTATAAGATGAGTTCTGCAAAGCCAAATCTATATTATCCTTAACGGTGAGATCTCTAAATATACTCGCTTCCTGAGTTAAATAACCCAACCCAAGTCTTGATCTAATTGGGAGAGGTAGATTGGTTATATTTTTACCATTCATAAAAATTTCACCTTTATCAGGTTTTATATTCCCAACTGCAAGGTTAAAAGTAGTGGTTTTTCCAGCACCGTTAGGTCCCATCAAACCTACAACTTCCCCAGGGTTTACAGTTACGGAAACATCATTTACGATTAATCTTCCTTTAATTGAAAGAGATACATTATTAATTTTTAGGTTCATTTTCATTGAGATTGATTAGTTTTCTTGATAAAAAATGAAATAGAAAATGATAATTTTATTGAACATAAAGATATATACAACATATTCATTAAAGAGGTTTCAAAAAAGGCTTATCGTTCTCATTTAATAGCTCTTTATGTTGTAATTTCTTCAATAAATCTTCCAAGCATATGCAGAAAGCTTCAAGATCAATCCCTATATTAATCTTGGTTCTAGTTTTTATTCTGCCTAAACCCTCTCCAAGCAAAATAGTAGCTCCATTCAAATTACCTTTACTTAAGTGAAACTGAGAAACAGATACTTGTAAAATTCCTTGGATAACTTGCCTTTCGTCACCATCTACGGAATTCCATATTTCTTCAAAAGCATCATGAGCCTCGTACCATTCATGATTGTTAAAAAGATTTAAAGCTATAAAAAGGGGATCTTGAAAACTTTTTGTACTTTTTTCGTTCATGAAATTAATTATTAATTTTTTTTCTTTTTATTCATTTTTCTCATTCTTATTGAATCCGGTGTCACCTCTAGCATTTCATCTGGACCAATATATTCGAGTGCTCTTTCAAGGGTAATATCCACAGGGGACTGTAAAGTATCAAGTTCTTCTGCACCTGCAGATCTCATATTAGTCAGCTGCTTAGTTTTACATATATTCAACTCAAGATCTTGAGGTCGATTATTCTCACCAATTATCATTCCTTTATAAACTTTAACTCCAGGTTTAATGAAATATACTCCCCTATCTTCAGCATTCTTTAAAGCATAAAATGTGGCTACACCTTCCTCGAAAGCTATAAGAACTCCATTCCTCCTGGTTTCAAAATCTCCTGTTTTAGGTTTATATTCATAAAACGAATGGCTCATGATGCCTTCACCTCGGGTTATCCTTACAAACTCCCCGCGAAATCCAATTAATCCTCTTGATGGCACTAGAAATTCTAATTGAGTTCTACCATCTGAACTTGTCTGCATATTTTTCATCTCTGCCTTTCTAGATCCAAGTTTTTCAATGCAAGAACCAACAGATACTTCAGGTACATCTAAAACCAAAGTCTCTATAGGCTCACATTCAACATTATCAATTTCTCTGAAAATTACTTGAGGTTGAGAGATTTGAAACTCAAAACCCTCTCTTCTCATAGTTTCAATCAATATCCCTAGATGTAATTCTCCTCTTCCTGAAACTGAGAACCTGTCAGGAGAATCAGTTTCTTCTACTCTCAGGGCAACATTTGTTAAAAGTTCCCTCTCCAATCTATTTTTTAATTGTCTACTAGTAACAAATTTCCCTTCCTTACCCGCAAATGGTGAATCATTGACAACAAAAGTCATATTTAAGGTAGGTTCATCAACTTTGATTAATGGAAGAGGATGAGGAGAATCGGGACATGCTATGGTCTCACCAATATTGACGTCATCGAAACCAGAAACAGCAACAATATCACCTGCAAATGCTTCATTGATATCAATTCTTTGTAATCCTTCAAATCCTAAAAGCTTACTAACCTTACCTTTAATAGTTTTTCCGTTTTCTTTAATTAGACTGGCCTGCTGGCCATTTTTTATAGTTCCATTGTGGATCTTCCCAATTACTATTCTGCCTAAGAAATCAGAATAGTCCAAAGTAGTTATTTGTAGCTGAAGAGGCTTATTAGAATCACCTACTGGAGGAGGAACGTGTCTAATAATAGCTTCAAAAAGAGGCATCATATTGTCACTATTAGATTCCATCTCTTCTTTTGCAAAACCAGACAAGCCACTCCCAAAAAGATAAGGGAAATCACATTGATCATCATCAGCACCTAACTCCAAAAACAAATCAAGGACCTTATCAATTGCTATTTCTGGTACAACTCGTGGTCTATCAATTTTATTTACAAAGACTATAGGCCTAAGTCCTTTTTCTAATGCTTTTTTTAAAACAAATCTTGTTTGAGGCATAGGTCCCTCATTTGCATCAACAATAAGCAGACAACCATCAACCATTCCCAAAACCCTTTCAACTTCTCCTCCAAAATCAGCATGTCCAGGTGTATCTATAATATTAATTCTGGTATCTTTGTAGTTAACTGCAGTATTTTTTGAGAGAATTGTTATCCCCCTTTCTCTTTCAAGATCATTTGAATCCATTACACATGTAGGGATAACTTCATTGTCTCTAAATATTCCTGATTGAGATAGCAATGCATCTACAAGAGTTGTCTTCCCATGATCTACGTGAGCAATAATTGCAACATTTCTAATTTCTTTTATCGAAGATGACATTTATAGAATTTATATAAATATTAGATTGACTTTAATAAGGCTAACTCAAAGTATGCTTATTATGAGAATTTTCTCTTTAAGACTTTGAAAAATATAATTTATTGAATAATTAAATTAATCAATTAGATTTATAATTTTCTATTTGAGCTTTCAAAAACTTTTAATGCTTCAATTGACCCCTCATATCTCCAATGCCAGGGTTCGTAATCTATATATTTATTATCTTTGTTGAACGATAACTTAAAGTGAAACTTAGCTGCATTTTTTATTAACCATCTAAAGGCGTCAGTATTTTCGAAGTCGGTTTCAAAGTCTGTCTCTCTTTGAGTAGCATCACCAATATCGATTGCGAAACCTGTACTATGTTCGGAATACCCTGGCGGGGCTGAAACTCTAGCTCTTTCTGCCGCTTCTTGATTTCTAATAGATTTTAAAGAATAAAAGATATCGTTTTGCAAATTTATTGATCTAAAACCACTCAAGAAGACTAAATATATCCCATCCTTTTTGGCTTCTTCTCTCATCTTTAGTAGAGAATCGCTCATATCCATATGAACTTCAATATTAGGCTCAATTAAAACTAGTTTCTCCTTAGAAATTTCAGCATATGGTAAATGACCTAAAATTCTGTGATCGTGATTTATCTGAGCCTGAAAATTGAGATTATCGAGAGATCCTATTTCTATATTTTTAATTAGTCGCAATGCAGCGACAGAAAAGATAAGAAAAAGAAATGGAGAAAATATTAATAGTTTTTTTAATAATGTTGAATTTGGATTATTTAGGTAAGTTCTTTTGGCTAGTGGTATATCAAATTGATCGATATCTTTGTTTAGTTCCAATATTTAGAAGTGAATTTGGAAAAGATATTTCGATATTAACTATTATTTTAAGAAATGCACTTTTATAAGCAAAAAAGATGTAGTTTTTATATACAGTATTATTTTTTTTTCATATGTTGAGGGTAGCTGTTATTGGTGGAGGACCAAGTGGATCATGTGCGGCAGAAATACTTGCTAAAGCTGGAATAAAAACTTGGCTCTTCGAGAGAAAATTAGATAATGCGAAACCATGTGGAGGAGCAATTCCACTTTGTATGGTCGAAGAATTTGATTTACCTGAGTCAATTATTGATAGAAAAGTAAGGCATATGAGAATGATATCTCCATCAAATAGAGAAGTAGATATAAGTTTAGATAGGGTTTATGGGAAAAGTGACAATGAGTTTATTGGGATGTGTAGAAGAGAAGTTATGGATGCCTTTATGCGCAACAGAGCATCAGATCTTGGTGCAACATTAATAAATGGATTAGTTACTTCTATTGATACTGGCGATAATAATCAAGGGCCATATAAGCTTTCCTACTCAGATTTTACGAATGGAGATAAAAAAGGGGAACTAAAAGAGCTTACTGTTGACCTTTTGATAGGAGCTGATGGAGCCAATAGCAGAGTCGCAAAAGCAATGGATGCAGGAGATTACAAAGTAGCTATAGCATTTCAGGAAAGAATTAAATTGCCTAAAGAAGAAATGAGTTACTACGAAGATCTTGCTGAAATGTATGTTGGGACTGATGTTTCTCCTGATTTTTATGGGTGGGTATTTCCTAAATATGATCATGTTGCTGTGGGCACAGGAACCATGCAAAAGAATCAGTCATTAATTAAAGGACTTCAAGAGGGTGTAAGAAATAGGGCAAAGAAAAGACTTGTTAATGGTGAAGTAATAAAGGTAGAAGCTCATCCTATTCCAGAGCATCCAAGGCCAAGAAGGGTTGTTGGGAGAATGGCATTGGTTGGTGATGCAGCTGGTTATGTTACAAAAAGTTCTGGAGAGGGTATTTATTTTGCTGCAAAAAGCGGAAGAATGTGTGCTGAAGAAATTGTTGAAGCTTCAAAAAATGGTCAAATAATTCCTTCAGAAAAAGATTTAAAAAACTATCTTAAAAAATGGGATAAAAAATATGGCACAACTTATAAGGTGCTTGAAATCCTTCAAAATATTTTCTACAGAAATGATTCTGCTAGAGAAGCCTTTGTTGAGATGTGTGATGACATGGATGTTCAAAGACTTACTTTTGATAGTTACTTATACAAAAGAGTTGTCTCCATGAAACCATTACAACAACTTAAAATTACGATGCTTACACTTGGTTCGATTTTAAGAGGGAAAGCTCTAGCGCCTCTAAAATATAAACCCGTTGATAGTGCTGTTAGGGAAAATAAAGAGGTAGAAAAAATGCTAGAAAATTATTCAATAAAGGGAGGAATTAAAGTTAAGAGTTCAAAAGTGTAAAGTCGGCAATTTTTAGAGAATAATTTCTAATTAAGCTCAACAAATTGAGTCTATTATTTCTTATTTTTAAATCCTCTGACATTATTAAGACTCCCTTTTCGTTATCAAATAAATCCTCGATAATGTTTACGTTAATCTCAAACAAATTTAGAAGTTTCAAATAATTGCAATCACCTTCTGAAAAAAGTTTTTCTAATTCTCCAATAAATTCAAAAACTTTGAATTCACAATCTTTTTCAAAAAGTTTTGTGTTTACATAATTTTTTGTTGAGAGAACGTCTCTTGAGATATCACTTTTATTCGCTAATTTACTCACTCTAGTAATTACCTTCTGGATTTCAACAAAATTATCCTTTTCGTTAAAATTGATAATAGAGTTAATTCTATTTTTAAGATCAACAATTTTCAATACTCTTTTTTGAGATAATTCATCAGAAGAGCAAACTGCCTTTATTAATTCTTTACTTAGTGATATTTCTTCTAGATGACTAACAATTCTTTGAACTAAAAATTCATTTAAATCATTAAATACTATTTCTCTTGAGAAGTTTAAATTCGGAAATATGATTTTCCAGAAATCAATAAGTTCGTTGAATAATTTATCTAAAGGTAAATCAAGTTCATAATCCCAAATTATTTTAATCACTCCATTCAAATTTCTTCTTAAAGCATAAGGATCAGATGATCCACTAGGACGTTTACCAGAAATAAATATACTTATTAAAGTTTCGACTTTATCTGCGATGGAAACTATTGCACCATATTTTGTGGAGGGCAAAGCATCTTTATAAAAAGAAGGTAAATAATGCTCAGCGACAGCCAAGCAAACATCCTCACTAAATCCCTCATATTTAAGATATTTACCACCCATTATTCCTTGCAGCTCAGGGAATTCGAAAACAATTTCGCTACATAAGTCGTTTTTACAGTATTTAGCAGCTTCTATTATTTTTTTTTCTTCTAAAGACTTATCATTTAAAAATTTAAGAATTTTTTTAGTAACTTCCTCTATCCTTTCTACCCTCTGAAATATATTTCCAAGTCCTTTTAGATATGAAACAGATTTAAGCTTTTCATTTCTTTCGATTGAAGCAACTTTTTTATCACTTTCTACAAAAAACTTTGCATCTGAAAACCTTGCCCTTAATACTTTCTCATTACCTTTGGCAATATTATTATTTGATTCTTCAAGACCATTTGAAATAACGCAGAAAGTTGTACTAATATTTTTTTCAGAGCTTAAATCTAATTTAGAAAAACTTTCGTTTTTAAGTAAAAGAGGAACGTATCTCTGATGAATTTTCATTACTGTTGAGAGAACTTCAACCGGAAGATCAAGAAATTCATTACTAAATTTGCCAATAATTAAGTCTGGCCATTCAACTAAATCAGTTAGTTCATTTAGCAATCCTTCTGAAAGGTCAGGTTTCAGATTTAAAGATTTAGATGCCTGATTTATTAAACTTTCAATTTTTTCTTTTCTTTCTTTTCGAATAACTATTACTCTATTTCGTTTCAATAATTCAAAAAAATCATCAGGATTCTGAACTTCTAAAACTTCATTGATTAACCTATGACTTTTTGTTTTATTACTTATTTTAATTTTTGGATCACATTCAACAAATTCAAAATCAAGAATTTCATCATTATAAATAGAGGCAATCCACCTAATAGGTCTTGAAAATTTCATGTTCCCACCACCCCATTTCATAAATCGAGGACCTTGAAGACTCTTTACTATTTTTGGGATAATCGAAGACAAAGAAATTTTTGTTGATAGTCCTTTCTCAATTTTCTTTCCAAATACAAAATCACCCTTTTCCGTGTTTTTTATTTCTAGCTCACCTACATCTATATCTAAGCTATTAGCAAATCCTAAAGCAGCATTAGTAGGACATCCATTTAAATAAGCTAAATTTGCTTTAGGCCCTTTTCTTTCTATTATCTTATCCTCTGCATAATCAACTAAACCTTCGAGAAGTAGAACTATCCTCCTTGGTGTAGAGGTAACAACTATTTGTTCGAATTTGATTAACTTTTTATCCAATTCAAATTCTATTAGAGATTTAAATTGCTCTAGAACAGAATGAGAAAATTTTGCGGGCAACTCTTCTGTTCCTATCTCAAGTAAATATTTAGACAAGAAAAAAATATGACTTCACTTACTATAATTTACTACCAGTTAAATAAGCTTTTCGCTAATGTATAAAAAGAGATATGTTTTGGTCCTTTGATCAAGGTTGAGAAAGTAAAAAAGAAAAAAGATTCTGCAAAGGAAGAGACTGTTTGTTTAGCAAATGGACTAGAAGTCTCTAAATTTGAAAATTTTAAAAAAAGTAGCCAATTTCTTAAGGAACCACTTGCTACAGAATTAGTCAATGAAAGTGATCATTTTACTAATGATGCAGTTCAGTTATTAAAATTTCATGGTAGTTATCAACAAGATAACAGGGAAAATAGAAGGCCGGGCAAAAGTAAAGATTGGCAAATGATGCTTAGGTTAAGAAATCCGGGCGGTGAAGTCCCTGGAAAATTATTTTTAGCATTAGATGAATTATCTGACAAACTAGGTAATGGAACACTTAGGGCCACTACAAGACAAGCCTTTCAAATGCATGGAATCAGAAAGGAGAACCTAAAGGAAGTAATTCAAACAATAGTAAATTCAATGGGCTCCACATTAGCTGCATGTGGAGACATTAATAGAAATGTTATGGCCCCTGCGGCTCCATTTAATTCGCCAGACTATACTGTTGCAAGAGCATTGGCAAAAAAAGTTGCAGATCTTCTCACCCCAATGGCTGGCCAAGGCACTTTTTTAGAGCTTTGGGCTGATGGAGATTTAGAGTACACCATAAAGCCAGATAAAGATATTGAAGCAATTAGGAAGCTCCAATTCAAAGATAATGTTTTTAGTGGAATAAAAGATGAGCCTCTTTATGGTTCAACTTATTTACCGAGAAAATTCAAATGTGCCGTTACAGTTCCTGGGGACAATTCTGTTGATCTTCTTACCAATGACATAGGGATAGTTGCCTTTACTTCTAAAGATGGAAACTTAGAAGGATGCAACTTCTATGTTGGAGGTGGGATGGGGCGCACACATAATAATGAGGAGACCTTTGCCAGAATTGCAGATCCACTTGGATATGTTCAAGAACCTGATGTTTATGAATTAATACAAAGCATTGTGGCTATTCAAAGAGATTATGGTGATAGAAAATCAAGAAAAAATTCGAGAATGAAATATCTTCTTCATAGAAAAGGTATTAAATGGTTCAAAAAGATACTTTCTGATAAGTATTTCAAAAAAGAAATTAAAAAAATTAGAAAAGAACCTGATAAGGTTCTTATTGATTACCTAGGTTGGCATAAACAAAATAAAACCTCCCATTTTGTAGGTTTACCACTATTATCAGGAAGATTATCTGGAGAGAAGAAGAATACCATCACAAGTATTGTTAAAAAATATAATTTAGATTTAAGACTCACACCTAATCAAGATATTTTACTTTGCAATATCCCCAATAAAAACAAAGGTGAAATTCAAAAATCTCTATCAAAAATTGGATACGAAAATTTAGAAAACATTAATGAAATACAAAGACACGCTTTAGCTTGTCCTGCTTTACCACTTTGTGGTCTCGCAATGACTGAAGCTGAAAGAATATTACCTGATGTACTAAAAAGGATTGAAAATTTACTATTAGATCTAAAAATACAAAAAACAATTTTATTCAGAATGACAGGATGTCCGAATGGATGTACCAGGCCTTATATGGCCGAATTAGCACTTGTTGGAAGTGGGCAAAACAAATACCAATTATGGTTGGGGGGAAGTAAAAATCTACAAAGGCTTGCTAAACCTTTTTTACAAAAAATGGAACTTAACGATTTAGAAAAAACTCTTCAACCATTATTTGATAATTGGAAGAATAATTTGGATTTGGATTTCGGAGATTTTATAAATACTAAAGATGAAAATTATATATTAAATCTACTAAATGAAAATCAATAGAATTTAAATTTTTCCATAGAGGGCATTTGCTTTTTTATTTTTCCAAGCCCATAATTGATCACCATAACTAAAGTGCCACCATTCATTAGGATGTTGAGCAAATCCGAATTTAGTCATAATTTCCATTAATAAATTTCTTCTACTATTCCAAATAATTGCTACTTCATTCTTCATGTTTGCATAAAAATAAGGATTTGAGGTCTCGTCCATTTGATCAACCATGCTTCCCATTTCAACAAGATTTCCGTCTTCATCTGATAAACAAACATCCAAAGCACCCCCAGTTGAATGAGGGGGAGGACACCTAGTGTCATGAGAAGGATATGCCCAAAATTTTTCAACTTTTTTTAAAATGGATGGATAAGATTCTATATTTTCAAAAGAAATATCAATATCAGATTTTTCGCATTCTAATAAAAATGCTCTTTTAAACATAAATTCCTGGACCTCTAAAGGTCGCCAACTGTCATAAATTAAAAGGTTAAAACTACTCTTTGATATCAAATAATCATTTACTTTTACTAATCTATTTACAACCTCCTCTCTTAATTTCCAAATAGAAGTTTTATCTTTGTAAGGTGCTCCTAAATGAAAGTAAGGGTGGGGATCTAAAAACTTTAGGCAGCTAGGTATAGCTATTAATTTATCTCCATTATCTTTAATTGGTATTTTATTCCAAATTTTCAATTGAAATTTGCAATTGATTTATGGTGACATAAATATCAAAAATTACAATGATATTTTTCAATTTAAGAAATCATGAATGAATTTATTATCAGAATTATCAATAAGTATATTCCTTAAAACAATATTTTCTTTTAAATCAGGATCATCACTAACAATCTTAATAGCCTCTTCACGAGCCTTATCAATAAGAAATTTATTGTTAGGTAAATTGTCCAGTACAAAATCAGGCAATCCGGATTGTCTGTATCCTAAAATCTGGCCTGGTCCTCTAAGCTCCAAGTCTTTTTCAGCAATATAAAAGCCATCATTAGATTTTTGCAAAACGCAAAGTCGTTTATTTTCTAATCCATTTTTATCGGGGGTTACCAGATAACAAAACGATTTTGTTGATCCTCTACCAACTCTCCCCCTTAATTGATGTAGCTGGGACAATCCAAATCTGTCAGAATTATAAATAATCATAATTGTGGCGTTAGGCACATCAATGCCAACCTCAATTACTGTGGTTGAAACCAATATATTAATTTCATTCTTTAAAAAAGAATTAATTACCTCATTCTTTTCTTGTGAACTTAATTTGCCATGTAATAATCCAACTTTTTTGTTAAAAAAGACCTCTTCTGATAAATGTTTGAATGTTTTCTTTGCGGAGCTTAAATTCATTTTTTCTGAATCTTCTATAAGTGGCAAAATCACATAAGCTTGCTTTCCCTTATTAATCTCATCTTCAACAATCTTAAACAAGTTAGTTAAATCATCTTCTGAAATTATTTTTGTTGTTATAGGAACTCTCCCAGGAGGGAGTTCTGTAATTTGACTCACATCTAAATCACCATAAATAGAAAGCGCAAGAGTTCTCGGAATTGGTGTTGCTGTCATTGATAACAAGTTAGTATTTTCTCCTTTATTTAGTAATCTATTTCTTTGAGTAACTCCAAATCTATGTTGTTCATCAATTACAACCATGCCTAATGCATTAAAGATAACTTTATCCTCAAATAATGCATGAGTACCTACGAGGATATCAACTAATCCATTGTTCAAATTAGAGAAAATTTCTTTTCTCTTTTTTTGAGGAGTATTACCAGTAAGTAGTTCAACAGAAACTGAAAGGGGATTCAAATATTTTAATAAATTTTTATAATGCTGTTCTGCCAATACCTCAGTTGGGACCATAAATGCACCTTGCAGGTTTTTTTTCAATGACAAGTAAAAGAGACGCTATTGCAATTATAGTTTTACCACTTCCTACATCTCCCTGAAGCAATCTAGACATTGGTACTGGATTAGATAAATCTTTCTTAATTTCATTTAAAACATTTTCTTGAGATTTTGTTAATTCAAAAGGAAAAGTATTTAAAAATTCTTTTAGTAAAGATTTCTTTTGAGGTAATTGTTGGGAAGTTACATTTTTATTCGTCTTTCTTTTTCTAAGTAGGAACTTTATTTGAAGTAGGAATAACTCATCAAAAACCAAACGTTTTTTTGACTCAATAAGTGCCTGTTGAGTTGGTGGGAAATGAATATTAATCAAAGACTCTCCTTTTGATAATAAAGATAATGAATCAAGTTGCTTTTTATTTAATATTTCTGGATATTGCTTTGCATAAATTAGTACTTTTTTCATAAGTTTTATAAAACTCATATTTGATAGAGCTTCACCTAATGAATACAAGGGTAATATTTTGCCTGAGAAATTAAAATTATCATTGTTATCCTTAAGAATTTCAATCTGCGGGTCTACAAAAGTTTTGCCATACTCTGTCAATTTAACCTTGCCGGAAATTGCTAATTTGGTTCCAGGAATATACAAAGATTTTTGAGATGTAAAGAAGGAGTAAGATCTAAATCTTCTTCCTAAAAAAAATTTTGTAACCTTTATTGAAGACGTTTCATCAGAAACTACAATATTCATTATTGATAAATTACTATTTTTTTTACTCTTATGAATATAAAATCTTTTAACGTTTGCGATGCACGTGTATAAATTATCTGGTTTTAAATTTATTATCTTAACTCTATTCGTATAGTCTAGATATGTTCGTGGGAAATAATTAATTAGATCTTTTATATGAAATACCCCTAATTCATTAAGCTTATTTTTATAAACTTTTCCTACATTTTTTATTAATGAAATATCTGAATCAAAAGACAAACTTGAATCAGCTTTATTCAGAAAAACATTATTAATAATATTATTAGAACTATCAATTTCTAGGGTTTTACCTAGTTTATAAAGATTTTTTCTTGTATCTATAATCAACCTTTTTCTTTGATTTTCATCTAACTTATTATATTCATTATATTTTTTAGAAAATTCATAAAATATCCTTAAATATTCGTCTGAGAGATTTAGATTATCTAGTTTTTTTAATGATTCATGCAAATAATCATTAAAGAATTTTTGTTTTCCTAAAGTATTAATAAAATTATTTTCAGTTTCAATAGTAAGAGATTTTTGAAGAGGTCTTATCCAATCTTTAATTAATTTATTATTATTCTCGCTAAAAGTCACATTTTAAAAAAGAGTTATTTTTTCAACGTATCTTATTCAAAGTTATTTCTTTTTGCCTCCAATATGTCTCTTTTTTAATCAAATGCTGAAATTGATTTTTTAGCTCATTTATTTTGTTCCTTTGAATAGAAAGATTTAGATTTTTAAACTCTAACTCTACAGTAGATATATTGAAGAAAATAATGCTTGGAAAATTATTGCCGATTAATGATGACCGATTTAAGTTTAATTCGAAATTAATAACAAAAGGATATGGATGTTTTATCATAAATTTTTTGCCTACTAAGTAATCAAATGTATCTTTAGATATCATCTTTTTTATTAGATTTGCATTGAATAATTCTTGATTAATCTTATATGAAAGATTCAATAGTAAATTTTCCAATGACTGGTCTATTAAATCAAAATCATTAAAAATCTGATTTTTTGGTAAATTATCCATTTGATTGATATTTTCTTTTTCTTGATATCTAGGTTTTTCCACCTTTTCTTCTCCTATTAATTCAAGTAAGGAAGAAATAAATTGTTTTTCAACTCCTAATTTTTCAAAAATATTGTTTTTAGATAAATAATTATTTTGATTATTATCTAAATCAAGTGACACGAATCTCTCATAATTATGAGCTTGATAATATTCAGAAGTATTTGATAAGTCCTCAGTAATCTCGAACTGAATGGGTTCTTTTAATTGAACACCATCTTCATATTGAAATTTTTCTTTTTGATAATCATTTATTTTTGTGGAACTATCAAAAATAGTAAAATTAATTTCCTTATTTATATTTTTTTCAATTTCATTTATCTTTAATTGTTCTACTGTTAAAAAGGGCAAATTCGTAAATATTAATTTACTTATTTTTTTTTCAAAAAGACTATAGAAATCATTTTCATTTAAGAAATTATCATTAATTGTTGAATAACTATATATTGGATTGAGACCTTTTTCTACAGAAATGAGAAGTAGATCTCTTACTAGATTAAGATAAAGTTCATATTCCCTGAGCTGCAAGGAATAATGGGTGGTAAATATCTTAAATATGAGGGATTTAGTGAGGA
>CVSY01000059.1:0-819 GCA_001180285.1 Prochlorococcus marinus | reverse complement strand
TATACTTCGGAAATTGGACATTGCATTATTTGGTTCAAATGATTGCTGGAAGCACGATAAAACAGTATCGTATGGATTTCTGTGCGTAAAAATTATTTTCGAGTTGGGAAATAATAAATTTATAAGAGGTAAACAAACAGTTTGAAAGGGAAATTTATCAATCAATATTTTTGCGTTTTTATTATCACAATTATTTTTCAAGATTTCCAAATAGTGATTTCTTAGAATTTCCAAATCCTTTGATTTAAGTTTATGCAATTCATCAAGAGAATATTTGAATTTTGATTTTATAACTTGTTCAACAGAATTAATTAATGGTTTTTCTTCTATAACATCAATGTCAGGATGACTTCTTAAAATAGTATCAAGTAATGTAGTCCCTGATCTGGGAAAACCTATTAAAAAAACAGGAGAAAATTGATTTTTCATCAGGGTATTATTTTTTATAGAAAAATTTTTATTTTCTAAATTTCTTCTATATGTTTTTATATAGGCTTGGAAAATCTCTGGATTGAAATTTTCGTATTTAAGATTTAGTTGACTTTTCTCAAAACACTTGAAAGCTGCATCATAATTTTTAACTTTTTCCTCTATGAATGCTTTATAAGACCAATAAAGAAGATATGTATGATGATCAGTATCTTTTAACCAGTCACTAGAAACTTGATCAATTAATTTTTTTGCTGAAATGAAATTCCTCTCTCTAAAAAAGATTCTTGCCTTAAACATCAATATTTCATTAACAATGTTTTTATTCTCATTTAAAGTTTCTATTTTACTTTTTAATTTTTTTAGATTGTTTGTTTTCTCGTAAAGTCT
>CVSY01000058.1:0-223 GCA_001180285.1 Prochlorococcus marinus | reverse complement strand
ATAGAAGGAAATATAAAGTTTAAATCTCAGAATCAGTTCCTTTTAGCTAGTAAAATTAAATATGACTTTAAAAATAAAAAAGGTTTTGTATTGGATGCATATGGATCTTTAGATTTTGATTATCTATCCGAATTTCTTAAGAATGACAAAAAAGATGTTTTCATAAATGATAATTTTGATGAAGATTTTAAGATAAAAGAAGTCAAATTAGACTCTACATCTA
>CVSY01000057.1:0-205 GCA_001180285.1 Prochlorococcus marinus | reverse complement strand
TTTTTCTTTTGGAATGAGTTCAGACCACATTTTTTTCTAACTCATAAAATTTACGTTTTTCAGGATGAAAAATATGAACAATTAAATCAATACCATCTACCAATTTCCATTCAGAACTTTCTTTACCTTCTATACGAGAATCTATTAGCCCATTTGATTTGAATTTTTCTAAAACTTGTTCGGATAGAGCTTGAATATGCCTTGA
>CVSY01000056.1:0-400 GCA_001180285.1 Prochlorococcus marinus | reverse complement strand
ATTTTCTAGCAACAAAAAAGTGACCAAACTTTATTAGCAATATTAATTATACGAAAACCATATTACTAGGAATGATTTTTCTAATTTAAGAAATTTATTGATTTAAAAAATCCTTTTTTGTATCTTATTTAGTAGTTAATTTACAAAATATGAAAATTTCAAAGTTCTTTTTAGTAGGTATTTTTGGTTCTCTACTTATTAATCCTTCACTAAAAGCTGGATATGATTCGTGGGGTTATATTGATGATAATGGTATAAAGTTTTATAAAGTAAATTCATTAAATGGATCTAGTACATTAGTTTCAGAAGAGTGTGACTTTAAGAGTTATTATGGCAATTGCTATACTTTGACAAATATTCGATTTAACGAAGGTACAAACAAAATAGAATATAAATCTTA
>CVSY01000055.1:0-348 GCA_001180285.1 Prochlorococcus marinus | reverse complement strand
CAGAAGATTATGACCTTGAAAAATCATTCCAATACTTCTTCTAAGAATCTGACGAGTTTTCCTTGATGCTCCATTTAACTGATTATTTAATACAGTTAAGTCTCCACTTTGACAGGTTCTCAGGGCGCCAATTAAAGTTAAAAGAGTTGTTTTACCACATCCAGAGGGTCCTTTCAAAAGAACCAACTCTCCTTTATCAATATTTAAATTAACATCATTAAGAACTTGTTTTTTATTCTCATTTTTTCCATAAAAGTGACTCAAATTATTTATTGAGACTGTTTTAAGGTTTTTAACATTATTTTTTGATTTATTAGCTTTAACCATTTATCTTCAATTATTAAAAAA
>CVSY01000054.1:0-355 GCA_001180285.1 Prochlorococcus marinus | reverse complement strand
TCCTGGGGTAGAGGTTAAAAGTGGTGATTTTCCAATTGCTTTACTAGGACTTGTCATAGCTGTAGGCGCTGCGGCAGGAGGTGGATCTTCAGGGGGGACTGGTAGTTCCTCTCACAACTAAACCTATTTAATAGGTTAGATGCATATAGTATTTAAAAAGCAAAATTTGTAATCTAGAAAAATTTAATTTATAGTAAAAAAATAAATACATTAAGTTAATGCTAAAGACCCAATTTATTTTTAACGGAGGATTGGGGAACCAAATATTTCAGTATTTAGCATCAAGATACATATCTAAGCATATCAATAACTTGGATATTTCCTATTCATTATCAAATTCTATACTTAATAAAAA
>CVSY01000053.1:0-219 GCA_001180285.1 Prochlorococcus marinus | reverse complement strand
GTTATGACCTATTAATGCAATTCTTTGACCAGAATAAATTGTTAAATTTAAATTAGAGAGTGCTTTTACAGTGGTATTTCCTTTTTTGGAAGAAACCTGACCACCAGTGATAGATCTTATGAACTTTTTTTTAAAAGTTAATTCTGTTTTGCTAACTACTGGTATATCAAGACATACATTTTCACATTCCAAGACTACTTTATTATTTGACCCCATCAT
>CVSY01000052.1:0-660 GCA_001180285.1 Prochlorococcus marinus | reverse complement strand
GAGAAAAAAAAGTTTAATGCAAAGATTTAAGCAGAAAAAACTAATATTGTTGACTTTAGGAATATTTACTCCTTTTTCTTTTACTACTACAAAAGTGAATGCAAGTTCATTTGGAGCAGAAATCTTTTGTACTATGAGAGATGGTGGCAATGATCATGAAAGCAGTTGGGATGCAGCATATTCCTATATAAAAAAACAAAAAGGAGGCTTTTTCAAAGTTTCACCCAAAAACGCAGCAGCCCAAATTACTGAAACTGTTATAAGGGAAAAAGACAAGTTTAGTTATTGTGTTGAATACCTAGACAATCTTCATCCAAATAGGCAACTCTTAAGAGATATAGAAAGAGAAGAAAAAAGAAAAGAAGAAGAAGCAAAAGAAAGAGAAGAAAGAAAAAAAAGATTAGAAAAAGAATTAGAAGAAACTAATGAAGAAATTAGTGGAGAAAATTATGAAGAATTTACCGATGAAACACTAGAAAGGTATAGTTATTAAAAATATTTTGAAAATTAAAATAAAATAAATAAAAAATTTTCAGAAAAATTAATTTGTATCTAAAAACACTAAATAATATTTTTAAGGTGAAATTCAGCTAAAAGATGATGAATTAATATTGACTTTTGATATATTCAAGCCATTATTTATTTAATTAAATAGTCTGA
>CVSY01000051.1:0-248 GCA_001180285.1 Prochlorococcus marinus | reverse complement strand
GAACCTAGAGCTATTGGTAGTAGTGGGATAATTCTATGAAGGTTCATTAATAAAAATTCTTTTTAGTATTATTATCTATTTTTCAAAAAAGTCTAGTTTTTATGAATATTTTATAAATATAAGTAAACATTTCCCTAACAAATTTGGTAGTTTTAATCCTCGAAATGAAGGTAATCATCACATAATAAGAAGCCTAATAAGTAAACAAATAAAAAATATTTGCCCGTTTAACATTTATCCCTCAATGA
>CVSY01000050.1:0-240 GCA_001180285.1 Prochlorococcus marinus | reverse complement strand
CAAACTTTTTATTTTGTAAAAAAATAACTTTAAATATAAAGCTTTTACATGAATAATTTAAAAAAGATTTTGCTGCAGTTTCTACGCCTCCACCAAAAGAACTTGGAACTATATGTATAATTTTAATTTTATTTCGCATAAGAAATATTATAGGATTGTAATTGTATGGATAAAAAATTTATTTATCAACATGTTTTTCGATAAGATAAATTCATTTTTTTTTTTATTAAGAAATTATAA
>CVSY01000049.1:0-267 GCA_001180285.1 Prochlorococcus marinus | reverse complement strand
AAGATGCTCAATAATTAAATATAGTTTTTCTTCTGTGTTTGGTTCTTTAAAATTTTTATTTTCTCTAAGGGCATAATCTATTTCTCCTATTTTCCATGGGGATCCTAAAATTCCTCGTCCAATCATTACACCATCAGCATTTGTTTTTTTTAAACAATTAAGAGCGTCATCTGGATTTTTGATATCTCCATTAGCAATTACAGGAATTTCCAACAACTTTTTAAGTCTCCCGATCATTTCCCAATCTGACTTGCCTGAAAAACCCTG
>CVSY01000048.1:0-227 GCA_001180285.1 Prochlorococcus marinus | reverse complement strand
AGTTATATAAAGGAGTACTACCAACAAATTCTTAAGAGATTAAGGGAAATGGAAGCAGATCTTAATATTGAAGAAAAAAAGAGATTACCTTTTTAATATTGCAATTTTAGACTTGCATAGTATATTTGTACTATGTAAATATTATTTTCCTATGTCTGTCTCTAAGTCTAAAAATCTTGAACGAAAACTAGATAATTTTGCAAAAGAAGCAAAAAATGAATTGAATA
>CVSY01000047.1:0-304 GCA_001180285.1 Prochlorococcus marinus | reverse complement strand
AGTTTGAAAAGGATTGCTGACATACTCTACTGAGTTAATTTTTATAGTACTAATAAATATCTCTAAATTATTCGTAATTAAATAAGGTAAAAAGTTTATAAGTGCTATAAAAAATCCTATTGTAAATATCCATGATGAAGAAATGATAATAATTTTTTTTAATTTTTTTTTATATTTTTCATTTTCAAAAAGATAACTCCTAAAAGATATCCATACTCCAATCGATAATGCTGCAAAAATAAAATATGGCCTTATTGAAATACAGACGGATGCAAAAAACGCTCCAATAATAAAAAAAACTCGG
>CVSY01000046.1:0-342 GCA_001180285.1 Prochlorococcus marinus | reverse complement strand
GCAAAAATTACTGATAAAGAAGTAAAGAATTTATCTCCTATATTTCTTGATAATCTTTTCTGGTAATAAAGTGAATTCATAATTATCTAATATTTGAGACTAAATTTCTTAACTAGCCACTGCGCAAAGATATTGACCACCAAAGAGAGGATCATAAGTACAAAAGCCGCATAAAAAAGAGATGAAACCTGACTTCCATCAGCCTCACCAAACTGGTTTGCAAGCATGGAGGAAATGGTATATCCAGGAGACAATAGAGACCAACTAAATGCATTTGAATTACCAATAATCATTGTTACAGCCATTGTTTCTCCCATTGCCCTACCTAAAGCCAATAGAACA
>CVSY01000045.1:0-1186 GCA_001180285.1 Prochlorococcus marinus | reverse complement strand
TCCGAAAAGTTTTTGAACGACAGCTTTGGATATTCTATTTTGCGTCCATGAATTTATATTTAAGACACCTTCCCAATATTCGGCTACTTCTTCTAAACCATAAAATTTAGAAAGATATATTAAATTAAGAATATCCTTTTTAAAACAGCTACCACCAAATCCAGGACCTGCCTTCAAGAATTTACTGCCTATTCTAGAGTCCCGTCCAATAGCATTAGAGACTTCATTAACATTAGCCCCTGTTACTTCACATAAAGCCGCGATTGAATTAATAGAGCTAACTCTTTGAGCCAAAAATGCATTAGCGGTTAATTTAGAAAGCTCTGAGCTCCATAAATTTGTCCTTATTATTTTTTCATCTATAATCCAATTTTGATAAATTTCAGCTAAAGACTCAATTGAATCTTCATCCTCACCACCAATTAAAATTCTATCGGGATCTTGAAGATCTTTTATAGCCGTACCTTCTGCCAAAAATTCTGGATTTGAAAGAACATAAAATTCTTGATTAAGTTGCTCTTCATTTTTATTTTTTCTTGAAGAGCTAAGAATTTGTTTTATAGTTTCTGCTGTTCTCACAGGTAAAGTACTTTTCTCGACAACAATTGTTTTACCTACAGCATGTTCAGCAACTTGTCTTGCTGAAGCCTCTATCCATTTCAAATCACTCGCTTGGCCTGCCCCTATACCCTTTGCTTTAGTTGGAGTATTGACTGATAAAAAAATCATATCTGCTTCTTTAATAGAGTTATTTACATCAGTAGAAAAAAATAAATTTTTATCTCTACATTGACTAACTATTTCATCTAAACCTGGTTCAAATACAGGTAAATCACTTAAGTCATTACTATTCCAATTAGCAATCCTCTCTTCATTTAAATCGACGACGTTAATTTTAATATTAGGACATTTACTAGCAATAACTGCCATTGTGGGACCTCCTACGTAGCCTGCACCAATGCAGCAAATGTTATTTATTTTAAATTTATTTGTTTTCATAAAACACTTTTAAAATAATTTATTGTTTTAATTAATCCTTCAGACAAAGTAACAGTAGGTTCCCAATCCAACTCTGCCTTAGCTAAATCAATAACTGGCTTTCTCTGCAATGGATCATCTCCAGGAAGAGGTTTATTTTTAAATTGCAGATTTGTGTCGATAAGTTCTCTAACTTTTTCTGCCAATT
>CVSY01000044.1:0-2279 GCA_001180285.1 Prochlorococcus marinus | reverse complement strand
TAATAAAATTCTTGGAAATATACATCCTAATGAAATAATAAATTTTCATTCAATTAAAAAAGAAAATAAAAATTATTTATGCATATTAAATTCAGATGGAAGATTTAAAAAAGTTTTATTTGATGAAGATATGATTAAAAGCAATAGGTCTTTCACTATTACAAAATTAAAAAATAATTTAAAAACAATTGATTCTTTTATTTCTAATGAAAACAAAGATTTAATAATATTAACCTCAATAGGAAGAATTTTTAAATTTAATTTATCGAATAAATTTTTAACGCCAACTTCTAAACAATCCCAAGGATTAATAATTGCAAAACTATTACCAACTGAAAAAATCGTTTCTTGTTGTACATTTAATGATGGAGAAAATATTTTTTTAATATCTAAACAAGGAAAAATCTTTTGCATAAATAGTAATGAAATTTACTGCTCGAATGAATACTGTTTGGGATATTTGAACGAAAAAAACCAACTTAAAAACGATTACTTCCTCAAAATAATGGCAAGTAACCAATACCTTGATATTGAAACTAATAAAAATAAATCTGCAAGATTAGACTTAAATAAATTAAATTTCAAATCCAATAAATCAAACTTTTTAATTGATTTTTTAAAATTAGATAATGATGAATACCTTGAAAATTGTTTCCGACTTGAAAACTTTCTTGACTAAGATTTATATTCATTTTCAACCCAATTTAAGTATTCTTGATTTACTGTTCCAGTTACATAATCACCAGTAAAACAACTCATCTCTAAACCTTTAATAGGAGAATCACCAATTATAGATTTACGCAAACTTTCAATACTTTGATACACAAGGTTATCAATTTCAAGTTTATCGGCGATTTCACTTATTGTCCTATTATGAGCTATTAATTCATCTCTATTAGGCATATTAATTCCATAAACGTGAGGATAACGAACAGGAGGAGCTGCTGATGTAAAAAAAACTTTATTTGCTCCTGCATCTTTAGCCATCTGGACAATTTCTTTTGAAGTAGTACCTCTTACTATCGAGTCATCAACAATTAATACATTTTTATTTTTAAACTCTGCACTCATGGCATTTAATTTTTGCCTTACAGATTTCTTGCGTTTCTGCTGACCAGGCATTATGAATGTTCTGCCAACATATCTATTTTTAAAAAAACCTTCTCTATATTCTATCCCTAACTGTCTTGCAACTTGCATTGCCGCGGGTCGAGAAGAATCAGGAATAGGCATTACCACATCAATATCTCCAGAATTGATTGTTTCTTTTATTGTCTCTGCTAAATAATCTCCCATTTTTAAACGAGCTTTATAGACTGAAATTCCATTCATAATTGAATCTGGCCTAGCTAAGTAAACATATTCAAAAGCACATGGGAATAACACTGGATTTTCAGAACATTGCTTAGAGAAAAACTCCCCATCAAGATTTATAAAAACAGCTTCTCCTGGATCAACATCTCTGACTACTTCATAATCATTATTCTCAAGTACTAAAGATTCGCTTGCAACCATCCATTCCTCTTTTTTTGTGGTTAATGAAAGTCTTTTCCCTATGACTAAAGGTCTAATACCAAAAGGATCTCTAAACGCTAATAAACCATGTCCTGAAATTAACGCAATTGAAGCATATGACCCCTGAATTCTTTTATGTAAAGATTTGACCGCATTAAAAATAATATCAGGTTCTAATTCTTGATTATGAATTTGTTCTTGTAATTCTGTCGCAAATACATTTAACAACATTTCAGTATCACTTGAAGAATTTGTATGTCGCTTATCGACATTAAATAACTGTTTTTCTAAATCTCTGGTATTAGTCAAATTTCCGTTATGTATCAAAACAATTCCATAAGGTGCATTAACATAAAAAGGCTGTGCTTCTTCTACACTTTCTGCTGATCCCTTTGTTGCATATCTAACATGACCCAATCCAATTTTGCCAATTAAATTCCTCATATCCCTAGTTCTATAAGCAGTATTAACCTGACCTTTAACCTTGTGTATATGAAAAATAGTATTTTCCATTGTTGCTATACCAGTTGAGTCTTGACCTCTATGCTGCAAAAGCAAAAGACTATCGTAAATTTGTTGATTTACATCATTTGAAGAAACGATTCCAACTATTCCGCACATAACTTAATATCTTAAAATGATTAATAGTTGAGAAATGTTTTTCATATTTAAAAGTAATCTGAAATACTATTATTAAATTTTTCGGTTAATTCCTCAACCTTAATATTGCAAATATTTTTTTCGTTGATTTTTATATTCAACCT
>CVSY01000043.1:0-256 GCA_001180285.1 Prochlorococcus marinus | reverse complement strand
GTTGTATAAAATAATGCTTTGTTTACATAATTAAATATCTCAACCTAGAGAAGGTTAATTAGAGAATAATTAAGATGCTTCAGGAGAAAAGATCGTCCTATTTTTTTGCCAATACTCACAACCTTTAAGTAAATGATCACCCTGTGGTATACGTTTTTCGTATTTTGGACAGATCAAGATAGTAGCAAAAGTTTCTGTAGTGCTGTAGCGAAAGTGATTGCAAGTAATACAAATCTTTGTTCGTTTTCGTTTTAGG
>CVSY01000042.1:0-464 GCA_001180285.1 Prochlorococcus marinus | reverse complement strand
CCTTCTTTATAAGATTTTTGTAAAGGCATTTGCCATAATTCTTCCCCAGACTGGGCTGATGCAGCTTTCAGGTCATTTGCTAGATCATCATTATTACTCCAGAATCCAGCTACATCATTACCTAATGCAACAACAATAGCTCCTGTTAAAGTGGCGAGATCTATTATTGAATCAGGTTTTAAATTTGATGCGTAAGTTAAAGCATCAGCTAATGTAAGTCTACCCTCTGCATCAGTGTTATTTATTTCAATTGTTTTACCATTAGATGCTTTAACTACATCCCCAGGATGTACTGCAGATCCATTTATCATGTTTTCGCAAGATGCCACAATAAAATGAATTTCTAATCCCTTTGGTTTTATTGCCCCAAGTGCTTTTGCAGCTCCTAAAACTGCAGCGCTTCCGCCCATATCATATTTCATCATTTCAATTTGAGAGGCTCCGACTTTCAGATTGTATCCTCC
>CVSY01000041.1:0-234 GCA_001180285.1 Prochlorococcus marinus | reverse complement strand
GATTTGGAGATAAAGGTTATACTAATTTATTAACTCGTGCACTAAAAGATGTAAATGAAAAATGCGAAACTATCCCTGATCCTGTCCAACTGGAATATCATTTACCACATAATTTCAATATTTCGGTAGATAAAAATTATGACCAATTTATAAATAAATTATCAGCGAGTTTTCCCAAGGAAAAAAAAGGTATCAAAAAATTTTATGATACCTGTGCAAATGTATTTAAATGTC
>CVSY01000040.1:0-363 GCA_001180285.1 Prochlorococcus marinus | reverse complement strand
TCACCTTAAAAAATGGCAAAAGTAGAAAATGATCTTGATATATATTATGCAGTAGGAAATGCAAATACTCAAAGACAAGAAAACGAACTTGCAGCAATTATGAAAAAACGCAATTCTGCAGGATGGAAGTTGATCTCAACAAGCACTGCAATAGTTGATACTAAAAATCTGTTTTAAATCTTTATCTATTTTGGGAAAAGAAATAGCAAACGATACTCTAGATAATTTATACCTTTTCCAAGTAAGTTTTACAAATTAGAAACTCTTCATAAGTTAATCTCTGATAAGCAAACATTCTTTTCTATGAATTAGTGTTTTCCAGCTATGTCCAGAAATGGAAAACTGGCACTTGTGACAGTTTAG
>CVSY01000039.1:0-849 GCA_001180285.1 Prochlorococcus marinus | reverse complement strand
TTCTTTATCTGAATATTATTGGACAAATATTGCTGATAGAGAGCTTTTCTTTTGTGGATATATAGAGCAAACACGTTTAACTGGTAATGCAGAATATGGAGGTTTACATATAGCTTATTTAACAAAGTATGTTTATTTAGATGAAAATGAGGAAATATTATCTGATGAGGATTTAAAACAGAAGGCTTACTATGCTTTAACTAAATTGTTTCCTGAGAAAAGACTTGAAAAAATTGTAAAAAATTTGTACTTTTCAATATCAAAAAATGCACAGGTAGTGACAGATTTTAATTTTAAAGAAACAAATATGGAACGATTGAAAAGTCACAATTTATTTTTAGGAAATATGTCAAATGTTTATCCTGACGAAAGAAGCATTAATAATGCTATTAAAGTGGGAAAAAAACTTGCAGATCTTGCTTCGTGTAATGCAAATTAGAATATCTAATGAGATTTTGCAAAGGTTTCTAAAGTAAAATTTATTAATCTAAAATATGAATTATATTTGTAAATAATTATTTTTATTTGCATTTAACTTATTATGTTTTTATCATCAGATTCTTTATATTCTAGAAATGGATATTGATATTAATAAAAATAATTGTGTAATTTATACTTCTTTAATTGGTCAAAATGAAGGTTTGAACTCTCAACCAAATTTTAAAAATTCTAGTTTTAAAAAAATATGTTTTACAGATAATAAAGATCTTTTTAGTGAAGATTGGGAAATAATTTATATAAAACCATTATTACCAATGGATCCTGCAAGATCTCAACGGAATATAAAAATTAGACCTCATTTATTTTTTCCTGAATTTAAATACTCTTTTTACATTGATAATACAATTT
>CVSY01000038.1:0-383 GCA_001180285.1 Prochlorococcus marinus | reverse complement strand
TTCTTACTGCGTCGTATTAACAAATAAGATCCCTGAATTATTAAATTCTAAAAGATATTTGAATAAAATTTCGAATATTGAAATTACAAAAAATAGATTAATTTTCAATCCAGTACTTTTTATATTAATTTCTTATATAGTTTCAATTGCATTTGTCAGTAATATATTGCTTACCCCAATATATTTCTCAAATCCAATAGTTGGAAAGCCGCCGCTTAAAGGAATTCCAAATTTATTAGAAAAAAAGGAATTTTTAAAAGGTTCTAGAAAATGTGGAGTTATTGATACATGGGATCCTGAAGCTTGGATGTTTTTTGATATCCAACCTTGTTTAGGTGTGTTTATAAATTCTGTTCCAGGCATGGCTGAAAATAATCCATTTA
>CVSY01000037.1:0-250 GCA_001180285.1 Prochlorococcus marinus | reverse complement strand
TTATAATCACACCAATAGATCCTGTAATTGTGCCTGGATTAGCAACTATTTTGTCAGATGCAACACCAATGTAAACACCTCCAGATGCTGAGATATTTCCAAAGCTAGCAATGACTTTACATCCTTTATCTTTTAGTCTTTTAATAGCAGAGTATATTTCTTGGCTATCCCCAACAGTGCCACCTGGTGAATCAATTCTCACGATTAAAGCAGGAAATTCCCTATCCTCAATTTGTTTAAGTGCTTTAAG
>CVSY01000036.1:0-265 GCA_001180285.1 Prochlorococcus marinus | reverse complement strand
GAAAGGATAACTGCAGCAGTCCCCATTGCTTGTCCGATACATATTGTGTGTACTGGAGGCTTGATGTAGCTTATTGTATCGCAGATAGCGAAAGCTTCTGTTTCAAACCCAACAGCGTCACCAGTGTACCAACTTGTTCCTGTTGAATTGATGTAAAAATAGATTGGTTTTTCTGGATCCTCAAACTCTAGATAAAGAAGTTGAGCAATGATTAGCTCAGTAACATCCATTCCTAGTTGTCTTTTCGCATCATCATCTGAAAATA
>CVSY01000035.1:0-208 GCA_001180285.1 Prochlorococcus marinus | reverse complement strand
CGAGATCAACATTTGCTTGTGCTGCAATAGATCCTGATATGGAGTCCCATGCAGTTAGTGCAATGATTTTGCGGGATTTGTTTTTATAATTAACTAGGTCTGAAGGTAACATAATAAATTTATGTATCTTTTTTAATCAAGAATTGCTAGTATGTTTTTGACTCGGCCTTTCGCGGTTTTAACGCCTAAACCTGGTCAGGACCGGAAG
>CVSY01000034.1:0-270 GCA_001180285.1 Prochlorococcus marinus | reverse complement strand
TGGAGACAAAGTGTTAGTTGAGATAAGTCCTTATGATCTTTCTAGAGGAAGGATAACTTACAGAGAAAGAAATGCAGGGGGTTCTAAACCTACAACTAATAAAAATAACCCCAAGAGGAATAATAAGTAAACAGTTATTTTAGATAATATTTTTTATCGCTTCTTTAAACTCACTTCTTTGTTTAACACCTTGCCATTGTTTTTTTAATAATTTTTCTTTAAAAAGTTGAACTGTTGGTGTGCCGTTAATTCCAGCTTGTTTTGCAATAT
>CVSY01000033.1:0-277 GCA_001180285.1 Prochlorococcus marinus | reverse complement strand
ATAAATAAATACACCGGCAATAATTGAAGGTACTCCAGCTAAAACATTTACCCCAAATCTAATAAACCTTGAAAAAGCACCACCTTTAGAATATTCCGCTAGATATATCCCCCCACCAACACCTACTGGTATCGCAATAATTGAAGCAATGGTAGTTATTATCAATGTCCCTATTAATGCAGGATTAATACCTCCTGCATCTAAATCATCTCCAGGAGGATTTGGTTCTAAAGTAAATAGTTCTGGTGTGATTTGAGATCCACCTTTGATAAGGATA
>CVSY01000032.1:0-399 GCA_001180285.1 Prochlorococcus marinus | reverse complement strand
ATTTTTTGTATCTTCTGATGATATTTTTGATTGGACTTTATCCTTTAAGAAGATAAATAATTTAGCAATTATATTTGGAAGAGAAGATAGAGGTTTAACTAACAGTGAGTTGCTTCTAGCAAATAAAACTTTTAATATTCCAACTTCTCAGAATAATCCATCATTAAATCTTTCTCACGCTGTTTCAATAGTTCTGTATGAATTAAATAAGTCTTCTAAAAAGAATTTAAATAATGAATTAAAAGTTTTTAACTTAGCATCATCGAATGAAGTACATGATACATTTGTGGAATTAGAGGAAATGCTTTTGCGAATTGGATATCTCTTAGAACATACCTCCAAGGCAAAAATCAGTAAATTTAAGAATTTTATTTTGAGGGCAAATACATCAATGCATGA
>CVSY01000031.1:0-292 GCA_001180285.1 Prochlorococcus marinus | reverse complement strand
ATTAACTTATCCAAATCTTGTTCAGTTTCACTTTTGATATTTATATCTGGGTACATTGATGGAAGTCGTTTATATAACTTTTTGTTCAATTTGCAAAATTTAATAGTTTTTTGAAAATCTTTTAAAAACAGTCTTTGGAATTGTTTCCTTTCAATAGCTTCCTGGCCCATACTACTTGCAACCCAAAGTTCATATGAGTTTTCTTGAGCAAAATTCATTAGACATCCAATTTGCTTGTCTGCTATATCTAATGCTTTGATAACTGATTTTTTATTGAATTGACATGGTTTTC
>CVSY01000030.1:0-251 GCA_001180285.1 Prochlorococcus marinus | reverse complement strand
ATTTGCTTCCAAAAAATAATTCCAATTATTGATCTGACTTTGAAAAATAAGATCTACTCCTAAATAATCAAGGGTTTTTGCATCCTGCTTTATTTTTGAGCTTAATGATGATTGTTTTTTATCTGGAAAGCTATTTGTCTCTCCAGTTAATGCTCTTTGAACAAAAAAATTAGATCGAATATCTAGTACTGTTTTATTTTCATTATTGAAATATATTGGATCAAAATATCTATTTAAATAAAAGCCATCAA
>CVSY01000029.1:0-248 GCA_001180285.1 Prochlorococcus marinus | reverse complement strand
ATTGGTATACCCGCAAGAGGAGGAAGTTTTTCTTTATTTTGTATTAATTTGTCAATGTTCTCTGCTTGCGCTATGGCGATATCTTTTGTTGTACAAATATATGAGTTAATATCAGTATCTTTTTGATCGATTCTGGCATAAATATCACTAACTAATTCCTTAACAGAAGCATTATTATTAATAATTTCCTTTCTTAAAGAATTAAAATTCATATCTTAATTTATTTCTTGAAATTAAAGCTATCAAAC
>CVSY01000028.1:0-206 GCA_001180285.1 Prochlorococcus marinus | reverse complement strand
TGAAAGAGGTATTACATTAAGTGGTGGACAAAGGCAAAGAACTGCACTAGGAAGAGCACTACTTGTTAATTCTCCTATTGTTGTTCTTGATGATGCTTTAGCAAGCGTAGATAATAAAACAGCCGCAAGAATAATAGAAGAAATGAGTGATAGAAGCAATAAAACAATCATAATGATTAGTCATCAACTTGCTGTAGCAGCTACCT
>CVSY01000027.1:0-316 GCA_001180285.1 Prochlorococcus marinus | reverse complement strand
TTGTCGCAGCATTTAATAATCCAAAAACATATAGAACATCATTACCATTGGTTGGTCCTAAAGCTTGGGATTCAAACGAAGTCATATCTCTATGCGAAAAATTTAGTGAAAAGAAGGCTAAAATTTTTAGAGTTTCCCCTTTCCTAATTAGTGTCACTCAAAAAGTAGTTTCCTTTTTCCAAGACTCTTTAAATGTTGCTGAAAGGCTGGCTTTTGCTGAAGTAACTAGTAGTGGTGAATCATTAGATGCTGACATGAGCAAAACTTACGAGATATTAGAACTTAAAAAAGAAGATATGACATCACTAGAGAGTTA
>CVSY01000026.1:0-2018 GCA_001180285.1 Prochlorococcus marinus | reverse complement strand
AAAACTCCTATGATTAATGCTGGAATGGTTTTTACAGATAGACATGCTGGAGGTATAAATTATCCAAAAGGTGGAGTAGGAACCATAGCTGAGAAGTTAGTTTCTGGAATGGAAAAATTAGGGAGCAAAATTCGTTATAAAGCCAATGTTACTGAAATACTTCTAAGGAATGATAAGGCAGTAGGAGTTAGACTTTCTAGTGGGGAGGAAATTTACTCAGATATCATTGTATCTAATTCCACGAGATGGGATACATTTGGACTGAAAGATAAAAAGAAAGGATTGATCAGAAGTAAAAACGTCCCAAAAAGTGAATATAAGTGGTCAGAAACTTATAAACCCTCACCTTCTTTTGTTTCGATTCACCTTGGAGTAGAAAAAAATCTAATAAAAGATAATTTTAATTGTCATCACATAATAGTTGAAAATTGGGATGAGTTAGAAAGTGAAAAGGGAGTTATTTTTGTTTCTATACCTACTTTGCTTGACTCGTCTTTGGCTCCTGAAGGAAAACATATCGTACACGCATTTACTCCCTCATCAATGAGTGAATGGGAAGGACTTTCAAGAAAAGAATATTTGCAAAAGAAAGAAAAATACTTTTCATTTTTGGTAAAAAAAATATCAACTCTTCTTCCTAATCTTGAACAAAATATTGATCATAAAGAAATTGGTACTCCCAAAACTCATAAAAAGTTTCTCGGAAGATATAAAGGTAGTTATGGTCCAATTCCTAGAAAAAAATTGCTTGGACTTTTACCAATGCCCTTCAACAGTACAAAAATTAAAAATCTTTATTGTGTGGGGGATTCATGTTTCCCTGGTCAAGGTCTAAATGCAGTTGCTTTTAGTGGATACGCATGCGCACATAAAATAGGGGCAAAATTAAAAATAAACAGTTTTAAATTGCCAGAATAAAAGAATCCCTTTGAAATGATAGAAAAGTTTAAAACTCTTTTTTTTGTGAAAAGTTCGTTAGTTTCCCTATATCTAGCGCTTACAATTCCAATCCCATTTATCTCAATTGATAATTTAAAAATTATCTCTATAATTTCATTTGTCTTAGGCCTTTATTTAATAATCAATATTACGAGTGATTATGTAGAAACTTGTAATAATAAGATTTCATATAAAATTAGCTTTATTTCAAAAATTTTAGGAAAAAAAAATTGGGAAATTTCTTGGAAAGATATTAAATTAATCAAATCTTTACCAACCAGTCAGGGTAGTAAAGTTTTTTACTTTAATACTTATAAGGGAGAGGATTATCTCGTACCACAAAGAGTGGAAAATTTCGAGAAGTTCTTACTAAATGTTTCCAAAAATACTGGTATAGCTATTGATGAAATATCTTATATATCTCCACTATGGACTTACAAATTATTGACTTTACTCTCAGTAATTATGATTATTGGTGAACTTTTTGCTTTTCTAGATTAAATATTATCAATACTGAATCGATAACCTTGTTGTCTAACTGTGGTTATTCCACCACCTTCTCCCAAGCCAGCCTGTTCTAATTTTCTTCGTAATGTTAATACCTGAGTGTCTACAGATCTTGGACCTCCACTGAAAGGAGGCCAGGCCATCCTTAAGAGCTCTTGACGGCTCCTGACCATTCCTGGTGGCATAAGAAGAGCACAAAGCAGTGCAAACTCCCTAGGACTTAATTCTACGGGCTTCTCGCTGAGAGTAACTTGTCTTAAAAGAAGATGAACTTCTAATGGTCCAACCTCAACTTTCTCTTGTAATCCTATTCTTCCCCTTTTTAAGAGTGTTCTACATCGTGCTGCAAGCTCTTCAAGTCCAAAAGGCTTTCTGAGAACATCATCTGCCCCTTCATCTAAGAGATTTACTAATGCTTCAACACCTGATCTTGCTGTTAAAACTATTACAGAGGACCCCAATTGTTGGGCTAGTCTCATTGCAGTATTTTGCTCGAGGATTTCTGCGCTAACTAATAGGTCAGGTGATTGCTCTCTGCATAAGTCAATGGCTTCTGCAGCAGTACCAACTGC
>CVSY01000025.1:0-1227 GCA_001180285.1 Prochlorococcus marinus | reverse complement strand
ATATGCCATACGTGAATACCACCTGATGCGACAGCAAATACTCCTGGCATTGAACCCCAATCTTGATCAAAGAAGTTACCTCTTGATCTATCTTCGGGAACAAATGACTCTCTTAAGTTGTCAATGTAACCAAGAGTTGTTTGACGATCACCTTCTAGTTTTCCAACAACAGTTCCAGTATGTAGTTGATCGCCTCCGGAGAGTCTCAAACATTTTGCTAGAACCCTGAAATGGATACCGTGTTTTGGATGTCTATCAATAACAGCATGCATCGCTCTATGAATATGTAGAAGCATGCCATTTTTACGACACCAATTTGCTAATCCAGTATTTGCAGTAAAACCGCCAGTTATATAATCATGCATGATGATTGGCATATCTAGCTCTTTTGCAAATTCAGCTCTTTCGTAAAGTTCTTCAGGAGTGTTGGCAGTACAGTTTAGGTAGTGACCTTTAACTTCGCCAGTTTCCTGCTGAGCAAGCTTAACTGCTTCTGCAACAAACTCAAATCTTTCTCTCCAACGTTGGAATGGCTGAGAGTTAATATTCTCGTCATCCTTCGTTAAATCGAGACCACCTCTAAGGCACTCATATACAACTCGGCCATAGTTTTTACCAGATAATCCTAATTTAGGTTTAATGGTACAACCAAGTAGAGGTCTTCCATATTTGTTTAAACGATCTCTTTCAACTACGATTCCATTTGGTGGACCACCGCAAGTTTTGATGAAAGCGATTGGGAATCTAATATCTTCTAGACGTAAGTGTCTTAGAGCTTTAAATCCAAAAACGTTTCCTACAAGAGATGTTAATACGTTTGTAATAGAACCCTCTTCAAAAAGATCTAAAGGATATGCAATAAAAGCATAAAAAGCTTCAGGGTCTCCAGGAACGTCTTCGATTCGATAACAACGTCCTTTATAAAATTCTAAATCAGTAAGTAACTCGGACCAAACTGTTGACCAAGTACCTGTTGAAGATTCAGCGGCAACAGCTGCTGCAACTTCTTCTCTGGGGACACCTTCTTGACCTGTACATTTGAAACAGGCTAGTAAATCGGTGTCTAGGGGTACATATTCTGGAGTCCAGTAGGTATCTCTGTACTCCTTTACCCCTGCATCATACTTCTTACTCATAAGGATAAATTTAGGTCTGTGTAGGGAAAATAATTATTGTGCAAAATTTATAAATCTTGCTTTATTTATTAGTCCTTTTGACCAAGAAATT
>CVSY01000024.1:0-394 GCA_001180285.1 Prochlorococcus marinus | reverse complement strand
TAACTTTGAGCTACCTATCACATGGCAAATTCCGACCGTAATTTTATTAACACTTTTATTCCATAAAAAAGTTGTTTTCAGAGCATTTTATATATATATAATTTTGGGGTTATTTATTCTTCCTGTCTTTCATCAAGGTGGTTCATTAGGTTATTTGCTCACTCCTAATTTTGGTTATTTATTAGGTTTATATCCATTAATCATAATAATTGATAATTTAAATAAAAGAAATAAAATAAACGTTGGAAACTTTTTAAAAAACGGATTTATAGCAATAGGTGCTATGCATTTAACTGGAATATTTTACAACTTCATACAAGTTATATTTTACAGACAATACAATTTATTTCTATATAATTTAGGGAAATACTCATTAGGTAAGATTGGATATCAT
>CVSY01000023.1:0-203 GCA_001180285.1 Prochlorococcus marinus | reverse complement strand
AAGGAATCAAATACTAACTAAGAAAACTTTAGTAACTCATTAAAAACTATGGAATTAACTCTTTGGACGTATGAAGGACCGCCACATGTTGGTGCTATGAGAATTGCCTCTTCAATGAAAGACATTCATTATGTGCTTCATGCCCCCCAAGGGGATACATATGCAGATCTTCTTTTTACAATGATTGAGAGGAGGGGGCAAAG
>CVSY01000022.1:0-772 GCA_001180285.1 Prochlorococcus marinus | reverse complement strand
TACCCCATTGCCAATAGTGTGGCGTACTCTGGGAGGTGGTCAGTAACGTCACTATAAAGAATTTGATAAACAACCACACACCCTACAACGAAACCCATCAATGCTCCCAAACTAAAAATAAAACCTATTGCAGTACTATTTTTCCAATAATTCTTCTCAAATTCTATAAATTGATTTTTTGTAAGAACCCTAACATCATTTGGGAGTGAGTTATTTAATATCCTTGAAATCAATTCATGATCAGATCCTTTTTTTAGCTTTATCAAACCAATTTCTATACTGCCAGGAGGATTAGCAGGAAAAAGTCTTAAGAAGGTTTCTCGACTAGTTATCAAATTACCATCTGCACCAAAAGATGGTCCCAACTCAACAAGACCCTCAACAATTACTCTTTTTCCAGCAACCTCAGTTTCAACTTTTTTTTCAGATAAGAACCATTCTTCAATCGGTCCAAATTCAGGTCTAGATAGTTTGTCAAAAAGAACTCTTGATGGATTTCTCAATTTATAAGCTTTCTTTGAGAATCCCTCATCTAAAAGAAGTGAATCGGAGGGATTAAAACCTAATGCGAGTATTGATCTAGTTTTAAGATTTTCAGGATTTCTCCAAAGTAAATAATTTAGATTAACGGGAGCAGTTTTTTCAACATCTTCTACTGCGAGAGTTTGAATTAATCTTCTTTTTGGGAATCCACTCATGCTTATAGAACTTTTTGATCTGGGACTTATCAAAACAAGATCAGCATCTAGAAGTTTATGAATTGTTACGCTCG
>CVSY01000021.1:0-206 GCA_001180285.1 Prochlorococcus marinus | reverse complement strand
AGTCTTAATAAGTAAATTTTACAAATTGGACAAAAAGTATTTGCCAATAGTGAATAGAAGGAATCCACATCTATTAAAAAATTGTCTTGATAATTTCAAAAAATCATGCGGAGACTTAGATAAACTCTCTAAAATCAACGAAAATTGGAAGAACTTAATCGGATTAGAACTATTTCAAGAATGTAAACCATTAAATATTGAAAAAA
>CVSY01000020.1:0-204 GCA_001180285.1 Prochlorococcus marinus | reverse complement strand
AATAGGAGCAAGCATACTTAGCATAAGTGGCAAAGTCGATGTAGCAGAGTGGCCAACCGGAACAAGAACAATTTTAGAAATCGGAATTGGTACAGTCATTGGGACATCATTAACACGAGACTCATTAATTGATATTCAAAATCTATGGAGGCCAGCTATTTTAATTACTTTTACTTTAGTCATTACTGGATTAGCAATTGGTTT
>CVSY01000019.1:0-234 GCA_001180285.1 Prochlorococcus marinus | reverse complement strand
CTTTTCTCTGCATCCCAGATCATGTTTGCGCCAATCCTACATTTGACGCTATAAGCAGGGTTTCTACCTTCTAATTTTTGAAACCGATATATCAGTCATATAGAAAGAAAAATTCTCCTCTTATTACATCTTGATCAATATTAGCTAATTAGAATTATGGATGGAAACCAAAAATGGAATTATTTCTTTTTTTAATTTCTTTTATGAAGGTACTGTAATTTTCAGAGACTGATA
>CVSY01000018.1:0-202 GCA_001180285.1 Prochlorococcus marinus | reverse complement strand
TACTTATGTCTTCATTTTGAAGATAATAAATAACTTTCTTGAGATTTTTGTGATGGGATAATCTTTTTTTGAAACCTCCAAGCTTTAAATAATGATAGATATATTTTGGTAAATAAAATAGTATAATTATTTTTGATTGCAAAAAATTTTTTAAATTAAAAAGATAAAAAGTAGGTAAATTTAATCTTGAACAAAATTTTCT
>CVSY01000017.1:0-1076 GCA_001180285.1 Prochlorococcus marinus | reverse complement strand
TAATAACTCTGTTTGGGTCTCTAATATATAGCTCTTCATCAAAGGCTGATTCGGACTACTATGCCATAGAATCCATTGAGGGTGGGTTCAAAGTATTTTCTTGCGTTAATAATACTGGGACCTGTTCTGAAAAAGCTTCTGTAACAGGATTAACAGGATGGAATGCCGGGTCAAGTTATGTAGACAAACAAAATAATCTTATTATTCATGCTGGTGATGAAAATTATGCTTCAAAATATTATCTTTATAATCCAAACACAGAAAATATTTCCGCTATTAATGATTGGAGAGATAACTATAATTGGGCAAAAGAATGGAAAATAGTTACCGAATCTAATGGGACAACAAGTATCGGTAAAAATTCTCTAAAACTCAAAGAGACTTCAAATTCTCAAGAAATGTGGGCGACTAATTCAAGTGGATCAATAGCACCAATAAATATTACTAATGGAACAAAACTTTTAATTAATGGTAGAGATGTTGAACAATCAATAGACAATGTGGGGGCTTTGAGTGCCGCTTTAACAGCACTCCCCACAGTCCCAACAGATTCTCCAATTGCATGTGGAATAGGGACAGGAACTCATAGTGGAAATTATGCTTTTTCAGGAGGATGCGCTTCAAAAGTAAATGAAAAATTATCTTTTAATGCTGCAGCATCAATACTTCCTGGTCAGGACTATCAAGGGAAAGACAATTCTTATTCGGCAAGAGCAGGGTTTGTTTTTAAATTAGGCAAGATTGAAAAACCTAATTTAATGAGGTTTAAAGAAAAGAAAATAATTGATCAAAAAATATCTTCTCTGGAAAAAAATAATAAAAAGCTAAAAGAAAAAAATGATGAAATAATTTCACAGAATAAAAAACTTTTAGCAAGATTAGAGAAATTAGAAAATATCGCATTAAAGTTTCAATCAGATTCACAGATGATTTCTGTCACTACAAAAGACTAATTACTAGTGACAAAAAAGCTATTTTTCTAGTGACAAAAAAGTGACAAAACTCATTTTCTGACCTCAAAAGTGATTTTTTATAAAAAATTTAGGAATTTGGTCTTTTATAGATGTCTGTTATGA
>CVSY01000016.1:0-367 GCA_001180285.1 Prochlorococcus marinus | reverse complement strand
TTAGCAATAGTAGAAGTTGTTCCAAAAAAAGGAGAAAAATTACCTTCTAACTTAGAGAGAGAAAAACTTTACTCAGAAAATTATGCATGTCCTGTACATGGCTCTATTGTTGAAGAACTTTCTCCTAGATTATTTTCTTTTAATAGCCCATATGGGGCGTGTCCAGATTGTCATGGGATTGGTTATTTAAAAAAATTTACTGCTGATAGAGTTATACCTGATAAAACATTGCCTGTTTATGCTGCAATAGCTCCTTGGAGTGAAAAAGATAATACTTATTACTTCTCTTTACTTTATTCTGTAGGACAGGCTTATGGTTTTGAATTAAAAACTCCTTGGAAAGATCTAAGTGATTTGCAAAAAAAAG
>CVSY01000015.1:0-73676 GCA_001180285.1 Prochlorococcus marinus | reverse complement strand
GCAGCGGCTTGTGGCGCCGCTATTCGGGGGTTCGAATCCCCTCGCTCGCCCTCAAAAAAATTGCAGCAAAATTATTTAACTTGTAATTTTGAATTAAAGAATCATAAAAAATTCCTAGCAAAGTGCTAACAAAAACTAAACCAAACGAAAAAAAAATTCAAAAGAATTCAACTACTAGCAGTTATTGGATAACCACATTTGGATGCCAAATGAACAAAGCTGATTCTGAGAGGATGGCTGGGACATTAGAGAAAATGGGATACACCAGAGCAGATAATGAATTAAATGCCGATTTGGTCTTATACAATACATGCACTATTAGAGATAACGCAGCCTTTAGCTCCGTCAATTCTAGCTGCTTCTAATAAAGGACTATTCATTGCTGCCTGAGCTGCCTCTATCGCTCTCGATCTTCCTGAACCTATACCTATTCCGAGAAGAGCAGTGCCAGCTTCCGTCATAACTGATCTTACGTCAGCAAAATCCACGTTAACTAATCCTGGGCAAGTAATTATGTCACTAATGCCTTTGACACCCATCCTTAGAACATCATCAGCATTCCTAAATGCTTCTTGAAGGGGAGCTCCTGCTATAACGTCTTTTAATCGGTCATTTGGAATAACTATCAGAGTATCAACGTTTTCAGCTAGTCTTGCGATCCCCTCCTCTGCTTGACGCATTCTTCTTTTCCCTTCAAAAGAAAATGGTTTAGTTACTATACCTACTGTTAGAGCCCCACTTTGTTTGGCTACTTCTGCGACAACTGGTGCTGCTCCTGTACCAGTTCCTCCGCCCATTCCGGCGGCTATAAAAACTAGATCGGATCCGTCTAAAGCTTGTTGAAGCTCATCTTTGGATTCTTCGGCTGCTTTTTGCCCAATACTTGGATTCCCACCAGCACCTAAACCTCTAGTGAGGTTTTGTCCTAGTTGAACTCTACTCTCTGCAGAGGATTGTAGTAGGGCTTGTGCATCGGTATTAAGGACTCTAAATGAAACACCTTCTAAATCACTATTTATCATTCTATTGACTGCATTACTGCCACCACCACCTACACCAATAACTTCTATTTTGGCGCTTTGGCTTGGAAGGATTTCTCTCGATTGATCAAAGTTTGGATTGTTACCGAAGCTCATCTCTTAATAGGAATCTAATACTAGTATTGGATGCATTATGAACTTACTGAGCTCATCTGTAGGAATTTGTTGAGGAAAAACCTAAAAATATTTATTTATTAAATATTTTGTTTTAATGCAAAACCCATATCAACACTACAATAATTAAAAAAAATTACTCAGAATCCTTTTTTAAATATTAGGGTTTGAACACTTTTATTTTTGGTTTATCTGGATTAGTAAGATCAATATTATCTATTTTTTTTGAAAAGCTATTTTTCTTAAATTCATTTTTAAGATTATTGATTATTTGTAATTGATAGTTGATTGAATTTGGCTTAAATCCTAAGAATATCGTTTTTAAATCTTCTTCCTCAACAGTTAGAAACCCATCGGATGAAAAAGTTATTTTAACTATCTCTAATTCATAATTCTCTATAGCGTTAAAAATTTCAGATAATATTTTTTTAAATTTTTCTTTCCATCCAAAAACTTGTATGGTTAATTTACTCAAATTTTTTTCATCCACATTTTGTTTTTTTATAAAAATTCCATCTTTGTCAATGAAGCCTAATATTTTTTCGTCGTTTAATGTTCTCTCACCGTAAGCTATTGGAATTCTTAAATTAATATGAATCTTTAAACCAAAAGGAAATAATTCTCTGTTTACTGAAACATGTTTAAGAGATAAATTTTCTTTTAACTCTTTTTCTAATAAATTAGTTTCAACAAAAATTAATCGAATCGGAAAATTTAAAGATGAATTTTTTACCAAATCATTCTGTGAAAATAATTCACTACCTGAAATCCTAATGTCCTTAATACCAACTTTTTTAAGACTTTTTATGCTTAATAAGCTTGTTAAAAATAAAAATGAAATTAGAAAAAAAAAGCTTCTATTTTTGATTCCTTTTTGATTTTTCACAAATCACATCGAGCTTTTTCCATCAGTTGGTCCATCCATTCTCTCGCTTGCTCTGCATCTGAAAATGGTACATCCATCTCTTTCCCATCCCCTACTAATCTTAACCTGCACTTACCTTGAGATTCACTTGTTAAAGGAGCTTCTCCTGAAGTTAGCGCCATTAATTCAACTAATTCCAGTTTCTTGATTATAAAACAATCTTTTTCTTCAAATTTACCAGCTTCAAATGCGCTCCACTTCAACTCCCCATCTTTTAAGGAAGCTGCACCTGAACTATCTAACTTGCAAAGTTCAGAATCACTTGCCCAACTTCTAAAAAGATTTTGCCTCCTTCTTTCTAACCATCCAAGTGCAGTTAATAAAATGAAGATTAAAAGTAATGGTAACCAAAGTAGTCCATGCAACATTTGATTTAAATTACAAATCTAAAGATATATCTACCAGTTTAGCCACAAGTTGTTCAATTTTTAAACCTGAAGCTTCCCAAAGCATTGGAAACATACTGTTTTTTGTAAAACCAGGAATTGTATTTATTTCATTTAGCAAAATTTTATTTGAAGATTTTTCTATAAAGAAATCTACTCTTGCAAAACCGAAAATATTTAGTGCTCTACAACTTTTAATAGCAATGTCTTTAATTTCTTTTGTGATTTTAGAATCTATTTCGGCTGGAATAATTATTTTATTATTTGAGTGATATTTTGAATCATAATCATACCAATCACTCTCGTAATTTACCTCGCCTATCTCAGAGGTTAAGAGTTTTGAATTCCCAATTATTCCACATTCAATCTCCCTTACCTCTAAACCTTCCTCTATTAAGATTCTTGGATCTATTTCCCTAGCCTTTTCTAATGCTTGTAATATTTCTGATTCATTTTTGACTTTGGAGATTCCAAGAGATGATCCAGAGTTCGATGGTTTAACAAAAACAGGAAATTTTAATTTTTTTAAAATTTCATTAATTATTTTATTTTTTACTTGCTTATTGTTGAGATCTTCATTTTGAAAAACTAGATAATTAACTTGTGGAAGTTTAAGATTTGAGAAAATTGTTTTCATCATTATTTTATCCATTCCAAGTGCAGAGCCAATAATTCCGCACCCGACTAAAGGTTTCTTTGTAAATCTAAGTAAGCCATGAATTGATCCGTCTTCACCATTAAATCCATGTAAAAGAGGAAACCAAACATCAATATTTTGAAATTCAATTCCATCAAGGAAGTTAATTTTTTCTTGATTAAAAATTTCTTGTTTTTTTGTTTTATAGTTTTCAACTTCACCAATTAGGATTTTTTCTGAAATATCACTATCAAGCCAATCTCCATATTTGTTAATATAAAAGGCCTTAACTGTAAAGCGTTCTATGTTTATTGGTGCATTAAATGCTTGAAAAACTGTTTTTGCAGAGGATATCGATACTTCATGTTCATTGGAATTCCCGCCAAATATTAACCCAATACATTTTTTCTTTCCCCCTATCATTTAAAAAAAATTTATAAAGAAAGTTCTCCTGTTAAAGAAAAAGGTCTTGCTTCATTTATTCTGACATTTATCTCATCTCCCAACGAAAAATTAAAGTTAATGTTTTTGGGAATCTCTACGAAAGTTAATCTATTTGTTCTAGTTCTACCCATGATTTGAGAGGAATTTTTTGGATTTAAACCCTCAATTAAAACGCTTTCGATATTGTTGATATATCTTTGATTTCTACTCCTAGCAGTTTTCTCGACCAAATCATTAATTTCCTGTAATCTAGTTTTTTTTACTTCTTCAGAAAGTTGATTCGCCCAAACTGCTGCAGGCGTATTTGGTCTTGGAGAGTATGCTGCTGTGTTCACCTGATCAAAGCCAATTTCTGATATTAGCTTTAATGTATCTTGATATTGTTGTTCGGTTTCTCCTGGGAAAGCAACTATCGCGTCAGCTGTGATTGATGCATTTGGCATTAATGACCTTATGTTCTCGATAATATTTTTATACTTTTTAATGGAATATCCTCTGGCCATTTGCTTTAAAATTTCATCATTTCCACTTTGGAAGGGGATGTGGAAATGTTCACAGACTTTATCAAGTTCATAACAAGCTTGAATCAACCTTTTTGAAAAATATCTTGGATGACTAGTAGCAAATCTTATTCTGCGAATTCCTTTAACATCATGAATATAATACAAAAGATCAGTTAGGGTATTCTCTTTTCTCCCCTCTTTTGTAGTTCCTGGAAGGTCTCTACCATAAGCATCAATGTTCTGACCCAAAAGAGTAATTTCTTTGAATTTATCATCAGCTAATTTTTGGATCTCACTTTTTATCGCATTTGGATATCTTGATTGCTCTTTTCCTCTCACAGAGGGGACTACACAATATGAACATCTTTCATTACATCCATAGATGATATTAACCCAGCCACAAATAGAGCTTTCTCTTCTTGCACTTGTGATGTCTTCAGAAATGAAGGTTTCTTCTGTAGCAGCAACTTGATTTCCTAAATCAACTTTCCCCAGAAGATTCTCAAGGTTATTTACATGTTGAGGGCCCATTACTAGGTCAAGTTCTGGGACTCTTCTTAGTAAGGATTCTCCCTCTTGCTGAGCAAGACAACCTGCAACAACAAGTTTTAAGCTAGGTGTTTTGTGCTTTCTTTTTGCTTGTCTTCCTAGAAAACTATAAACTTTTTGCTCTGCATTATCTCTAATAGTGCATGTATTGTATAAGACCAAATCGGCATTTAATTCATTATCTGCTCTGGTGTATCCCATTTTCTCTAATGTCCCAGCCATCCTCTCAGAATCAGCTTTGTTCATTTGGCATCCAAATGTGGTTATCCAATAACTGCTAGTAGTTGAATTCTTTTGAATTTTTTTTTCGTTTGGTTTAGTTTTTGTTAGCACTTTGCTAGGAATTTTTTATGATTCTTTAATTCAAAATTACAAGTTAAATAATTTTGCTGCAATTTTTTTGAGGGCGAGCGAGGGGATTCGAACCCCCGAATAGCGGCGCCACAAGCCGCTGCCTTAACCACTTGGCGACGCCCGCCTCACATTTATAAATTTAACAACTCAAGGGTAATTTTTCATAGTTATTTTTATCTTTTAGCGAAATTTGAATTATTTTCTAATTCAGTAAAGATTTCTTATGATTTAAAATAAAAGAAAATCTAAAAATTTGAGTAATTCCGGCACAGCTGAGGTTCTTATTCCCAGAAGCCTTTGTTTAATTGAAGATATAGATAACCTCATTATCGATGTAGAGGATTTATGTTCAATTTCCATTAGTTGGGAGGATGGATTTGTTTCTGAGTTAAAGCCTTTAAAAAATAAAATTACAAAACCAAAAAATATTTTATTCCCAAGATTTGTTGAAACGCATTCCCATTTTGATAAATCTTTTACATGGGCAGACTTTCCTAATCTGGAATCAAACTATGGAGGAGCGTTATCAGTAAATCTTGAAGAACATAAAACTAGAACTACAGATAAGGTTCTTGAAAGAGTTGAGAAATCATTAAAACTTGCTATTAGAAATGGATATCGAGCTATTAGAAGTCATATCGATACATACAATGGTCAATCTATTGAGATTTGGATTGAACTTTTTAAATTACAAAAAAAATTTTCGTCTGAGTTGACTCTACAATACGTTGCTCTAGCTCCAGTGGAATTCTGGGATACAACTGATGGAGAAAATTTGGCAAAAATATTTTCCTCTAATGGAGGTATTTTAGGAGGTGTTATTGTTCCTCCTTTCAATAAAAAAAATACAAGCAAATTTCTAGCAAAGATGCTTCTTCTCGCTAGTAAATATAAATTAGAAATTGATTTGCATATAGATGAATCAATTATTGAACCTGGAGCGGGAATAAAAGTTTTATTAGAAACAATCGAAAATTTAAAGATTAATAGTATTCCGATCACTTGTAGTCATTTGAGTAGTCTTATTTCTCTAAGTAATAAAGAGATTTTAAATTTAGGAGAAAAAATGGCTGAGAAAAATATTAAGGTTATTGCTTTACCCCTAACAAATTTTTGGCTGCTCAATCGAAGTAATAAAACTACTTCATTAAAAAGACCAGTTGCGCCAATAAAGCAATTACAAAAATCACATGTGGATGTATCTCTTGGTAGTGATAATGTTCAAGACCCTTGGTATCCATTTGGTAATTTTGACCCTTTTTATATGTTGTCTTGCTCGATACCTATGCTTCAACTAAATCCCTGGGAGAGAATGACTCTATCTTCTATTTTTTTAGCTCCAAGCAGATTATTAAATTTAAAATGGGATGGTCTAATTAAAAAAGGTTGTCCTGCTGATTTTGTGATTTTAGAGGCACAGAGATGGGCAGATGTTTTTTCGAGCAATTTAAAGAGAAAAGTGTTTATAAACGGCGATTTATATTGCTAATTGGCTAATTTATATACAAAGCATAAAAATTTTTATTAATGATATCAAAACTTAAATTTATAGACAAATTTAGAGAAGTCAAAAACTTAGAGATCATTGAAAATAAATCCGATGTAAAAAGACTTTCAAAAGATTTTTATAACTACTCTCCAATCCTTACTGAAAAACTAGACGAATGTATTGCTGATTTGGTGGTAAGACCTAGTGATCCCAAAGCAGTAAAGGAAGTAGCAGAAATTTGTTGGGAATTTTCTATCCCACTTACTTTAAGGGGTTCAGGTACAGGTAATTATGGACAAGCTGTCCCATTATTTAAAGGAGTTGTAATGCAGATGACTTACTTTAATAAATTAGAAGAATTTGATCCAGATACAGGTTTTGTAAAAGTACAGTCTGGCTGTGTTATGGGAGAATTAAATAAACAATTAGAGAAATATGGGAGGGAATTGAGGTTGCTTCCTAGTACTTGGAAAACTGCAACAATTGGAGGTTTTATTGCAGGTGGATCAGGAGGTATTGGTTCAATTAGGTGGGGATTTTTAAGAGATCCAGGGAATCTTATTGGTTTAGAGGCAGTAACGATGAATGAAAAACCTGAATTATTAAAATTTGATGCTGAAGAATCTGAACCTCTGAATCATGCTTATGGGACTAATGGAATTATTACTTCTCTATTACTTGCTACTGATATCAAACGTAAGTGGTATTCAATAGTTATCGACTGTATTGAATTTGAAAAAACAATAGAAATATTAAAAACTCTTACCAGCGCAGCAATTGATTTGAAACTTGGAGCAATTCTTGAAGAAGAAATTGTAGATCAAATGCCAAAATGGTTTAAAACTAATTCTAGAAGTCACAAGATATTAATTCAATCTACTCTTGGAGGAATAAAAACCATCGAGCTAATTTGTAAAAAATTCAAAGTTGAATCTACCCTCCTTGGGGAAGAAGAAAAACTCGTCAATGGAATTTCTGAAGTCGTATGGAATCACACAACTCTTCATATGAGGTCTAAGGATAAAAATTGGACGTATTTACAGATGCTTTTGCCACTTAATGATGAACTTGAATTAATTAATTTTTTGAGAAAAAAATGGGGTAAAAAAGTTCTTTGGCATTTAGAGGCAGTTTCTCAACAAGGATCACCACGATTAGCGGCTTTGCCTGTATTAAGGTGGAATGGGATAGATGAATTGAATGAAATAATGGAAGATTGCAAGAAACTTGGTGCGTTTATTTTTAATCCTCATGTTTTAACTGTCGAAGGAGGAGGTCTCGGAGTGGTAGATGCAGATCAAGTAAAAGCGAAATTAAGATTTGATCCTAAAGGGCTATTAAATCCAGGAAAATTGGAAGGTTGGGAATTAAAAGAACAATTTAAAATTTAATATTTCTGTTTATTCGCAAATTTAATAAATTCAGCAACTAAAAAAATAGAACCTGTCAGAACAGGATGATTAGTGGGCCATTTTTTTAAAGAGAATAAATACTCAATGGCAAGTTCAAAAGTTTTAAATTCAATTGTTTTTTGGAAGTCAATTTCTTTAATCTGAGAGAGATCATTTAATTGCCAACTAGGTTGGTTTGGAACTGGCACAAGTAATAAGTGATCATTTTTCTTTAGAAGTGTTTTTAATATTGCGTAAATATCTTTTTGTCTTTGGACACCTAAAATCCAATAAATTCCTTTATCTTCATTCTCCCAATTGCTTCGCTCATTAGAGAGTGCTTTTGCAGCAGGATAATTGTGCGCACAGTCTACAAGAATTTCCTTGTTTAAATAATTTATTATTTCTAGCCTTCCGTTCCAAGTTGTCTTTTTAAGACCTTCAGATATGTGTTTTTCTTTTATATTGAATCCCAAATTATTCAGCGCTTCAATTGCTCCAACAGCTACTGATGCATTTTGCTTTTGAAAAATTCCTCTTAATCCAAGCTCATAGGTGTTTGAAATTGAATCTTTCCAAATAATTTCTGCTCCAACCTCTTTAACTTTTTTGGTTATTAAAGTTTCAACTTGACTATTTTGATTGCATGAGATGACAATTGAGTTTTTTTCTATAACTGCTAATTTTTCTTGGGCAATTTTTTCAATAGTATCTCCAAGAAATTCTTTATGGTCTAAGCCAATATTCCCAATGGCAATGATAGGTCTAGATTTATGGGCTGTTGTCGCGTCTAATCGTCCCCCTAAGCCAGCTTCAAGAATAAGTAATTCAACTTTTTGATGGTCAAAAAAATTTAGTGCGCAGCAAATGATTTTTTCAAAAGGAGTTAATTCAAATCTTGAAAAATTTTTTTCTATTAATCTATAGATTTTTTCAAAATCAGTTTTTTTGATGTTTTTTTTATTAACTCTAATCCTCTCGCATACATCCAAAAGATGAGGAGATGTCGTTACACCGAAATTCCTTTTAGCTTCAAAAAGTATACTTTCTAAATATGCCGCGATTGATCCTTTCCCATTGGTTCCAATAATCTGTATGGCAGGGATATTCTTGCAAGGATTATCAAGTTCTTGAAGTGCTTTTTTAATTCTTGATAAACCTAACTTGATATTATCCCTTTCATATTTAGGAGATAATTCAAAAGTTTTTAAATTTGCATTTTTCAAAATTTAAATTGCTATAACTCTTCAAAAATTGAATTTAGCTTATTTAAAAGAATATTAATTTCTTTTCGAGAAATAACTAATGGTGGGACAATTCTCACAACATTTCCTCCTGCAGGAACTACCAGTAAACCTTTATCAAAAGCTTTTAATGTAATTTTTTTTGCATCAGCATAATCATCATTGATCACAAGACCTTGTATTAAACCTAAACCTCTTTTCCCGCTAATAATATTTGGAAATTTTTTTGACAATTCTTCAAACCCAGCACTTAATTGTTCCCCTCTTTGATAAACATTATTGATAATATTTCTTCTATTTATTTCTTCTAATACAGTTAGGGCAGCTTTACAAGCAAATGGGTTCCCTCCAAAAGTACTTGCATGATCCCCTGGAGAAAAAATGTTGGCTTTTTCTTTTACCAATAACGCTCCAATTGCATGACCTCCTCCTAATCCTTTAGCAAGGGTGAATCCATCAGGTTCAATTCCTAAATTCTCATAACCCCACATTTTCCCAGTTCGACCTACTCCACTTTGGACCTCATCTAGAATGAGAAGAGAATTATATTTATCACATATTTCTCTCAGGCTTTTAAAAAATATTTTACTTCCAGGAATTACGCCGCCTTCGCCTTGTATTGGCTCAACTAAAACGCCGGAAATTTTTTGATCATTATTTTCACACTCTTCAAATAATTTTTTTACCGAATCAAAATTGTTAAATTTAAAAAATTTGAACCCTTGAATCATTGGTTCGAAACCTTTTTGATATTTTGGTTGTCCAGTGGCACTCAAGGCTGCAAGTGTCCTTCCATGGAAGCTGGATTCTGCTGCGAGAATAATTGATTCTTTACCTTTATTTGTTTTATTTCCATATTTTTTAATTAATTTAATTGCTGATTCATTTGCTTCCGCACCACTATTACAGAAGAAGACGCTTTTAGCACAACTCATATTCGTTAAAGTTCTGCTTAATTGTTCTTGTTCTTCAATGTTGTAGAGATTAGAAATGTGTTGAATCTTTTTTAGTTGAGTTGATAACCTTCTTCTCAAAACTCTATCGCTATGTCCAAGACTACAAGTTGCTATACCAGCAACTGCATCAAGATATCTTTTACCTGTTTTGTCCCATAGCCAACAACCTTTTCCTTTTTTGAATGATATATCGAATCGACTATAGGTATTCATTAAAGTGGGAGCGGTCGGACTTGAACCGACATACCCGAAGGTGCCGCATTTTGAGTGCGGTGCGTCTACCAATTCCACCACGCTCCCAAGGCTTTTGAAAAAATGAACTTTTTTATTATAACAAAAATCAACTTATTGACTATTGCTTTGGTCAAGGAACAGTTTCCAGATAACCTTTGTTAATAGTTAATCTTTTCGATAAAAACATAGAATTATTTATTGCATTTGCTGACAAGAAATGACGAAAAAAGGAAAATTTAAACATATATGATACATTTTTGTGATTAAGTGCACCAAAAAGTCTTTTTTGACAGGAGATAGCTTCATAATTAGTAATATTGTGTTATATTAAGTAAAAAACAAATGTCTAAAACTCAAGCTAAAAAATTATCATTTAAATTTGTCCCTTATCTTTTTATTGCAGTAACTATACTCACAACATTCGGATCTAATAGTGGAACTTGGGCATGAACGAATTCAAATTTAATGGTTTAAATAAAATTTGGTCTAATCGCTTTCTAGTTTTGTTTATATTATTTTTAGGTTGTATTTCATTAATCAATATTGCTTACGTTTGAATCAACTTTTAGTTTGAAAACTGTTGGAAAAAATTAAGCTGCTTCTAGTTTTGAAAGTTTATCAGATTTAGTTTTAATTTTATATTGATTTTCCTCAAAAGTACTTTTACTAACCTCTCTGGTTATTTTAATACCTAATTTTTTTAGTTTTAATTCAAAATTTTCATAACCTCTATCTAAATGTTCTAATCCATAGATCTTACTACTACCTTTTGCGATGATTCCTGCAATTATTAATGCAGCTGATGACCTTAAATCTGAGCCAACTAGATTCATTCCTTTAATTGTTTTAACACCTTTGATGTGAGCTACGTTTTTGTTTAGTTTTATACGAGCACCCATTTCATTAAGTAAATAAATATGATTCATTCTGTTTTCGAAAATTGTTTCGGTTATCTTTGATTCCCCATTTGCGATTGTCATTAAAGCTGTAAATGGTGCCTGCAAATCAGTAGGAAAGCCTGGAAAAGGAGCTGTTTCAATATCTACTCCTTTAATCTCTTTACTCTTTATAGAAATCGAATTACCTTTAATCGTAACTTTACTCCCACTCTCTTGAAGCTTATTAGTGACAGCTTCAAGATGATGAGGGATTACTGGAGAAATTGTTATTGAAGAGGAAGTTGCAGCAGCAGCTATTAGAAAAGTTCCAGCTTCTATTCGGTCTGGAATTACTTTATGGGTACATCCGCCAAGCTTATTAACACCATCAATAATAATTGTTTCTTTACCGGAGTCATAAATTTTTGCCCCCATTTTATTAAGCATTTGGCATAAATCTTGAACTTCAGGCTCTCTAGCAGCATTTTCAATAGTAGTTCTTCCTTTAGCTAAAGATGCTGCCATTATTAAAGTTTCAGTCGCACCTACACTTGGACAATTTAATTTAATATGAGCACCATGAAGTCTATTTTTGTTACCCCTTGTTTTTGCCTTAACAATTCCCTCTTCAATAATAATGTCTGCTCCTAGTGCGATTAATCCGTTAATGTGCTCGTCTATTGGCCTTGAACCAATATTGCATCCGCCTGGTAACGGTACTTGAGCTTCTCCAAATTTAGTTAATAGTGCACCTATACAAAAGAAACTAGCTCTTAATCCTTTAACAAGTTCATATGGAAGTTCTTTAATCGAGATAGTTGTTGGATCTATTTCTAGTTGGTTGTTTTTACGAACTAAATTAACTCCTAAATTCTTTAAGATATTCCCCATCTTTTCAATATCAGTGAGAAAAGGTACATTTTCAAGAATTATTTTTTCATTAGTTAGCAATGATGAGGCTAATAAAACTAATGCGGAATTCTTCGCACCACTTATTTCAACTATTCCATTTAACTTGCCTTGGCCAAGAATCTTTAAATTTTGCGATTTAAGATATGACTTCGTTTTGCTTCCGCAAATCATTAAGACTTAATTTATTAGATTCATCATGACAAACTAATAATATTAAGTCCACCCTATGTAACGTCATGAATATTAATTAAAAGTGAAAATGTATTTTTTGATTTCTTGGGAAAAAAATTTAATAAATAATTGATCAAAATATTTATGTAATTAAAATATAGTTGATAACAAATTTTTTAAAAATACTCATAGAAAATACTTTTTTAAAAATAACTAGTAAAAACAATAATCTAGTTAAAAGATTTAGATCATTTAAGAGAGGATCATCTCCAAAAGATCAAGACTTTTTTTGCATAGAGGGAACACATCTCATTGAAGAATTGCTGAAGTCTGGAAAAAATCCTTCTAAGATTTTAGTTACCGAAAAATGGCTAAGAAAGAATCAAAATCTAAGCAAAAAATTTGATGAGTCATTAATAAATATTGTCTCAGAGGAAGTCTTGGCATCTGCGATTTCAACAATTAATCCAGATGGAATAGCAGCTTTAGTAGAGATTTCAGCAATACCTAATTATCAATTTGATAGAAAAGATGATTTTGTTCTTGTTCTCGACAGAATTCAAGATCCTGGGAATATGGGTAATCTATTTAGAACCGCTTTAGCTGCGGGTGTCAATGCAATTTTTTTGGCTGGAGGTGCGCACCCATTAGGCCAAAAGGTATTAAGAGCATCCTCAGGTGCAGTTTTTCATCTGCCATTTTTAAGATTTGATGGCATTGAAGAAGAAATATTAAATTCTTTACTTAAGACTTTGTCTGAATTATCAAATGTAGGATTTAAGATTTTCTCTACTAGTAGCCATAATGAGAGTTCAAAAAAACCTTCAAAACCTTACTGGGAAGTTGATTGGTCTAGACGTACAGCATTAATTTTGGGTAATGAAGGTCAAGGTATTCATAAAAAAATTCAAGAAGCTTTTAATGAAACAATTACAATTCCGCATAGTGAGATTGTAGAATCATTGAATGTGGCTTGTGTTGCAGTTCCGTTATTACTAGAACGAAAAAGAGTCGCATACACCTCTAAATAAATAAATAAAAAGTGACTGATTCAAGTTTTGATTTTGATTTAATAGTAATAGGAGCAGGATATGGAGGTTTTGATGCCGCTAAACATGCTGCTGGTAAGGGACTGAAAGTCGCAATAGTAGAATCTTCTGATATGGGAGGCACTTGTGTTAACAAGGGTTGTGTTCCATCTAAAGCTCTTTTAGCAGCAAGTGGAAAAGTTAGAGAAATAGCGAATTATGAACATTTAGCTAAATTTGGTATACATGCTTCACCAGTAAGGTTCGAGAGATCAAAAATTGCAGATCATGCAAATAATTTAGTTTTAAATGTTAGAGAAAATTTAACAAAAACTCTTAAAAGGAGTGGAGTTGAAATTATTTTGGGCATTGGAAGAATTGAAGGAAATCAAAAAGTAGGTGTAAGAGATAAAAACGGAATTGATAAAATTTTCACATGTAAGAATATTGTTATTGCAACAGGCTCTTCTCCTTTTGTGCCCCGTGGAATAACTTTGGATAATAGGACCGTATTTACTAGCGATGATGCGGTTAAACTTGAGTGGCTTCCAAGATGGATAGCAATTATTGGAAGCGGATATATAGGTCTAGAATTTGCTGATGTTTATACCGCGCTTGGTTGTGAAGTTACCATGATCGAGGCTTTGGAAAATATTATGCCAACATTTGATCCAGACATCACTAAAATTGCTAAGAAGAACCTTATTCAAGCAAGAGATATAGACACAAAATCAAATGTCTTTGCGACAAAAATAACACCTGGATGCCCTGTAAAAATAGAACTGACTGATGCAAAATCTAAGGAAGTTGTAGAAACTTTAGAAGTTGACGCTGTACTAGTAGCAACTGGCAGAAGTCCTAATAGTAATAACTTAAATCTTGAGTCGGTTGGTATCGAAACAGTAAAAGGGTTCATTCCTGTAGATGATCAAATGAGAGTTAAGAATGGTGATGAAATAATACCTAACATTTGGGCTGTTGGAGATGTAACAGGCAAACTAATGCTTGCCCATACAGCTGCAGCGCAGGGTACTATTGCTGTTGATAATATTTGCGGTGGTAATGTCGAAATTAACTATAAAAGTATCCCCGCAGCAACCTTTACTCACCCAGAGATAAGTTCAGTTGGTCTCTCTGAAGTTGAAGCTAAAGAGATATCTACAAAAGAAAATTTTACTTTGGGAGTTGTCAAAAGTTTCTTTAAGGCCAATTCAAAAGCATTGGCTGAATTAGAGAGTGAGGGATTGCTAAAGTTGATTTTCAACAAAGATAATGGGAAAGTATTAGGAGCTCATATTTTTGGGTTACATGCAGCTGATTTAATTCAAGAAATTTCGAACGCTATTTCAAGGAACCAAGATGTAATTGAATTATCTAAAGAAGTTCATACTCATCCTACTCTTAGTGAAGTAGTTGAGGTCGCATATAAACAGGCGGCTTCTCAAATAAACTAATATCTAAAATTAATGGAGATAAGACGCAGGCCACCTAATCCAACAGTAAGGGTAGAAAATTTAGAATATGCTGTACCTCATAGAGAAGCACAAGCAAAAAACATTCTTGAAGAAATTGTATGGCACAAGGATATTGAAATTAAGAATTTTAAAAAAATAGTCTCTTTAGAAGACCTCATAAAAAAGATTGAAAACCTTCCTGCTCCCAAAGATTTTTATAAAAATATCTTGGAGTCAAAAATAAAACCAGGAGTAATTGCTGAAATAAAAAAAGCTAGTCCGAGTAAAGGAGTGATCAGAAAAGATTTTAATCCTGAAGAAATAGCAATTTGTTATGAAGGATTAGGTGCATCATGTATATCAGTACTTACCGATCAAAGGTTTTTTCAAGGTAGTTATGAAATACTCGAAACTGTAAGGAAATCAACTAATCTCCCTCTACTCTGCAAAGATTTTATTATTTCTGCTTATCAGATTTATAAAGCAAGGGTATCTGGTGCTGATGCAATATTATTAATCGCTGCGATTTTAAGTGATGATGATTTAATTTATCTAAAGAAAATAGCTGATAATTTAAAGATGAGTGTTCTTGTTGAAGTCCATAACTCTATTGAATTAGAAAGGATTCTAAAGTTAAAATCTTTTAATTTGATTGGAATAAATAACAGGGACTTAAAGACTTTTAAAACTGATTTAAAAACATCAATAGAATTGATGCATACATATGCAGATATATTTTTAAAACAAAATATTATTCCCATTAGTGAATCTGGAATTAATTGTGCCGAAGATTTAGAATCGCTTAGATCTATTGGAATAATGGGAGTATTAATTGGTGAAACTTTTATGAGAGAAAGTGATATTGAACAATCGTTCAAGAAATTATTTAACTCAATTTAATATTGACTTCAAATCGTGCTATAAAATTGAATAAACAGAGTTGTACTGAATATATATGCAGGCTGTAATTTTAACAGGTATAGTGGCAGGTTTTGTACATGTAGTTAGTGGAGCTGATCATCTAATTGCAATGGCACCGGCAGCGATTAATAATCCTCAAAAAGCTCTTAAAAATAGTTTCTCATGGGGCTTGGGTCATTCTTCAGGAGTCCTCTTGTTAGCTTTTCTAGCGATTTTTATTAAGGATATTACGCCATTAAACAAATTTTCCAATATTGCCGAGTTCCTAGTTGGGATTTCTCTTCTAATCGTTGGAGTATTTGCTATAAAAAATTCTTTTCAATTAAGTATTCACTCGCATTCCCATAAGCATGAGAATGGAATTGCCCATCGTCACTTTCACTTTCATGTTAAGGAACAAAAAAATAATAATAGGCACTCACATGCTTTGACTGGTTTAGGCTTGCTACACGGTATAGCTGGAGGTTCACATTTTCTTGCAGTTCTTCCTGCTTTAGCACTACCTCTAACAAGTGCTTGCTTTTATTTGATTTCATATTTGATTGGTTCACTCATAAGTATGAATCTTTTTACTTGTTTAATATCTTTTACCACCTTTAAAGCAAGTCAAAAATTTATTAAAAGATTAATAACTGCAGCAGGAGGGCTTTCCTTTTCTTTGGGATTATTTTGGATTCAAAGAAGTGCTTCTGTTTTTTTGAATTAAAAAATTTTTTAATTTAGGAATAATTAATTTAGAGGTGACAATCCCAATTATTTTTTCGTTATTGATTAATCCAAATTTATTACTATCTTCACTAAATTCAATATTGTCTCCAATAACTTCAACGTTATTTTGATTTACTGAATTTATCCTTTTTATTAGATTTTTATTTTTAAATGGATGATTAAAAATAACTATTTGTCGATTTTTAAGTATTGATTTATTCTTTTTATATTTTTTAAAAAATACAATATCTCCTTCTTTTAGGTAAGGGAGCATCGATTCACCACTAATAATCGCGGTTTTTCTTAAACCTAAAAAAAATAAAATAAAATCAAAAAAACTTTTGAAAATAACTCTGAGTTAACTAGCTTTTACAAAAGCGTCCGATCTTCCTTTTGAAGCCCAGAAAATATTATGAATTTTTTCTACATAACTCATGAGTTCTTCCGCTTGGGCTAAGTCAATGTTAACTTTGCATGCACTGCATAATTTGGCCGCCTTCCAAATGGTCTCATGTAAGTCTGGATAAGTTTCTAAGTGAACTGGTTTAAAATAATCTGTCCACAAAATTAGAATCTCTTTCTTTGTTTCTTTTGCTTGCTCTTCTTTAACTGCAACATATCTAGAAAATGTATTACTGTACGCAGCCCACTCTGCTGAATCAGTGCTAGAAGGAGCTTCTAATGCAATAAGTTTTTTTGTCATTGATAAAACTGCTTCAGCTGCAACTCTCGTAGATGCTGGGTCGTAAACACCACAAGGACCATCGCAGTGAGCATGGACTGTAATTGGGGATTTTTTATCTAGAAAAGAATTGATGAATTTACTTAACATTTCAAATATTTGGTGTTGTATATATATTACTTGGAGATTAACTAAATTGAAAAGTCTTAGATATTTTTCTTACTTAATTTAATTGACTTTTAATAATTCAACTTCGAATATTAAAGTCGCATTAGCAGGTATCACATTTCCAGCTCCTCTTGATCCGTATCCAAGTTCCGGAGGTATTGTTAATCTTCTTTTGCCTCCAACTTTCATGCCTGCTACACCTTCGTCCCAACCTTTTATTACTCGTCCAGCACCTAAGGGAAAGCTGAATGGAGCTCTTCCGATACTGGTATCAAATTGTGTTCCGTCCTCTAGAGTTCCTGTGTAATTTACAGTAACTGTTTGCCCAGCACTAGCTTCATCTCCTTCTCCGTTTACGATATCTGCAATAATTAGACCACTTTCTGTAGTCCTTGAATTGTTGTCTGATGGTGTTTCTTCTGCCATAGCGAAAAGTATAGGATTTGGATCTGATGGGTCTAGTTCAAATAAATTATTATTTGAGACATTTGATGATTTTGCAACAGGTGTTCTTTGAACTGACTGAGTTTCTGATTCAGCAGCATTAACAACTTGAGGTGAATTAAATTGACTGAAAAGAGTTAATGAAACACAAAAAACAAAAACTGCAAAACTAATAAAGACTTCTTTCACTTAAATTTTGAAAGTTACTAAAACTTAGTCTACAGAATGAAGGTACAATAAATGGGTGATTATAAATTTAATTTCGTAATTATAGATTGTTAATCCCAACTCAAATTAAAAGTCTAAGACAATATTTGTACCCTTGTTTAGGAGGGATTTTAGGAGGAATTTCAGTTTCAACTCATTTTTGGCTGATTTTTATGCCGATATCTTTATTTATTTTATGGAAGGGAAGTGAAAGGAGAATAGCAAATTTTTGTTGGGGTTTTTTCTTTATCTTGATAAGTCATTCTTGGCTTTATGATCTTCATCCATTGACATGGCTTGGGTTGTCATGGCTTGCAAGTTTAATAATTGCCATTTTAGTATTATTATTTTGCGCTTTTCTGGGTGGGATATTAGTTTATTTATGGGGATTGTTAGTTGAAATTATTCTCTGGAAAGAGGATGTTTTCAAAATGAAAATATTACCTTTAACAGTAAAAGTATTTTTCTTATCTTTGACTTGGGGTATAGGTGAACTGATACTTTCTCAAACACCTTTTTTTTGGATAGGTTTAGGAGAGAGTCTTATCCCAGGTGATATTTATCTTGCTGGTTTGGCAAGATGGATTGGTGCAAGTGGTTTATGCGTATTACAAATATTGATTGGATTTTGGACTTTTTATATTCAAGGTAGATGGGAAAGACAACTTCACTTTAAAAAAATATTTCTTTTAGGACTTTTGGTTTTTATTTTCCTACATTTATTTGGAGGTTTAACAACTCCATTAAAAAGAAATTATGAATATCCAGTAGCTATTTGGCAAACTAATATACCAACAAGAGAAAAATTAAAAATAAGTGATGAATTTATTGAAGAAAAGCTATCTATCGCTCAAAAATATGCTTTATCAAACAAAGCGAAACTTCTTGTTGCTCCTGAAGGAACTCTATCTAATAATTTTTATTTTTCTAAAGGCATTAAGGTTAATACCTTGTCAGGAGGTTTCAGAAATTCTAATAATGAGTTAAGAAGTTCTTTACTCGGATTTCAAATTGGAGATAAATCTTTTACCTCATTTATAGATAAAAATAGACTTGTTCCAATAGGTGAAAAAACACCTAGATTTCTAGATAGTTTTTCAAGAGGATTATCTGCAGTAGGAGGAATTCAACCAGGCTCTGATTCAAGATTTTTTGATCCTAAATTTACACAACCTCTAGCAGTGGCTATTTGTTATGAAATTAGTGATGGATTAAAAATAAGAAAGGCTATAAATAGCGGTGCAAAACTAATAATAACTGCAGCAAATTTAGATCCATATCCAACTAAGCTTTATAGTCAATTCCTGTCTTTGGCAAGATTGAGAAGTATTGAAAATAAAAAAGATAATCTACTTGTATCAAACACCGGTCCTTCTGGTTTAGTTAATGATGATGGAAAAAAAATTCAACTTCTAAATTTAAATGTGGAGCAAAATAAAGTAGTTTTCCCTAATTTTTCATCCGACAAGACATTTTATACAAAATTTGGAGATAAACCTATTTTGTTATTGTTTATATTTTTTATGGTATTAAATTTCTTTTGGAAAATTAATTAATTAATCCGCCACCTAATAAAATTTCTCCTTTATAAAAAACCGCAGCTTGTCCGGGTGTTATCGAACTTTGACTTTCTTCAAAAATTAATTTAAAAGTTGTAGTTGGACTATCTAAATTTTTCAAAGGTATTAAAGTTCCTTTTACTGGATGACTTCTATATCTGATTTGTGCTTCTACTTCTATCTCTTGTTTAGGTTCTTCGATTGAAACCCAGTTAACCTTACTAATTATTGCTTCTCTATTAAAAAGATCACTTTTATCTGCTACATAAACTATATTTTTTATTCTGTCTAAACTTTTTACATATAATGGCTCAGGCCAAGCAATTCCCAGACCTTTTCTTTGCCCTACTGTAAAGTGCTGAATTCCATTGTGCGTTCCTAGGACTTTCCCATTTATATGAACAATTTCTCCTTCTTTAGGTTCAATGTGTTTGTCGATAAATCTCTGCATTGATCCATAATGCTCAACTAAACATAAATCTTGACTTTCTGGTTTTTGAGCAGTTCTAAGGCCTAATCTCAGGGCCTCCTTTCTTGTTTCTTCTTTTTTCATTTCACCAAGAGGAAATTCCAATCTGCTTAGTACTTCTTGTGAAAGAGAATAAAGAAAATAACTTTGGTCTTTGTTTTCGTCAGCACCTCTGAGAAGAAGGAAGTCTTTAAATACAAAGCACTTACAATCAAGTGTTTCAGCATAAGATGATTTTTTTATCCTTGCGTAATGTCCAGTCGCAATATGCGTAAAGTCTTTTTTGTTTATTGCATAATTGAGCATCTCTTCAAACTTCACATTCTTGTTGCACATCGAACATGGCAGTGGAGTGAATCCTTTCTCATAGCTTTCAGTAGTTTTTTTAATTACCTCTCTTTCGAAAATTTCTCTTGAGTCTATTATTTTATGATTAATTCCCAAATCTTCACAAAGGCCAGCAGCATCTACTAATCCTTCAGAACAACAGGAACCTTGTCCTTTCATAAGCCAAAGAGTAAGTCCCTCAACATTCCAGCCTCTTTCTACAAGAAGAGCAGCTGAAAGGGAACTATCTACGCCACCAGAAAGACCTACAATAATATTTTTCTTCTTTTTAGTTTTATTATTAGAAGAAAAAAAGTTCTCTAATTTTTTATCCTTTTGTGTCTTTAACATGGAAGTTTAAATTTTTGAACAGTTCTTCAATTGCTTTGTACTAATTATGAACGAAATTGTATGGCCAACAATTGATTCTAGACATTTAATTGTTGATTCAAAGCAAATGTTGATAGTAGAGAAAGAAATGTTTTCTGATGGAATGCCACAAGAAGCATTGATGGAAAAAGCTGGTATCCAAATTAGTAGATGGCTCTTAAAAAAGAAACCTCTTCTCAAGAATGGAATAACTGTTTTTATAGGTCCTGGGCATAATGGTGGGGATGGTGCAGTAATAGCTAGAGAGCTTTTTTTGAAAGGTTTTAACGTTCAGGTATGGTGTCCATTCCCGATAAAAAAAACACTAACAAATGACCACCTTAATTATCTTACATCTATTGGTGTCACAAAATTAGTAGAGCCTCCTGATGCAAATGGGAAAGATCTTTGGATTGATGCAGTTTTTGGTAATAATCAAACAAGAAAAGTTGATGATAAATTAATTAAACTGTTTAATCAAAAATTTCATAAAAAATCTGGAAAGGTAATAAGTATTGATATTCCAACAGGATTATGTCCTGATAAAGGAGAGCCTTTTTTAGAAAACGCAGTAAAGGCAGACTATACCTTGGCCATTGGTCTTTATAAGATTGGGTTGACCCAAGATTCTGCTTTACCTTTTATTGGAGAATTGCACCATATAGATATTGGGGTGCCTACTAGTAAGCTGTCCAAAATTGATAAAAAGATTTTTAAGGTTACTTACAAAGATATAAAAAATATTGATTTACCTTCTTTGCCAAAAAATTCCAACAAATATCAAAGAGGTAGAACATTACTAATAGCCGGAAGTGAAAAATATCCTGGTGCTGCATACTTGGCATTAAAAGGGGCCATATCAAGTGGAGCAGGCTTTATCTCTGCGGTCCTTCCTGGGATAGTTGCTGAATCAATTTGGCAAGTTGCCCCAGAAATAGTTTTAAAAGAAACTATGCAATCTAACCAAAATGGAAATGCATCTTTATTTAGTGCATTAAAGAATATTGATTTAAGTGCTTTTGATTCATTAGCTGTCGGTCCAGGAATAGGAATTGATAATGATGATTGGCAAAAATCAAAAGACTATCTTATGGGTTTTGATGGATTATTGATCTTGGATGCAGATGCACTTAATAGAATTTCGGAATCTAAGTTGGGGTCAAATTTCTTTTTAGAGAGAAAATTTAAAACATGGATTACACCACATAGCAAAGAATTTGGAAGATTATTTCCTAATATCAAATCTAAGACCAATGTTGGGCTTGCTCGTGATGCGGCAAAAGAATTCAATATCAGTATTTTGTTAAAAGGAGCGAACAGTATAGTTGCTGATAATAAAAAAGTATGGCAACTTTTTGGAACCGATTCTCAGACAGCTCGTGCTGGATTGGGTGATCTTTTATCTGGTTTTGTAGCTGGTAGTTCTGCGATTGATTTAACCTTGTGCAGAAATTTATCAACAGATTTTTTTGCTAAATATGTACTTTTGCATTCATTTGCTGCATCGAAGTGCAAAAGTGGGTCAAATGCTTCTGCTATTGGTGACGAACTGACAAAATTAATGAGAAATATAAAAACGAGACAAATATCTTGAAAGAAACAATTTAAGAGAGTTATTTATAGTTTTAAACACATAAGTGTACAAATATTACTTCAAATCTGAAGCGCGCATTAAATATTTGGCCATTTCTTTAAAAGTGTAGGAGAGTTTTACTACCTAAATAGGTCAAAAAAAATGGTTTCGTCAATACCAACTCAATCAGAACAACCTAAAAGGAGGGGTAATGACCCAATTAGTTGGTATTTGCAGAACATTGGTAGAGTTCCCTTATTAACACCTGCCGAAGAGATTGAATTAGGGAATCAAGTCCAGAAGATGATGATTCTTACAGAAGATGGACAATTAAATGAAAAGATTAATGATTTTACAACTCAGCAAAAAAGAACTATAAAAATTGGTCGAAGAGCTAAAGAAAGAATGATGAAAGCTAATTTAAGATTAGTTGTCAGTGTGGCAAAAAAATATCAAGGTAAAGGATTGGAATTACTTGATTTGGTGCAAGAGGGTTCTCTCGGGTTGGAGAGGGCTGTTGAAAAATTTGATCCGACAAGAGGATATAAGTTTTCTACTTATGCCTTTTGGTGGATTAGGCAGAGTATGACAAGAGCAATTGCCTGTCAATCAAGAACAATCCGTTTACCTGTTCACTTAAGCGAAAGGTTAGCTTCTATTAGAAAAGTTAGTAGAGATTTGGCTCATAAGCTTGGTGCTATGCCAAACAGAATTGAAATTGCAGAGGCAATGGAAATTGATGTTGAAGAATTGGATTCTGTTTTAAGACAAGCTTTATCGACAAGTAGTTTAGATGCTCCAGTAAATGGTGATGATGGCAGGAGCTTTTTAGGTGATCTAATTGCAGATAGTAATAATGAAGAGCCTCTAGATCAAGTTGAACAGAAAATGCATCAAGAGCAACTTGGTAAGTGGTTAAGTCATTTAAGCGAGCAAGAACAACATGTTCTCAAACTAAGGTTCGGACTTGATGCCAATGAGAGACATACGCTTGCAGAAATTGGAAGATTATTAGAAGTTTCTAGAGAAAGAGTAAGACAAGTTGAACTGAAGGCACTAAGAAAGTTAAGGAATTTAACCAGAAAAATTACCTAGCGGTATCTAATCTAATTTTTTTAATCTTCTGCCCAAATATACTTTGTTAATTCTTCTGAAGGGGGCTCTGGAGCTTCAATAGCATTTTTAACTGACTCCGATATTTCTGTATCAATTTTCTTTTCAATAATTTTTAATTCTTCTTCAGTGGCGAATTTACCATCAATAATTTCTTTGGCTAATTTCTTAATAGGATCCCTTTTCCCCCAAAACTCCTTCTCTTTTTCAGACCTTAATTCATCTGGATCAGCAAGAGAATGTCCTCTATATCTATAAGTCAAACATTCTAAAAGTGTGGGCCCTTCTCCTGCTCTAGCCCGCTCAATTGCTCTTTGAGCTGCTCCTCTAACTGCTAATACATCCATTCCATCAACTTCCTCGCCGTGCATACCAAAAGCAGACGCTTTTCTCCAGATTTCAGGATTACTAGTAGCTCTATCGTGAGCCATACCAATTGCCCATTTATTATTTTCAACAACAAAAATTATGGGTAATTTCCATAACTGGGCCATATTTAAACATTCAAAAAACTGCCCATTATTGCAAGTTCCATCCCCAAAGAATGCTGCAGTTACTGCATCACTATTACTATTACCAGCAACTTCCTTTTTGTATTTACTTGAAAAAGCTGCCCCTAACGCTACTGGAATTCCCTCTCCAATAAATGCATATCCTCCGAGTAAGTGATGCTCTCTTGAAAATAAGTGCATGGATCCACCACGGCCTTTGCTACACCCAGTAGCTTTACCAAAAAGTTCACTCATTACTTCAAATGAGGGGACTCCCGCACTTAGTGCATGAACATGATCGCGATAAGTACTACAAAACCAATCATGTTTCTTTTTCATGGCGCCAATTACTCCTGTGCTTATAGCCTCTTGACCGTTATATAAATGAACGAAACCAAACATTTTTCCCCTGTAATACATTTCTGCACATTTATCTTCAAACCTACGACCAAGCGTCATGTCTTCATAAAGAAATAATCCAGTTTCTCGATCTAATTCGGCCTTTTTTATGTCTTGAAGATTTGAGATTCTCTCTACGTGTGTTTCCAAGAAAAATACCTTAACGAAGTTTTGATTTGTTAACATTCTAAGCCGTGAAAGGCGATTTTCATGATTTTTTTTAATAACTCTGTAAGACCTTGTGAAAAAAATTTTTAACTTGATAAAATTTATCTAAGAATTTTCAATAGGATATTTGTTTGGAACTTCCTTTAGACCATTTTCGTTTAATTGGCGTAAGCCCCTCTGCAACTTCTGAGGAAATCTTAAGGGCGTTTCAATTGCGGTTAGATAAAACACCTGATGAAGGTTTTACTTATGAAGTCTTAACCCAAAGATCTGAGTTGCTCCGCCTCACTGCTGATCTACTTACAGACCCAGAAAGCAGAAGAGAGTATGAAAATTTGTTATTAAATGGGAATTCTGGATTGGATTTTTCCTCAAATAGAGAAGTAGCAGGATTAATACTTCTTTGGGAATCGGGTTTACCAAAAGAAGCGTTTAAAATCACGAGAAAAGCATTGCAGCCCCCACAAACTCCAGCTTTAGGAAGTAGTAGAGAAGCTGATTTAACATTATTGGCTGCTTTAACAGCTAGAGATTCTGCAATTCAAGAACAACAGCTTAGATCCTATTCAAACGCGGCCGACTTTTTACATGAAGGAATACAACTTCTACAAAGAATGGGAAAGCTTGGAGACATAAGAAAAGAACTTGAAGAAGACTTGATTGCTTTGCTTCCTTACAGAATCTTAGATCTACTTAGTAGGGATCTAAATGATCAAGAGTCTCATAAAAAAGGCTTAAGTATGTTGGAAAATTTAATAATCAAAAGAGGTGGTTTAGAAGGTAATAATAAATCTGAATATAAAGATTATTTAAATCAGCAAGAGTTTGAAGTTTTTTTTCAACAAATTAAGCCATTTTTGACAGTGCAAGAACAGATTGATTTGTTTCTTGAATTACAAAAAAGAGGATCATTAGAAGCAGGATTTTTAGCGTTTCTATCCTTAACAGCTATTGGTTTCTCTAGAAGAAAGCCGGAAAAATTATTTGAAGCGAGGAGAATTTTAAAGAAACTAAATTTATCAGGTCTTGATTCAATGCCTCTAGTTGGTTGTTTAGATTTGCTTTTAGCTGATATTGACCAAGCCTCTGCAAGGTTTTCAAGTAGTTCTGATGAAAATTTGCGAGATTGGCTTAATAATTATCCTGGAAATAAGTTAGAAGCGATATGTATTTTCTGTAAAAATTGGTTAGAGAATGATGTTTTAGTTGGGTATAGAGACATTGAATCAAAAGAAGTGGATTTAGATTCTTGGTTTGAAGATAGGGAAATTCAAGAATTTATTGAAAAATTAGAAAAGAAATCAAATAAAATTTCAATTAGATCAAATCTTCAAAACCAAAAAAATGAGAAGGAATTCTCTACAAAAACGACTGAAGATTTTGATAATTTATTGGGGAATATTGATGAAAGAAGTTTACCTTGGCCTGGTGGCATAAAACAAGGCTATGAAAAGGTTGAGAATCAAGAAATAGTTTTCAATGAGGAATACTTTAAGAAAAAACCAATTGAGTTTTATAATTTTTTAATTGAAAAAATTGCTGAATTAAAGTTTAGTTTTGGGGAATTCTTAAAGGATAAAGAGATAATTAATCGGTCACCTTATTTAATTTATATCTATGCGTTTTTGATCTTATTTGCATTTGGTATTGGCATTGGATTTTTAAGAAATAATTTTAAAAAATCAATTCAGGAGGAATCTATTGCTGAAAAACCTTTAATTGCAAAAGATAAAAATCAAAAGCTTAGTGAGAAAGATATTATTCAAGAAATAAAAAAAAATCCTTCAAGTAAATTGAATTCTATTTCTGATAAACCTACTTCAATTATTTCCTATGAATTCAGAGAACTTAATACTGCTTCACCTTCTTTGGAAGATATAAGGAATTTAATTAATGGATGGCTTCTTAATAAAAGTAATTATTTAGGGGGAAAGGGTGAAATTAATCTTTCCAAAATTGTTAGTAAAGGTCTAATTGATCGAACAATCGAAGAAAGACAGAACGATATCAAGAAAGGAATTTATAAGGAGATTAATTCCCAAATACGTAAAATTGATTTGGAATCGCAAACTTCATCTCGGATAGTTGTATTAGTAGAGTTGAATTATCTAGAGAGGTTAGTAAAGAATTCTGGAGAATTTATTAATGAAACATCTTTAAATCCCCTTAAAGTTAAATATATTTTGGGTTTTTCAAATAAATCGTGGAAATTGGTTGATTTCGTGAGCGGCTTGTAATTACAAACTTCAAGATCATCTATAATAATTAAAATTACTTTTTAATAATGTTTGATGAACTCTCGTCACGCTTTGAAGACGCAGTAAAGGGTTTAAGAGGCGAAGCAAAAATTAGTGAAAATAATATAAACGATGCCTTGAAGGAGGTAAAAAGAGCACTCCTTGATGCAGATGTTAGTTTGTCTGTAGTAAAAGAGTTTATTTCAGATGTCAAAGATAAAGCTATTGGAGAAGAAGTAGTTAGGGGTGTAAACCCAGGTCAAAAATTTATTGAAGTTGTAAATAAAGAATTGATTAACATTATGGGGAATGAAAATTCTCCATTAAACGAAAATGAAAATAGTCCTACAGTCATTTTGATGGCTGGACTTCAGGGAGCGGGTAAAACAACTGCAACAGGAAAATTAGGACTTTATTTAAAGGAAAAAGACAAAAAAGTTCTTTTGGTGGCTGCAGATATTTATCGGCCAGCAGCTGTAGAGCAGCTTAAAACATTGGGAAGTCAATATGAATTGGAAGTTTTTTCAGCTAAAGAAAAAAATAGCAAACCAGAAGAAATAGCAAAGGAAGCATTGAATTTTGCTAGTGAAAATGATTTTAATTCGATAATTATTGATACCGCAGGAAGACTGCAAATTGATGATTCCATGATGAGTGAAATGGTTCGAATAAAAGAAGTTTCTAATCCTGATGAGGTTTTGCTTGTTGTTGATTCAATGATTGGGCAAGAAGCTGCAGACTTAACAAAATCATTTCATGAAAAAGTAGGAATCACAGGGGCGATATTAACTAAGTTGGATGGTGACTCAAGAGGTGGAGCTGCTTTATCGATAAGAAAAATAAGTGGTAAACCAATCAAATTTATAGGCGTAGGTGAAAAAATAGAGGCATTGCAACCATTTCATCCAGAGAGAATGGCCAGCAGAATTTTAGGCATGGGCGATGTATTGACACTTGTTGAAAAAGCACAAAAAGAAGTTGAACTTGCTGATGCAGAAGCGATGCAAAAGAAACTTCAAGAAGCGACTTTTGACTTTAATGATTTTGTTAAGCAAATGAGATTAATTAAAAGGATGGGATCACTTGGTGGATTGATTAAATTGATCCCTGGAATGAATAAAATCGATGATGGGATGATAAAAGATGGAGAAGATCAACTTAAGAAAATAGAATCTATGATTTCTTCAATGACTCTTGAGGAAAAACAAAAACCTGAAGTTCTTGCTGCTCAGCCTTCAAGAAGACAAAGAATCGCTCAGGGTAGCGGTTATGAGGCAAAAGATGTAGATAAAGTATTAGCTGATTTTCAAAGAATGAGAGGCTTTATGAAACAAATGTCAAACGGAGGGATGCCAGGAATGGGAGGGATGCCAGGAATGGGAGGAATGCCAGGAATGGGAGGAATGCCAGGAATGGGAGGAATGCCAGGAATGCCAGGAATGGGAGGAATGCCAGGAATGGGAGGGATGAGTGGTAATAAGCCAATGAAAAAACAAAAAAATAATAAAAAGAAAAAAGGTTTTGCTGATTTATAGTTTCTATATTTTTACCTTTAAATGATATTATTATTAAAAACGCATTAATTTAAGATGATTAAATTGCGCCTTAAGCGCTTTGGAAAGAAAAAAGAAGCAAGTTTCAGAATTGTTGCATGCAATAGTACTTCCAGAAGAGATGGTAGACCTCTACAAGAACTAGGTTTTTATAATCCAAGAACTAAGGAAACCAGGCTTGATACAGAAGCCTTGAGAACAAGACTTACTCAGGGTGCTCAGCCAACTGACGTTGTGAGAACTTTATTAGAAAAGGGTGGGTTATTAGAAAAAAAAGAAAGACCCTCTATCGCAATTGGTAAAGCAAAGTTAGAGAAGGAAAAATTAGCTAAGGCTAAAACAAAAAAAGAAGATGATAGTAGTAAAGCTGAAAGCGAGAGTAATGAAGCTGAAAGCTAGTGATTTGATAAATTTTTATTCAATAAACTAGATGAAGGAAGTTTCCAAAACTGGTCACTTCACTATAGATTTGCCAAGCTCTGATGCTGCTACAGCATTATCTGGACCTGGTAATTCTTTCTTAAAAAAATTTGAGTCTCTTACAGGAGTTTCTTTAACTATTAGAGGCTTACAACTTGAGATGAACGGTGTCATATCTAAAATTGAGAGAGCCTCAGCATTAGTAGAACTAACAAGACCAATTTGGGAACAGGGCTTAGAAGTCCCAGAGGTAGATCTTAAAGCAGCTTTAAGTTCTTTAAATATGGGTGAGTCGTCTTCACATGCTGAACTTGGGAAGAAAGTTCTTGCGCGTTCCAAAGAAGGAAGATATTTAAGACCAAGAACTATAAGGCAAAAAGAATATGTTGAATCGATTGAAAACTTTGATCTTACGTTCGCAATTGGTCCAGCTGGAACTGGTAAGACATTTTTAGCAACTGTTTGCGCGGCACGACTATTGAACGAGAAAAAAATTGAAAAAATTGTTTTAACCAGACCAGCTGTAGAAGCTGGTGAAAGTTTGGGATTTCTACCTGGTGATTTGCAACAAAAAGTAGATCCATATTTAAGACCCCTATTTGATTCTTTAAATAGTATTTTTGGGTTTGATAGAACAAATTCGTTAATCGAAAAGGGAATTATTGAAGTTGCACCTTTAGCATTTATGAGAGGCAGAACCTTAGATAACTCCATGGTTATCCTAGATGAAGCACAAAATACTACTTGTTCTCAAATGAGAATGTTTTTAACCAGATTGGGCGATAGATCTAAAATGGTTGTAAACGGAGATATTACACAAATTGATTTAAAAAAAGATCAGGAAAGCGGCCTCATCGAAGCATCGAGAATTTTCTCTAAAACTCAAGGTATAAAAATTTGTTACTTAACCGTTGAAGACGTAGTTCGTCATCCTTTAGTTCAGAAAATTATTGAGGCTTATCAATAACTTTATAACTCTGGAGATCCGTACCCTGAAATTTTAAAAATCAAGTAGAATATGTTCATATTTAATAAAAAAAATGCCAGCAAGTAGTAATTTCAATCAAGCTATACGTGAAGCACAAACAAGTTCAATTGTTGGACCTAATGTTGTTCAAAAAGCTTTACCTTACGTAGGTGGAGGTATGGTTCTTACTTCTTTAGGGGTTTTAGCAGGTGTCTCACTCATAGCAACAAATCCTGGGCTTTTTCAGCCTCTTTCAATAGTTGCATTAATTGCAGAATTGATCTTGTTTTTTATAGCCACAAGTGCTGCAAATAATGCAAATAATGCGAAGGCCCTACCCTTGTTGACAGGATTTAGTTTGTTAACTGGATTCACCTTAAGTGGAATAGTTGCTTTAGCAATAGGAACAATTGGTATTGGTTCTGTTGGAACAGCTGCCTTAGCCACTGGTATAACTTTCGTTATTGCTTCTTACACTGGCCAAAGAATGAGTGATAGTGTTGGACAAGCACTAAGCGGAGTAGTTGGTCTTGGATTGATAGGTCTGCTTATAGCAATGTTTGTCCAATTAATAGGAGGATTCTTTGCTCCAGGAGTTTTTGGAGGTTCAGGACTCGAATTGATAATTGCAGGATTTGGAACTGTCTTATTTGTTGCAATGTCTTTTGTTGATTTCTATACAATGCCGAGAAGATATAATGATGATCAATACCTTGCAGGAGCTTTAGGTATGTATCTAACTTATATAAATCTTTTTGTTTTTATATTGAGATTAATGATTGCACTACAAGGCGGTGGAAGAAGAGACTAAACACATTTAGTAAATAACTAATCTAAAGCGTAGATTTTTTTTCTACGCTTTTTTAATGAGCGATATCAAGAATTTGTTTTTTTATAAATTCCTTTTGTTCTGAGTCATACTTTACTGAATTATTAAAACTATTGCCCATATCATCTAAATCTCTAAGGACTTGATTAACGGACTTTGTAACTGACTTAGTTTCTAGCAGTCTTAAAATTGCCTTACATCTATCTGAAATATTTTCTGATGTTATCTCATATTCATGATTATTATCTCTTCGATGAATAATGATTTGAGCGGAACTCATTATTAAATTTTTTACTACTATGGCTGTTACCGCATCACCACCTTCGTTCAGTTTGTAAATTAGTGAAAAAGGAAGTTTATCTAACAAAAAACAATCTTTATCTGATAAAGCGTATGCAAAAAATCCTCTGAGTCCATTTCTTGTTTTAGTTAGCTCTGCGATTCTATCAGCTAAAACCTCTTCGCTGAGTAAATCTTCACCCCACTCTTTGCACCATTGTGCGGATATGTTTATTGCTTGCGTGAACGAGGCCTCTTTTAAGTTTATGGCTTTTTTTTTCATTTTTGATCAGAATTTTATTATTGATACATTAAAAGTCTTTGGCTAATTATAGATCTGGATTTGTAACTTTACTAGGAAGACCAAATGTCGGTAAATCTACTTTAATAAATAAATTGATTGGAGAAAAAATAACAATTACTTCTCCTATTGCGCAAACTACTAGAAATAAATTAAAGGGAATACTTACCACAGACAATGGGCAAATAATTTTTGTTGATACGCCAGGTGTTCATAAACCTCATCATCGACTTGGAGAGATATTAGTAAAAAACGCAAAATCTGCAATTAATGGAGTTGATATGGTAATTTTTGTAATTGATTCAAGTGAAGAACCTGGTAGAGGTGATGAATATATTTTGAATTTTCTAATCGCAAATAAAACTGAGTTTATTGTGGCATTAAATAAGTGGGATTTGGTTAATAAAGAATTTAGGAATTTACGATTAGATCAATATAGAAGATTTTTTGGAATTAATAGAAACTTTCAAATTGTAAGTGCTTCTCATGGAGAAGGATGTTCTGAACTAGTCGATATGGCACTTAATTTTCTTCCAGAGGGACCAAAACTTTATAGCGAAGAAACGATTTGCGACCAACCATTAGATAACTTATTATCTGATTTAGTAAGAGAGCAGGTATTAAAAAATACAAGAGAAGAGGTCCCTCATAGTGTCGCAGTAAAGATAGAAAAAAGAGAGGAAATGAAAAGAAAAAATGGCAAAGTTTTTACAGCTATTTTGGCTACTATTATTGTTGAAAGATCAACTCAAAAAGGCATTCTTATTGGAAAGAAAGGTTCAATGTTAAAAATTATTGGTCAGTCAGCAAGATCAAATATGTCAAAATTAATTGATGGCCCAGTTCACCTAGAGTTATTTGTGAAAGTTGTTCCAAATTGGAGAAAAAAAGAATCAAGGTTAATTGAGTTTGGTTATGAGGAAGATTTCTAGATGAGTGGGTTTAATTTTGATGTAATTACTTTGTTCCCTAAAGCTTTTGAATCAATAAATAATTTAGGGGTAATAACAAAAGCTCTAGATAAGAATTTGATCGATGTAAATTTATATGATTTAAGGGAATATGGGGAAGGTTCTTACAGACAAGTAGACGATAAGCCTTATGGAGGAGGAGCAGGTATGGTATTAAAACCTGAACCTATTTATAAGGCATATGAATCAATTAGAAAATTACCTAAAAGTAAAACTTTGCTGATGACCCCACAGGGTAAAGTCCTTAAGCAAAAGGATCTTGCGAGATGGTCCACTTTGGATCAAATAATAATTATTTGTGGTCAATATGAAGGTTTTGATGAAAGGATTAGATGTATAGCTGATGAAGAAATATCGATAGGCGATTATGTACTTTCTGGAGGTGAGATACCCGCCATATCAATAATTAACGGTTTGACTAGATTGTTACCAGGAACTCTTGGTGATCCAGACTCCTTAATCGATGAAAGTCATAATTCTTCTTTATTAGAATATCCTCAATACACGAGACCGTTAACTTTTAAAGATATGAAAGTGCCAGATATTTTAGTGAGCGGTAATCATGAAGAGATTAAATCATGGAGAAGAAGAAAAAGTTTTGAAAGAACATTGGAGAGAAGAATTGACTTAATTTCAAATGAAAACTACAAAAAATCCCCACAAAGTAAGAGAATGATAAAAGAAAATAATCAATTCATGAAATTTAGAATAGGTAATGGATACGATATTCACAGACTAGTAGAGGATAGAGATTTAATTATTGGAGGTGTAAAATTGCATCATCCTGAAAATTTAGGATTGGATGGTCATAGTGATGCTGATGTTTTAAGTCACTCAATAATGGATGCATTATTGGGAGCACTTTCGTTGGGCGACATAGGAAAGTATTTCCCCCCATCTGATGAAAAATGGAGAAATGCTGATAGCTTGTTTTTGTTATCAAAAGTAATTGACTTGATAAGACAAGATGGTTGGGAAATAAATAATATTGATAGTGTTATTGTTGCTGAAAGGCCAAAAATCATGTCACATATAAAACTTATGAAAAAAAACATTTCTGAAATCTTAAATATTGATGAAAATTTAATTGGGATTAAAGCGACCACGAATGAAAAATTGGGTCCAGAAGGTAGAGAAGAGGGTATAAGTTGCCATTCAGTAGTTCTACTTGAGAAAAAATGAGATTTAATTTAAATTTGAAAAAAAAATTTCAAAGTTTTTTATTATTATTAATTTGCTTAGTAGTTTTAATTCCCCAATCTGATATTCCCAATTTAAAAGCTCTTACAATGGATAATTATCAAAGTGAAATGGTCATAGAGGAATTAAGACTTAAAGTACCTGCCGATATAAAAGCAGCTTGGTTAAAAGCTGAGAATGAAATATGGGAGCCATGGTTATCTTCTCAAGATGGTTTTTTGGGAAGACAATTATTTTGGGATAAAGAAAAAGAAGAAGCTTTAATATTAGTAAATTGGAAAAGTAAGACATTATGGAAAAGCATACCAATGACAGAAGTTAATGTGGTTCAACAAAAATTTGAAGATAATGTTAAGGCTGCTCTAAATGTAGGCGAAAATCCTTTTAAATTAATTTATGAGGGAGAATTAGATAAGCAAAGATGAATTTTGATATCAAGTTTGATTTTCAAAGAAAAGATAGGCTTGGACTCATTGAGGCTATTTGGGGTCAAGATAAGAGTATCGATCAATTAGAGAGATTATCTGAAAATGTATTAAGTAAAAATGAGGTTGTTTTCATTACTAGGATTAATAGTGAAAAGGCAAACTATCTTACAAGTTTGTACGATGATGCACGATTCTATGAAGAAGCAAATTGCCTAACAATTGGGAAAAATTTGAATAAAGTAAATACGAATAAAAAAGTTGCCATAATTTCAGGTGGCTCAAGCGATTTGGCCGTAACACTTGAAGCACAATTAGCGCTTGAAATTTATGGAGTGAATTGTCAATCTTTTATAGATGTTGGAGTAGCTGGACTTCATCGATTGATGAGTCAGTTAGAAGAAATTAATAAATATGATGTACTAATAGTTTGTGCTGGAATGGAAGGAGCTTTGGCAACTGTTGTGGGTGGATTATTGGCACAACCTATAATTGCAGTACCTGTCTCAGTCGGCTACGGCGTTAGCAAGGATGGAGAAACTGCTTTAAATAGTATGTTGTCTAGTTGTTCTCCAGGTATTGCAGTTATGAATATAGATAATGGTTACGGAGCAGCAATGGCGGCTCTGAGAATTATTAAAAGTATTTCCTAAATAATTACTTTTTTTCTATTTCTAATAGGTTTTCTATCCATAAATTAAGTTGTTTTGATAGCATTCCTTCTTCTCTCATTTTGATTGCTTTTATCACGACTTCTGTATTTACCCACTCTGGAAATCTTTTCGACATTTATTTTTTATTCAGTAACTTTAATTTGGTACAAATTTTTATAAAAACAAGATCTAAGTAACAAATTTAATCTTTCATATTAGATTTTGTGCCTAATCTAGACAGCTCAGATGATGTATGTTCACTTTCTACATTTTTTAATCTTTCAATTAGCTCAGAAAGATCTTTATGTGCTAACTCACCATTTTGCTCCCATTTAAGGGACCTTGAGTTATTATCAATTTTTTCTTTCATTGTTATATTTACGTAATAAGAATATAAAACGAAAACAAGATAAATTCGGTTATTGTTTCAAGCCTAAACTTAAAAAATTATGAAGATTTTTAATATACAAAGAATTTATCTTTTAACCGCCACCAACTATTGAAACGATTTCTAAATTATCACCATCCTTAAGCTTCACTTTCTCCCATTTCATTGAATTTATAATTAAATTATTTAACTCAACTACAATTGTGTTGGATTTATATCCCATTGAATTTAGAGCTGTTGAAAGTAGAGCATTCTCTTGATCAAGTTCTATTTTTTTTTCTTCTCCATTTACTCTAATTTTCATGAGACAACTCTTTTAGAATAATCATAGCGTCTTCTTTAGGATCTTCAGAATTCATTAATTGCGAAACTAAGGCAACTTTTTTAAACCCATTTCTTTTTAAATATGAAATATTATTTAACTTGATTCCTCCAATAGCAAACCAAGGAAGATTTAAATCCTTTGTTAAAATTTTGATTTTTTCAACACCTAAAGGTTTTTTGTTCTTTTTTGTTGTGGTTTCAAATACTGGCCCTACTCCTATGTAATCACACCCCTCCTTAAGAGCATTAGAAATATCAATTGCATTATTTGCACTTATGCCAATAATTTTTGAATATCCTAATAGTTTTCTTGCGGTTTTTAAGTCTAAATCGTTTTGTCCAAGATGAATTCCATCCGCATTAGACGCTAAAGCTATATCAAGTCTATCGTTAACGATAAACAAAGAATTATATCTTTTACATAGATTTTTAATCTGAATTGCTTCTTGAAGATGTTCTTTATCAGTTCCAGTTTTAAATCTATGTTGAATTATTCTTACTCCCGCAATTAAAATCTCTTCTATAATTTCTAATAAATTGTCCTTTTGATCTGTGATTACATATAAGTCATTTTCTTTTAATATTTCCTCAGACTTCTTACACTTACTTAAACTTAATAAGTCAATTTCTATAGTATAGATTTCATATCTAATTTCCGAAGCGATTTTTGAAAGCTCATGATTCTGTAGCCTTGAGAATTCTTCTATGACCCGTAATGCTTCTTGAACTCGGGCTGAATTAGAACTTATAATTTGCTCAGAGGTTTTTCTGTTGATTTGCTCGTGATGAGTTAATCCTTTACATCTGTCCTCAATGTGATTTCTAGATTGTTTATAAATTTCTAAATGATTTTTTCCTAAAATTTGTCTAAAATTTTTAATCTTTTCAACATATTTTTCTTTGCCTAAACCAAATCTAGCCCAATCCTCTAATACTCTTAGTCCTTCTCTAGCTCTATCAAGATTAGCGTCAATAATTTGATAAATTCTTAAATCTTCAGCTTCTTTAGTATTGGAATTAAACATTTCTAATTTATTTTTTGCAAGTTTTAAAAATTTTTAGAGCATTATCTCTATCTTTTTTGATTTGATTAGAAAGTTGATCTATATTTTTGAACTTGATTTGAGATCTAAGTTTTTCAACTGGTTCTACAGATAGATTTAAGCCATATAGATCGATATCTTTATTTATTAAATGAACTTCAACTGCAGATGGGAATAGAGGATTTATTGTTGGTTGAGAGCCAAGGTTCATAACAGATTCAATTTTTTGGTTGGAATTTTCTATAGTTGTCCAAGATGCGTAAACTCCTTCTCCAGGTAAAAATTTTCTGCCATCTATTTCAAGATTTGCGGTAGGCCATCCTATACTTTTTCCAATTCCCTTACCTTTTACAACCTTTCCATTAAAACTATAAGGCCTATTAAGAATTTTGAAAGCATTTTTCAGATCACTTTTCTCTAATAGGTCTCTTATTCTACTGCTACTTATTCTACCTTCTTTGTCTTCTAAAATTGGAGTAATTTTTAGTTTAATATCCGTATCCTTAATCATATGTTTTATTGTATTTATGTCTCCACTTCTTCTGAAACCAAACTTAAAATTAGCACCTACAGAAATAATTTTTGCTTGTAATTGATTTATCAAAATATCTCTTACGAAGCTCTCTGCACTTAATTTGGATAGTTCCCTATCAAAAGGAATCAGAACTAATTGTTCAATTCCAAGATCTTCAAGAATAGGTAGTTTTTCATAAGGTAGATCAAGTCTAAGACGTGTCTCTTTGTATAGAACTTCTCTGGGATGAGGCCAGAAGCTTGCAATTGTTGGGATATATTGGGTTTCTTCAACTACACTTTTAATTAATTTCCTATGGCCAGCATGAAGGCCGTCAAAACTTCCAATAGCTATTGAAGTAGGATTCTTAACTTCAGATGGCGATATTAAAGAGATCAAAAGATTACGTGCAATTTTATGATTTTGATGGCAAATTTGAATAGATTATAGTTTATTCAATCAAATGAATGTCTGACAAAATTGATTTTCAGTCCCTTTCATTTGGAATGCGACGCATTGGATGGATACGCTTTTGGGTTCAGTCCATTTTAGGAGTTGTTGTTGCAGCCGTTTTGCTTTTTTCAAATGTTGTAAATAATAGTGAAGGTCAGCTTGGATTAGCGCCTGGTCTATCACTTACAACAATATCCTTGATTTTACTACTTTTTAGCCTTTGGCAAGGTTGGTTAATAGTTAGAACAGGAAGAGCAATCGCAAGTAATGCAAGACCCTCAAGGGGACAAACATCTAAATTGATAAAAAGAGGGCTAATAGTTGATTTATTAGGAATTTTGTTTGGATTAATTGGATATCAAGCCCTTATGGGAGCCTTATTTATCCAAGCATCTTCTCAAACAACTGGACAATTGATAACAGCGACATCTGATATCCCAATTACTGGACTTGAAATATTATCAGTTCTCAGTAACACACAAGTTATTGCTGCTCATTTTTTTGGACTTTGCTTTTCTTTATGGCTTTTAAGAAGGATTTATAAATGAATTATTAATTTTAGGTAATTTGTCTAAATTACCCCTCCAAAATAAATCTGGTTCAACGGGTGTAAGAGATATTTTATTTTCTTGTATTTGTGATACGTCACTTGGCCATTTCTTTGGACCATAACCTTTTGATTTAAGATCTAAAACTACCTCGCCGGCGAGCCAATAATAATCGTCACCCCTTGGGTCTTCTCTTTTGGAAAATTGATTTTTATATTTCCTTACTGATAATCTTGTCCAAGATAATTCTTTTATTTTGCTTTTTTCGCATGGAGGAATATTTAAGTTTAATAGAAGCGAAGATGGCCAACTATCCTTAATTGCTTGTTCGGCAATATTCATTGCAATTTCTCCAGCAAATTCAAAGTTCTTCCATTTAAAACTAGCAACACTTATTGCCATTGAAGGAACATTTTCTAAAGTTCCTTCCATGGCCGCAGCGACAGTGCCTGAACAAAAAATATCTGTCCCTAAATTGGGCCCATGATTTATTCCAGATAGTACCAGATCAGGTTTATGATCCAAGAGTTCCGATAGTGCTAATTTGACGCAATCAGCAGGTGTGCCAGAACATCCCCAAGCTTCAATTCCTTTACCAAATAATTCATCAGCTTTTTCTACTCTTAATGGAGATTGTAAAGTAAGACCATGGCCAGTAGCTGATCTTTCTTGATCAGGGCATACTACTTTTACCTTATGTCCTCTTTTTTGTGCTGATTTTGCTAAAGCTCTTATTCCCGCTGCAAAAACACCATCATCATTGCTAATTAATATGTTTAACGGCTTCATTAATCAATACATTTTATTTATGGACGATATTTAAGTAAGATAAAGCAATACCTATTTTTACTATATCAGTGAGTCAAATTGAATCATTAAGTCAAATTGAGGAAAAACTAAATAATCTTTCTCTAACAGCAAAAAATAATATAGATAATTCTAATACTCATGAAGAACTGGATCAATTGAGAGTCTCTCTGTTAGGAAAAAAAGGTGATTTGTCAATTATCTTGAAAACAATGGGTCAATTATCTGCTACTGATAGACCAATTATTGGCCAGAAGGCGAATTTGATAAAGATAAACTTGCAAGAATTAATAACTGAAAGAAAAAATCAACTTAATACCGAAGCCTTAGATAAAAAGATTAAAAAAGAAAAAATTGATGTAACTATACCTTCAACTGGAACACCCCCTGGAAATAAACATCCTTTAATTTCTACTCAAGACGAAATAATAGATATTTTTTGTGGTTTAGGATATTCAGTTGAAAGTGGTCCTGAAATAGAGACTGATTTTTATAATTTTGAATCTCTTAATATCCCCAAAAATCATCCCGCAAGAGATATGCAGGATACTTTCTACTTAGATGAAAATCGACTTTTAAGGACCCACACTTCTCCTGTTCAGATAAGGTACTTGGAGAAAAATCCTCCTCCAGTAAGAATTATTGCTCCCGGGAGAGTATATAGGAGAGATGCTGTAGATGCTACTCATTCGCCTGTATTTAATCAGGTTGAGGTTTTATGTATCGATCAAGATATTAATTTTAGTCACTTAAGAGGAACAGTTCTTACTTTTTTAAAGACCTTTTTTGGAGATATCCCCGTAAGATTTAGAGCTAGTTATTTCCCATTTACTGAACCTTCGGCAGAAGTAGATGTTCAATGGAAAGGTAAATGGTTAGAAGTAATGGGATGCGGAATGGTAGATCCGAAGGTCCTAGAAAAATTAGGAATAGATTCTGAGAAATGGACCGGATTCGCAGCTGGATTAGGAGTTGAAAGATTTTGTATGGTAAGACATCAGATTGATGATATAAGAAAATTTTATATAAATGATCTTCGCTTCTTAGAACAGTTCTAATAAATTTGAAATTTTAAATTAGGATTGTCCTACAAATTAGTTTAAGATAGTTATAGTTTTAGTTTTTTGATTGGTACGTAAAGCAGGATTAATCGTTAATGATGGAAAAGAACTTGCTGTTCAAACAGCAAGTTCTGTTGAGAAAAAATTGCAAAAATCTAATTATCAAGTTGTAAGGGTTAGCAGCTCTGGTGGAATGGTTGGATTCGCCAATCCTGATCAACATGTTCGTCCTTTGGGATATATGAACTGCGTCCCCGAGGGGTTTGACTCTTCGATGGAATTTGCAATTGTTCTTGGTGGAGATGGAACAGTGCTTTCTGCTGCAAGGCAAACAGCACCTGCTAAAATTCCAATTCTTACAATAAATACTGGTCATTTAGGCTTTCTCGCGGAAGCTTATTTATCAAATCTTGATGAAGCAATAGATAAAATCATTACTGGCAATTGGGATATTGAAGAAAGAACTTGCTTTATTATTAGTGTAATGAGGAATGATCAGAGGAGATGGGAGTCTCTTTGTCTTAATGAGATGGCTCTTCATAGAGAACCCCTAACGAGTATGTGTCATTTTGAGATTTCTATAGGGCGACATGCTCCTGTGGATATCTCAGCTGATGGAGTGATTTTATCTACTCCAACTGGTTCTACAGCATATTCTCTAAGTGCCGGAGGACCAGTTATTACACCTGATTGCCCAGTAGTGCAATTAACTCCAATTGCTCCACATTCATTGGCATCTAGGGCATTGGTTTTTAATGATTCAGAGCCAGTAACTGTTTTCCCAGCAACTCCTGAAAGGTTGGTAATGGTTGTAGATGGAAATGCTGGTTGTTATGTTTGGCCTGAAGATAGAGTTCTAATAAGAAAAAGTAAGCACTCAGTAAAGTTTATTAGACTTGAAGATCATGAATTTTTCCAAGTTTTAAGAAATAAGCTAGGTTGGGGTCTGCCCCATGTGGCTAAACCTAACAAATAACAAATATTTAAATTTATTTTTTTCCTTTTAATATAAAAACAGGATTATTTGGTTCTAATCTCATTCCCTCAGCGATACTTAAGCTTTTATAGGTCTGAACTAAATTTAAATTTGTTTCAAAATTTTTATCTTCTAATTCCTCTCTCAACTCTTTAATAGTTTGAATGTCAATTATTGGGATAACAATAATATCTCCAATACTCATATCCTTAGCCAGCTTATTTATAATTTGAAGTTTAGTCTTTTTATTACATCCTCCAATTATTAATCTATTAGGTTTTTCAAAAGAATTTAAATTTCTGTCGTTCAAAATATTAATTATGTCTTCCTCAAAAATAAATTCTGATTTAACTCCAAGCCTTTTTGAATTTTCAAGTATTAATGCCTTTGATCCAATCCTTTTATCGATACAAAACAAATCCAAATTAGGCCTTAATTTTAACGCCTCTAAACCAATTGACCCACAACCTGCCCCTATATCCCAAATGACACCATTTTCCGGGAGCTCTAAATCAGCCAAGATTTGAACACGAACTTCCCTTTTTGTTAATAAATTTGGTCTATCGTCAAAAGTTTTAAAAACATTGTCATTGATTCCGAAAAGAGGGAGATTATTATTTGAATAATTTTTCTTTTTTTTTATAAGAACAGCAATGTTTAAACTCGATATATCAGAGGGAAAGAACTCTTTAAGATTCAATTTCCTTATATTTTCATTGTCAAAGCCTATATCTTCACATAGCCAAAAATCATAGAAGTCAATCAGATTTAATTCAGATAAGTTTTTTTTGATTATTTCTAAACTTTTGTTATTTGAATCTGTAAGGATAGCCAAATTTGTAGGCCTTGCTTTAAGAGCCTCAACTAACTTAGTCGAATCTCTACCGTGAATACTTACATTAATAGTATCTTGCCATGGAATCTTTAACTTACTAAATGCTAATTGAATGCAAGTATTTGAAGGGTAAAAACTTAATTCATTTTTTGAAAAATTTTCAAGTAATATTCTCCCAATTCCAAACCAAAGTGGATCTCCTCTTGAAATTAAAAGAACATCAGTTTTTTGAGATCTAAGCCAGTTAACAAGTTCTTCATTACTGTTGCTAGAAAAAAATGATTTCTTTTTTTCTAGACTATTTTCGTTCCATGATTTAATTTCTTCAAAATATGAATTGGGAACTGCAATATTTTCTGTTGTTATAAATAAATCTTGTAATTTAGAAGGTAAATCTTCAAATACATATGAACTTATACCCACTACATATATTTTTCTATTAACTTCAGTCATCAATTTTTAATGATAAGGAACTAAACTGTTTGAATGTTTTATTGAATTATCTTATTATTATTCGAGTCATCATCCTAATTTAATTGTCTGAAAGAAGAAAGAGATTACATGATTTATTGTTAACTCTAATTGATAAAGATAGTGAATTTGAATTTATTGAAGAAGATTCTAATGATTTAACATCTAGATATTCTGAAAAAGACACTTTGAATTTATCTCGAGTTATAGAAAAAAATCGTAAAATAATCAAAAGATATCAAGCTATTGTAAGAACGGCTGTAACTCTTGATGCCCTGATGGATTCTGAAAATGAAGAAAATTACAAAATCAAATAAAAATATTCTTTTAAATGGAATATTACCTATATTTTTACTACTTTCCTTTATTTTCAATCCATTAAAAGTATCTGCTGAAGTTGCAGAAACAGAAATAAATGGGGAATTAATAAATGCTAGTAGCGAGTTTTTAAGGGACTTGGACTTTGAAACTTGGCAATTAGTAGCTTATAAATCACCTCTTTTTGAAGGTAAATTAATTTTAAGGGTTATAGGATATCCGGGAAACCTTAGGATTGATCATCCCACTGACTTGAGAGTTGAATCAGGAAGAAAACAGTGGCTTTTAGAGGATAAAACATTACTTAATGTGGAATTAGCAAATGATGGAAGACAAGCTGCCGCTGAATTTGATCTTGAAGAATTGATTAAGAATTTAGATAAAAATAGACCATTAAGATTATCTTTGTCAGGAGTTTTCTCTGAATTACCCGTCCCTCCCTTTGTCGTGAAAGAATGGAGATCAATTAATTGAATTTGATTTTTGGAGATGTCTGAAAAAAAGGTAAGCCATACAAAATGGATGAAAAGAGCAATTTTTTTGGCCTCTTTAGGTAAAAATACAACGAGTCCCAACCCTCAAGTGGGAGCTGTGATACTTGATAGAAATGGAAACCTTATTTCAGAAGGATTTCATTACAAGGCTGGTATGCCCCATGCTGAGGCAATGGCTTTTAATAATTTAAAAAAAGATGCTAGTGGTGGGTCAATTTATATAAATCTTGAACCTTGTTGCCATCAAGGTAGAACACCTCCATGTGTAGATAGGGTAATATCCTCTGGGATAAAAAAGGTTTTTATATCTATTGAAGACCCTGATACAAGAGTAGCTGGTAAAGGTATTAAGCTGCTAAAAGAAGCTGGAATACAAGTTCACTTAGGATTATGTAAAAAAGAATCTTTAGATTTAAATAAGGCTTTTATTCATAGGAATATTACTAAAAAGGCATTTGGTGTTCTTAAATGGGCAATGAGTATTGATGGAAGAATAGCTTTAAAAAATGGGAAAAGTAAATGGATTACTAATCAAGAATCAAGGTCATTAGTACACTCTTTTAGAGCAGAATTTGACGCAATTATCATAGGTGGAAACACATTAAGAAGAGATAACCCACTTTTGACTAGTAGAGGTTCAAAAAATCCTGAGCCTTTGCGAGTTGTTTTCACAAAAAGTTTAGATCTTCCTTCGAAATCTAATCTTTGGGATTGTAAGAAGGCAAAAACTCTTGTTATTTATGATTCTTCAACAGCTAATGAAAAGTACCTCACAAGGATTCCAAAATGTGTAGAAGTTAAAAAAGTATCATCTGATAATCCAGAATTGATTTCAAAAATACTTGCTAAAAGAGGATGTAATAAAGTTCTTTGGGAATGTGGCCCTAAATTGGCTACTGCCGCAATCCAATTTAATTGTATTCAGGAAACTATAGCTTTCATTGCTCCAAAAATTTTAGGTGGAGAAAATAGTATGAATCCCTTTGGTGATTTTGAATTTGAAGAAATGAATGAAATTATTAAATTAAGTTATTCTCAGTTTAGTTTGATTGAGAATGATATATGCGTTAAGAGTTCACTTAAAAATTAATTTTCAGTACTGAGCTTATATAGGTCAAAGTACCTTACGGTTCTTACCCCAAAAAAAAATACAGGTACGGATACTGATAGTTTAGTTTATAATAAGTTTACAATTTATAATAACTATGCCAATAAGACAAGATGATAATCAACCTAATAGACGTTTTGGAATTGTAAATATCATTTTAATAGGTGTTGGAGCCTTACTTTTATTTAGTAGTCTTTTCCCTAACCAAAATATGCAAATCCCTAGGGTTCCTTATTCTCTTTTTATAGATCAGGTTAATGACGGTGAAGTTAAACGTGCATATATTACTCAAGAACAAATTAGATATGAGTTAAATGGTGCAGAAGAAGGAGCACCGTCTGTTTTGGCAACAACACCAATTTTTGATATGGATCTTCCACAAAGATTGGAGAATAAAGGGGTAGAATTCGCAGCTGCTCCTCCAAAGAAACCTAATTTCTTCTCCACCATCTTGAGCTGGGTTGTTCCTCCTTTGATCTTTATTCTTGTTTTACAATTCTTTGCTAGAAGAAGTATGGGAGGTGGAGGCGCTCAAGGAGCTCTTAGTTTTACTAAAAGTAAAGCTAAAGTTTACGTTCCTGATGATGAATCTAAAGTTACTTTTGATGATGTTGCAGGAGTTGATGAAGCAAAGGATGAATTAACAGAAATAGTTGATTTTTTAAAAAAACCTGAAAGATATACTGATATAGGAGCTAGAATACCTAAAGGGGTATTATTGGTGGGCCCTCCAGGTACAGGAAAAACTCTTCTTTCTAAAGCAGTAGCAGGAGAAGCTGAAGTTCCTTTTTTTATAATTTCAGGTTCTGAATTCGTTGAACTTTTTGTCGGCGCTGGCGCTGCAAGAGTTAGAGATTTATTCGAACAGGCGAAGAAAAAAGCTCCTTGTATTATATTTATTGATGAATTAGACGCCATAGGTAAGAGTCGTTCAGGTTCAATGGGCGTAGTTGGTGGCAATGATGAGAGAGAACAAACTCTTAATCAATTACTTACTGAGATGGATGGATTTGCTTCAACAGATAAACCAGTAATAGTGCTAGCAGCAACTAACCAGCCAGAAGTTCTTGATGCAGCTTTACTAAGACCTGGTAGATTTGATAGGCAAGTTTTGGTTGATAGACCTGATTTGTCTGGAAGAAAAACAATTTTAGAAATTTATACAAAAAAAGTTAAGTTAGCAGATTCTATAGATTTAGATTCTATTGCTCAAGCAACAAGTGGATTCGCAGGAGCTGATTTAGCAAACATGGTAAACGAAGCTGCTTTACTCGCTGCCAGAGCAAAAAGAAAAAGTGTTGAACAACAAGATTTAAGTGAGGCTATAGAAAGAGTTGTAGCCGGCCTTGAGAAAAAAAGTAGAGTTCTTCAAGACGACGAGAAGAAAGTTGTTGCTTACCACGAAGTTGGTCATGCTATTGTTGGTCATCTAATGCCTGGAGGCTCAAAAGTTGCAAAGATTTCTATTGTTCCTAGAGGTATGAGTGCTTTGGGTTATACTCTTCAACTGCCAACAGAAGAAAGATTCTTAAATTCTAAAGAAGAATTAAAAGGTCAAATAGCAACACTTCTTGGTGGTAGGTCTGCAGAGGAGGTGGTATTTGGGAAAATAACTACTGGAGCATCAAATGATCTTCAAAGAGCAACCGATATCGCTGAACAAATGGTTGGAACTTTTGGAATGAGTGATATTCTTGGCCCTCTTGCTTATGACAAGCAAGGTGGAGGTCAATTCTTAGGTAATGGTAATAACCCTAGAAGATCAGTAAGTGATGCTACAGCCCAAGCTATTGATAAGGAAGTAAGAGATCTAGTTGATGATGCTCATGAAACAGCACTGAATATTCTCAGAAATAATTTACCTTTGCTTGAATCAATTTCTCAAAAAATTCTTAAAGAGGAAGTTATAGAAGGGGAGGATCTTAAGACTCTTTTGGCAGAGAGTAAAATGCCTGCATAGTAGAATATAGATTTAATTAGAAATATTCATGTTAAAACCAACTAAGCTTGCTAAAAATAATTTCCTATCAAGCTTAGATTTATCAACTAATGAAGTTTTAAATATTCTTGAGCTTGCAAATAATTTAAAAAATAAAAAATTAAATATTGAACTTAACAATAAAGTTTTAGGATTAATTTTTGATAAGTCATCAACTCGTACAAGAGTTAGTTTTCAAATCGCCATGACGAGGCTTGGTGGATCTACTATTGATCTAAACCCTTCAACATCACAAATAGGAAGAGGAGAGCCAATTAAGGATACTGCTAGAGTTCTAAGTAGATATTTTGATGCTATTGCAATTAGAACATTTGATCATTCAGATTTAGAAGAATACGCAAAGTGGTCAACCATACCGGTTATTAATGCACTTACAGATTTAGAGCATCCATGTCAGGCATTAGCTGATTTTTTAACGATTCATGAGGAATTTATTGATTTTAAAAATGTAATTTTGACATTTATAGGTGATGGTAATAATGTCGCAAATTCTCTTATTTTATGTGGTGCATTATTAGGAGTTGAAGTTAGGATAGCATGTCCAAAAGGTTATGAACCTAACTCTTTGGTGATTAAAAAAGCATATGAAATATATAAAAATAAGGATTTATTAAAAATCACTAATGATCCTTATAATGCAGTTTCAGGAGCAAACGTTCTTTATACAGATGTTTGGTCATCAATGGGCGAAGAAAATAAAAAGGCAGAGAAAGATAAAAGTTTTGATGGATTTACTATCGATAATAATTTAGTAAGCAAGGCTGAAAAAGATGCAATTATTCTTCATTGCCTTCCGGCTTATAGATCTAAAGAAATAACCGATGAGGTATTTGAAAGTAACAAAAATAGAATTTTTGAACAAGCAGAAAATAGATTGCATGTTCAACAAGCACTTTTATCTTGCCTTTTATATTAGAAATACTTGCAAAATAAATAATAAAAGGGTACAAATGTATTAGAGTACATTTGTTTCATGGAAACTTCTTCGGGAGATAATCTTACTCGAGCTCAGAATGAGCTTTTTGGATGGATAAAAGATTATATGAAAAACTATCAACATAGCCCATCAATTAGGCAGATGATGCAAGCTATGGGATTAAAATCACCTGCACCAATTCAAAGTCGCTTAAAGCATTTGCAAGAAAAAGGATACATTTCATGGCAAGAGGGTAAAGCCAGAACAATGCAAATAGTCGATGAAATCATTGAAGGGGTACCAATTATGGGTTCAGTAGCAGCTGGAGGTTTAATTGAAACTTTTTCTGATGTACAAGAGAATTTAGATATTTCCGATGTTTTAAAAAAGAAAAATGTGTTTGCTCTTACAGTTAATGGAGATTCCATGATAGATGCATGTATTGCAGATGGAGATATGGTTTTGATGGAGCCCATTACAGATTCATACTCGCTTAAGAATGGAACTATTGTTAGTGCGATGGTTCCAGGCTTAGGAACAACCTTAAAGTATTTTGTTAAAAGAAGTGGAAAAATATTTCTAGAAGCAGCGAATCCAGCTTATGAACCAATTGAGTTAAATCTTAATGAGGTCGTTTTTCAAGGGAAATTATTAGCTGTTTGGCGAAAAGTTTAAACTTAAATAATCCCATATTTTAAAATTATAAATTTTAAGGTTTTATTGGTATATTTGTATTTATAGGGGCCATAGCTCAGCTGGTAGAGCACCTGCATGGCATGCAGGGGGTCAGCGGTTCGAGTCCGCTTGGCTCCATCAGGATTTTCGCTAGTTATACCAATTAGTTTGACCAATTATATAGCTCAAAATACAAAAATTTAAAAAATTTAAAAAGTCTAATTTTTCCTAACAAAATCTAAACCTAATTTTTTATTTCCATAATTGATTTTGTAAAGAAGCTTCCCATAAACAAGGTAATAATTTTGACCAAGTTTCTTCTCCTTTTTTATAATTTATATTCCTATCATCTTGAAAAGATTCCCAAATTTCTATTGAATTATCAAAATGTTCACTATCTTTATTTTTTCTAAGTAAACAATATATTTCTTCTTTAAATTCATTTCTCAACCATTGATCTATTGGAGCGTTCCATCCAATCTTATCTCTTCTTAATCTAACATCATCATTTAAAATATTTTTCATTGATTCTCTCATGATCCTTTTTGTAAAACTACCACCTATTTTGCTTTGCCAAGGTAATGAAAATGCAAAGCAAACTAATCTCCAATCCATAAATGGCATTCTTGATTCTACGCCATTTGCCATTGAGCATCTATCATAATTTCTTAAAAGAGTGGGCAAAATATTGAAGTGAAACATCTCAAACAAAATCTGATTAAAGGAATCCATTTCTAAAAAAGAAGGATGATTATTTGTATTTTCACAGAAATTAATTGGACATAATTTTTGAGTTGGGAAAATTGATCCAGAATATTTTGAAAAATATGCATAAGTTTTATTAAACATTTTTCTTAAAATATTTTTCATTTTTAATTTTATCCATCTTCTTTTTAAATATTTTTCTTTATTCGAATAAATTCCTGAAAGAAGCGACTTTTCAATTGCAAATAATTCCTTAATACTTGGCAGTTGGAGAGTACTTATAATGGCGTATCTAATAACCTGATCACCATATCCACCTAACAATTCATCTGCTCCATGACCATCTAAAGTTACACTAATTCCTTTATTCTTTACTTCCTTATAAGTCAGGAGCATAGGTAGAGGAATTGTTATATAAGGATCCTCAATCATTACCATTGAATCCTCTAATGTATATTGACTATTTATTTTATATTGGCTTACTTTATTTAATTTAAGATTCACTTGATTGGCAACCATTTCTGCCCATTTACTCTCATCATTTTGATGATCTGGAAAACTGGAATTAAATAAATTTTGCCAATTAGAATTATATATTTTTTGATTTTGATATTTAGCAGCATAACTTGCTCCACTAACTATAGAGCTGGAGTCAAGCCCACCACTAAGCAAGCAACCTATCGAAACATCAGATCTAAGCCTTAGATTTATAGAATCCAAAAACAGATATTTCCACTTTTCTACTTGTTCAGGATAAGTTAACTTAGTCGGAGTTATATAGTCAAGAGTATTCCAATATTTGGTTATTTTTATCTCACCATTATGAAATTCTAATACATGACCTGATTGTAATCTATTAATTCCTTCAATCACACATTCTTGAGTACTTTCATAATTAAATAAATTTTTTATCAGTAAATTTATATTTTTTGAAGGTTTTATTGATGGCAGAAATGGTGTAATTGCTTTCATTTCAGATCCAAATAATAATTTATTCTGATCAATCAATGAATAATAAAGAGGTTTTACACCAAACCTATCTCTACCTAATGTTAATTTATTTAATTTTCTATCCCAAATTGCAAAAGCCCACATTCCATTACATTTTAATTGAAAATTAATACCCTCTTTTATTAACCCATTAAAAAAAACCTCCGTATCAGTCTTGGTTTGGAATATACATCCCTCTTTCTCAAGTTGACTTTTTAATTCTATATAGTTGTATATTTCTCCATTAAATATAAAAACATATCTACCATCTAATGAAAAGAAAGGTTGCGATCCTAATTTAGAAAGGTCAATGATGGAAAGTCTAGTATGGCAAAGAGTAGCAGGATATTCATTACTTTGAGATATCCAATAATTATTTGAGTCAGGACCTCTATGATTTAATTTCTCAATAATTTTATTAGCATATTTTTTAGATCTAATACCAATTACTCCCCCGATACCGCACATTTTTATATTTTTAGTTGGTGAATAAAAAATTAAAAAAAATTTTTTTAAAGTTTAAAAGTGAGATTTGCATTATTTATAATAATGCCCTTTCTTTATAAATTAATGTTTCTGAAATTTTAACTTAATTTTCATATTTGTTAAGACTATTAATCATATTAAAAATAAAAGTTTGAGAAAGAAATTTAAAATCACTTAACCAAAAGAAAAAGTAGTTATTTTGGGTATATAGTAACTGTAATTCTTACAGGCTATGCCAAAGCTGATCTGGGAAAAGAAATTACAAGAAGCTGTAAAGCGTCTACAACGCTTTGGTTGGTCAGTGCGTGAAAAATATTGCAAGGTTTTTAGTGCAGAGATATTAACCAGATATAAATAAAAAGATATTTAAAAAAACTTATAAAAGATAAAAATGTTATTCTCTTCTATCTAGTTAATAATTTTTCTCCATTTAAAGAATATCCCTGTTTGAAAATTGGAGATTTTTTAGTTGCTGAAACTGTATCTATAAGATTTCATATTATTGAACTTAAAAACAAAAAATTAGACTTAGATTTATTAGAAAAAGATATATTATCTTCTATAAATCAGCATTGCTTGCTTATAAAAAATTATATGAAGCTCATGATTTCTTAGAGTAAAGCGGTTTGTTAATTTAATTAGTTAAAGAAAGATAAATTAATAAATCATTTTAAGACTTCATATATTATTTATACTTAATTTAGTATATTAAATACTTCTTTATTAAATGAATATTACATTTGATTATCAGGTATTTGGTCAACAGTCATACGGAGGTATATCAAGATATTTTTCCAATATTTCTAAGCATATTTCTTATTTGGAAAATAATAAAGTTTGCATATTGTCACCTCTTTATATTAACAACTATATCTCTGGAAATAGAAATGAGATAAACGTTAAGGGAATTAAAATTCCTTACATTAAGAAATCTTCAAAAATAATAAAATTTATAAATTATTATTTATCTATTAGGCAAATAAAAAAATTAAATTCTGATATTTTACACGAAACCTATTATTCAAAAAGATCAATCGCGAGTGGAAGAGAAAAAATAGTTCTTACCGTCTATGACATGATACATGAATTATTTCCATCCCAATTCTCTAGGTCGGACAAAATATCAGAAATAAAGAGAATTGCGGTTGAAAGAGCAGATCATATTATATGTATATCAGAAAATACGAGGAGAGATCTAATAGATTTATTCAAAGTTCCAGAAGAAAAAACTAGTGTTATTTATTTGGGTTTTGATTTAAATGATAAAAACAATTTTAAATTTAAACTGCCTAAAGAAAAAATAATTTTATTTGTAGGTGATAGATCAGGTTATAAGAATTTTAAAAATCTCGTAATTGCTTATGCTAGAAATAAGGAAATAAAAACTAGATTTAAATTAGTTGCCTTTGGGGGAAGGCCATTTTCCTATGGGGAAAAAGTATTTTTTAAAGAAATTGGATTATCTAAAAATAATATCATTCAAGAAAAAGGAAATGATCAAAAGTTGATTAAATATTATAAAAAATCTTCTTTATTTGTTTACCCATCTTTTTATGAGGGTTTTGGTATCCCTCCATTAGAAGCCATGAGCCTAGGATGCCCTGTTGCTTGTAGTAATACTTCTTCAATTCCAGAGGTTGTATCTGATGCAGGCATTTATTTTGATCCTTACTCAGTTGAGTCTATATCTAGAACTATTAAATCTATATTACAAGATGATTCTTTGAGAAAAAGATTGATTAAAAAAGGAGAAAAGAGAATAAAGAAATTTTCCTGGGAAAAATGTTCTTTGGAAACATATAGTTTATATAAAAAATTAATATCATGAGAGCATTAATATTTGGTGTCGGAGGTCAAGACGGTTCATACTTAGCAAAATTTCTTTTATCAAAAGGATATGATGTTATTGGTAGTTCTAGAGATGCTGAGATATCTCAATTTTCGAATTTAAAAAAGCTTGGTATTTTTGAGAAAGTAAAAAAAGTTTCAATTTCAATAAATGATTATGAGAGTGTTTCTAATGCTATATATGTTTATCAACCTGATGAGATATATAACTTAGCAGGACAAAGTTCAGTGAGCTTGTCATTTGAGCAGCCTTTGGAATCAATAGAAAGTATAGTTAAGGCTACACTAATAATATTAAATGCAATAAGGTCAACAGGAAAACTAATTAAGTTTTATAGTGCTGGGTCAAGTGAATGCTTTGGGAATACAAATTCTCTACCAGCAGACGAAAATACAAGATTTAATCCTTGCAGTCCTTATGGGATAAGCAAAGCATCTTCATATTGGCTGGTTAAATCTTTTAGATCGACATATCAACAATATGCATGTACAGGAATATTATTTAATCATGAATCGCCATTAAGACCAAAACGTTTTGTTACCAAGAAAATCGTGCAAACTGTTTTAAAAATAAAAAATGGCAGCGAAAATAAACTTTATTTGGGCAATCTTGATACTAAAAGAGATTGGGGTTGGGCTCCTGAATATGTAGAAGCAATTTGGCTAATGCTTCAACAAAATATTCCTGAAGATTTTGTGATTGCTACAGGAAAGTCTTACTCACTTTTTGATTTTACCAAAAAAGTATTTCAATATTTTTCACTTGATTGGCAAAATTTTGTTGTAATTGATAAGAGTTTTATTAGACCAAATGATATAAATGATAGTTTAGCTAATCCTGCTTTAGCAAAAGAAAAGTTGGGTTGGTCGGCCAGGGTAAATTTTGACGAATTAATTGTTAGGCTATGTGAACAAGCATTATCTAATAATAATTCGTAAATTTGTTATCTTGATCACATTTTCCACTTAAAAATAAGGATAAAAAATAACTAAATTATGATTTTAATTAAAGATTAGTAATAGTTTGATAGCTCTCACTTAGCTAAGAGATAGATATTTAAAAACATTTATTAAAGATAAAAAAGTAAAATTTTCTCTTGAATTCTTAATACTTATATATACGAAAACTATTTATATATTTATAAAAAAAACAAAAGTTTATTTGATATGAAAAATTTAATTAATATTATACTTAAAAATCTCTTTATTACTTATTATTAATACGATATCCCCTTTAATCCCACCAATACCATTAACAATATATTTAACATTACCTATTTTTCTACAAAAAAATCTTGGTAGCTTTTGAAATGCCCCGCCATCTCCGCTAATAATAGTAATATCTCGCTCTAAAGATTCATCTATAAACTTGAAATCATGTAATTTATTTTTAAGAAGTGCTCTGGAATTGCCCAGTCTGATTAACTCTTTTGCTGCAATATTATGTCTTAATAAAAATATATTTTTATTTTTATCTAATTTATTTATTTTTTGAAAAGTATTTTCTTTTATATGCCATCCACTTTCAATACTATTCTCAAAAACAAATAAATTATTAGCTTCTTTAAAAACTATTGGATAACTAATATTATGTTTAATTGATTTATTGAAAATTTCTTGACTGGATAAACTTCCAATATCATGATTACCTGGGGCAATTATTAAATTCATATCTCTTTCTAATAAGTCAAAAAGTTTTACCCATTTCTCTAAAGATGGTGTATGAAAAACATCTCCAGTTAGAAATAGGTTTTTAATCTTAAGCTTGTTATCAATTAAAAATTTTTGGGCTTTTTGATCTATAAAATTATTATGGTTTGCAGGAGAACCATATAAATGGCCAATAATAACAGTGGAATTAAATGGAACCTCATCTATTATTTTTACGTTACAGTTGTTAGTTTTTAATAGACGAGTTATTTCTAAATTATGTATATGATTTTTATATTTACTTTTAAAATATGAAGTTATTTTTGGATATGAAAAAGAACTTATTATTAAAAAAAACAATAAAAGAATTTTTTTTTTGATATATTATTAAATTTATTTTTTAAATTCATATTTTAAATTCATATTTTAATTAAAATAACATTCTGTTAAAATTTAAGTAATCTAATTTAAATTTGTATTTATTATAAAAGATTTTTTATGTTTTTAATAAATGTTATACTTCTATTTGGAATAAGTTTGTCATTTAGATATATTTTAGAGTTAACTGGCCAAAGTTGGATAAAAACTAAATCACATACCGCTACTTTAAGTATCTTGCCGTTTGTTACTTTTGTAATTACAAAAGTTATATCAGGAAATATTGCTCTATCACTTGGCATGGTTGGTGCATTATCTATTGTTAGATTTAGAAATCCAGTAAGATCGCCACTTGAATTAACTCTTTATTTTACAGCAATTACTATGGGCATTACGGCTTCTGTAAATACAAGATATTTATTGTTTTTGGCTTTTTGTGTTTATATTATTTCTCTTATGCTATTTTTAATATCTTTTATTTCGAAAAGATTTTTTAGAAAAGATTTCTTTATTAATTCTTTTAGTGAAGGCACCTCATTATGTACGTTAGAAATAGAAACTTCGACTAGTATTAAAACTATTGAGGACTCTATTTACCTTAAATCAATCTCTTTCTCTCATGGAGAAAATATAAAATATTTATTAGCGTCAAGTGAATTTTATTTATTAAAAAATTTTATTTTTAGTTTTAAAGATAATCAAAAAATAATAAGATATCAATTAAATGAAGGTTAGATAACTTTTGAAGAAATATTTAATATTATTGTCTTGTCTAATTTGCCAGCTTATTGCTCCCAAAAAAGCTATTGCAGAATGTAACTTTAAAACAGGTAATTATATTGATCAATTAACAGTTCCGAATTTAATAAAAAATATAGAAATTAAATTGAATAATTCAAAAAAATATGCTGTTAATTCTTATAAGATTATCACAAGTGAATCTCCAAATATTGATGATAGATATAAAAAAAAATTTAAAGCAGAAGTTAAAGTATTTTTTGATTTTGGTTCTTGCACTTATGAAGCAAAAATTTGGCAAAATGGAGATTGGAAAGATCACATTAAATTAATAGAAGGAGGTCAAGTAATAAGATCATTAAATGTGAAATTAAAAAAAGGTAATATTATAAATGCTACAAAATTTAAGCTTTTAATCCCAGAAACTAGAAATAGTCAAAACGAAATATTGGGAACTATAATCCTCAAAAATCTTGGTTTTATTGTTCCAGAAACTTTTGAAGTAAAAGTTAGTGTCAATAACACTAATTCTATAATGATTTTCCAAGAAGATTCTCAAAAAGAATTATTAGAGAGAAATTACAGAAGAGAAGGACCAATATTTGAAGGCGATGAAACAATTATCTGGCAATCAAAAAAAACTGATAAAAATGATGGATTTATTCGTGATTTTGAAACTTTATCATTATCTAGATTAATAAATTCTAAATGGTTTTTAGGAGGTAAAAGCTCACAATCTATAACTCTAAAAGCATTATCTAATCTTCAAGAAGCATATTTAAAATATGCCTCTGAATTAACTACTAATCCTTTGTTAGAATTTTACATAAATCCTAATAATTTAGAAATTGATACTTTTACAGATTATAGTTTTTTATTGATTTCCATGAATGGCCTTCATGGTTTAAGACCGCATAATAGGAAATATTATTTTAATAGTTTTATAAATAAATTTGAACCAATATACTATGATGGCAATTTTTATATTAATTACAAATTTGTGGATGACGACCTAATTAAAATAGTTAAACTTAATAGATTTCCTCATAATTATAAATTTCCATTTTTAAGTTTATTAAATGAAGATTCTTATATTAATAATGTTAAGGAAGACTTTAAAAGTAGAATTGTAAATTTTGACAGTGAATCAGAAGAATTTTTTAATAATAGCATTAAAAGTTTTCTATCAAATGCTTATTCTATCCAAGAAATAATAGATGAAATTAAGCCTAAAAAATTTTCTGACATAACAAATAAAAAATATAGGAAATCTTTTTTAGAAAGAAATTCTCTTTTAAAAGTAGAGGAAAATATTATAAAAAATATTACTATAAATAATAATTTAGTCTCAATTAATTTAGAAGATCAAACTACATTAAATACCGATATAGAAAAATTTAGTCGAATAATTAGTAGGAAAAAATTAGATAAAGAAAAATATTTATATTTACCTATTAATAATTTTTTTGAATTAGAAGAAGAGCTTGTTAAAACAGTAATTTCAGAATTAAAAACAGAGATAATTCATCCTAAAAGTGTAAGAATATTGTTTGATAAAAATCCTCAAGCAAATAAATTGACGATTTTTCAAGCTAAACAAGATCAGTCAATACTAATAAATGGGGGGGAGCTAAATAATGTAAATATTTTTTTTAAAGGGTATGAATCTTCTTCAGAAACTAAAAAAAATATGCAAAGATTCAACAAGAGGGGACTTACTGGATGTTTAAATATTTATAATGCCAATATCAAAAATACATCAATAAATGTTGTTAATGGCAAGTGTGAGGATAGTTTGAATATAGTACTTTCAAAAGGAAATATAAACAAAATTAATGTATCAAATGCTTTTCAAGATGCAATTGATTTAGATTACTCAGATCTCTCAATAGATGAAATTAAAATAGATAAGTCTGGTAATGATTGTTTAGATCTTAGCTCAGGTATTTATGTTTTATCAAATGCGAATTTAAGAAATTGCAATGATAAAGGGATTTCAATAGGAGAAAAATCTTATTTAAAAGCTGATAATATTTATATTTCTAACTCAACTGTTGGCGTTGCTGTAAAAGACTTTTCAAAGTTTATTAATAAGAAAATTCAAATAAATAATACTTCAACTTGTTTCCAAGTTTTTCAAAAAAAACAAGAATTTGGAGGAGCTTATGTTGACTTAAAGGATAGTAATTGTTTTTTAAATTACGAAGTCGATAAAAATTCAATATTAAAATATAAAAAAATATGAGTTTTAGGAAAGAAAAAAAGTTTAAATTAAATAATTCTGAATTGAAATTTTTAAAGTTTTCGTTACTTGAAAAAGGAATGGAAGTTTTATATCCTAAAAGGTTAGTCAATAGTTGTTATTTTGATACAAAAACCTTACTAATGTTTTACCAATCTGAAGAGGGCGTATTACCAAGAAAAAAAATAAGGTTTCGTTGGTATGATAATAATAATGTAGTAAATAAAGAAACAAAAATATCATCTATAGAAGGAAGATACAAAAATAATCATAATATTGGCTCTATAAATAAAGAAAGACTTTTTGAATATCATCTTTTTGATAAGGATTATGGACCAATTTATCCATCATTATTAATAAAATATTTCAGAGAGTATTTTCTATATCAAGGACTCCGATTAACTTTTGATTCGGAAATTGTTTATGAAAAAATTGAATCTACTTTTAGTTACAGATCAATTGACAGAGAAAGCGTAATGGAAATTAAAACTTCCATAAATACTACTGAGGATTATCTTGAAAAAATAATCAGTAATAAACCTGAAAGATTTTCTAAATATTGTCGAGGTTTAAAATCTTTTATTTAAGTATTAATCCAAAAAAGACTTATTTATTGAAGTAAACTTTTCCACAAAATTATTATATTTACTAATTCATATAAATAAATACACTAAAAAAAAATACTACCAAAAAATCCTTTAGAAAGAGGAATCACAGAAAAATTAGATTTAGGAACTAATAAATTAGTAAATAATTGGCACAAATATTGTGATGAATTAGATAAAACTGCATAAGACCAAAAACTAAACCATGCACAAAAAGGCAAGTTATAAAGTTACTTCATCAGATTATGAAAGATAATATTTTAGAAAAAATCAGAATAGAAAAATTGCAGAAATTAAAAATGATTTAGTAAGTTGAGAAAATTCTAGTGGAAATAATTACATCAATAATACTGAATTTTAGAATTGGATAAAAATGAAAAAGATTTAGAATTTGATTAAATAGATTAAGGATTAGCTGCAGGTTGGTAGGTCTTTAGTAGTCAAAGAAAAAAATATTTAAAAAAACTTATCAAATATAAAAAACGTAATATCTTTGCGTATTTTAAAATTTTTCATATCTAATAACTAAAACTCTTTACATATACATTCTATCTGATAGTGTTTATTTAATAAAATTAAATATTTATAGTTTGGACAAAAAAAAGATTATATTGATTAGCTTTTATACTGAGGGCGAACCTTATGATATTGGAAACAATTTAACTATTCAGAAAAATATTTTTTTAGAGAAAAATAAAAATTTTTTTGACAATATAATTTTATATTCACCAAGAAGTCTTATTAAAAAAAATAAAAATTGGGAATCAATTCTTTATAATAAAGAAATTTATAATCTTCATAAAAATAATAAGCAAAGAAAAGGTTCAATAAATAAGAGTTGGATTAAATTAAATTTACAATTATGGAAACCAGCGATAATAATGGAGACGTTAAATAATAGTGATATTCCAAATGATTCAATTATTATTTTTCATGATATAGATACATTAAAGTATCCTATTTATATTGATAACTTTGATAATTTAAATAAAAAGTTTTTTGAAGAATTAAAAAACAAATCAATTGCTTTATGTAGGGATGCTTTTTTTAATCTTTCAATTGATTGTAAACAAGAATTAGTTAGAAGCTATTTAGGCAGTCATGGTAATACTTTGTTCCATATCTGGTCAGGTTGTATTGGATTAAAAAAGAATAAATTTTCAATTGATTTTTGTAAGTATTGGCTTAAGATTACTAATATTGATAAGAATAGAAATCAAATTACAATGTTTGATTCCTATCCTGATTTCGAATGGCACTCTCCGGAACAAGCAACACTATCAGTTAGCTACTACATTTGGAAATATAATTTTTCTAGATCAAATCAGATAACTTCTTTTTTTACTCTAAACTATAGAAAGATATCAACTGTATGGAACTTCAAGAACCGATTTATTTATATTAAAAAATTTTGTTTTTTTATTTTAAAGAATAATATCTTTAAGTTTTTTTATGAAAGAATTATTATTATTTTCTTATCTAATTTTAGAAATTTTAACTAAGCAAAATTAATTAATTTACTAATAAAAAAAAGGATATTTCTTTAGTTTTTTTAATATTGTTAAAATTTAGAACCCTTCTGTTATAAAAGTATATGTAGTTATTGGTAGTTCAGTTATGCTGAGATTTCTCAATTTTTAAATTTAAAAAACTTTGAGATTTTTGACTAAGGTAAATATTTTTCTTCATTTTTAGCTGTCAATTTTATTATCTTTTTTCATGGAATTCATAATATATGAATAATCATCTATCATTAAACTTTTTTCCTTAAAAATTATTTTATTAATTAATCTTTTGAATATTTCAACAATAGAAAATAATTTCCAAATTAGATGTGATAATTTTAAAGAAAAAATCCATTGTCTTGTATTAGCAAATGCATGAATTGAAGAACCATAACTAATTAATTTTTGCGATTCATAACCAGAAATTTCAAAAGCTTTTTTTAAGCTTTTTTTGCTATGAAAGCCTATATGTTGTCCATTTTGAAAAGAATAATACCACCATTCATTTTCAGGCACTTCTCCTACTTGCCTTAATTCAGTAGAGAATAAAAATAAATCTACTTTCTTTATTTTTTCTTTTAAAAAATCTGGGAAAGAAGTTAAATGTTCTACAACTTCAAAAGCAGTTTTAATCGGATAATTTTCATTGTCTTTTATAAAAGGCCTAATTAAAAGCATTTCTGAGTATTGATCCGCACCGTGGAATTCATATCCATTATCTCTCATTAATCTTGCATACAAACCTATCCCAGCACCAATATCGCATGCTTTAGGAAATTGTTTTTGAGTAAGTAACTTCCAAGTTCTAAAGAGAATTAGTGATTTTTTTACTAAATTGGAATTCCTATAAACGTACCCAGTGTCTCCATAAAATTTATATTTATAAGCAATTTCTAGCCAATTTTGATTTGCTAAATAAAGATAGTCACAGTTATTACAATGGCATAAATAAGTTTTAATATTCTCTTGTGTTACAGATACTTCTCTTATTTTCTTTATTGATTTTGAATTACAATTCGGACAATTCAAATTCTGACTTTCAACATTAATATAAATCTACCATATTTTAATCATTTTATTTTTTGCATATAGTTGATATTGTCATCTTTGCGAGCAGTCCTGCGAGCAAAATGCTAAAAAACTGCAAAACCAAGTTTAAGCTTTGTTGCTGATCTAAATTGAAAGCAAATCGTAAGCGGTTCGTGTCCGCTTGGCTCCTTTTGATTCTTGTAAATGCGATATATTTAAAGTTTTTTTTACTGGTTAGTTCTTAAATTAGCTATTATTTGATAGATTTTGCGATTGTTTCCCATTTAAATTGGTATTTTCTAAAGGCTTTTCTCAGAAATCCTACCGATTATTTGGAGCTAGGTATGAGTTAATTATTGGCCTATATTTTTTGGAAATAATTATTTAACTTTTTGATTTATATTTGATATGCTTCAATAAGTGCTCTGTATTCTATTTTTTTTTAATAAATATCCATTAGATACTTTTTATTAAAAATCAAATAATATTATTTTTTGATGATCGAAAAAAAATTTGCTCCTTTAATCTTTGTTTGGATTGGTTCTTGTTTACCAAAATGGGCTATTTCTTCAATTAATTTTGCATCCTCAAATAATATTGATAGAAAAATCATATTATTGTTAGATAAAAACTCTAATATACTTTTTAAAAATAAGAATCATTCTTTTGATTTAGTATTTTTACCAAATCAATTCATGAATGAGTGTAAATTTAAAGAGCAAGTTAATTTATCTAATCCCTTTTGGATAAATACGGCAAAAAGATTAAAAGTTTTATATCAATATTGCAAGACTTATAAGATAGAAAAGTTTTTTCATGCTGAAGTTGATAATCTTATTTTTCCATTGGCAGGACTTGAAAATAATTTAAATGCTAAAGGATTTGGGTTTTTTGCTCCAAAAGATAATAATGAAAGAGCCTTAGCTAGTCTCATCTTTTGTAATAAAATTGATTCTATTAAAGATATTTTTCAATATTTTTACCCTCCTTATCTAGCAGCATCAGAAATGCATGCATTAGGTTTATATTCAAAGAATTCAAAGGATTTTTTTGCATTACCAACTGAATCATTTCTTGAAGTTAAAAATAAATGGGATATTTTAAGTCCAAAAAATAGTGATGGAATTTTTGATGCCGCTGCAATTGGTCAATATATTCTTGGCGTAGATCCAATACATGAGCCATATAAACCATTATTTAATATGTTTGTTAATGAAAATGTTCTAGTAGAATTCAAAGATTTGTATTTTTATTCAAAAAACAGAAATCTTTTTGTGTTTTTTTACAAAATTAGTGAATCATATAAAATTTATAATCTTCATATTCACTCTAAGAAAATAAATTTAGCTATATCAATGCTTAATGAAAAAAATAACATTTTAAAAAGATTATCTCTTGGAAAAAAAACACTTATTGCAAATAAACATAAATTTGTTACTGGTAAATTAAAGTATATTTTGCTTGCTATAAAAAGAAAAATAATCAAAAACTTTAAGAATTAGATTATTAATTGAAGATTAATTCATTTCTTAATATTTTTCCTGAAGGTGATCAATCAGATAATGGAAATGAATTGATAAATGCTATGCAAATATTTACTTACGAAATTAAAAATTATTTTGAAAATGTTTTGATTTTGCAAAGATCCATCTCATAATGCTTGGCCTGTATTCAGAAAGTAATTCTTTCTTTTCTAATAAAGTCATATCTGATAATTCTTTGTATTTGTAATTGTATGCTTTACTGATATCATCAATACTTTCTATCATTTCAATTTCATGGGTCTTCCCAAATGCATTTAAAATATGATCGGTAATTGTAATATCTATAAAATCGTGAGCCTCAATTAAAAAATCGCAATTTTGGTGCTTTAAGGCAATTTCTTGATCTATTAAATTTTTTTCATATCCTTCACAATCCATAAAAATCAAAGACTTTCTGTTTTGAGTATATTTTTCATATGAATTTTTGGTGAATAAGCTACTTATGTTAATTTCTACATTATTTAATTTTGCCAACTGCTTACATTTTGCTTGAGCATTTTTGTCAGTATCAAAAGCAAATATTTTAGCTTTCTTGAGTTTCATTCCTAACCCAACTGCATAATATCCCTCCGCGCACCCAATATCTATGATGTTTTTGTAATCTTGATTTTTTATATATTCGATAAAAACTTCGATCTCCTTTTCATAAGAACCAAGAATCTTTGGAACTATAGCACTTCCAACTGCCTCTAATGATGGGTATTTCATTCCAGAAAATGGTCCATTAAGAACTACTAAATCACTTTTTATGAGTTTTTTGAAATTCAAATAAGACTTGCTTTTTATTATTTTTTGGGGAACTTTGTTACTATTTTTAAAAAATTCAGCTGTTTTATAAAACTTTAACAATGGGTTGAATATCTCGTTAATAAGTAACCAAAAAAAATTATTTTTCACCATTAAAAAAAATAATTTTTTAATCTGATATTTGACCATAGAAATAAAAAAAATTTAAAGATAAATTGGACTATTAATAATAATTTTTAGTTTATTTGTCTTAACTTTAATATTATATTTTGTTTGAAATCAAGAGTTAATTACTATTGTAACTTTCTTCAAGTAATAATTTCAATGCTTTGATACGGCCCAGGTTTATACGCATTAAATTCTTCTTTATTACTTTGTTCACTTAAAAAAAGAAATTATATTTGAACAAATATAATCTAGCTCTTTTTTTGTGAGATCTGGATAACTAGGCAAATTAACTCCTCTAAATGCAATATTTTCTGCATTTTGGAAATCTCCTTTTTTTCCTTTATAAATTGGCATTAGATGAATTGGATAAAATATAGGCCTTGTTTCAATTCCTTTTTCTTTTAAATAATTTCTTAAATTGTCTCTTTGAGAATCTTTTTCTAATAAGAAACAAATCATCCAATAAGAAGATATATTATGAGAACAAATATTATTTTGGAAAGTTAAATTTAGCTGAGATAGTTCAGTTTTATAATATTCAAAAATAAGTTTTTTCTTTTCTAAAAATTTTTTTATCTTCTTAATTTGCGCTAAACCCAATGCTGCGAATAAATTTGTCATCCTATAATTATATCCAATTATTTCATGCCAATACTCTTTATCTTTAGCTAAACCTTGAGTTTTTAATAGATAAATTTTTTTAGAAAGAAATTCACTATTTGTACAAACCATTCACCCTTCACCTGTTGTAATGGTCTTGTTTCCATAAAAGCTAAATGTTGATACATCAGAAAAATTACCTACATGCTTTTCATCGACTTTTGTGCCAATTGCCTCAGCACAGTCTTCTATTAAAGAAATATTATATTTATTAGCTATTTCTCTGATTTCTTTTATATGCGCTGCGAAAACATAAAGATGAACTACAATAATTGCTTTAGTATTTTTTGTGATTTTTTTTTCAATATCACTTATTGATGCTTGCCAATTCAAATCGCTATCAACAAATACTGGGGTAGCTCCTACATATTTGATACAGTTTACCGAAGCTATATAAGTAAGAGTAGGAACAATGACTTCATCATTTTCTCCAATACCTAACGCTAATAATGCCAAATGTAATGCGACTGTTCCATTAGTAACTGTATGAGAAAAACTAATACCTGTATATTTTGAAAATTCTTTTTCAAATTGATTTATAAATTTACCTTTTGAAGAAATCCATGTTGATGTTAATGCTTCGTTAACATAAAATTATTCTTTTTCATCAATTGAGGGCTTATATATTGGAATATCCATACTTACTGTAATTAGCTTATTTAAAAATTATTTTATTGAAAAAAAATCTTTTTAGATAAATAAATTAACTTATTTACTAATCTAATATTCATTCTAGGTGAAAATTGAGTGAGAAATGTGTAATTATCTGCATCATTTGACCGGAGAACAAAAGAAGGTTCAACTAAAGGGAATATCCCTGTAGATTCATTATTTTTGTAGTTTAATTTTGTTGATGATTTCTCTTCTCTTTTTGTATGAGTGGCATTAGATCCGAATCCAATATTTTGAACTAGATTTTTATTTGGAAGAATGTTTAGTCCACCTTTAGCTTGACAAAGCAAAAACCATCTATAAGCCCAACTGTCCGGCTTATTATCCTTATATAGTTTATTAAAAATAGAATTCCAATATCTAAGTTCTTTTCTGGTTGTGAAAATATTATCCAACATTCTAGCTTTAATAAGTTTTTTCCAAATAAATTCTTCCTCTGGGTAAATTTCCCATCTATCTTTCCAAGTGGCCCACCCCCAGCAATGTGCAAATTTGCTGAAGTAATATGAACCGTCTCCTCTCCATTTACCATTCTGAAAGTTGTTGCCACTTATTGTCCAAACTCTTTTATCATTACGATAACGATCTATTAAAAGTTCTGTAAACTTAAAAAAATCAGGATGAGGTATACAATCATCTTCCAATATTATGCCTTCACGAACATTTTCAAAAAACCAATTAATAGCTTTAGTAACGCCTAACCTACAGCCTTGATTAGATGAATTGTAAAGTTTATGTTTTTCACATGGCCAATCTATCTCCTTATCTAAAATATTTCTTGTTTGTTTAACTAATTCTATTTCTTCCTTATTTTTAATATTAGGGCCATCACATGCTAAAAATATATTTTTGGGCTTAACATCTCTTATCGCATTAATTAATTGTGATGTACAAAAAGGTCTTTTCCAGGCGATTATAAGAATTGGTAGTTTCAAATTAATTTATGTACTTAGAGAAATTATATAATAATTATTATTAGAAAAATTATTAGAAAAAAATTTTGATTTATTTTAGAATTTATTATTTTTTTAAGAGTAAATTATATTTTGATTTAAGTTATTTATTATTTAAATTAGTAATTTAAAAATATCTTTTATAAGAAAAGCTTTATAAATTAATGAACAAAGATTAAAAAAATTAATTTTATCTCGCATTGTAAATATTATTATCTGTGCGAGGAGCACTGCGAGCAATTTACCAAAAACACCTGAAGATCTATTTTTAGCTTAGTTGGGGATCTGCATGGAATACAGGAGGCCGCGGATATAGTCCAGTTTCTCCATAGGGTTTTTCGCTAGATACCCTAATTAGGGTGCCTAAGTTAAAACAAAATGATAAGTTTAAATATTATATTTTGTTTTGTTATAACTTGTCTTTCACGAACTAAGAAGTTATAAATTTAATTTTAATTAAAAAGTTGAGTTTGTTAAGCAGTAATCCAAAAATATAAAGTACTTAATATTTAAAAAATTTTCTCAAGATTAACATTATTATTTTTTCTATATTCACGATAAGTTTTAAGGGACTCTTTTTTTGTCTTTAGAGGATCATATCTAAATAATTTCATAATTAAGGCAATTGGCTGCATTACAAATATAAAAACAATGCCAAGTATAAGATGACTATTGATAAAAGATAAAGCATTACCAAAACTCATCCATTTCTTATAGAAAAATTTAAGACAATTTGGGAAAAAAAGTCCAGATATTATTAAAGTTAAACCTACAAATAGAGTCCAAAGTCTTATTTCGTGATCAAATATCAAAGGTAGAAACCATCCGATAAAAAATGGGAATAGTAAACCTAAAACTAAACCAAACTCTCTTAATTCTTTTTTTGAAGGGACAGAGTTTTTCATAATTTAATCTAAATCAAATTCTTTAAACCAAGTTTCATTCATTTTAATATTTATTTGCTTTTCTTTATAAAGTATTTGATTTTGTAAAACTAGTATATCCATTTCAGTTCGCATAAAACACTTGTAAGCATCTTTTGGAGTGCACACTATAGGTTCACCCCTTACATTAAAAGATGTGTTGATCAGGGTGGGACAATTTGTTATCTCTTTAAATTTTTTTATCAAATTGTAATAACGTAAGTTTGTACTTTTTGATACACTTTGTACCCTTGCTGAATAGTCTACATGAGTTACAGCGGGTATTAATGATCTTTCAATATTTAGTTTATTTAATCCTTTTTTGACTTTTTCATTTTCAGGAATATCTTTCCAAAGACTTTTTTTGACTTTCGATACTAAGAGCATATAGGGGCTTTTAACATCAGTGTCAAATTGACTAGACAAGTCTTCTTCTAAAATTGATGGAGCGAATGGTCTAAAACTCTCTCTATATTTTATTTTCAAATTCATTATACTCTGCATTTTTTTATTCCTAGGATCTCCAATTATTGACCTGGCACCTAGAGCTCTTGGTCCAAATTCCATTGGACCATTAAACCAACCAATTACTTTACCTTTTTCAATTAAATTTGCAACCTCTTGGAAAATTTCTTCATCCTTCAAAACTTTAAAGGGTGCGTTTATTGAATTTAAATAATTAATAATATCTTCATTGCTATAGTTTGGACCAAGAAATGATCCCTTCATAGAATCTTTTTCATTTATGAATCTGTTTTTTTTGAAATATGCATAATGTGCTAATAATGCTCCACCTATTGAAGAGCCTGCATCTCCACTTGCAGGTTGAATCCAAATATCATCATAAATTTTTTCTTTAAGTATCTTCCCATTTGCAACACAATTAAGAGCAACTCCTCCAGCAAGACATATTTTTGATAAGCCAGTTTCTTTTCTTAAGTTTTTTGCTAATTTTAAAACTATTTCCTCTGTAACCAATTGAATGGATGATGCAATATCCATATAGAACTGAGTAATATTTTCATTTTTATCTCTAGGTAAATTTTTGAATAAATTATGAAATTTTTTACTAGTCATTCTAAATCCTCGGTGATATTTGAAATAACTCATATCAAGACGGAAAGTGCCATCTTCTTTAATGTCTATTAAATTATTTTTGATTAATTCAACATATTTTGGCTCTCCATAGGGAGCTAAACCCATCAGTTTGTATTCTCCCGAATTTACTTTAAACCCACAATAATAGGTAAATGCTGAATAAAGTAATCCTAATGAATGAGGAAAATTTATTTCCCATAATGGCTCGATTTTATTTTCTTTACCAATCCAAGCAGAGGTAGTTGCCCATTCACCTACCGCGTCCATACATAAAATTACAGCTTCTTTAAAGGGACTTGGGTAAAATGCAGAAGCGGCATGAGAAAGGTGATGTTCGGAAAATAGTAATTTTGGTATAAAAGGTCTTTCATAGGGAATAAGTGATGATTGTATTTTTTTAAACTCTTTTTTAAGAAAAGATTTTAAAAAAATTTTTTCTTTAAGCCAAACTTGCATTGCAGCAATAAAAGATCTTAATCCTCTTGGAGAAGTTGCAATATATGTTTCAAGTAATCTTTCAAATGTTAAGAGTGGTTTTTCATAATAAACAATTGCCTTAATATCCTTTAGATTAATTTTTTGAGAGATAAGGCAGTACTTAATAGATTGCAAAGGGAAACTGGAATCATGTTTTTTTCTTGAAAACCTTTCCTCTTGTACCGCAGTTATGATTTCTCCATTCTTTATAAGTGCAGCTGCACTATCATGATAAAAACAGGATATACCCAGAATATAGTTAGCCAACTTAGATTTAATTATTATGGTTTTATATAATACATGGTTATTTTAAATGATTCAATATATCAATATGTATTCCTTCATAAATACTGGGCAATCTAATTTATAGTATAGATTAAACAATTCTTTTATTTTTCATATAAATAGGTTTTATGTCAGATTTAAAAAGGTATGAAGAAGTCAATGATGCCCTATTAGAAAATATTGAGTATGAAGAAGGAAAACTTTATTATAATAATGAAAATTTGAATTTAATAGATAATAAAGTACCAAATTTTATTGCTGATAATTTAGATAAACTTACCAATAAAATGTCAGAATTTTATGATGAAGTCAAATTCCCAAATTACGATGATTGTGAGGATTACGCCTCTTTATATGATAAGGGAACAAGAAATTTGTTCACTAGTAGGATTGATCAAGAATTAAGTTATGGAATAAATATTCTCGAATTAGGTTGCGGTACAGGTCAACTTTCACTTTTCTTGGCACGAGGAAATAGAAATATATTTGGTGTGGATATTTCAAACGGTTCCCTAAAATTAGGTGAGAAATTTAGAAGTGATAATGATATCAAAAATGTATATTTTATGAAAATGGATGTTTTTGATTTGAAATTTAAAAAAAATTATTTTGATTTTACAATAAGTAACGGTGTTCTTCATCATACAAAAGATGCAAGAAAAGCTTTTAATTCCTTAGTAGAGGTAACTAAACCAGGAGGTTTAATTGTTATAGGTTTATACCATAAGCATGGAAGATTTTTTACTAAGTTAAAACAAAAAATTGCTAAAATTATTGGTAAAAATATTTTTTTATTCGACAAAACATCTTTTAAAATAAAGAGTAAGGATAAAAGAAATGCTTGGGTAACTGATCAATTTCTTAATCCTCATGAAACATTGCATTTACCTTCAGAAACGATGCAATGGTTTGATGAAGAAGGTGTAGATTTTATAAATTTAATTCCACATTTAGATGATATTTCTATTCCACTTTTCCAAACTCGAAAAAAACCAAAATTATCTAAATTAAATGAATTATTTATGCTTTTTGATAGAAACCAGATTCAGGAAGGTGGCTTTTTTGTGATAATTGGAAGGAAAAAATAAATAATAACTTCCAAATATTTACAGATTAAATTTAATATTTTTATATTAATCTAAAGTATTTTTATTCCATATTTTAGGAATAATATAATTTGCAATTATTTAGGTAGATATTTAATTAAAGTAAAATTTGCTTTCATAATTTTTTTAACTTATTCAATATTTTCAGCTATAAATTTTCCGATCATATCTACTCCAGAAGGTGTTGTATGTCCTGCATCATAGAAATGATCTGATTTTAATAATTTTAATGGAATTTCAATAACTCTAAAATTATTAGCTTCGAATCTTTTTTTATAAATTTCATCATAAATATGAGTATATTTTGCAGACAGAATACCATTGACTTTATTACCATCAACATTATGTAAATATTGTCTATAGTCCTTTAGTGCTGCTGTAGATTTATTTAAAAAAGAATTTGGTTCAATAAAAACTATAATTTTTTCAATCATATATTTATCATTTAGTCTGTTTTTAAAATCAAGTATTAATTTTTGAATATATTCCGAATATTCTTTTTGATTTTTTTTAGAGAGCCAATCAAAATATACAGAATTTGAATCTCTATTAAAACTTGCTGAACCAAAGCAGCATCCCACAGATAAACTTTGTTCATAAGTTGGTAAATATTCAAATTTACTAAATTTATTTTTGTCTATTAATTTGCTTCTTAATTTATAAATTCCTGGAATGGAATTTCTAATTATTTTTTTGTACTTTGTTTCAAAATTTGGCCTTGTATTTTGCTTAATTTCATTAAATCCATATTCCATTAAAGAATTATGATTTGTAGAAATTATAATCTTTTTGGGCTTCCCAATATTAGTTAAGAAATAATCAATTGTTTTTATGCAACCAGAAAAACCTTTTCCACTTTTACCCGCATTTATTGCAGGTATCGATGAATAAAAAGTAAATCTTTCAGTCAGTCGTTTACCTTCTTGTATTACAGATGTCTCAGTTGATGAACCTCCACAAAATAAAATACTATTTTTTATATACTTTTTTTCTGGAACAGATGATGGAATAATTGTTCCAAATTGATCAGTTCTAAATTTAACTATCTTATTTCTATTATGGTCACCATAAATTGTTCTGTAAGTATCGACCCTTTCAATGTTTGACTTATGAAATCCATATTTTTCATTTTTCGTTAATTTCTTAGCTTCATTAAAATAGCCAACTTTGAAATAGTATTGACTAAAAAAATCAATACTAAAAATTGGAAAAAATATGTATGTAACTATTAAAAGAAAATGTTTTTTGTTTATTTTAAAAATCAAATCTATTATAAAATTATCTAGAAATTATATCATTTCAAGTAATTAAAGATACCTAATCTTTTTTTAATCTATCAATAAATTAAAAAAGAATTTCATAAAGCTCAATTATATATTCTTTGTATAAGATAAGAATATAAGATTATTATTTTTATAAGAATTTTAGTTTATGTCTAATAAAAATAAAATAATAACAAATAACTCATTAAATGATAATTTACTAATAAATTTTCCTTTATGGTTTCCCATATTTTATTCACTTATTATTTTTAATAGTCCAGGCTTAGGAAGTATTTTATTCATATTTACTCTTTTTCTTTTTGCTGAGACACATTTTGCTTCAACTTGGTTATTCTTTTTCGACTCGGAAAACTGGATTTGGATTAAAGAAAACTTTTTTAAGCTTTTATTTATACCTCTCTATACATTGATTTTATTTATTTTTATTTGGTTTGTTTCTCCAATGACAGTAATTTTTTTTCATTATTGTGCTTCTGGATGGCATGTGACAAAACAAAGTGTGGGACTTATAAATATTTATGGGGATAAGAATAATACTATTCACTCTTTAATTATTTATTTATCTTCAATCGTATTTTTAGTTATTGGACTTAATAATCCAGGTATTTTATCTGATTATATCGGTTCAAAACAAGTAAATATTTTTTTATTTTTTATAACTATATTTTATTTTTTTGTTGTTTTTTTAAATTCAAAAAAACTCTTAAATAAAAGGATCAGAATATATATGCCTTTATTAACTGGCGTATTAATATATATGCCAATATTATTTTTTGATAATTTAGCAACTGCTACTGCAGTTGGTGTTGGCATGCATTGGTGTCAATACATTGCAATTGTCTGGTCAAAATTTTTTAGAAAAGAACTATCACGCAATGGTTTAAATAAAACCAAATTAAAAAAGAAAACTTATAGATATGTTTTATTTGTTCTATTTTACTCTTTATTAATGACATCTTTGGCATTAATTGGTATCAATAAGAATTCTAGTCAAAATATTAGCTATAATTTCTTTTACTTGATTCCATTAATTTTTCAATTTTTCCATTTCTATATTGATGGGTTTATATGGAAATTTTCTGATCCTCATATTAAAAAAAGTGTATTGCCTTTTATGTTTTATTAAAAAATAGAATAAATAAAGGGTGCAATCACAGTTCCTTGAGTAAATACTACAATTCCTCCAATTAGTATTAAAGTAATAATTAGAGGAGCTAACCAATATTTCTTTCTTGCTAAAAGGAAATCATAAACATCCTTCAATAATTCAAAAAAATCATTCATGGCTTTAATTACCTATATCTTATAAATTCTCTCATATTGAACGGAAAAATAACAAAACAATTTTTAAACTTGACGTTATCTTTATAAAATTATATACCTAATAATAAATAGAGGATTTTTAATGAAGAAGGGGAGGGATAATTTTAAAGTTGTTAATGCTTCAGGTATCTTTCTATTAGTTTACATTTTTCCTTTATTATTAAATTTTTTACAAAAAGGGCCAAATTTAATTGGAGATTTATATCAAAATCAAATCTCTTACATAGAGAGTATAGATCAGATTTTTATCCACTTACATGAAAAAATATTCATTTATTTAAATTTTTTGACAAATCCAATTTTTTGGTTTTTTGTCAGCGCATTTTTAACACAAAAAACTATTAAATGGATAAATTCTTAAATTTATGAACTCTTTATATTGTTTTATTTTGTGGTCTTTATTTGGATTACAACACTCTATCCTAGCAAGACCATTTTTCAAAAAAATTATTAAAAATAAATTTGGAGAGAGATTCCAGACATATTTATATCCATTTATATACTTTATCTCTCAATGTATTCTATTTTTAACAATCTATGATCTTATAAGAAATTTAAAACCGGATTTAGTATTTTTTGAAATTCCACAAAATAATAAAGTTATAATTTATATTTTGAATAGATTTGCAAATATTTTTCTTATACTAACTGTTTTTCATTTTGATATTGGACTTTTCACTGGAATATCTCAAATAATTCAATTTTTTAAAAAAAATAAAATTAATGACGATTTAAAACAAGTAATTAATAATAAATACCTTTATAAATACATTAGACATCCAATGTATTTAGGAATTCTGTTAGTTTATTTAACTTCTACTACTATTTATACTGATTTATATTTTGCTAATTTATTTTCAATAATATTTTATATTGATATAGGTTCTTTTTTTGAGGAAAAAACCTTAGTTAGAAAATTTGGAAATGCATATAATATTTACAAATTAGAAACTAAAAAATATTTACCATTAATTCGATAAGATTTTTTAATCTAATTTGATAAAAAAAGCCATTTTTATCTTACATTTTTAATATTTTTATCTATGAGAGTAGCCTGCAAGCAAATTGCCAAAAACACCTTAAAATTTATTCATAACTGGGTTGGTTATCTGCATATTATTCTTACATAGTTCAAAAAAATATTTTTAAGCTAAACGTTAACTGATATCATCATAATTAAAAGGTTTACTTAATGTACGTGGCTTCTTGCCCATTAAGAGTTTCTCTTTTTGGAGGATCAACAGATACCCCATCTTTTATCAATAAATATGGCTATGGTTCTGTTATAAGCTTTGCAAGTAATTTAAAAACTTATATTTCTTTGCATCAAGACAAGTTAGGTTATAACATTTATGGTGGTAAATTTATAATAAATTACTCCAAGAGGGAAGAAGTAAGTAATATTAATCAAATTGCAAATGACCCAGTTAGAGTAGTTTGCCAGTATTTTAAACTTAAACCATTAACAATCTCATTAAACAGCGATTCATTTTCTCAGGGAAGTGGACTTGCTTCATCTTCCTCTTACATAATTAGTTTAATAAAAGCAATATCTATATTTAAAAAAAAAGACCTTACTGCAATGGAAATTTGCAAATTAGCTTATAACCTTGAATTAAAAATTAATCCATTTTGTGGTTTCCAAGATCCATACGGATGTGGTATTGGAGGATTTAAAAGGATTGAGTTTTTTAAAGATAATAAAATAAAGTATGAGTTTTTAGAAACTGAAATATTTAAAGATTTTGATGCTTATTTGATCTTTACTGGAGTAACGAGAAATTCAAAAAATGTATTGGTTGATGTCAGTAAAAATATAGATAAAACTAAACCTCTACTAGATACTTTAGAAATGGCTTATGCTTATTTTAAAAATAAAAATTATGATAAATTTCTAAATCTAGTAAATTTAAGTTGGGAACAAAAAAAGAAAACATCCAAAATTATTTCTTCAAATGATATTATTAGGGAAATGGACAAAGAGCTATGTAATAATAAAACTGTTGTTGCTCATAAACTCTGTGGTGCTGGGAATGGGGGTTTTTTCCTGGTATTTTCTAAAAAAAATAAATTAAAACTACTTTTTAATAAAGTGAAGATAAATGTTGATACTGATGGTGTTAAAGGGGGTATATTATGAAAAAAAATCCTTTCGATGCATATATAAAAGCACTTAGAGCAATTTCTATTAAAGAAGAATTTACACTTTTCAAAAATGCTTGGGAATCTTCTTCAAAAATAATAATACTTGGAAATGGAGGAAGCAATGCAGTTGCTTCACATATATCTCAAGATTATGTGAAATTTCATAAAAAGAAATCTCTTGTATTTTCTGATCCATCTATGCTTACATGTTTCATTAATGATTTTGGAATGGAAAAAGCTTACCAGAAATTTCTAGAATTTCACGCTGATAAAGATACATTGGTTATTTTAATTAGTTCAGGTGGAGAGTCTGAAAACATAATTAATTGTTCAAAATTTTGTGAGGATAAAAATATAAAGTATGGAATCTTAACAGGGTTTAACTCAAAAAATAAATTAAGAACAATTTCAAAAAAAGCTATTTGGGACTATCACATTAATAGTTATGATTATGGAATTGTTGAATGTGTTCACCAGATTTTTCTCCATGGGGTCGTATGAGATATTGTTTCGATATTGATGGGACAATTTTTGAAACTCCTAAAGATGAATTTCAAAAACCTGATTATAATAATTCTTACCCCATACCTTTTATGATTGAGCAAGTAAATAGATTATATGAAGAAGGACATTATATAATTCTCCATACTGCTAGAGGAAAAAGTTCAGGAATTGACTGGACAGAATTAACTTTGAGGCAACTAAAAAAATTTAAATGTAATTATCATGAACTAATGCCTATGTTTACAAAACCTAATGCTGATATTTTTATAGATGATAAGGGTGTAAATGTTCTTGATTGGAAAAAAAATATGTGTTCCTTAAAAAAAGGAATTATTGCAGGCGCTTTTGATATTATTCATCCAGGTTATATAAAAATGCTAAATGAAGCAAAAACTCATTGTAATCATCTAACAATAGCTCTGCATAAAGATCCAACAATTGAAAGGCCATTCAAATTAAAACCAGTACAAACTGTCGAAGAAGCAAATTAATAGACAAAAATAAATTTAGTAAATTTGAATATTTACCAACTTATGAACA
>CVSY01000014.1:0-343 GCA_001180285.1 Prochlorococcus marinus | reverse complement strand
ACTAGTATAAAAAACCAATAATAAAGTTATTAAAGATGTAATAGATCTATTGAAAAAAAATCTTAAAGAAGAATATGCAAGAGCAACTTGTAGACATATTGATGCAGCATATGAACCATGCTTATAAAGTATTACTGAATCCTGAAAATATTTGCGTGGGAAAAAACTACCAAATTTTGATCCCAAAACAAGTAAATCTGGAACACCTGGCATATGATTAATCGCTATATCTTTAATTGGTAAATATCCCCAACTTGAAAAAAAAGCAGTTCTAACATTTTCAATTGCATCTCCAGCGTGTCCATATGGCCAAGGACCAAATGTAAAAAATTCTGAACGAAGA
>CVSY01000013.1:0-256 GCA_001180285.1 Prochlorococcus marinus | reverse complement strand
ATCCTCAATTCCTGCTGCCCAAAACACTAAAGCAGCATTCAAGGCAACAACATTAATATGAGATTTCTGACCAGAACCATTTAAAACAGACTTAAGTATTTCCTCGTTAGAATCATTATCAGAAACCACAAGCTTTTCGTTAGATGTATTTTCATGGTTAAAGTCTGAAATATTTATTTCTGAAAACCGTAATTCTCCATTATCCACAAATACTAATTTATTTTCTCCTTGAAGCGAAGCTTCATCAAGGCCACCG
>CVSY01000012.1:0-29535 GCA_001180285.1 Prochlorococcus marinus | reverse complement strand
AACTCTTTTAGTTGGAGAAAGTTGTACGGCAGAATTAATCCAAGACCAACCTGGGGCTCTTGCAAAAGGAATGGGTTTTGATATGCCAATTGTTAATCTTGAATTACCTGCCTATAGCAAGAAAGAAAATTGGGGAGCTTCAGAAACTTTTTATCAATTAACAAGAACTCTTTTGAGAGAGAAAGTAAGTTCTTCAGAAAAAATAAGTCCTCTAAGGTGGAAGGAGTTAGGTCGCAGACCAAAAGTCAATATACTGGGTCCTTCATTACTGGGATTTAGATGCAGAGATGATGTAATTGAAATCCAACGCATACTTTCGGAACAAGGTATAGATACAAACGTAGTCGCTCCATTAGGTGCTAGTCCTGATGATATTGAAAGACTAATTGATGCTGAAATAAATATTTGTCTTTATCCAGAAATTGCGGAAGCATCATGCGAATGGCTTAAACGGAACTTTGGAATGGAATATACAAACACCATTCCAATTGGAATAAAAAATACAATTGAATTTATAAGTGAAGTTCATAATAAGTTGGATCTCCCCTTGACTAATAAAGAAGAATTAGAAAATAAATCAAAACTTCCTTGGTACTCAAAATCAGTTGACTCTAATTACTTAACTGGCAAAAGGGTTTTTATTTTTGGTGATGGAACACATGCAATCGCAGCAGCCAAAATTGCTAAGGAAGAATTGGGTTTTGAAGTAGTTGGTCTTGGGACATACAGTAGGGAAATGGCAAGACAGGTAAGAGCAACAGCAAAAGAACTTAATGTAGAAGCTCTGATAACTAACAATTATCTAGAAGTGGAAGATGCAATGAAAAAAGCAGCCCCTGAACTAGTTTTAGGGACTCAAATGGAAAGGCATAGTGCAAAAAGACTCGGCATTCCATGCTCAGTAATTAGTACTCCAATGCATGTTCAAGATGTTCCTGCAAGGTATAGCCCACAAATGGGATGGGAAGGAGCAAATGTGATTTTTGATGACTGGGTACATCCTCTAATGATGGGCTTAGAAGAGCATCTTATAGATATGTTCAAACATGACTTTGAGTTTGTTGATGGTCATCAAAGCCATTTAGGACATACAGCGACAAACACAAAGGACATTTTAAATTCTGACGAAAAAAAAGAAAAAAGTAGTAAAGAAGGAATTATCTGGACTGAATCTGGTAGAGCTGAATTAACAAAAGTTCCATTTTTTGTAAGAGGTAAAGTTAAAACAAATACTGAAAAATACGCACTCTTGAGAGGAATTCCAGAGATAAGCGATGAAACTCTCTACGATGCTAAAGCATATTTCAGTTAATTTCTACTAATAAAATATAATTAAGTCATGAGTATTTTCACTCATAATCTAATAGATTTAATCCTAAAAATTCAGTTATTAGAACATATTTCACACTTTTAATACAATTAAATACATATTTGTTTAGAAACATATTTCATGTGTATTTGCGCTGCAAGAATATAAATAATAATGTGTTTTAAGCTTTAAATGACAAGTACTATAAATAGACCTCTTGATGGAGAAGGAAGTGTTCAAGTAAAGCAAGATCCAAAAATAAATATTGAGGAAGGAGCTTTAGTTATTGCCGTCTATGGGAAGGGTGGCATCGGAAAATCAACTACATCATCAAACCTTTCTGCAGCATTCTCAAAATTAGGTAAAAAGGTTCTACAAATTGGATGTGATCCGAAACACGATAGCACTTTCACTTTGACGCACAAAATGGTTCCTACAGTTATAGATATTCTCGAGGAGGTAGATTTTCATAGCGAAGAATTGAGGCCAACCGATTTCATGTTTGAAGGTTTTAATGGCGTAATGTGCGTTGAAAGTGGAGGTCCTCCTGCTGGGACAGGGTGCGGGGGTTATGTAACCGGTCAGACAGTTAAACTATTAAAAGAACATCACTTATTAGAAGATACTGACGTTGTTATTTTTGATGTCCTAGGAGATGTCGTTTGCGGAGGATTTGCAGCTCCATTGCAACATGCAAATTATTGTCTAATTGTTACTGCTAATGACTTCGATTCAATATTCGCTATGAATAGAATTGTCTCTGCAATTAAAGCAAAAGCTAAAAATTATAAAGTCAGATTAGGTGGGGTAGTCGCAAATAGATCAAAAGAAACAGATCAAATTGATAAATTCAATGAAAGGACAGGTTTAAAAACTATGGCCCACTTTAAAGATGTCGACGCCATTAGAAGATCAAGACTAAAAAAATGCACCATTTTTGAAATGGAGCCAACTGAAGATGTTATTGAAGTTCAAAATGAATATTTATCTCTTGCCAAAAATATGCTTGAAAACGTAGAACCTTTAGAGGGTAATCCACTTAAAGATAGAGAGATTTTTGATTTATTAGGATTTGATTAGTCTAAATTAATCTAATCCAACCAATTGGCGTGTTAAATCATATGTTTGTTGAGAGGTCTTCGTATCAATTATTCTTTTTGACAACTTTTGAGAAAAAGCTTTTCTACCAGTTTTCTGACGATTTCCCCAGCTCCAATGAACTGATGGTTTAGCAAATTCTTTATAAGTTGCCACTTGAGCGACTCTCTCTCCTGCGAGTCTTTGAGAAACATATCCTTTTGTTATGAATTTTTGAAATATCGGGAAAAGGAATCTAAATAACCAAGGTGTATCTCTAAAAAGTTTTGTATCAGCAACACATCCAGGATATAGAGAATTTACAATAATCTTCTCTGCAGGATATCTTTTTGATAATTCCTGAACGGTCACCATATTGCAAAGTTTACTATCCTTATAAGCCTTACCAGGTTTAAATTTCTTTCCATTCGCCATACTTATTGGAGATAAAAAACCATTTTTGAATCCAGTTAAATCTCCCAAATCAGCTGGGGCAGGAATTGGAATCCTTCCTCCAAGTTCTGAATAATTAGCCGTAACAGTCCCTAATACTGTAATTCTTGGCTTAAATAAAGTTGATTTGCCACTTAAAACAATTTCTCTTTCAGAAGATAAAATATTTTCCATAAGTAGGTTTATCAAAAGAAAATGCCCAAAATGATTTACTGCCATAGAGTTTTCAAACCCCTGAGCAGACCTTTCAGGTCTCTTTAGTCTCGGTTTATAAACTGCTGCATTACAAATAAGAGAATTTATTGGCTTCTTAAATCTTTCTAATATTTCATCGCAACCTTTTCTCACATCATTCAAGTTAGAAAGATCTATTTCTATAAAGTGAACATTTTCAACTTCCTCTTTTGTCAAAAATTCCTCAGCTATTTTTATAGCTCTTTTATTTGATCGATTAACTGCTATAACCTCCCATCCAAATCTTAAAAGAGGTTTTAGAGTATTTAATCCAACTCCTGAAGTTGTTCCTGTTATTAGGACTAAACCCTTAATGTTCTTACTCACTAGCAAAAAAGTTAATTGAAAAATGAAAAGTAGGATGATTCAAGATCATACTTATCAACGCCATATTACTCTGATAATGTCCCTAGAAATTATTTGATCCTGATCCTTCATAAATCTTTGCTCACCTTCAGAAGAGAATAAATAATCAAACTTGTCTGTTAAAAGATTAAATCTATATTTTTCGTATAAAAATGATTCTTCAATTTCCCTTAATCTGGTCAACCTTACTTTAGAACTATAGCCAAGCTTAATGAGGCTTATTATTGCTAAAAGGGAAAAGCTAATTTTTATAATTAAAAAAATCAATGATACAAAATTGTCCTGTTTCTGTTGTCTTTTTAGAAATACAGACCCAAAATAATTTTTTATGAAAATACTATTTTTGTAAAAAGATTTTGACAAATTAAGTCCTTGATATTTTTACTGAATAAATCAATTCAGTCTTACTTTATTATTACCTTATAAATTTTAAATTTTCTAATAGACTTTAGTTCCTACCTAAACTTATTCCTAGTCTTAATGCTAAAACTCCTGCATGCATAACAACTATGAGGCTTAATGCAATAAGATTTATTGTTTGAGTTGGCTCCATGGTAAAAAAATTATTTTCTATATTCTCCACCGAAAAGAGAAGATTTGAAACACTATTACAAAATGATGTTACGTAATTAACAAATTGAAAGAAAAAATTTATTGAAAATTATCATAAATAAACTTACAAAGTTAATTTTGAGAATTGAAAATCAGGCTTTAATTTTTTCAACAAATAATTTACCTGGATTTGATCAAATGGCTTTAGATTTAAATTCTTTAGATCAGACAATTTCGAATCCCAAAATAATTTTCACATTGAGGTTCTACTATTGGACTGGGGATTGGCTATCAATTGGCTTTCACCAAAAGGAAATTCCTCTTCATTGGAAAAATTTATTATCAAATGGGGAAATTAATATTGTCAGACGTCCCTCTGGAGGGGGAGCTGTTCTGCATTCAGGAGGCATAACATATGCATTAACATTTAAAAAAACTTACTATAAAGTCTTAAGTTATGAAATGGTTAATAATTGGTTAATTAAAAGTTTTGGAGAATTAGGCCTAAACTTACAATATGGTAATTTTCGAAAATCAAGTATTAAAACGAATTGTTTTGGGACTTCATTAATTTCCGATTTAGTTGATCAGGATGGGTTTAAGAGGATAGGTAGTGCTCAATTTCGTAAAAAAGGTGCATTCCTTCAACATGGAGAAATTCAAACAAATCCTTCAAGAGATTTGTGGTTCAAATTATTCAAAGAAGAAGCTCCACCAAAAATAAATTTAAAACTAACAAATGATGAAATAGTTCAACATTTGAGAACTTCATTCCTGGAAAACAAACCAAATATAAATTTCAAAAATATCACCATAAATAATAAAAAATAGAAATTTTTAATGGCAACAATTATTAAAGATCTCCTTTCTGCTTCATTGAATTAATTATTCTCGGCAATTCAATTCCTAAGGGATAATTATTTTTAAAGTTTAATTTGTTAACAATATCTGAAGGCAAATTAAAACCTAATTTATTCAAGACATAGTTTCCAATTTTTGACCTATCAATTATCCCCAAAGGTATATTTGCTGCATTTAGAACCAATAAAAAACCTTCATTTGTTTCTTCAAGTCTTTCTATAGTTCTCCATAATTTATCGTTATAAGATACACTTTCAAAACTATCGATTGGTTTCTTAAAATCTCCAATAAAGTTCTGTTCCCATTTTTTTAAGGAAACAGTTTTTAAAATATTCTCATTAACAAAACCGGTCCATCTACCATTATTCGTAACAAAAAAATATTTATCCGATGCATCCTTCTTATTTTTTAATAACTTATTAAATTCTGAGAAATTTGAATCGTATTCAATTTTCCTCAAAGGTTTTAATTTGATCTCAGAAACTTTACTAAATTTAAGTATGTTTTCAATTTTAAAAAATTGACTTTCAGATTTTGAAGAATTAATTCCAAACAAGCCCAAAAAAGAAAGAATAAAACCAAAGTAAAAGTTAAATCTAAATAAACAAATTATCCCAAAAAATAAAACAAAAAAAGATAATAATAAATTTACTTTATTGAGGAAATTTCTCCCTTTATTTTTACTCCCTGAGAAATGCCAAATAATACTTTTTAATAAATTCCCTCCATCTAAAGAACCAATTGGAATCAAATTTAAGAAGCCTAAGAATAAATTAAATATACCTACTCTTGAAATTACATTAACTGCTATTTGTTCCTGAGATGCACTGTTATTACTAATTAAAAGTAAGATAAATGCTGTAGCAAAACATAAAAGAGGTCTTACAATTGCAATTTTTATATTACCTAAAGCAGTTTGACAATACTTATCTATTTGTAAAATTGCTCCCAAAAAATAAAAAGTAATTTTTTTTATTTTTACACCCTGATTAAGTGAAACAAAAGTATGAAAAACCTCATGAAATATAATTGAAGATAATAAGAAAAAAGAAGTTAAAAACCCTATAATCCAAGCTTCTTTATTATTGTAGATATCGCCAGAAGATAAATTGACCTGATTACTTATACTCCATGAGAATAAAAAGAGAATAACAAACCAATAGGGATGTACTTTAAAGGGAATTCCCCATATTTTAAAAATTTGCCAACTCCTCAAAAATAATCTCCGCTATATTTAGCAATAATATTAATCTTACATGCAGGATAATAATATGCCCAAGACTAATCCTTTAGTTAAAATTTGTGGACTAACTTCTGAAGAACAAGCTCTTCAAGTCGCTAAATTAGGAGCAAATGCTATTGGCATCATTTCGGTTGAAGAGTCGCCAAGGTATGTATCAGCTGAAATTAAGAAAAAAATATTTAAAACCCTAGAAAACTTTTATCCAAAAATCGATAGAGTAACTGTTGTGCAAAATTGTCCTATAGATTTAATTATCAAAAACTTCTTAGGCAACCCAAGTGAAACTATCATTCAATTACATGGAGATGAAGATATTGATTATTGCAAAGAAATAAGGAAAAAAATTCCCTATATTGGCCTATGGAAGGCTTTCAGAATAAAAACGGAAAAGGACATAGATAAAATAAAACCTTTTGAGGATTTTGTAGATGCGATACTACTTGATTCTTGGAATAAAGAAACTTATGGAGGTTCAGGGAAAAAAATAAATTCTATTTATTTAAAGGATTTGCAATTTAGCAAACCATGGTTGTTGGCAGGTGGAATATCAATTGAATGGATTGATGAAATTCTTACTGACTTCAAACCAGATGGGCTAGATGTTTCAAGTAGTATTGAAATATCTCCAGGTTTAAAAGATATAAAAAAAACAGCGGATCTTTTTAAGTTGTTAAAAAGATATTAGTAATTATTAGTAGCGGACTGCTGTTTTACAAGCTCAAAAAATTCTTGTTTTAAACTTAAATCGTGTCTAAAATCGCCTCTCACAACAGAATTAATCATGCTTGTATTTGGTTCTTTGACTCCCCTCCACTTCATACAATAATGTTGGGCCTTTACAATAATGCCTAAACCTTTAGGTTCGCAAAGTTTTTCAATTTCATCTGCAAGGATCATTACAGCTTCTTCCTGAATATGAGGTCTTGAAAAAACCCAATCAGCAACTCTCGCAAATTTTGAAAGTCCTATGACTTTATTTCCAGGTTTAATACCTATCCAACACTCTCCTAGAATTGGTACTAAGTGATGTGAGCATGCAGATCTGACCGAAATTGGACCAACTGTATAAATTTCATCAAGATTTTTGTCATTAGGAAAACTTGTAACTTTAGGTTGTTCATGATATCTGCCTTTAAAAACTTCGTTTAGATACATTTTTGAAACTCTCTCAGCAGTTTCTTGAGTATTATGATCATTCTCAACATCAATTACAAGGGACTTTAGTAGGTCTTTAACTCTTGAGGCTACTTCTTTTTCTAATATTTCTAATTCACCAGGATTTATAAAATCAGAAATATTATCGTTTGCACTAAATCTTGTACCAGAATTCTTAATTCTGTCTCTTATAATTTCAGAAATTAGTTTATTAGTAATCTGGTCGTCAAAGTTTCTAATATTATCGTTGGGTAATGTAGAGGTCATAAAATTTTAAACAGAAAATTGTATGCAACTTAATTAACTGTATCTTCCAAAAGCTTAATTGCTCATATACTATATCACATTCTCTTGTTCAATCGGGTTCAAATAGTACTAAAAAAAATCACTGTTTTAAGATTAATTAGATTAACAGAATATTTAAAAGGCTCCGCCAGAAGGCATCAAAGTCAAGTCTTCGATCAATTGTGATTGAGGTTTATTAGCCATGTAGAGAATAGTTTCTGATACCTCTTTTGCGGAGAGCATAGAAGTTCTATCAAAATCAGAATTGATTGATTCGGAGTCCCAAAGAGGAGTATTGACTGAACCAAGAGTTATTGTGCAAGCTCTTATTGAATTAGATCTCTCCTCCTCCCTCAAGCATTTAGTAAACATAGCTAATGCAGATTTTGAAACACAATAAGCTCCCCATTGGGGGAATGCGTTATAAGAGGCATGACTACTAACATTAATAACTAAACCACCATTTTTTCTCATTTGAGGAATTATTGCACTACAAATTTGAAAAACACTTGTCAGGTTTATTTGAATAGTTTGTTCCCATTGACCTAATTCCATTTCGACTAAAGAGCTATTAAATGCGCAACCCGCATTATTTATCAATACTGAAGGGCATCCATATTTCTCAATTGCCTCTTTAACACTATTCTCTATTTCTAGGGGATTAGATAAATCACATTTTACTAGGTTAATTTTTGATTTAGTGGTCAACAGTTCGCTCTTTAGTTTCTCCATTAAATCCATATTTCTGGAGAGTAAAATTAAATCCCAGCCAGCATTGGCAAAAGTAATTGCGGTAGATCTACCAATACCTTTCGTAGCACCAGTTATAAAAGCTAGTTTCAAGTTATTCAGTTTTTTGGGGGATTTCACTATAAATCTCTTCAATATTATTTGCTTCAATAAATTTACCTAAAACCCTGAACTTTTTGTATCTTTCCTCAATTAATTGGTCTTCAGGCATTTGAAGTAGATCATTCAGGTGTTTCTCAATAGCCTCTTTTAGTGTATTACCAGCATCTAAAGGAGCCCAATTATTCCCACCAGAAGGTTCTGGTAAAACCTCATCTATAATACCTAATTTAAGTAAATCTTTGCCTGTAATTTTAAGTGCTGATGCCGCTTCTGGTGCCTTCGCAGCATCTCTCCACAAAATTGATGCACATGCTTCTGGACTAGCAACCGTGTAAACACTGTGTTCAAACATTAGTAACCTATCGGCGACACCTATTCCAAGTGCGCCTCCTGAACCTCCTTCTCCAATGACAGTAGCAACAATTGGAACTTTCAATCCAAACATCTCTCGAAGGTTTCTTGCAATTGCTTCACCTTGACCTTGTTCTTCAGCTTTTAAACCAGCATAAGCTCCAGGAGTATCAATAAATGTAAGAATTGGCAAAGCAAATCTATTTGCATGCTGCATTAATCTAAGAGCTTTTCTGTAACCTCCTGGTTTTGCCATCCCAAAGTTTCTTACTACATTTTCTTTTGTATCCCTTCCTTTTTGATGCCCTAACATCAATACTGGTCTATTATTTATCGAACCTATCCCCCCAATTAATGCCATATCATCGCCACCATTTCTGTCTCCATGTAATTCGATCCAGTCATCACAAAACATTTGAACAAAGTCCAAAGTACTTGGTCTTTGAGGATGTCTAGCTACCTGAATCTTTTGTGCAGGGGTGAGAGATTTAAATATTTCTTCTCTTCTTCTAGCAGCTAAGGTTTCAAGCTGTAGAAGCTGTTGACTAACGTCCACCTCTGAATCTCGAGCTAATTCTTTAATTTGCTCTATCTGCTTCTCAAGTTCAACAAGAGGCTTTTCAAAATCAAGAAGGTAACGTTTAGCCATGATTTAGACAGTTAATACTTTAGGCTGCTTATCAAGTCCAATGGCGGAAAAACCATGCTTTAAAGAAGCTGCTCCAATAAATTCCATCTTTTCAAGGGAAATGTTATTTCTTCCCCAACTAAAGTTTGTATGACACTTTTCAAATTCTAAAATCATAGCTTCTGCGAAACAAGCAAACATCTCTCGCTGAGGGTTTCGCATTTCCGCAAGTTCCATCATACTCCAACCAATATCATTGAAAAACTCTACTATACCTCCTTTTAAAACATAAATATTTTCACCCTGAAATTTCTCATCAAGATTTTTGGGGTATCCACCATCAATCATTAAACAAGGTTTTTTTAAGTTTTCAGTATCAATTTCAATAGTTTTAGGCATACTTGCAACCCACACAACAATGTCCGCCTGAGGCAATGCCTCATCCAAACTTGTTATGGTGCCACCATCTAATTCTTTTTGTAACAGCGCTAGAGGTTCTTGTTGTCTTGCTACCATAAGAAGTTCTGAAATCCCAGTTTTATTGATAAGCCACCTACAAACAGCGCTACCAATATCACCTGTAGCACCAATTACAGCAACAGTTGCTTTTTTAAGGTCTATCCCAATGCGAGGAGCATTTATTTCTAGTTGCTTACAAATAACCCAGGCGGTATGAGTATTGCCAGTAGTAAACCTTTCCCACTCTAATGAAGTATTTCTAATTTGTTTATGCTGTAGAAGATTAAAATTCTCAAAAATAATGGAAGTAAATCCTCCTAAAGCGGTAATATTAATCCCTTTTTTCTGAGCTAGTTCCATAGCATTTAGTACTTTTCTTCTAGCGGTTTTAAACCTAGAAAGCATTTCAGGAACAAAGCACGAATCTATATAAGAACCTTCAATAGATATTCCAGTTGCACTTTTAACTTCTACATTTTCAACAAGCTGAGGAGGAGCAGTACACCAAACATCCAAGTCGCCATCAGCAATATGATCAAAGCCTAGCATCGAAGCTTTTCTTTTTGCATCTTCAAAACTGGTTGAGTGGCCTATTAACCCAAACATTTAAAATTTATAAATGGTTTCTATACGATGTTATGAACAATAGCACAGAGGTAACTACTTAAATAGGTTTGATTAATTATTAAAAGCCTTAAATAATTAGAAATGTAATTAGACGATAGCTGCCATAGCCATTCTTGCAATTTCTCTATTATCTAGACCTATTTCCATCAATGTATCTTGATAAGCAATCATAAATTCTTCCATTAATTCTTCTCTGTCCATAGCTAGAACTGATGCATCATCTGCTACTTCATCTAACATCTTTTTAATTAACGGAAGATTAACCTTATTAGCTTCCATTAATTCCTCTTTACAAGTTGATAGATTCTCTTTAAGCCACTCTTGACCGTAATTTAAATGAAGATATTCATCTTTAACCACTCCCTCTGTTATTTTTTTTGCAAAAGGATCCGCAACTCTTATGTAGACATTATAAGCAGAAATTGCAAATGCTTCGATTAAGATAGCTTGTATTAAAAGACATGTAGTTAAATTTCCTTTTTCGAGAGCAACTTGAAAATTACCATGTAATTTAGAAAAGAATTTTTTAGCAAAATCCATATCAGCTACTACACCTAAATTTCTTCCACATGCAGTAAAGCCTTTTTTATGCTTCATTTCCATTCTCGCCAATTTAGTTAATTCCTCTAACTCATTTGGAATTAAAGTTGCTATTGAAATGTAATTATCATGAGCCTCTTGCTCTCCCTCTATAACAATTGCATTTATTCTGCTGTATGCATCCTTATAAGAATCCGTAGTGAAGTCGGGTAAATCTAAAGAAATCGGATTAATCGATTCTTCAATAGTTTTTTTATTTGATTCTAGAGTTTGCATGTCAGTAATCTTTAGCTCATTATGCATGAATATTACATGATTATAGAGAGTTTATTTAAATATCATGAAAATAGTTTCAATTGTTAAGTCACATTTTTTACTTAAACTTATTTAAGAATTGTTTGGCCAATCTGATTGCATCAGATTCATAATCAATTTGAACCAATGATTAATCAATAATTCCTTTAAATTTTTTCCTAAAGACTCATTTGCTCCTCTACTATCTCCAATAACACCTGATTTACTGAAGTCGTCAGTAAGCCAAGCAGTAGGGGCATTCCCCTCTAGACTCCAGCCTTCTGGGATTTGTCCTTTAATGCCCTCATTTGGGCGTTCATCACCTACTAATTCTGGTTTCAAAGCGAGCATTAAACTTGTTTCAGCTAAAGAGGCATGAAGCCCATCCTCGATCTCAGTTTTTGTTAACAATTCACTTAATCCATTAACACCACTCCATAAAAAACAAGGGAAAACTGCTATCCCTGGTGAGAAACTTCTTAACTCTCTTGCCGCTGTATTCAGTAGTGAGATTTGACCTCCATGTCCATTTATTAATATCAATCTTTTAAAACCCATTTCAGATAATTGACCTCCGACTTCCTTAATCATTGAGGTTATTAAATTTGAGGAAAGTGAAATTGTCCCAGCAAAACCTTTATGTTCTGGTGAAAACCCAATATATTGAGTTGGGAGTTTTTTTAGTGGAATATCGGCAGGTAATAATTTAAAAACTTCGCTAATGATGTCATCAACAAAAATACTATCTGTAGCAAGAGGCAAATGAGGTCCATGTTGCTCAACAGCGCCAAATGGCCAAATCACTGTTGATCTTTTTTCTTTTGCAATAGTCTCAATTTCTTGCCAATTTAAATATTCAAAATTATTAGATATTGGTTTAAAGTTCATTAATTTTAATTTTGAGTACTAACATTTAGAGTATGTTAATAATTAATCATTCTTATTTTACCTACGATGGGAGCAAGTAATAAAAATGCCCAAGATAATATTCAACCAAAGGGCAATAAAAAACCTCTTCAGGTACTTCACATAAGCAAGAAAGATTCTCAAGAAATAAATAATGAGCAAAACAATTCGCAAGAAGATATAAAAAAAGAAAATATTGCAATCAAACCTCAAATAATTAAAGATAATTCAGTAAAGGAAATTGAGGACGATAATGAAAAGACTAAGGATTTTGATATTTCTCAACAAGACTTAAATAGACCTCTTAATTTTTCTGAGCAAATTACAGATTTTCAATTAGAAAGAACAGTTGATGAATTCGATTTTGATGAAAGTGCTTTTTTGGAGGCTTTAAATGCTAATGAGCCAATTGGGGCTACTGGAGAAACCATTTCAGGTAAGGTTATAGCAATCGAAAGTGATGGATTATATGTTGATATTGGTGGAAAGGCACCTGGTTATATGCCCAAAAAAGAATGTGGTTTGGGTGTCATAACTAACTTTAAAGAAAAGTTTTCTATAGGTCTTGAAATGGAAGTTTTGGTTATCAAAGAACAAAATGCTGATGGGATGGTAACAGTGAGCGCTCGGGCATTAATTCTCAGGCAAAGTTGGGAGAAAGTATCCAGTTCCGCAAAAAATGGCGAATTAATTAACGTTTTAATTAATGGATTTAACAGAGGTGGGCTTACTTGTGATGTAGATGGATTAAGAGGATTTATCCCTAGATCCCAACTTGAAGATGGTCAAGATTATCAATCTTTTGTTGGCAAAAATCTAAAAGTGGCGTTTCTTGAGGTTAATCCAGAATCCAGAAAATTAGTTCTCTCTGAGAAGAAAGCATCATTAGTTTCTAAACTTACAAGCCTAGAATTAGGTCAATTAATTGAAGGAGAAGTTTTAGCTGTAAAACCATATGGCTTTTTTATTGATTTAGGAGGAGCTAGTGGACTTCTTCATCAATCCTCACTAACAAATGGGTCGATTCGTTCTTTACGAGAAGTTTTTAGAGAAGGGGAAATTATAAAAGCTTTGATATCTGAAATTGACCTCGAAAAAGGGCGCATTGGTCTCAATACAGCACTCCTGGAAAACTCTGCGGGAGAATTAATTATTGATAAGCAAAAAGTTATGCAAGAAGCCACGGAGAGAGCATTAAAAACTAAAGCACTCTTCGATAAAAAAGAACAAGATAAATGAACATCAACAAAAAAATAGAGTCAAGTCTTAAATTAAAAATTTCAGATTGGGAATTAGACTTTTACTCAAGACCAATTATTGAATCAAACGGAAAAAAAAGGTGGGAGTTAATTATTTGCTCTTCAAGAAGTTATAAGACAGAAGATATTTTTCTTTGGAATAAAAAATGCCCTGCCAATGAAGTTAACTCAGTATGGCTTACAAAAGCACTAAATGAAGCAATAAGTGACGCAAAAAAACAAGGGTGGGAGAAACCTTCAATAGTTCGATTCTGGAGGTCGTCAATGAAATCGATCATTAAAAAATCTCTGGAGGCACTTAGTATTGAGGCTATCGTAAGTAGGAGAACTTACGATTTATTAGATAGAATCGAATTTCTCGAGAAAGAGATTTATCCAAAGGAAAAAGGTTATGTAAGAGGTGTATTAGCCCCTACTTTTTCTTCTAAAATGGAAAACCCTCCTCAACCTCTGCCAGAAGCAGTGAGGGGCGATGCTTTAACTATCTCTGAAATATCAATTGGCGAATTAAAATCAGCAGAAAATTGGCCTATAGAATTTGGAGATATTTTCCCAATTCAGCAAGATTTAGATGATAATTACTTAGTTCCAGGATTAAGACTTTTTAGCAAAGATAGATCTTTAGCACTTTCTGCATGGTTCAGTTGTTTAGAACCTATTAAATTAGTTATTAACAAGAACCAACTCATACTTGAAGCTTCAGAAGATGATAAGTGGCTGGTAACTGATTTACCAGAAAAAGATGCAAACATTCTGAATACAAAGTTTTTAGAGAATAAAAAAAATTCTTTTGGTTATCAATTTATTTCCATACAGTCAACGCCGTATATCGAAAAATTTGCAGGATTCTGGATCTTAAGAGATATTGAATTAATTACATAAATTAAGTTTAGGAGCAGGAACTATTCCTTACAAAGAAATATATTTCTCAAAAGATGAAATTTATATTCAAAACAAAAAATTTGAGTATTATTCATCACCTATTCTTAGTCAAAATAATTTCAAACATGCATACTTTACTAAGTCTTGCTCTGAGAAATTTCTTCAATTATTAGGGAATCACTTTAATGGAAATTCCATAAATTGTGTTTCCAATCAAAATCACAGTAATGTGATAGTGTTTGGATCTCATTCGCAAAAAGGAACTAAGACTGATGCAGATGGTCTTGTTGGCAATAAATGCAGTCAAAACTTATGGGTTTACACAGCTGATTGTATGCCAATATTTTTTGCAGATAAAAGGACAAGAACTGTAGCGTCCTTGCATTGTGGAAGAAAAGGTTTAGAAAAAAAAATCATAAAAAATCTGGTAAAAATTTTCGATACTTTTGGGACATCAAGAGATGACTTACTTGTTGGGATAGGACCAGCGATTTCTAAGGAACATTATCTAGTTGATAAAGTGACACTCAAAGAATTTTATAGAAAGGCCGAAAACAAAAACATAACTTTCAAATTGACTAAAACTAAAAAAGATCTTTGTTTTAGTGATTCAAATCACTTCAGAGAGCAAAACTTAAATCAACTTGATCTAAAAAGATCTGCCTATAGACAACTTTTAAATGAGAACATCTCTCATACAAATATTGATATCTCAAATTTATGCACATACAAATTCAATAATGAATTTTATTCTTGGAGAAGGAGCAAAACAATGTCGAGACAATGGAATCTTATTTGCTCATAAAGACAATTAGCTTGGACAAATTTCACTACTTAAGTTTTTAGCGACCAATAATTCCGTCATCTCCTTAGTACCTTTAATATTAAAAACTTTGGCTAACAAAACATTCTCTTTGAAACCAAAAGGCTTTATTTTTACTTTGCTCCCCCTTGGAAATTCACTCTTAAGTAGATTAGTTGCTTCAAACTCATCATTTTCATTTACATCTACACAAAATAATCCAATAGTTAAATTTCTATTTTGATCCCCCACTAAAATAGTATTTGAACTTTTAATTTGAAGAATTTCGGCCGAGTTCGCTATTACAGGATTAACAACAATCAAGCAGACTATAATTAGAATTTTTGATAATTTTTTCAATTCAGAAATATATAAGTATTTTGAATTATCTTAAAGTTAATTTTTCAAAATGACGAAAAAAAATTAGTCTTCACAATTAACATATCCAACCATTTGAGCATTACTTTTACCAGGAGGAACCATTGGATAACAATTTTCACCTCTTCTGACAAGGATATTAATCAAGGCAGGACCGTCATGATCAAGCGCATTTTTTAATTCATCCTGTAATTGTTTTCTATCAGAGATTAAGTATCCTTTAACTCCAAAAGACTCTGCAAGTTTTACAAAATCAGGTTCACCACAACTCATATCAGATGAGGAATATCTTTCATCATAGAAACTTTCCTGCCATTGTCTAACCATCCCTTGCCAGCGATTATTGATAATAATCAATTTCACCTTTAGACCATATTGAGATAAGGTTCCTAATTCTTGAATATTCATTAATACACTTGCATCTCCTGCAATACAAATTACCTCAGAATTAGGTAAAGCTGCTTTTACTCCAATTGCCGCTGGCAATCCAAAACCCATAGTTCCTAAACCTGCACTACTAATCCATTTTCTTGGAGAATTCCTAAGATATTGAGCAGCCCACATCTGATGTTGTCCTACATCTGTAGTTATATAAGCTTCTGGGGAAAGTTCCCTCACTTTTAAAAGAACTTCCTGAGGGTAAATTTCTCCTTCTTTAGGCGGGTCATATAAAGGGTGTTTATTTTTCCAAAAATCAATTTTTTCTAACCAGTTTTTCGTCTGAGAAGTAAATTTGTTTTTTTGAGTTTGTTCATTAATTTTCAGAACAGCTTTTGAAACATCAGCAACAATTGCAACATCAACACGTCTATTTTTATTAACTTCTGCTGGGTCGATATCTATATGAATTACCTTTGCATTAGGTGCAAAAGTATCTAATTTCCCTGTCACCCTATCATCAAATCTAGCTCCAATAGCAATTAAAAGATCGCATTCTGTAACAGCGAAATTTGCGTAAGCAGTTCCATGCATTCCTAACATCCCTACTGATAAATTGTCTTTTTCATCAAAAGCACCCTTCCCCATTAAGGTTGTGGTAACTGGTATTTGATAATTCTTTGCTAAAGTTTTTATTTCATCATGAGCTCCTGAAGATATTGCCCCACCTCCTACATATAGAAGAGGTCTCTCAGAATCTTCTATTAACTTAATTGCTTTATTGATATTGCAATCATTAATTTCTCCATTCCTTTTAAATCCTTTAGGGATAATCTCACCAGGAAAAACTCTTTGGTAATTAAAGAACTCCTGACCTACATCTTTGGGTATATCTATTAAAACAGGGCCAGGTCTTCCCGATGAAGCTATAAAAAAAGCTTCAGAAACTACTTTCGCGATATCTGAAGGATCCCTTATTACCCATGAATGTTTAACTATTGGAAGAGTTATGCCAAAAATATCAGTTTCTTGAAAAGCGTCTGTGCCTATAGCAGGTCTTGGGACTTGACCTGTAACTACAACTAGAGGGACTGAATCCATTTGCGCAGTGGCAATTCCAGTTACTAAATTTGTTGCACCTGGGCCTGAGGTTCCAAAACATACTCCTACTTCACCAGTAGATCTTGCATATCCATCAGCCGCATGAGAACCACCTTGTTCATGCCTAACCATGTAGTGCTTTAACCAACCATCTTGTTCTGCCTTATGAACAGCGTCATATATTGGTAGTATGGCTCCCCCAGGATATCCAAATATAACTTTTACTCCATGAATTTTTAAAGAATCCATTAGTGCATCTGCACCAGTTATCCAAACTGGATTTTCTTGTTTTGAACTACCCTTTGAAAAGGATCTCGAAGTAAGGGTCACTAAAGAAATTCAATATTTACTATAAATATTAAACTCAATTAAATACTTTTGCCTCATTTAGAAATGTAATGTCAGAAATCTATTCAAAAAAATCTTTAATTAAATTAAAAATTATCGAATAAATTTCATTTGTTCTTTATAAGATTCCTAATTTATGTAGAGGTCCAGAGCCTGAAATAAGTTCAATAAAAAGTACAAGAAAAATAATCATTGCAACCCTTCCGTTCCACACCTCTGAACTATTATTCCAACCCCATTGCCACTTCTCTTGGGGATAAAGTTTAACTTTTTCAGGCAACTGTGAAGCCTCCTCTATATTAATAAGTGGTCCTTCTAAGCAGGAAATCACTAGATCACTAAGACCTTCAATAAAAGTAGGATGGGTATTAAGAGCCTTAACTCTGCGAAAGTTTTTAATACCAGCCTTTTCAGCAATTTCTTTATATTCAATATCAATTTCTTGCAATGTTTCGATATGCTCTCCAACAAAACTTATGGGCACCACAATCAGATCATTAACATTTGATCTTCCAAGATCAGCTAACACTTCTTCTGTATAAGGCTTCAACCATTCAACAGGACCAACTCTACTTTGATAGGAAAGTGTATGAGGGTTACTATGCCCTAAACATTTTTCTAGCTCATTTATTATTAATAAAGAACAATCTTCAATTTGTTGTTTGTATGGGTCTCCAGCTTCCTCTACGTAACTCTTAGGAACTCCATGAGCAGTAAAAAATATATGGGCTTTTGAAGGTGATTCACACAGTGAAATTTGTTCAGAAATTAATTCGACCATAGACTTTAAATAACCTGATTGACTAAACCAACTCCTTACACATCTCATTGGAACCTTCTTAAATTCATCATCAGAATCTCGCAATTTTTTTAATTCCCTAAAGCTCGAACCACTAGTACTTATCGAAAAATGTGGATACAAGGGTATTACAACAACTTGATCTATGCCATCTGCTTTCATATCAGCAATCGCAGATTCGGTAAAGGGATGCCAATACCTCATTGCGATGTAGGTAGTAGCATTGAACCCCTTGTCCCTTAATTTAGATTGTAATTCTCTTGCTTGTTGTTCAGTTATCCTTCTAATAGGTGAACCTCCGCCTATAGAAAGGTAGGCCTGTTGCGAAGTAGTACTCCTAAGCGTACTAATCAACCAAGCTAGAGGCTTTTGAAAAAAAGGAAAGGGGGTTCTGATTATTTCTGGATCAGAAAAAAGATTGTATAAGAATGGGCCAACATCAGTAATGCGTTCAGGCCCTCCTAAATTCATTAGTAAGACGCCTATTTTATCCATTTAAAAACTATGGAGATTGAAAATCAACATTAAAAACGTCATTATAAGGACAATTATATAAATAAATGAACGTAATTCAGGAAATTAATAATGTCAATGATAAATTTGCTACTCAAGGCAGCAAGCTTAAAATTGAGAAAAGAGGAGAGAAATTAAATATTCGTGGTTCACTGCCCTCTAAAGAAGATAAAAATCATTTTATAATTCAAAGAATATCTCTTGGTTTAAAGGCTGATATTTCTGGATTAGAGGAAGCTAAAAAAAAATTACAATTAATCAATTTGCAATTGGAATTGAATCAATTTAATTGGATTAATTGGATAAGCAACCCTCATAAAAAACAAATAAATGATGGTTTTGAATTACCCATAAGATTAAATCAATTTGAGGAATTTTTTTTTAAAGAAAACAAAAGTGATTTTCGAACCAGCACTAGAAAAACTACTTGGAGAAGTTCTTACAAACCATATATGAAAAGAATCCTAAATATTTACAATGATTATGAAAATGAGTCTTTAGAAAAAATATTTCAAAAAACACTTGAAAGTTATAAAGAAGGTAGTAGAAGTAGGAAACAATGCGCTACTTCTTTAAGTGTTTTGGCTAAGTTTTTGGACATCAAACTACCAGAAGATTGGAAATTAAATTCTAGAGGATATGGTCTGAACAAAGCAGGATTTAGGGATCTACCTAAAGACGAATTAATAGAGAAACTGTGGGAGAAGATCCCAAACAAGTCTTGGAAATTTGTTTTTGGTCTGATGGCTACATATGGGTTAAGGAATCATGAAGTATTTTTTTGTGATTTAAGTTCTCTTACTAATTTTGGGGACAAAATTATTAGAGTTTTACCTACGACTAAAACTGGGGAACATCAAGTTTGGCCATTTCATCCTGAATGGGTGGAAAAGTTCGAATTGTCAAAACTTGGTGAAAATCCACAACTTCTACCAAACATTAATAGGGACCTTAGGATTACAACCTTACAGAATATTGGAAAAAAAATTACAGACCAGTTTAAGCGTTACTCTTTACAAATAAAACCTTATGATCTAAGGCATGCTTGGGCAGTTAGAACAATTTTTTATGATTTACCAGATACTGTGGCTGCCAGAATGATGGGGCATTCGGTTAGTTTACATACTCAAACTTATCACCACTGGATTACTAAAAGAGATCAACAACAGGCAGTAAATAATGCACTTTTAAAAGTTAAAAGAGTCAAAAATATTTAAAGATTTATAATATTTAAATAAAAATAAGGGTCATATGCAAGAAAAACCTTCATCCTCCGAGAAAATATTTAACCTCGATAATCAAGCAAACAAACTTGGAATGGGAGGTAAATTATCACTGGATAGCGATGAGAGCTCATATAAAAAAAGAATGCAGCAAAGAAAAGATATTCAAGCCAAAAGACTACAAATGAGAAAAACAAAAAAGGGATTAATGATTGTTTTTACAGGAAATGGCAAGGGCAAGACAACTGCATCTTTAGGTATGGCTTTAAGGACGATAGGGCATGGCTATAAAGTAGCAATAATTCAGTTTATCAAAGGAGGCTGGACCACTGGAGAAGAAAAAGCACTTAAAAACTTGTCTTCAAACATATCTTGGCATTCATTAGGAGAGGGATTTACTTGGGAAACACAAGACAGAATAAGAGATGAACAATTAGTTCAAGATGCATGGCAACTAGCCAAAAAATACATACAGAACGAATCCTATAGACTTATCATTCTTGATGAAATTAATATTGCTACAAAACTTGGTTATCTTGCAGCTGAAGAAATAATCACTTTTTTAAAAAGCTTAAATAATAGAAAAAATCATATTGTTTTAACTGGAAGGGGAGCATCTGATTCAATCATCAATTACGCCGATCTAGTTACAGAAATGAAACTTATAAGACATCCATTTAAAGAACAAGGAATAAAAGCACAAAAGTGTGTTGAATTTTAATTGAAGCAAATTGTTATTTAAATTTTCTTTAGGCAGGTTAGAAATGTTTAAAGACGAAAGCAATATTTGAACAAAAAATAAATTTGGTGCATTTACTTGCTAATGTCTTAAAAGTACAATTATTGAATGACTTACAAAAGAGTTCTCTTAAAACTTAGTGGTGAAGCACTAATGGGTGAAAAACCTTATGGTATAGATCCTGCCATAGTCCAGTCAATTGCAGAGGATGTTTCAAAAGTAGTCGAGAAAAATGTACAACTTGCAATAGTTGTTGGGGGTGGGAATATTTTTAGGGGGCTTAAAGGATCTGCAGATGGCATGGATAGAGCCACGGCCGATTATGTAGGTATGCTCGCAACAGTAATGAATGCAATTTCACTTCAAGATGGTTTAGAAAGAGTAGGAGTTGCAACCAGAGTTCAAACTGCGATAGAAATGCAGGAGATTGCCGAACCCTATATCAGAAGAAGAGCTATGAGACACCTAGAAAAAGGTAGAGTTGTAGTATTCGGAGGAGGATGCGGAAATCCATTCTTCACAACCGATACCACAGCGGCTCTGAGAGCAGCGGAGATAAATGCTGAAGTTGTTATGAAGGCTACCAAAGTTGATGGAGTATATAATTGTGATCCTAATAAATTTCAAGATGCAAAAAAATATTCCTCTCTTACTTATCAACAAGTTCTAAGTGATGAAATCGCAGTGATGGATAGTACTGCAATTGCACTATGCAAAGATAACAATATCCCTATTATGGTATTTGATATATTCAAAAAAGGGAACATCTCTAAAGCGGTTGCTGGGGATCCTATAGGTTCATTAATTAGTTAAAGCTTATTTAAATTTTTTATTATGAAAGAACAAGAAATTCAAGAAAATATGAATAAAAGTATTGAAGCCACTCAAAGAAACTTTAATACAATTAGGACAGGCAGAGCTAATGCGTCATTGCTAGACAGAGTAAGTGTTGAGTATTACGGAGCAGAAACACCAATAAAATCACTTGCCACAATTAGCACTGTTGATTCACAAACAATTTCAATACAACCGTTTGATATTTCATGTTTACAATCGATAGAAAAATCTATTTCCATGAGTGATCTAGGTATTACTCCAAATAATGATGGTAAAGTAATAAGAATAAATGTTCCTCCTTTAACAGAAGAAAGAAGAAAAGAATTCTGTAAATTAGCCTCTAAATATGCAGAGGAAGGGAAAGTAGCTTTGAGAAATATAAGAAGAGATGCTGTTGATAAAGAAAAAAAAGACGAAAAAGAAGGTCTCATTTCTATTGACGAATCGCGAGATAATCAATCTGAAATTCAGAAAATTACAGATAAATATATTGCTTTAATAGAAACTAAATTATCTGAAAAAGAGAAGGAAATACTAAAAGTTTGATAGGATTTGACGTTGTAATAATTGGTGGAGGTCTATCAGGATCTTCCACCGCTCTTAACCTATCGAAGAAAGGATATTCTGTTTTAATTATTGAAAAAGAAGAATTCCAAGATTACAAACCATGTGCAGGTGGTATGGCATCTTCAATGCAAAGATTTATTCCTCTAGATATAAAAGATTCCATAGAATCTAAAATTAAGAATGTTGAATTCAGATGGAAGGCTGCAGATAATGTGACTGCAGATCTAACTGGTGAATCCCCATTCTGGATTATTAAAAGAGAGAAGCTTGATCAATTATTACTTGATGAGTCCTTGATTAATGGAGCTCAGATAATGAGACCGTTATTGATCGAAAAAATCATAAAAAAAAATGATAAATGGGAAATTACTTGCAATAACGAAATAAAATATACTGCAGAATTTCTTGTAATTGCAGATGGGTCCCAATCGAAATGGGCGGGTTATTTCAATTTAGGGCCAAGAAAACCGAAATTTGCGAACACAATCTCATTAAGATTGAAAGGGTTAGGTGAAATACCTAGAGATGCAGTTAGATTTGAGTTCGGATTTATTAAATATGGTTTTGCATGGGCATTCCCCCTAAGAGAAAGCTTAAATATTGGTCTAGGTACTTTTATAAATAATGGTCTTTTAGGAAATGAGACTATAAACAAACAAGTAATCAGAAGCTTTGGTTTTGATGATTTTCCTCATAAAACACTAAGTAAGAAACTGAGAATATGGAATGGCTTCCACTCAATTAATGGTGACAAAGTTTTAGCGGTTGGAGATGCAGCATCTCTATGTGATCCATTTTTAGCTGAAGGAATTAGACCATCTTTAATTAGCAGTTTTTATGCTGCAGAATATATAGATCAGTGCCTAGCAGGAAAAGTAGATGATTTAAATCTTTATACGAAAGAAATTAACAACATTTGGGGTAAATCAATGGCTTGGGGGAGGAGAATAGCCCAGGTATTTTATAGATTTCCTAGAACTGGATACCAATTAGGAGTCAAAAGAAAAACAGCGCCTAAACGTATTGCTCAAATATTATCAGGAGAAATGAGTTATGAAGATATCGCAAAAAGAGTTATCAGAAGACTTTTAACAAAAAGTGGAACTTAATTCTTTTTTACATTCAAACTTAAATTTAGTTAGCAGAAATTAATTTATGATTTTTAATTTCTGAATATCTCTTAAGAAGCAGCTCTTCCAATTCTTCTATAGCCTTACTAAATCCAGTGATACCCTCACTAAGCTTTTCACTTGCCATTTGATCTTCTAACATGCTTAATCTGAAATCTTTTTCTTCAAATTCGTAGTCAATAGAATGATTTATTTGGGTACTTGGATCTAATTTTCTAACTAACTTTCCTTTCTCTTTTTTCAGTGCCTCAAGAAATTTTGGTGCAATGGTTAAAAGATCGCAACCTGCTAATTCTTTTATTTCATCAAGATTTCTAAAACTCGCTCCCATTACTTCTGTCTTGAATCCCTTTTCTTTAAAGTATTTGTATATTTGTGTAACCGAAATAACACCAGGGTCTTCAGCACCAACAAAACTAGTTTTACCAGTTTTTGCTTTATGCCAATCCAATATACGACCAACGAACGGAGAAATTAGAGTTATCTTTGCATTGGCACAAGTTACCGCTTGGCAGAAATTAAAAAGTAAAGTTAAGTTGCACCTAATACCCTCTTTTTCTAAGATTTCAGCTGCTTTAATTCCCTCCCAAGTTGCAGCAATCTTAATCAAAATTCTTTCCTTTTCAATTCCAAAATTTTTGTAAAGATTAATCAATTTTCTAGCTTTTTCTAACGTAGCTTCGGTGTCAAAGCTCAGTCTTGCATCAACTTCTGTAGATACGCGCCCAGAAATTATTTTCAATATTTCTTTCCCAAAAAATACTGAAACTTGGTCAACAGTTTCTTTAATTAATTCAATTTCAGAGGAGCCTTGGGGCAATGCATTTTTTGAACTTTCTAAAGCTTTATCAATTAATTTCACATAATCAGGGTTCTTAGCAGCAGCAAGTATTAGAGATGGGTTAGTAGTGGCATCTCTTGGTTGAAATTTTTTTATCGAATCTAAATCTCCAGTATCAGCAACAACAACGGTCATTGAGGACAATTGTTCTAGAATAGATTTCATGTCTAGATAATCATATACATATACAAACTAGCTTTAATTCCTGATGAAATCATCAGAAAGTGAATTAAATATTTGTAAAATTGGAAAATTTTAGGGTTTTTTAACAATCATTCCATGATCTTTAATATTAGGAGGTATTTTTTCAATTACTATCAAACTCTCGATAATTTCTTTCGCAACTGGTACTGCCACAGTTGAACCATATGCATATGATTTAGAAGGCTCATCAACGACTACAAGAACAGCATATTTTGGATCATTAACTGGTAAGGTCGCGACAAAACTACAAACTTTTTTACTTGTATAAGAACCATTTAAAGCTTTTTGAGAAGTACCCGTTTTCCCAGCAATCCTATAACCCTCCATTTTTACTCCAGATCCACTACCTTTATCAACTACGCTCTCCATCCATTCAAGAACAGTTTTAGAAACCTCTTGTGAAAAAAATTGTTTTTTTGGATTTTTATCAAATCTTTCTTTGAAAGTTGAGGTTACATGAGGAGTCACTTCAAAACCCCCATTTGCCAGAGCCGCATGAAGTTGAAGCAATTTAAGTGGCGAGATTGAGAATCCTTTACCAAAAGAAGTTACTGCAGGCTCAATTGATTGATTTACAAATAAATCTTTTCTCTTAAGTTGGCCAGCAGTTGATTCAAATAAATCAGTCTCTAAATTTTTATTTATACCTAAATTTTTTAGCAAATCCCAATAAATTGTGGGGTCTAAATTTTGCATTATTTTTACCATCCCAACATTACTTGAAACCTGCAGAACTTTTGGATAGTCAATGTATCCATTACCTTTTTTATCCCAATTGGAAAGTGTCCATCCCCCAACATTAATTTTCCCTATATCTTCAACTACTCCATCTTTTTGGATTACTTTTTCTTCTAAAGCTAAGGCAAGATTAATAGGTTTAAAAGTTGAACCAGGCTCAAATAAATCCTGAGAATACCAACCCCTAAAAAGTTCAGAATCATACTGCCAAAATTTATTTGGATCGTACGACGGGACTGTAACCAAGGAGAGAATCCGACCATTATTAACGTCCATAACTATTGCAAATCCCTTCTTTGCTTCCCATTTGCTTACTTGCTTTGATAATGCATTGAATGACGCTTTCTGTAATTTTGAATCTATAGTAAGGCTTAATTTTTTGTAATCAGAAATAAAATCACCCGGGGCCGAATTATCCGGAAGAGGTGTTCCATCTCCACCTATTTTTATAAAATTACTTTTATTAAAAACTTTAATTTGATTATCTAAATGCAGCTCTAAACCTGCTGAAGCTATATTCTCATCATTAACAAAACCGACCAAATTTGAGTAAATCTCCCCTTGTGGATAATATCTCTGGGAATATTTAAACAAATCAAGTCCGCTTATTTGAAGGTTTTTAATCTTGTCTGCCTTTTCTTCGGAAATTTTATCCAAAAGCTTGATACCACTAATTTTATTATTAAATTTACTCAAGAGTATTTCACTATTTATATCCAAGATAGGTGACAATTTTTCTGTAACTTCTTCAATACTGCGCACTTTGTTAATTGAATCACCAGGAAAATTAAAATATTTTGGATGGGCCCATAATTTAAAAAGCGGTTTATCGTAAGCAATTAGTCTATTATTTCTATCAACAATCGCTCTCCTTTTTTTTAAGGCGTTAGTTTTAGAAGACTGTATTAATCTAGCTTTCCTTTGCAAATCAGAAGCGTTAAAGACTTGCAACTTAACTAATCTACCAAACAAACAAAATATTAATAGTAAGCTAAAAATATAAAGAAATTTAAATCTTCTTTGATCAAGGGGTACTAGACGAACAATTTTTTTGTATTTTTTCATCAATATCCCCTTTGATATTTGCTATGGCTAAAACCTTCAATGAAACTACTTAAATTTTTCTTAAAAAAACTTTCTTTTTTTTCTGGAAGTTTATCTAGATAGATTAAATCTTTAGGTTTAGTTTTTCTATAAGTATTAGTAGACTCAAGTTCACTAATATAAAATTCTTCAATTTTGGAAATATAATCAATAAGATTATTATTGATAGCTCTTGTTTTAGATAAGTTTTTATATGTATTTGACCATTTTGTTTGACTATTAAAAGACAAGAAAAATAAGGTGAAAATTAATACTAAAAGAGAAATATTAATAGTGTCGAAAATTTGATGTACTAATTTGGTACTAATTATAGATATTTTCTCAGAGTTTTTTTTACTTTCATATGAAACTTTTTTTTTTAAATTAAGTAAATTCCCATAAGGTTTCATTTATGATTTATTGTTTGAATAAAAGAAGTGTTATTAATTAAATAAACATCTTTTTGTTTGATTCGCAAGTAAAAAATTAAATTCTTTATGTCCTCAATAAGAACAAATTTAAGAAGGTCAATCCATTCCATAAAGAATGCATAATCACTGATGAAAACAAACTCCCCGAAGCAATTCTTGTAATTGCTAATCCAATTCCTAGAACAAATAATGGCGGCATTTCTCCCAAACTTAAATGAGCTAATGCGAAGATAAAAGCTGAAACTATGATGCCCGAAATCACTCCAAAATCTCTTGAAAGAGTTGGTAGTAAAATACCGCGAAATATAATCTCTTCAAATAGTGGAGCTAATAGAGTTGTTGTTACAAATAATAGAAAAAATGATACGTAATTATTATTATTAAGAACAATTTCCAGCAAGGGGTTACTACCATTCTGATTATCGATCAGACTATTCATAATTAGAGAGATCAATAAAACAAAAGGAACAATTGTTAACCAACCTTTAATTCCCTGAATAATTGCATCTTTTATCGGTAAAAAATTGAACTGTAAATAATCCTTTTTAAAAGTAAATTCACCATTCAAGGATTTAATTTGATAAAAAACTATCCATAATGGCGGAATAGCCATAAAAAGATATCCAAAAAAAATTTTTAAAGATTGAGACAATTCATTAGAGATATTGTTAGAAAAAAGTTCAACCAAACTGATAGAAAATAAAGGTGATACCACTTCTCCTAAAACAACAAATCCACCTGCAATTAATAAAACCATATCTATTAATTCTAAATCCAAGGATTTAATTTCTTTCCAACCAAACCTTTTTAAAGATATGGTTGTCCATAATATTTTTAAAGCCAGAATAGAGCCAATAAGTATTGTTAAAAGTGGTATTAGTCTTATGGCTAATATTTTAAAAAACATTTTCCTTGAAAATGATTTTGTTATTAATGCACTATCGTCAAAGTCAAATTTCCGGCTTAAAAGGTGATATAAAAATCTATCACCTTTAAATAAATCAAATTTATCAGAGTTTGCTTTATATAAATCATTACTAGATTTTTTTTCTATCTCATCAATCAGAAATTTAAAGTTTTTATCTTCAAAATCTTTGGATATATTTTTATAAATTAAAGGATCATTTGATTCTGAAGTAATTATTCGAATTAATTTATTTCTTTCTGTTAGCTCTTCAAATGAGACATCAGATAGTGATTTATTTATTTGATCAACAGGATCATTAATGATAAAAAATTTTTTTAAATTTACAGGTATTGATTGGACAGATAATTCAGCAATTTCTTGCTCTTTTTGACTAATATCAAATGAAACAGACGGCCTATTTAAACTGTCTCTTAAGCCTTGTTGCCATACAAAAAAAGTTATGACGAGAGAAATAAAAGCTAAAGTTAGTTTTGACTTAGAAGTATTTTTGGAGATCATAACTTATTATATTCTTGAAAACTATAGTTAGTTATCATTGAATTTCCTTATATTTATGTATCTATTTTAATCACGCCATGAGATGATTAAATTATCTTAATTTTCAAATTTATATAATGGCTATAAGATTAGTTTTAGTTAGGCATGGACTAAGCAGTTTCAATGCAAAAGGATTAATTCAAGGAAGAACAGACGATTCATTATTAACCGATGAAGGATACGAACAAGCCCTAAAAGCAGGAAAAGCATTATCAAAAATAAACTTCGATAAAATCTATTCCTCCCCACTTGTGAGAGCGGCAGAGACTGCAAAAACAATTAAAAAGACCTTCAATAAAGAACAAAATATTGTATTCGACGATAATTTACTAGAGGTAGATCTTAGTGAATGGTCTGGTCTGAAAATTGATGAAATAAAAAATAAATTTCCAGAAATTTATCCTATATGGAAAAATGATCCAGAAAATCTTATCTTAAAAAGAAATGACAATAAAACTTATAAACCAATTCAAGAGTTATTTTTTCAAGCAACAAATTTTGTAGAAGATATTTTAAAAATTTATCTAGACAAAGATGATGTAAATATTTTAGTTGTTGGACATAATGCAATTCTCAGATGTTTAATACTCTTTTTATTAGGAAAGCCTAAGCAAGGTTTTAGAAAAATAAGATTAGAAAATGCTTCTTTCTCGATACTAAATATTTCAAAGAAAGATAACTCTTTGAAGACTCAAATTGAATGCTTAAATCAAACTTCCCATCTTAATAAAAATATTCCAAATAAAATTGGAGATTCCAGAATATTCCTTATAAGGCATGGTGAAACTAACTGGAATAAAGAGGGTAGATTTCAAGGCCAAATTGATATCCCTTTAAATGAAAACGGAAAAGATCAAGCTAGAAAGACTTTTGAATATTTGAGAAATATTTCTTTCAATAAGGCATTTTCAAGTTCAATGAATAGGCCTTATGAGACTGCACAAATAATCCTTCAAAATAACAAAAATTTAAAAATAGAAAGAATAGATTCACTGGTAGAAATTAGTCACGGATTATGGGAGGGCAAACTGGAAGCAGAAATCAGAGAAGAGTGGCCTGTTTTACTAAAAAATTGGCATGATAAACCTGAAGATGTAATAATGCCCGAAGGTGAATCTATTAAAGACGTTTCAGAAAGGTCCGTAGAAGCTTTTAACAAAATTTGTTTATCTCAAAAGGAAAATGATCTAAGCCTTCTGGTTGCTCATGATGCAGTCAATAAAACTCTAATTTGCAATATCCTTGGGATTAATTATTCAAATATTTGGATGATAAAACAAGGTAATGGCGGCATTACTATAATTGACCTTTTCAATGATCCCAATAAGCCCCCTGTGATTAGCGCTCTAAACATTACTACACACCTTGGAGGAATAATTGATTCAACTGCTTCAGGAGCACTTTAAGTTAAAACCCTCTTCAAAAATTTATTTTGATGAAGTCAGAGTGAGAAAGAGGCTTTATTTATTGAAAAAGCCAGCTTGACTTAAAGGCCAAAATCTGAAATATGCTTTACCAATTATCTCCTTTCTATGAAGAAATTTACTTCCAGGCCAATATCTCCCATCCCAACTATTTGACCTATTATCTCCTAAAACTAAAAAAAGATCTTCAGGAACTTTTAT
>CVSY01000011.1:0-240 GCA_001180285.1 Prochlorococcus marinus | reverse complement strand
TTCATCTTTAAGGGCCTTACCTTTCTGTAAAAACATTTCTTTTTCCTGATTTGTTTTCCATATATACATAAATTCAAACTTCAAGGGCTTTAAGTGCCAAATATTGTCTATTAAATTCCAAATATCTAAATATTCATTTAGGTTATTTTGAATTTTTAATACATAAGATGATTCATGAAGACTTAAATTTGTTGTATTTATGGGTACATCAGTTATGTCAATAGAATAAGGTTTTATTCC
>CVSY01000010.1:0-1894 GCA_001180285.1 Prochlorococcus marinus | reverse complement strand
GAGTACAACTTTTCGCGTTGGGCATAATAGGAGAATATATATCAAGAATATTTCTTGAAACAAAAAAGAGGCCCTCATATCTTATAAGAGAGATAATTTCAAAAAATTAAAAATTTTTTTTATATGTTACTTTGCTATTAAATAAATACTGAACTAAAGCAATAATGAATAACTGAATTAATTTTGCAAAAAATAAGTTTATTCTGAGTATCGTAAGTAATTTAATAACGATGTAACCAGATATAATTCCAAGAAAACAAGCTGTTATAAAGGATGCTATTTGTTTTATTGAAGTGAGCTTTTTAGATTTCTTCTTAAAAGTGTATTTAGAGTGACCAACATATGAGATAGTAGATCCAAAACTATAACCTAAACTATTTGCAAAAAAAAGATTCAAGCCTAAGTTGTAAGAAAGTAGAGTAATAACTAAATCTGACAATTGACAGATCGCTCCTACTATTAAGTACCTAATAGGCTCATTTAATCTAATTCTTCTCATAAATTTTTTTATGCCATCTATAAGCATCTTTTACGATTTGAGTTATTGATGGGTATCTTGGTCGCCATTCTAAAACAGACTTAATTTTATTTGATGAAGCTATTAAAATTGCTGGATCACCAATTCGCCTTGGGGCATTAACTATATTTATTTTTTTACCAGTTATATCAACAACTGTTGTTATAACTTCTTTTACAGATACTCCATTTCCATTACCCAAATTAAATACAAAGCATCTTGAATCAGACTTATCAGAAGGCTTAAGTTTAGATAATTCATTCCCAGAGAAAAGATCCAAAGCTCTAACATGAGCATCGGCAAGATCGCAAACATGAATATAATCTCTTATGCAAGTTCCATCAGGGGTATCATAATCATTTCCAAAGATCTTGATATTTTCCCTAACGCCGAGGGCGGCCTGAATTACTAAGGGGATTAAATGTGTTTCTGGTTCATGTAATTCTCCAAAAGAACTGTCTGGCATTGCTCCAGCAGCATTAAAATATCTAAGTATTACACTTCTAAGTCCTGAAGAGTAACATAAGTCTTTGATAATATTTTCAATGAAAAATTTGCTTTTACCATAAGGGTTAATAGGTACTTGAGGAGTATTTTCAGTAATTGGAACATCTTTTGGCGTACCATAAGTAGCACAAGTACTTGAAAAAACTATTGGTATTGGTGAATTTTTATTTGTATGTTGAGTAATATCTGGATCACATAAAGTTTCCAATAATATAGTAGATTCAATAACATTATTTCTGTAGTATTTTAGAGGATTATCAACAGATTCTCCCACATATGCATAAGCTGCAAAATGTAAAACTGCTTCTATTATTTTGTTTTCATGCTTTGTATTTTTAAGAGCTTTATGTTGACCAAGTAAAATTTGCTTCAGGATTTCTTTATTACCTACTTGATCAACAATTAAAGGAACTTGTAAGATATTTTTTACTACATTTTTATGTCCATAAACAAGATTATCTAAAACCACTGGGTAATGCCCAGCATTAATTAATGCTTTTACAGTATGGCTACCTATATAACCAGCTCCTCCAGTAACAAGAACTCTCATTAATTATCTATTCCAATTCTCCACACCTTAAGACCACTTAAAATTGCATATTCATGATTAACGATATTTCTAGTATCAACTAACCAAGAAGGAGATCGCATTACAGAAGATATCTCCTCCCAATCAACATTTTTAAATTGCTCCCAATCAGTAAGCACTACAATTGCATCTGAATCTCTAGCAGCTTCAATAATTGACTCAGAAGTATTCCAAGAGCTTATAGATTCTTCATTAGAAGATTGAATATTAAGATCAATTTCTATTTGTTTAGGACTAACCTTTGGATCATATATCCATAAGTTAGCTCCCTCTTCAATTAG
>CVSY01000009.1:0-1075 GCA_001180285.1 Prochlorococcus marinus | reverse complement strand
ATCAAGCTTTGAATTTTCACATACATAGCTACTATTTAAAGCTAATAAAAGTATTGAGGTAATAAAAAATGAATGAATTTTTTGAGCTCCTTTTAAAGTAGATTTATTTTCAATCTAAATGACTTAATTAAAGATCTTTTGGGATCGATTTAAATCATAATAGATTGCATACTCTTTAGATCTACAAGATTACAATCTAATTCCTCTTCATAATCCTGAACTGAAATAAAATTATTTAAAAAACCTGAATATTTTGCATCTCCACCTATGGTGCTTGAAAGTATGTATTTTGGATTGAATTTGTTAATCAATTTAGGGATTACATCAGCACCTTTTACAAAAGAACCAACTAGGGGTAATTCTAAATTTTTAGTAGGAGTAATAACTGCATCAAGACTTTGCTTGTTTAAATTTTCATCAAGATATCCATGGGGTTCTATATAAAACCCCTTATCTAGATCGTCTTTTACAATATATCCGTTTTCTATTTGCGGCACTGGAGCCCCAGCAGTTGCTTCAAAACTTAAATTAAGAAGATTTGTCTTTTCAGTTGGCTTAAGCACTTTAATTGAATTAAAACCAATTTTTTTTAATGTTTCAACAGCACTTTTAGGGCAAATTATAGGAATATCCTTTCTGAAAATTTCTAATGTTGGAACATGACAGTGGTCAGGTAATCCTTGAGTTAACAAAATAATATCTATATTTTTATCTATTGAAATTTCTTCTTCTAATGATCCTTTAAAAAACCACTCACCTGGAGGAAATATTAAATCTCCCTTGAGCCAAGGATCAATAATTAAATTTGTTTTTTTAAATTTTATAAGCCAACCATTTGAACCAAGGTAGGTCGCTTCAAAAGTCATTATCAATAAATTGTTTTATTTGACTATAAGGTACTTTTGGCTTTATCGAGAAATTACTAATTTAGATTAGTTTGCTTCATTTAAGATTTGAAATGACTTTCTTTTTAGATTAAATATTAAAACTTGATTATCTTTATAATTGATCTCAAAGTTTTCTTTTTCTAGCATTTGTATTGGTATTAGAGCTAATCCTCCTGTTCCTGAAAATA
>CVSY01000008.1:0-212 GCA_001180285.1 Prochlorococcus marinus | reverse complement strand
CAGATCCTATCGCCGCTGCACAAAATCCAGCAGCAACTGAAGCAGCACTTCCTCCTGAACTTCCTCCTGGTACTCGATTAATATCCCAAGGATTTGAAGTAACACCATAAACAGAAGTTTCCGTTGAACTACCCATTGCAAATTCGTCTAAATTCGTTTTTCCTATACAAATTCCCCCTGAAGACCATAATTTGCTTGAAGCTGTTGATTCA
>CVSY01000007.1:0-230 GCA_001180285.1 Prochlorococcus marinus | reverse complement strand
TTTGATATTTTTAGACCCTTCATCAGAAAGATCTTTAATAAAAGAAGAAATATTTTCTTTTAAACTACGTTTAGTAATAAATGGACCGTACCAGTAAGTTACGCTAGGTTGATCTGTCTCAATTTTAGCCCACCAAGCTAATCCGAGTTTGTTTCCAAAGTTTCTTATCAAATTTAATTGGCCCTTTGGACCATCAATTCTTGTTAAATTCTATACAATTTCGTCGTAAA
>CVSY01000006.1:0-513 GCA_001180285.1 Prochlorococcus marinus | reverse complement strand
TTTTCATACACCATCTGATCTTAAATTATATAGTGATGGTTATCTCCAAGCTTTAAGGAATTGCAATAGTTTAGAGCAAAAGGACCAAGAGAAATTAGAAAGACTAATTGAAAGATGGATTTTAGATCCGTCAAGTTTTATTGACCCTGAGGGGAATGGAAATAAAGGTTTTTTTGATAAAAAAAGGATTTAAAATATTAATTTTTATTAATCAATTCAGTATTTATACTCACTAATTGTCTTAAGACGCTAATTCAATTTCTATTTTTTCTTTGAGTGATCCTGAGTTGTACATCTCAATAAGAATGTCTGATCCACCAAGAAATTCTCCTTTTAAGTAAACCTGAGGAATTGTAGGCCAATCTGAATATTCTTTGATACCTTCTCGTATGGCGAAATCACTTAAAACATCAAAAGTACCAAATTCTACCCCTAGAGAATTTAGTATTTGAACTACATTGTTGGAAAAGCCGCATTGAGGCATTAATTTTGTCCCTTTCATGAAAACCATCA
>CVSY01000005.1:0-261 GCA_001180285.1 Prochlorococcus marinus | reverse complement strand
GACTATCGAAATTCAGCGATAAAACTTGCAAGAACAGCAAGTACCCTATTTCCTTTGTTGCAAGGGATTTCCTCAATTTCATTATTGATTTTATTATCATTAGGAACTTTTCAATTAGAGAATGGATTTATTTCGATAGGTGGTTTAGTAGCTTTAATTCTTTACGTTGAAAGGCTTGTATTCCCAACAGCTCTATTAGGTTTTACCTTAAATACTTTTCAACTTGGTCAAGTAAGTTTAGATCGTGTGGAAGAAATCTTT
>CVSY01000004.1:0-216 GCA_001180285.1 Prochlorococcus marinus | reverse complement strand
GTAATGCTTTAATCTCTGATAAGCAGTTCGACCAACTTGAAAAGAATTTATTAAGGACAAACCCTAATTGTGATTACTTTAAAAATAAAAATAAACTAGTTTTACCTTCATTAGAAAAGGACTCAATAGATGAATTCTTGAAAGGATTATTAGTAGATACCAGATTATTGATTGAACCAAAAATAGATGGTTGCGCTATTGCTTTGCAGTATAGGG
>CVSY01000003.1:0-20766 GCA_001180285.1 Prochlorococcus marinus | reverse complement strand
ATCTCTCTAAAGAAATTTATAAAATTTTTGAAAAAAGTGATCTATCTGGCATAAAAGAAAGTGCAAATTTAATAAATCTAAAAAACAAACCTTCTTTAAAAATTAGGAATGGTAGAGAGTCAGTTAATTTTGATAATTTAGAGTTTTCAAGAATATTTATGGCTTGGTTTATCCCAAACCTAAATGATCAAAAAAATATTATTGGACTTGAGATATTAGCATCAATACTCTCCGTTGGAAGAAACAGCAGATTAGTTAAAATTTTAAAAGAAGATAGTAATCTTGTTGAATCGATATATGTAGATGTAAATGCTGGAGAATTAGGAGGATTATTTATAATGGAAGCAAGTTGTGAGTCCAAAGATATAGATTTTGTAGAAAAGCAAATTAATAAAACAATAGATGAGATCTCAAATCGCAAAGCCTTGTCTTTGGATGAAATAAAAAAAGCAATAAATATTGTGAAAAGTAATTATATTTTTAATTTAGAGACATCAACACAACTCTCTTCATTCTTTGGAAATGAACTTCTTTGGGGGAGAAAATCTTCAATAAATAATTTAGAGAGTCATTTAAAATATTGGAATGACTTGGATAACTTCAAAGAGATCACAGAATATATCCGTGGAGAGAAATTCACTTTAGTAGCATCTCCTGGTAAATGTTAAAAAGATATTTTTTAAATAATAAAAAAAGAAATTTTTCAACTGCTTCAATTTGGATTAAAGGTGGGAGTGATATGGATATTACTGGCAAAAAAGGGATAAACATGATCCTTTGTTCATTACTTACCAGAGGATGTGAAGGTTTTAACAATTTCACTCTATCTGAGTATATTGAGTCCTATGGAGCAGAATTAAATCAAGAAATATTTGAAGATGGTATTTCGATAAGTATTAAATCTCTAAATGAACATTTCAGCAAATTATTCCCTTTATTAGAATTAATGATTTATAAGCCAATCCTCTCGGAAACTGAATTTAAAAAAGTAAAAAAATCCTCTATTAATCACATTAAAAAAGATAAAGAGAATCCATTCAATATATGTTTTGAAAAATGGAGAAAAATTGTTTACTCAAATCATCCTTATGCTTTCAACACAATTGGCAATGCAAATGATGTCTCAAAGATTACCTATGAAGATGTTTTGCTTGAGTTTAAAAATTTCAAAAATAGAGAAAAGTATTTAATTTCAAATAATCCCGAAATAAATGGAGAAAATTTTGGAACATTAGAAAGAGAAAACTTAAAAGAAAAATCAGGTCGTTTAAATCATAATTTAAATATTACGAATAGATTTGATTACATTAATAATGATTCAAATCAAACTATAATAATGATAGGGAACCAAACTTGCTCGCGAAGAAGTAGTAAATATTTGCCTCTTAAGGTTTTGGAGTCATATTTATCTTACGGAATGAGCGCTGCTTTATTTAAACTTTTTAGAGAAAAACATGGTATCACTTACGATTTAGGTGTTTATTATCCAATCAGGAGTGGAAATGCTCCATTTTTAATTTATTTATCGGTATCTAATGAGCAAGCCCTTTTTGCTTTTGAACTTTTATCAAAACTGTGGGGAAATTTACTTTTTAATCCGTTGACTGATGCTGAGATATTTTTAGCAAAAGAAAAATTAAAAGGTTCTTTTCTATTAGGAAATCAATCACTTGATGAAATTTTACAGAGAAAGATACAGTTAGTTAGTTACGGTATTCCACCAATATCTGAGATCGATTTAAATTCAAAAATAGAGGAAATATCGTCGTTAGATATTCTTAAATTAACTAATAAGTATTTTTCAAAACCTTTTCTGAGTATTTCGGGAAATAAAAATATATGTTTAGAAATTTTTAATAAATGGAAGAAAAACTTTTAAGTTACTTTTTCTCAATCTTATCAATATCGATTAAAAACGAACCTCTTCTAAACTTTACTTCAACAGTATCTGGGGATTTTATTGATAGAATTTCCCCAATTTCATCAATTGCTACTAGATCAGGTGGTCTTAACATCGGCATATTATCTGAAGTCTTCAAGTAAGAGACTGGCGCAATCAACTTAACCTTATCTTTGATTTCAAATTTCATTTATAAATTAGATACTTTTAAAGGGTAGTATAAGCATAAAGTTAGAGAAAATATCAACGAAATGCACTGATTCATTCTAGAATCCAAGAATTAACTTTCTACAAATTAATGAATCAGAAATTTAAAACATTAATTTTATGGGCTTTACCTATAGTTTTAGTAATTGCACTTTCGTACCAATTTTTATCCTCAAGCAATGTAGATTCACTTAAATCTAATGGTACTACTATTGCTCCAAGAAATTCAGCGGTAGCAAGAGTTAGTTATGGCAGATTTTTAGATTATATAAATTCAGGAAGGGTTACATCTGTTGATATTTTTGAGGGAGGCAGAAATGCAGTTATAGAGACAATAGATTCGGATTTAGACAATAAAGTTCAAAGGTTGCGTGTAGATCTTCCCGGCTTAACACCAGAACTTATAAATATTCTAAAAAATGAGGGGATTAGTTTTGATGTTCATCCAGTAAAAACAGCCCCTCCTGCATTAGGAATCTTAGGTAATTTACTCTTCCCAGCTATCCTAATAGGAGGTTTAATATTGCTAGCTAGGCGGTCAAATGGTATGCCTGGTGGTCCTGGCCAAGCAATGCAATTTGGAAAAACAAAGGCAAGATTTGCAATGGAAGCTGAAACAGGAGTTGTATTCGATGATGTTGCTGGTGTTAATGAAGCTAAACAGGATTTGCAAGAAGTTGTCACTTTTCTGAAAAAACCAGAAAAATTTACTTCTGTAGGAGCAAGGATTCCTAAAGGGGTTTTATTGGTGGGACCTCCTGGTACTGGTAAAACCCTTTTAGCTAAAGCAATTGCAGGTGAAGCAGGTGTGCCATTTTTCTCATTATCAGGTTCTGAATTTGTTGAAATGTTTGTTGGTGTTGGTGCTAGTAGAGTTAGAGACCTTTTCAAAAGAGCTAAAGAGAATAGTCCTTGTTTAATTTTTATTGATGAAATCGATGCTGTCGGAAGGCAAAGAGGTGCAGGTATTGGTGGAGGTAATGATGAGAGAGAACAAACTCTTAATCAATTACTTACTGAAATGGATGGTTTCGAAGGTAATAGTGGCATAATAATAATTGCGGCCACGAACAGACCCGATGTTCTAGACTCAGCCCTGATGAGACCAGGTAGATTTGATCGACAAGTAACTGTAGATGCACCAGATATCAAAGGGAGACTATCAATATTAGAAGTTCATGCTAGGAATAAGAAACTTCAAGAGGATTTAACACTTGAAAGTATTGCAAGAAGAACACCAGGGTTTACTGGAGCAGATTTAGCAAATTTATTAAATGAAGCTGCCATATTAACCGCAAGGAGGAGAAAAGACTCTATAAGCATCTCAGAAATTGATGATTCTGTAGATAGGATTGTAGCGGGAATGGAAGGTTCTCCATTAACAGATGGCAGAAGCAAGAGATTAATTGCTTATCATGAAGTCGGCCATGCTCTCATAGGTACACTTGTCAAAGCCCATGATCCTGTTCAAAAAGTGACCGTCATTCCAAGAGGTCAAGCTAAAGGATTAACTTGGTTTACCCCAGATGATGAACAAACCCTTGTTAGCAGGGCGCAATTAAAAGCTAGGATAATGGGTGCTCTAGGAGGAAGAGCTGCTGAAGATGTAGTTTTTGGAGAAGGTGAGATTACAACAGGAGCTGGCGGTGATTTCCAACAAGTTGCATCAATGGCCCGCCAAATGGTTACTAGATTTGGAATGAGTAATTTAGGTCCGATAGCTTTAGAAAGTGGTAATCAAGAAGTATTTGTTGGTAGAGATTTAATGACTAGAAGTGAAGTTTCTGACTCAATCTCTAAACAAATAGATGAAAGTGTAAGAATAATGGTCAAAGCTTGTTACAAAGAAACTTACGATATAGTAAGCAAAAATAGAGAAGCTATGGATAAGATAGTTGACCTATTAATCGAAAAAGAAACATTAGATGGCGATGAATTTGTAAGTATTCTTTCCAAATTCACAAAAATTCCTGAGAAAGAAAGAACACCTCAATTATTAAGCTAAACTTTTATTGGTTTCTTATCTAACACTAGATCAATTAAACCGTACTCAACAGCTTCGTTTGGGGACATATAAAAATCTCTATCAGTATCTTCTTTGATAGTGTCATAATCCTTTCCAGTTCTTTCTGATAATTCAGTATTTAGTCGTTCTTTTAAGAACAAAATTTCATCTGCTTGAATTCTTATATCACTTGCTTGCCCTCTAGCACCTCCAAGTGGTTGATGAATCATTATTCTTGAATGTCTAAGGCTGCTTCTTTTACCTTTAGTGCCTGCCGCAAGCAAAAATGCCCCCATACTAGCTGCTAAACCAACACAAACTGTATGAATGTCAGGCTTTACATGTTGCATTGTGTCAAAGATACCCAATCCGTCATATACGGATCCGCCAGGTGAATTTATATACATATAAATGTCCTTATCTGGATCCTCTGCCTCGAGGAACAATAATTGAGCAACAATTCTGTTAGCAGTTTCACTAGTAACTTGTTCTCCCAGAAAGATTATTCTCTCTCTTAATAGTCTCGAATAAATATCAAAGACTCTTTCACTACCGCCCGATTCTTCTAAAACTAAAGGGATCATAATAATATTTACTGTTTATTAGATATTAACGATATTGAGTCAACATACGCTAACCTTATTAAGGTTTACATATAAAAAATTGAAAGAAAAATTGACTGTTTCAGATAGCAAAAAGTTATTTCATGAAAAATTTCCTTACGTCATTCCAGGTTTATATAAGAGAATAGTTGATGAAATGCTTGTCGAACTTAATCTTTTGAACCATCAAAATGAATTTAAGCAAGATTATCTCTTTTGTGTCGGCCTCACCGAAACATTCAAAGAATTAATGAAAGGATATCAACCTGAAAAACACTTGGATCTACTTTTTGAATCTTTATGCAGTTCTACAAATTTTGAGGCGAAGGAGATTAATGAAATATCTAAAAAGTCTCAAAAAGAATTCAAGGATAAAACATCTAAAGATATTTTAAAAGTATTAGTAGAAAAAAGTAATTCTAAACTTTATCCTTCAAGGATTTTGAACTTAGGTATATATATATTAATTTCAAACTCCCAAGATTTTAAAGAGAATAATGAATCAGATAAAAATAAAATGACCTCTGATATTTTTGAGAAGTTAAGCTTATCTGCTAATAAAGCAGAAAAAGATATTGGAATCTACAAAAGCAGCATATCAAAAATGGAACAAGCAAAAGAATTAATTGAAGAGCTCAGAATTAAGGATAAGAAAAAAGACCAAAAAAAATAAACATCTATTTTTTTAATCTTTTTTTATCTTTCCAAGAGATATAAGATATATAAATTACAGCTAACGTTATAAATATGAGTAAAACAAACGATGTTAAGATAAGAAATTTACTTAAATAGACTTCATAAGTTAAAAATGAAATCATATGTCAATGGATCCGTCCCCATTTCTTCCCCAAACAACCATGGCAATTGAAAAAGTAAAAATAGCAGCCAATGCTGCCCAGCCTATTTGAAAGATCATTAGAATTTAATCGTTTTTATAAATATAACAGAACTTCAATATTTTTTAATCATTTTAAAGCTAAAGTTAATTTCTCAGAAATAAATTTTTCCCAATAGAATTATAATAAATTAAATTGGGAAGGTTAGTTCTAAATCATAGTACAAATATAGAAGGTCTAATTCCAATACTTCAAAAATTAGCACTGGAAAATAATATTAAGACAATAACTCCAGCTGTTATTTCAAGAGCCAGAGGAAGATCCTCTAAATTGATAATTAGATTGTCAGTGAAAACTATAAACGGATATAAAGCAATCGCAAGAAAGGGTAATACAGCTCAAGAAGTTTTTATTTCAACAGAGTTAAGTAAAGATGAATTAAAAAAAATCATAGATCTTTATAATAAGAAGTAATTAAATTAAAAGGTATTAGAAAATATTTAGGAGAAAACAAATGAAATTGGCATTTAATTTTTTTATGTTTTTATTGGCCTTTTTATCATTAAGTAATAAATCATTATCACTTACTGATTACCAAATAAAAAGATTTTGCGCAAAGGAGAAAAGAGTACCTTTATGTATCAAAAATTTACAAGAGAAAAGATCTGATCTCCAAAAAGGAAAGCTAATTGAAATACCTGTAACCCCTTACAAACGGTAATTCGAAATTGAATTTAAATTTCAAATTCTGATTCGAAAAGATTTAATGCATTTTTATAGTTTGAGAGAAGTTCTTCAGAATTATCAGAAAATCCTTGTCGTTCGTAATCTTCTTTTAATTCCTCATATAAGTAAACAACTTTGTTAAAGGCGCTCATATATTCTTTTTGTATGTCTTCATCATCGATATCATAGATTTTCGCCAGTACTAATTCGACATTTTTTTTTGATGAACATATTTTTCTCTCAAAATCTTTATTTAACTTCCTTCTTTTTTTTTCCATTTAAATTTTCTAAATACAGATTAACAATACTCAAATTCATAGATAAATTAAATTAAAACTTATAAAATAAAGATATAGTTTCCAAATCAAAATAAAACCTCTACATTCCAAATAAATCATTGGATGATATGAATAAAAAAGAAACAACTAATCCTAAAGAACTGAAAAACCAAAACTATGAAGCCAAGAAAATGAATACTCCCTCGAACTTAAAGAAAAAGAAAGATAAGGCGCTTCCATGGTGGGTAGAGTTATTATTTGTTCAAATAGGATTACCAGATAAATTACTAGTAAAAATATTAAAAGCTAAAAAAACATCTAAAGAATTTATTAAAAATGAAAAGAAATCAATAATAATATTTTTATTTGTAATTACTACATTGGCATATTTTTATCCAGTTATTAAACATGCAAAAAATAAATTAAATTGTGAAGCGATTGCTAAAAATTATATTATTAAAAATAAAAATACAATCGGAATTAATAATAGAGAAATAAAAATGTTATCTACAAATTTTTGTTATGGTGGCGAAGAAATCTATGAAATAGAAAATTTAAAAAATTAAATTTTGAATTATTCTCTATAAATAAGCATCTAAATATTATGATAGTAACTTTAAGTTTAATAAGGTTTAAATTTTATTCCTATGACTGATATAAAACAAAAGAAAGAAAACGTAAAAATGCATTTAAAAGATTTGAGGCAAAACTTAAAGAAAATGCATTTACAAGTTACGGATGAATTAATATTACCGAAGCCAGGTGATGTAAAAGAATTGATGGATAAAATGGATAAACTATTAAAATTAATAGAATCAAAATAACCTATAATTTAAATAATTTAGAATCATCAAAAGTTAAAAAAATGAAAATAATAAAACAAGTTCCTATGTTATTTCTAATCGCAATTTTCTTAATTTCTTGTAAGACATCCACTAATAAAGAGTATCCCACAAATAATTTGGAAAAAAATATTGAAGATAATCCTAATTCAGAAAAGAAAAGAATGGAAATAAAGTTTTCTTGTGGAGAGGATGGCATTTCAGAATACTTAGATGATGGATGGAATATTTTAAAAGAAGATTCCCAAGAAAAAATTTGCACATGGAAATCTGTTCCTGCTACGAAAGATTGCAATATGGACAAAGATAAAGGATGTAAAATAACAAAGCCAGATAAAATAGGTGAAGAGAAAATTTATTTGTTGGAAAAATAAATTCAATATATGACTCCAAAATCAGAAGACTTAGTTGATTTAATTTTTAAGAAATTAAAAACCTATAAAAATAAAAAAATATTTTTAGAAAAAGAAAGTTTTAAAAAATTTATTTTTTCACTTTTTAAGGAGAACTAAATGCAGGACTTACTTAACTTAACTGCTATAGTTAAATAAATTTTTTAGATATAGATATGGGTGATTTTTCTGCATTAACTGTAATTTTGTCAATAATTTTCATCCTAAGTCTTTATTTTTTATTTAGGGTTACTTCTAGTACAAAGAATTAGAAAATATTTTTAAATCATTCTTAGATGATCGGATCATCTCTTAGTAGTAAAACTGTATGCTTATTTAAACCATCATTAATCCATTCCTTATATTCTTCTATAACGCACTTTTTATTAGAGCTATCTAGTAGATTAATTCTTTTTTTTGCATGATCTAAAGCTAATTTAATACAGAATTTATAATCATTAGAGTTTTCTTGCATAAGTTTTTATTAAATACTAGTAAAATTAAACACTTATTCTGTATTGAATATCACAATAATAAGCGTTGATTTGATAAGAGTATCAAGCAATACGGAAGAATTTTTAATATATTTGTGATAATAAAATTTTTATTGAAACCTTATGTCATACGAAGCAGGCAGTAAAGAATGTAGACATTTAATTGAAGCCAAGGAAAGCCTTCTTTCAGCATTACATGCGTTAAGCAATATAAATTCAACCGATCTAATACAAATCCAAATTAAAGAAATTTACAATGAATTAGAACAGATGCATGACAATCGAAAAAAAATAGAATCAGCTACAAATTATCTTTAAATTTTTTAAATTAACCAAAAGCTTCAAAACTGGCTTTTTATCTTATTTACTTTTTTTTCTGTTAATAAATCCAATAATGCATCAAGTTGTGCATGAACTTCCTTTGCCTCATTAAGATCTGGCAACAAATCTTCTTTAATAAGCATTTGATGCATTTCTCTTAGCTCTAACCTTATATATCTAAGGTGAGAACATACCTCCTCTCTCTTGGTTGCACTCATATTTGCTTTTAGATCCTTAAATTATACAACACAGTCTTTTTTGACTCCCATCTCAATTTTGTTAAATTGAAAAATCATTTCAAACCCAATAACATATCAAAATCTTTTAAAGTCATATTGTAGTAATATATCCTTCATGAAAAAGAAAAAATCCAAAAAAAATAATCAAATTAATTCATATTTAAAAGATCAAAAATTAGGTCAAACAAAAAATTCTGCGAAATTGGTTCTATTTGTTTTTGGGATAGGTCCAATTATTGGCATAATAATATTTCTATACAGTAAGGGATTTTTTAATTCACCAACTATTTAAACCTTAAGTAATTAAGATTAACCTTAAGTAGTTAATATTGATAAAATTCAAAAATAATTATTGAAATTTTTTTAATGAAAAAATCCTAAATTCTGCCATTTTTCTAGCATTTTCCGGATTCGATATTAAAAAAGGGTGATCTGATAAAAGTTCAAATACCTTATCTATCTTTAATCGTATATCATCGCAATCAATTTTCTCCCATTCCTCATCAAATGACATTGCAAAGCTATCAGCATTATCATATAGTTTATCTTTCATAAAATTTGGAATTTAAATTAAGAAATTTCAGAAATCCGAGCCAATCTGAAAGAGTAAATTGAAGAAGCATATAAAACTATCCTCATTACTAGTTGAGAAATAACTTTGTATTAGAATTCTTTAGAATTATACTTTAATCTCATTATTTAAGATTTTTAAATAAGTGCTAATAATCAAAATCTGATTTTATTTGACAGAAATGTTACAATATTGACATATTTAAAGGCTCATGGAAAACAAAGTTAAAAGAATAGGATATCTCCCTAGGAAAAGGGTACTTGAAATTATTGATGAAATATCCAAGAGCGAATCTATAAGTAGGTCTAAAGTAGTTGGAATATTAGTTGAGGAAGCATTAGATGCCAGAGGAATTGCGAATTTCGGATATAGTAATGTCAGCAAGTCAAATATATACAAGTCGGATAATTTGAAAGATGCCAAAAATGAGAATGTCCACTTAAAAGATTCCGAAGACGAATTTGTTGATGATAGTGGTTACACAGTTTCATCTCACAAAACTTTAGACCGCTCAATATCTACCGCAGATATTGAATTAGCAAATAAAATAAATATTCTCAGGGAATCAGGATTAATATAACTTTTATTGAGTAATTATTTTATTTTTTAATGCATAACATTGGATCATTGTTTATTCTTAGTCAAGAATAATATTCTTTTTACATAATTCGAATATTAAATCCTTTCTAATATTAATTTTGTAATTAAAAAATGAAAGATATTAAATGTCCTTCATGCGGCAAAACTTTCCGAATTGATCCGAGCAGCTTTGAAGAAATACTTCTTCAGATAAAAGACGAAGAATTTAACAAACAAATAAAAGAAAGACTTACTTTAGCTGAAGAAGATAATAAAAAAGCTTTGGAAATTTTAAAACGTGAGTTAAAAATACAGTTAATAGAGCAAAATCGCATTAAAGAGTCTGAAATCCAAACTCTTGAATACAAATTAAAAATAGCTGAAGAAAAGAAAACAAATGCCCTTAATGATTTAAAAAATCAAGCAACAAATAAAATTAATTCATTGAATAATGAATTAATAAAATTGAAGGATGAAATCAAAAACCAGTCTTTAATTTCAGAATTATCTTTAAAAAACAAAGTTAGAGAAGCCGTTACTAATTTAGAAAAAGAGAACTCATCTTTAACAAATTCCATTGAAAAGATGAGGCTTGAAACTTCAATTAATGAAAAATTAATTGAAGAAAAGTTTAAAAGCAAGATTAGTGAAAGGGACCTGACTATTCAGGAGTTAAGAGAAATGAAATCTAGATTATCTACAAAGATGATAGGAGAAACACTAGAAATCCATTGCGAAACCCAATTTAATCTGAATCGTGCCTCTGCGTTTAAAAACTCATATTTCGAAAAGGATAACGATGCCACTTCTGGAAGTAAAGGTGATTATATATTTAGAGAATTTGATGAAAATAAAACTGAAGTAGTATCTATAATGTTCGAGATGAAAAATAAAAGTTTAAATAGTACTAATAAAAGAAAAAACGAAGATTTTTTAAAAGAATTAGATAAAGATAGAAGGCAAAAATCTTGTGAGTACGCAGTACTCGTTTCTCTTTTAGAACCAGATAGTGAACTATATAACGCAGGCATAGTAGATGTGTCTCATAGATTTCCAAAGATGTATGTCATAAGACCACAATTTTTCTTGCCGATTATTTCTCTATTAAGAAATGCATCTATGGAAACCCTAAAATACAAATCACAAATTGATTTAATGAAACGCGAGAATTACGACATAACTAATTTTGAAAGTACTCTTGAGCAATTCAAAAATGCTGTTGGTAAAAATGTTTCGCTGGCCCAAGATAGATTTAATGATGCAATTTCAGAAATTGATAAATCAATAACCCATTTACAAAAAACTAAAGAGGCTTTAATTCTCTCAAAAAAACATCTTTTGTCCGCTGACAGCAAATCTCAAGATTTAACCGTAAAGAAATTAACTAGAAATAACCCTACCATGAAGAAAAAATTCAATGATTTAAATAATTTCGAAGATGAAGTAGCCTAATTAAACAAAAAATCTTTGAAATTAATAATAGTTAAAGATATTTTTAATTTCTTATTTATAAATATATTATTAATGTTAAATTCATAGCTAATAAAATAATGTCCATCAACACTCCAATTTTTACTATTGCCAAAGATCTCAATGTCGAAAGTAATAGAATATTATTAGCCTGCAAGAAACTTGGAATAAAGGCAAAAGGTGCAACAAAAAGATTAAATAAAGAAGAATCAGAAAAAATTAAAAGTTATTTTGAAACGGGCAAAAATGTATCAGATGAAGTAATCAATTTAAATAAAGTTAAAAATAAAAGTAGTTCCAAAAAAATTGTAGAAAAGGTAAAGATAAAATATTTTTCTAACAGACTTATTCGTAAATCTTAAATAAAAATAATTTTTTTTAATTACTTAAAGGAATAAGCCACAGAAGAAAAAAATAATAATTTATCATAAGTAAAAATACTTAAAATGAGCATAAACAAAATTTTAAATTCTCTTGAAAAATCCTGGGAAAGAGATGATATTCTTTTAAATATAAAGAAGGGGTTAGGAACAGATGAAATAGTTAATGAATTTCTTATGAAAAACGAAAGACAAATTAAAGAATTAAATTTTTTATTAAGGCCAGAAGATTTTGAATTATTAAATCAAGTAGAAAAACTCTCAACTTGCGAATCTAAATTAATAAATGAGATTAAAAATTTAAATTACTTAGAAAATAATGAAAATCATCACATTATGGATAAAAAAAAGATTGTGCCATCTAATAGAGTTTCTTTCAACAAAATTAGTTCATTCATGATTAATTGGAGTAACAAATTTGTAGTTATTGCTTTACTAACAATTTCAGCCATAGCTTTATCAAAACAAGCGTGGGCATAATTAGCTAAATTTACTTCATTGTAAGAGATGTAGTTTTGAGAACTAAACAAGAATATTTAATTAGATATAAAGATGGAAATCTTTATTGTGAACTTGCTGATATTTGGATTGATCCAAGCAAGCCAGTAAAAAAGGCATTAATAACTCATGCTCATTTTGATCACTTTACATTTGGCTGTGAAGAATACATTTCTACAAAGGAAACTGCAATACTTCTTAAAGAAAGAGTTGGAGATAATATCAAAATTAAGACTTTTGAATATGGAGAAGAATTTAAGATAAATGGCATTAATATTTCTTTTCATCCATCCGGTCACATCCTTGGATCTAGTCAAATAAGGTTTATTTTTGCTGAAGAAAAATGGCTAATTTCTGGTGACTTTAAGCTTCAAAAAGATCAGACTTGCAAACAATATGAAATAGTAAAAACTGATTATTTAATAAGCGAATGTACTTTTGGTTTGCCAATATTTAAGTGGGATGAATCAAATAAAATAGCAAATGATATTTCAAAATGGATTACTAATTCACCAGAAAAAACTTCTTTACTTTTCTGTTATTCACTTGGAAAAGCTCAGAGATTGTTAAACGAAATTAGTCAAACAAATTTTAAAGGCAATATTTATTCCCATGGCAGTATTCACAAAATGAACAATAGTTATAGAAAACTTGGAATTGATATTAAAGATACTATAAAAATTGTAAATAAAAAAAAGATAGATGAACTTAAAGGAAGTCTAATATTATTACCACCATCTTTAAGTAAGGGTTCTTATTTAAAAAATTTCAAAAACATTCAAACAGCTTTCGCGAGTGGATGGATGTCAATAAGAGCTCTAAGAAAAAGATCAGGATATGATAAAGGATTCGCAATCTCTGATCATGCGGATTGGGATGGAATTCTGGAAGTAGTAAAAAAGTCTGAAGCAAAAAATGTATTTTTTCATCATGGAGATAGTGAAGCCTTAAGTAAATATTTAGTTGAAAAGGAATCAATAAACGTCCTTTTATTAGGAAATTAAATATGAGCTTAAAAAAGTTTTCAGAATTATTCGGAGATCTAGATTCAAATAATAGTACAAATAATAAAATTGAAGTTTTAAAGAATTATTTTTTATCTAATGATCCAATAGATAATTCATGGGCAATATATTTACTAACTGGAAAAAGTAATAAGAGATTTATTAGTGGAAGATATTTAAAAAATCTTTTTTCTCAAATATATAAATATCCTCAATGGTTAATTGATACATGTTATTTAAAAGTTGGTGATTCTGCTGAAGTAATAACGTTATTACTTAAAAATAAAACTAATTCTAGAAAAAAGAAATTATCAAATATAAGTCTCAATAAATTACTAAGAGAAACAATACCTGCATTATCAAAACTTAATGAGGAGGAGAAAAATTTAGAAATTAAAAATCTTTGGGAAACATTACCTGAAGATAACCATCTAATTTTTAATAAAATTCTCACAGGAACTTTTAGAGTAGGAGTCTCTATCGGATTAATCACAAAATCCATATCAAAACTAATTAATATTGAGGAAGAGATTATTTCTCATAGATTGATGGGTGATTTTAAACCTTCAATTGATTCATATGAATTTTTAATTAACAAGAATATCAATCTTCAAGAGTTAAATTCCAAACCATTTCCATTTCTTCTAGCAAATACTATTGAAGATAAAATCTTCAAAAATTCAATAAATGATTTTCAATTTGAATGGAAATACGACGGTATAAGGATGCAATTAATTAAAAGATCAGGCAATATTTCGTTATGGACAAGAGGGCAAGAATTAGTAAATAAATCTTTCCCAGAATTAGTAGAGAAAATGTCACATATAAAAGATGATTTTGTTCTTGATGGGGAATTATTAGTTTGGAATTTTAAAGAACAAATTGCCTTTGATTTTTCTTTACTTCAAAAAAGAATAAATAGAAAGTCTCCTACTAGATCAATCCAAATAAAATATCCAATTATTTTTATTGCTTATGATCTTTTGGAGATTAATGGGAGAGATATAAGAGAAATTAAATTAGAAAATAGAAGAATTGAATTAGAAAAATATTTTTCAAAATGGCAAATTAAAACTGAGAATAATATCTCTGATATTTTCAAAATATGTGATTTAATCTTTCCAAAAGATTGGCCTGATGCTTTAACTTATAAAGAAAAATCTCGAGAAAATAATACTGAAGGATTAATAATTAAAAAAAAGACTTCTATATACTCCTCTGGTAGAAAAAAAGGAATTTGGTGGAAATATAAAGTTGATCCTATGCAACTGGATGCTGTTCTAATTTACGCTAAGGGCGGTAGCGGTAGAAGAGCTGGTCTGTATACAGATTACAGTTTTGCATTATGGAAAGATAAAGAATTAATTAAATTTGCAAGTGCATATTCTGGTTTAACTAATATTGAGATTAAAGAGTTAGATAAATGGATAAGAAAAAATACAATAGAAAAATTTGGTCCTGTTCGATCATTAAAACCAGAAATGGTATTCGAAATATCTTTTGAGAAAATACAAATTTCTAAACGTCATAAGTCAGGCATAGCAGTACGATTTCCAAGAATAACAAAATGGAGAAAAGATAAAAAAATTAATGATGCAGATAGTCTAGAGAATGCTTATGAATTAATGAAAAAAATATCATGAAAAATATTACGAAAAACAATAAGCAAAATAATTTAATTTCTAAAATTAAACAGTTTTTCTCCACAAATGGATGGGAGCCACTACCCTATCAGATCGAATCTTGGGAAGCATTTATAAATGGAGAAAGTGGAATAATACAAGTTCCTACTGGATGCGGCAAAACTTATGCTGCATTAATGGGACCTCTATCAAAGATAGAAGATCCCAAAAAAAATAAAAGTGTGAATATATTATTAATTACCCCTTTAAAAGCACTAAGTAGGGATTTAAAAAATTCCATACAATTAGCAGCTTTACATTTTAATAAAGAAATCACTGTTGAAATTAGGAACGGGGATACAACCCCATATGAAAAGAAAAAGCAACTAGCTAAACCACCTAATATTCTAATTACCACTCCAGAGTCTTTATCTCTTTTACTTTCTAATAAAGAATCTAATAATCTGTTCAAGGATTTGTCATCAATAATTATTGACGAATGGCATGAATTGATGGGTAGTAAAAGAGGAAACCAGTGCGAGTTATCTTTAAGTTGGCTAAGAGGTAATATAAAAAATTTACAAATTTGGGCAATGTCTGCAACTATTGGGAATATTGAAGAAGCAGCGAGAGCAATCGTTGGAATGAGCGCTATTAAACCCAAAATTATAAGTACAAATATTCAAAAAGAGATCGAAATTATAAGCGTTTTGCCAGAGGAGGAAACGACCTTTCCATGGAGTGGCCATCTAGGTATCAGAAGTCATTCTTCACTTTTAAAAATCCTAGATAAAAATAAAAGCACCTTATTATTCACCAATACAAGAAACCAATCTGAAAGATGGTATCAATGTCTTAAATTTTTTCTTCCAGAGATGGAAGACAAAATTGCGCTTCATCACGGCTCCCTGGATAAAGAAGATAGAAAAAGAGTTGAAGAAGGGGTTAAAGACGGATTAATAAAATGGGTAGTCTGCACCAGCTCGTTAGATTTGGGAGTTGACTTCCAACCTGTAGATCAAATAGTTCAAATTGGTAGCGCAAAGAATTTAGCTAGACTTATCCAAAGAGCGGGAAGAAGTGCTCATAGACCAGGCGGGAAATCAAAAATAATTTTTATGCCTACTAATTCTTTGGAGTTATTAGAGATTAGTGCCATGAGAAGAATAATAAAAAGCGGTATATCTGAGGAAATTAGACTTCCTGAATTATCTTATGATGTACTTCTTCAACATCTAATAAGTTTGGCATGCGGAAATGGCTTTGATCCAAAAATTGAGAAAGAAAGAATCAAAAGTTGTTGGAGTTATAGAAACTTAAAAGATCATGATTGGAATTGGTGTCTTGACTTTTTAGAATATGGAGGAAAATGTCTTAAAGCATACCCAAAATATAAAAAGATAGTTAAAGAAGAATCACAAAATAAAAATGAAAACTTTAAATATTTTGTAAAAGACAAATCTTTAACAAGAATGCATAAATTCAATATTGGGACAATTACAAGTGACAAATTTGTGAATGTTAAATATATGAAAGGGAAATCCTTGGGAAATTTAGAAGAGAATTTTGCCTCAAAATTAAATCCTGGAGATACCTTTTACTTTGCCGGTAAAATGCTTCAATTTGTAAGAATCAGAGATATGATTTTATACGTTAAAAAATCCACAAAAAAAAGTTCTCTAATTCCTGCATGGGTTGGAGGTCAAATGGCAATTTCTGATCTACTTTGTGAAAGTTTGAGAAAAGAAATAGATATATGCAATGAATCAGAAAATTATGATTACTTTAATCCTGAACTAAATTCATTACGTCCAATATTGAAGAAACAACAGGCTCTTTCAAATATTCCAAAGAAAGATGAATTCCTTATAGAAATATATAAAACCAAGGATTTTTCAAATATTTTTGTTTTTACACTTGATGGCAAATTTGTAAATGAAGGAATTGCATTTCTATGGGCTTTAAGATTAGCAAAATTAAAACAATCTACATTTAGTATTACTGCTAATGATTTTGGATTCAGCTTAACTACCTCAGAAGATTATGATTTTTCCATAATCAAAAAAGAAGCTAATTATTTTTTGGATAACAAAAAATTAGAGGAAGATTTAGAAAATGCCATTAATTTTTCAGAATTAACAAAACGTAGATTTAAAAATATTGCCCAGATAAGTGGACTAGTAAATCAAAATAATCCAACCAAAACAAAAACTTCTTCTCAACTTCAAATAAGTTCAAGTCTTTTCTACGATGTCTTTACTAAATATGAAGAAGGCCATCTTTTGATAAAACAATCGCATCAAGAAGTTAAAGAATATCAATTAGAAAATAAAAGAATATCTAGATCATTAGAAAGATTAAAAAATTTAAAAATGCTATTAAACGAGATAAAAACCCCAACTCCTTTTGCTTTCCCTTTATTAGTTGAAAGACTTAAAAATACTTTAAGTAATGAACCAATTGAAAAAAGAGTAGAAAAACTTATAAAAAAATATAGTGATTAAATGAAAAAAAATTCTTTTAAATTTTGTTGGGAAGATACATTGTTAGAGATGCTTCCCTCAAGAGCGTTATTTCTACCGGGAACAAAAGAGTTGTTAATATGCGATATTCATCTTGGGAAAGCTGAGTATTTTCAGCAAAATGGTATACCTCTTACTAATAATTCAGATAAAGACAATTTCGCAAGAATAAACAAAATAGTAAAAAAATATAGTCCTGAAAAGTTAATAATATTAGGAGATTTATTCCATAGCAAATATTCAATAGATAAAACTCTTCAAAAAAAAGTTGAGGAGCTTCCTGAACTACTAAAAACTAACGTTGAACTAGTCCTAGGAAATCACGATGTAGGTTGTGATATTAAAAATATAAAAATTTTTGATATAAGAAAAACTAAAAATATTACTTTAAGCCATGAGCCAGTTAATTCAGAAAACAAAAAAACCCTAAATATTTGTGGACATTATCATCCAAAAATCTATCTAAAAAACAATGGAGATAATTTATCATTTAGGTGCTTTGCATTGGATAAGAATAAAAATATTTTATTTTTACCTGCATTTGGAGACTTAACAGGAGGATATCCCTGCAAAAAGTCATTTAAAAAATGGGCAATTGTTTCTGAAGAAGAAATTATCGAAATAAAATCTTAAAAAAAATCCTATTGAAGTGACTTAAATTTTTCAATTAGATATACCAATTTATACTTAAAAGTCTCGTTTATTTTATTTATCTATTAATTTATGTCTATTAATCTAGTTCTTATAGTAGAAATAGATAACAAAAAATTTATACAGCTAATGACCCTTTCTTTAGCAGGCAATCCACGTTATAAAAAAAATAAACACATTTTATAGAAATGAAAAAATTAATAGCCTTGATTTTATTTCCATTTCTTTTTATGCCATTTGGTGCAAAAGCAAATGATAATTTTTCCGTTGAAATAGAAGCACTTACACTAGTAATGGAGCAATATAAGGAAGAAACTGAATCAAGTGTTGAATTAGATATAGAAGAGATAAAGCCAAGTTATATGGCTCTTAAACAAGACGAATGCAATGCAACTGTTGAAGTTACAGAAAAAACAGGATTAGAAGTTGTAAATACTGAATCTTTCGATGTAAATGTCTGCTTGAAAGAAATCTATAAGGTAATCAACTAAATAAGCAGGTTATAAAAATATAATAAAAACATACAATTTAAAGAGGTCTTTTACTTAAAGAAGGTAAGACCTCGAGACCTAACAGAAAACTTTGGAACGGGTTCTGCATAACCAATTAATAACTACAATGGATTTGTAGAGGTGTAATTAAAAGTACAAAACCTAAAATTATTTTTTAAATAATTACTTCTTCTTTGATAATGTTTGTGATTCTTCTCTAGACATTAGAGCTTCGATTTGAGCAAGAACTTTTTGAAGTTCATCCGTTTTTGTAAGAGATGCTTCTGCTACTTCTCTTAATTTTTCTAACTGTTCTTTAGTTTTATCCATGATAAATAAATTAGAAATTAACCACTTTTTAGAATGGCTTTAATACAGATTTTTCACTCCCACACAGATTCATATTCTCTCTTTTTTTTATAAAGTCAAATAAATTTCCCTTTATTTAGGTTTTATGAGGACTTCCAATTAATTCTTTATTTAATATTGAAAGCATAAAATTACCTGAAATAGAAATACTCTCAAATCATGAAGTAAATACAGGCAATCCGATTGTTGCAGTTGTTATGAGAGCCCCTGCAAAAATCAAGAAAGGTAGAAAAGGGTAGTTTTTCAAAGATAAACTTGCTAATTCGAAATAACTATATAGGTATTTATACTGTTTGTCTACCCCTTACCTTTCTTAAAGGTAAAATTTTTTCTTTTAAAAGTAAAAATTTAACATCAACCAAATTTACCTGATATATATTCCTGAGTGGTTTTTTCTTTTGGAGAATTAAAAATTTTCTTAGTGGAATTAAATTCTGCAAGATAACCAACTTTCCCTCCATCACCATCTTCATATTCAATAGCATTAAAAAATGCAGTCATATCACTAACTCTTAATGCCTGTTGCATATTATGAGTAACGATAATTATTGTGTAATTCTTCTTCAGTTCGTGCATAGTCTCTTCTATTTTTAAAGTAGAGATTGGATCTAATGCTGAACAAGGTTCATCCATAAGAATTATTTCAGGTTCAATTGCAATCGTTCGAGCAATACATAATCTTTGTTGTTGTCCACCAGATAAAGAGTAACCACTGTCATTTAATTTATCCTTACATTCGTCCCATAAAGCAGCTTTTCTAAGTGAACTTTCTACTAGTTCATCCATATCTCCTGTAAAGCCATTAATTCTTGCTCCAAATGCAATATTTTCGTAGATAGATTTAGGAAAAGGATTAGGTTGTTGAAAAACCATTCCAATTCTTCTTCTTACTTCAACTGGATCTACTCTTTTATCGTAAATATTAGTTCCATCAAAGAGGACAGTCCCTTTTAATGAACAATTAGGAATTAGATCGTTCATCCTATTTAAAGATCTAAGAACAGTTGATTTACCGCAACCAGAAGGACCAATAAGAGATGTTATATTGCCTTTTTTAAAGTTACAAAAAACATTTCTTACAGCTTCAAAAGTTCCATAGCTAATAGAGACATTCTCAAGAGATAAAATGATATTCTTTGGTGTTTTTTTATTAGTTTTGATCATTTATACTCTCTTAGTTTTCTCAGTAAAAGCAGCTAATATCCTTGAAAATATATTTACTGATAGTATCGACAAAACAAGAATAAAGGAAGCTGCCCAGGCTAATTTATTCTGGGCATCATAAGGTTCAAGTGCAAAGTTGTATATCAATACAGCCAAAGAACCCATCTCATAAAACAAGTCTCCAAAGCCTGTTATGTAGTAGTAAGAGAATAAAGCCGTAAATATCAAAGGTGCTGTTTCACCTGCAGCTCTTGCGATTCCAAGTACAACGCCAGTAGCAATAGATCTAAAGGCAGAAGGCAAAGTAACTTTCAATATGGTTGTATACATACTTGCTCCAACACCAAGAGACGCATATCTCAACTCATTTGGCACTAACTTTAAACCTTCGTCAGTGGTTTTTATCACGGTAGGCAACATCAATATTGAAAGCGCCATACCTCCGGCCAAGCCACTGTACATACTTCCAAATAAGATCTTTGTTGACACAATTAAGGCATAAATAAATACACCGGCAATAATTGAAGGTAAATTTGGTTGATGTTAAATTTTTACTTTTAAAAGAAAAAATTTTACCTTTAAGAAAGGTAAGGGGTAGACAAA
>CVSY01000002.1:0-375 GCA_001180285.1 Prochlorococcus marinus | reverse complement strand
ATTTCTAGAGAATATTTATTTATTTTCAACATTTCTGTATTAACTCCTGAAGAGCGTTTAAGAGCTACCTTACCAGTCCTCGCTATTTCAAGTATGCCGTATGGCTCGAGTAATTTCTCTAGAGCAACTAACTTCCCGGGATCTCCAACTACCTCGAGAGTTAAGGCCATATCAGATACATCAACAACTTTTGCACGGAAGATCTGTACTATATCAAGGATATTACTCCTAGTATCTTCTTTCGATGAAACTTTTAGTAACATCAATTCCCTTTCAACAGCTGCGAGATTAGTAAAATCTACGACTCCCAGAACATTAAATAACTTATTAAGTTGCTTAGTCATTTGTTGAAGAGTTTCATCATCACCCTCTACC
>CVSY01000001.1:0-530 GCA_001180285.1 Prochlorococcus marinus | reverse complement strand
ATATCACCAACAAATAAAACAATATTTGGTTTAATAATCGATAAAACTTTCAAGTCTAATTCAGACCATTGACCATGACAGTCACCAACAATAGCAATTTTTAAATTTGTCAGAATTTTTTCTGTTTAAAGGCATATAATCTATTTAGAGATATTCTAAATCCTGACCAGTATAACTTCTACTGCAAAACAGAAATCAGTTCAAAACGAAGAGGATTTGATTTTTGAAATAAAGGAGCGTTGCAAAAAAGCTAATGCAATTATTCTTGCGCACTATTATCAAGCACCAGAGATTCAGGAAATTGCAGATTTTATTGGAGATTCATTAGATCTATCTAGGAAAGCTGCAAATAATGACGCAGATATAATAATTTTTTGTGGTGTGCACTTTATGGCCGAAACCGCAAAAATACTTAGCCCTAATAAAACAGTCCTTTTACCAGATATTGACGCAGGATGCTCATTAGCGGACGATTGTCCTTCAGATAAATTTCAAAAATTCAGGGAAGAAAATCCAGATCACTATGTCGT